>CALBNS010000065.1 GCA_937896665.1 uncultured Clostridia bacterium
AGCAAACAGAATGGATGCTTTTGAAGTTATACCCAATTTTAAGCTATTCGGTACAGGATACTACGATATTCATCATCATCGGCTCTGTTTTAGAGGTAAATAAAATACGTCAAAGCCAGTAAAATCAATAGATTTGGGCTTGACAGAATAGGAAGGTATATACATATGCTTTATGAACGAATGCTAAATGAAAGCCAAAGGCTAGAAAAAGAAATCAACTCACTAGAAGCCGAGATACATAAATTGCCGGAGGGTAAACTGATATGTTCTCGGAATAGAAAGTACTATAAGTGGTATCAAAGCGATGGCACGAATCAAATCTATATTCCCAAAAAAGAACGCCATCTTGCGGAACAACTGGCCATAAAAAAATATCTTTCAGTTCAATTGAAGAATCTGCTTCAGGAAAAAATGGCGGTTGACAGTTATTTGAAACATCATGACATCAATGCTAGTCAGGAAGAAGATGAACTCATTCACACACCCGGATACCAGGAACTTATCGAACCATTATTCTCCCCAATATCTAAAGAACTTCTAGAATGGATGAATGCCCCATACGAAAAGCAGGAGAAATATCCAGAGCAGTTAATCCATAAAACCTATTCGGGTATTTCTGTAAGATCGAAATCAGAGTCCTTGATTGCTATGTTTTTGTATAAAAATAAAATTCCTTTCCGGTATGAATGTGCCTTGCGATTAGGTGAAGTTGTGTTTTTCCCAGACTTTACAATTCGCCATCCAAAAACAGGGGAGGTATTCTACTGGGAACATTTTGGTCTTATGGATAATCTAAACTACATTAGAAATGTAAATTCTAAACTTCAGTTATACACTTCAAATGGTATTATTCCAACAATTCAATTAATTACCACATATGAAACGAAAGAAAATCCACTTAATTCAGAAATGGTAGAGAAGATTATAGAGTATTATTTTCTTTAGAAAGACAAAGAGGTTTAAACCTCTTGACAAATCTGGGCTTGCAAGTTAATATAATTTTAGCTTATTATATAATTTATATAAGATAAAGGTAGTGAGAAAGAGGAGTACGTATTATTTGCTTATCAGAGAGGACTGCTCACCGGCTGAAAGGTAGTCTGAAGTCAGAGATGCGGAAGGTAGCTTTTGAACTGGATGTCTGAACTTTTAGTAGGATGTCACGGAATGGTTCACGTTATAGAACTGATGAGATGTATACACTTGTATATAATAAAGGTGGTACCGCGACGATTCGCCCTTTGTGTAATGATACGCAAAGGGTTTTTTTATTGCTTTCGCGAACTCGCTAAGATGGGAGTGGGGATTCCTGGAATCTTGCTAGTGCGAATAGGGAAGATAGCTTTCGCGAACTTGCTAAGATGGGAGTGGGGATTCCTGGAATCTTGCTAGTGCGAATAGGGAAGATAGTTTTCGTGAACTTGCTTGCGTTTGGGTATGTGCCAAGGAAAATGAGTCTATATGCCCAAAATCCTCTTGAATTAAGAGAAAAAAGAGGAGATTTTCTGGATTTTGGGCATGGGACGGGAAAAGTCTTGTGGATGCCCATGAATTCAGTGAAACTGTGGGCATGGGAAGCACTTTTCTGATGTGTATGGAAAAACAAGCTTGAATTTTCCGGAAAATCAAAGAAAAGAGCAAGATTTTGGGCATTTTCCGAGTAAAAAGGGTCTGTATGCCCAGCAGAATCAGAAAACCGGGGAAATTCCCGGGACAGAGCTGAGAAAAGCGGAAAGATCCAGTCCCAACCGGGGAAATTCCCGGGACAGAGCCGAGAAAAACGAGAAAAACCGGGATAATATTAAGATTTCCTTATTATTCTTTAAAGTCCACCACAAATCGAAGTTTTTTTAGTAATATAAGCAGGCACAGGGTTTTACTGCGTGCATAAACAAGGAGGAAACTATGAAAAAGCAACTGGAAAAAACATACAATCCAAAAGAGATTGAACCAAAACTTTATGAAAAATGGTGTGAAAAGAAATATTTTCATGCTGAAGTTGATAGAAGCAAAAAGCCGTTTACGATTGTAATGCCGCCACCGAATATCACAGGTAAGTTACACATGGGACATGCGCTTGACAATACATTACAAGACATTTTGATCCGCTATAAGAGAATGCAGGGATACAATGCACTCTGGGTTCCGGGAACTGACCATGCGGCAATTTCAACAGAAGTAAAAGTAACAGAACAATTGAAAAAAGAAGGTATTGATAAGAAAGAGTTGGGTCGTGAAGGATTCCTTGCAAGAACTTGGGAATGGAAGGAAGAATACGGCGGAACGATTACATCACAGCTTAAGAAATTAGGTACATCTTGTGATTGGGACAGAGAACGTTTCACAATGGACGAAGGATGTTCTAAAGCAGTAGAAGAAGTATTCATCAAATTATATGAACAAGGTTACATTTATAAGGGCCCACGTATCATTAACTGGTGTCCGGTATGTAAGACTTGTCTTTCTGATGCAGAAGTAGAGCACGAGGAACAGGCAGGACATTTTTGGCATATTAAATATCCAATCGTTGGAACAGACCGTTTCCTCGAGATTGCAACTACACGTCCTGAGACAATGCTTGGCGATACTGCGATTGCAGTTCACCCGGATGATGAAAGATATACGGACATCGTAGGAAAGATGGTATTACTCCCATTGGTAAATAAAGAAATTCCTATTGTTGCAGACAGCTATGTAGACAAAGAATTTGGAACAGGTGCAGTTAAGATTACACCGGCGCATGACCCGAACGACTTTGAAGTTGGAAAGCGTCATAATCTTCCGGAAATCAACATTATGAATGATGATGCGACGATCAACGAGCTTGGTGGAAAATATGCAGGCATGGACCGTTATGAAGCAAGAAAAGCAATTGTAGCGGACTTAGAAGAACAAGGATATTTAGTAAAAATCGAAGACCATACACACAATGTAGGTACACATGACCGTTGTAAAACAACAGTAGAACCATTGATCAAACAGCAATGGTTTGTAAAAATGGAAGAACTTGCAAAACCGGCAATTAATGCAATTAAAACGGGAAAATTAAAATTTGTTCCAGAACGTTTTGACAAGATTTATTTACACTGGTTAGAAAATATCCGTGACTGGTGTATTTCCAGACAGATCTGGTGGGGACATAGAATTCCGGCTTATTACTGTGATGAGTGTGGCGAGTTCGTAGTAGCAAGAGAGATGCCAGAGGTATGTCCACATTGTGGATGTACACACTTTACACAGGACGAGGATACACTTGATACATGGTTCAGCTCTGCGTTATGGCCATTCTCAACACTTGGTTGGCCGGAAAAGACAGAAGAATTAGATTATTTCTACCCGACAGACGTATTAGTAACAGGGTATGACATCATCTTCTTCTGGGTTATCCGTATGGTGTTCTCAGCATATGAACACACAGGAAATGCACCATTTAATACAGTATTTATTCATGGACTTGTTCGTGATTCACAGGGACGTAAGATGAGTAAGTCATTAGGAAATGGTATCGATCCGCTTGAAATTATCGACCAGTATGGTGCAGATGCACTTCGTATGACACTTGTTACAGGAAATGCTCCTGGAAATGATATGCGTTTCTATGATGAAAGAGTAGAAGCAAACAGAAACTTTGCAAATAAGGTATGGAATGCTTCTCGTTTCATTATGATGAACATGGAAGGAAAAGAAATTACAGTGCCGGATGCAGATGATTTGACTCCGGTAGATAAATGGGTATTATCAAAGGTAAATACACTTGCAAAAGATGTAACCGAGAACATGGATAAATTTGAACTTGGTATTGCTTTACAGAAGGTATATGACTTTATCTGGGATGAATTCTGCGACTGGTACATTGAGCTTGCAAAATATCGTATTTATCATGCAGACGAGGATGCAAAGGCTGCCAATGCAGCACTTTGGACATTAAAAACGGTTCTTGCAAATGGACTGAAATTACTTCACCCATTTATGCCGTTTGTCTCAGAAGAGATTTACGGTGTATTAGTGCCGGAAGAAGAATCACTGATGATTTCTACATGGCCGGAATATAAAGAAGAATGGAATTTTGCGCAGGATGAAAATATTGTAGAGCATATGAAAGAAATCATTCGTGGAGTTCGTAATATCCGTGCAGAGATGAATGTTGTACCAAGCAGAAAAGCGGGAGTCTTTATTGTGTGTGAGAGCGAAGAACTTTGTGCAGGATTTGCAAGTGTTACACGTTCAGCAGCACCTCTTATGAGTGCAAATGAGATTGTTATTCAGAAGACAAAAGAAGGAATTGCAGAGGATGCAGTTTCTGTAGTAGTTACTGATGCAGTGGTATATCTTCCATTGGCAGAGTTGGTAGACTTTGAACAGGAAATTGAACGTCTCACAAAAGAGGAAGCAAGACTTGAAAAAGAACTTGCCCGTGTAAATGGTATGCTCAGCAATGAAAGATTTATCAGCAAAGCACCTGAAGCAAAAATTAACGAAGAAAAAGAGAAGTTGGAAAAATATACACAGATGATGGAACAGGTAAAAGAGAGACTTGCTGCTTTAAGAAAATAAAGCAGCAAGACTTTAAGGAGAGGTTAGGGAAGATATGAAAAGTATCCACATCAGCGGACAAAGTATCAAAGATTATAGAGAACGTAAGAAGTTAAAAAGAGCAGAACTTTTGGAAAAACGTAGAAACAGCGAAATGTATAAAAAGCTGCAGCCGGTGTATCAGGTGATGAATCGCATTTCTCTTCTATTGCATGTGTTGCTGGCAGCAGGAATCAATCTTGTCATCGAGGCTTTCTCCAGACATTCTCTGGGACAAGCATGGGAATATATGGTTCAGTCTCCATGGACATTTTTGTATAATACTTATGTAATCTTTATTACATTATTATTCGTTTATTTGATAAAAAGGCGTGTGTTTGCAAGAATTTTAATTAGTGTCCTATGGCTGGCACTTGGATTTGCAAATGGATATATGCTGTCTGTAAGGGTAACACCGTTTAATGCGCAGGACTTGAAAGTGGCAGGAGATGCAGTCACGCTGATCGACAAATATTTTACAGGTTTGGAAGGCATCACATTGATTGTCGGAATTGTAGCGGTAATATGCGGGGTGATTTTTATATGGCGTTACGGTGGCAGATATGAAGGGAAAATGCATCGTGTCATTGTAATCGCTACGGTTATCGTAACATTTGGAAGCATTGGGGTAGTGACAGATTATGCAATTAAAGAAAGAGTACTTTCGAATTATTTTGGAAATATTGCTTTTGCCTATCAAGACTACGGATTTCCATATTGCTTTAGTGCAAGCCTTTTTAATACAGGAATATCACAGCCAAGTAATTATTCGGAAGATGCGATAAAAAAAATCAGCCATAATGGTGCAATCACAGAAAATATAACAGGCAGAACCGAAATGCCGAATATTATTTTTATCCAATTGGAATCGTTCTTTGATACCAATGAAGCGGAGTTTTTCACAACATCACAGGATCCAATTCCAAATTTCAGGAAAATTATGGAGAATTATTCCAGTGGATATTTCAAAGTTCCTTCTATTGGAGCAGGAACTGCCAATACGGAGTTTGAAGTGCTGACGGGAATGAATCTCCGTTACTTTGGACCGGGAGAATATCCTTATAAAACAGTCTTGAAATATCAGGAAACAGAAAGTGCGGCGACAGCCCTGAAAGAATTTGGCTACGGTGCACATGCACTACATAATAACGGTGGGAACTTCTACAGTCGTGCAGATGTATTTAATAATATTGGATTTGACAGCTATACGAGTAAGGAATTCATGAACATTCTGCAGTTTACAGAGAAAGGCTGGTCAAAAGATGATATTCTTCTGGAACATATTTTGAATGCAATGGATTCTACTGAACAGCAGGATTTTGTGTTTGGAATTACGGTACAGGGACATGGAGAGTATCCGGAGGAACCAATACTAGTAAATCCGAGAATAAAAGTTCTTGGTATAGAAGACGAAGGACGCACAAACGCATGGGAATATTATGTAAATCAACTATATGAAACAGATAAGTTTGTTGGTGATCTGATTGGAGCGCTTGAACAACGTGGAGAACCTACGGTACTTGTATTGTATGGTGACCACCTGCCTACTATGGGATTAGAGGCGAAGGATTTGAAAAACAGATATTTATACAACACAAACTATGTGATTTGGGATAATATTGGTTTTGAGAAGAAAGACAGAAATATTCCGTCATATCAGATTATGGCTGAAGTATTTGAAAGACTCGATATTCATTCGGGAACGATTTTCAATTATCATCAAGAGAGAAGAAAAACGAAAAACTATCTGCAGGATTTGGAATTGCTTCAATATGACATTCTTTATGGAAAACAGTATGTGTATGAGGGGAGAGACAACAATCTATTTGATGATGGTGAAATGCAGATGGGAATTCTTGATGTAATACTGGAAGATTTAGTACATAATCCGAATGATACTTATAGTCTGTATGGTGATAATTTCACAGCATACAGCCGGGTATTCATTAATGGGGAAAAACAGCAGAGTACATTCTTAAATAATAAAAGAATCGATCTGCTTGAGAGCCAAGTGCAGGAAGGCGACATCATTGAGGTTAGTCAGGTTGGCTCTAGCAACCGCATTTTCAGGACATCTAAAGCCTATATTTATCAAGAAGGTCAATTGACAGAGGCGCCGGAGGACTATGAAAAAGCTGCTGACGAGGCTTCTACTGATACCACGACACAGGAAGATTCGCAAGGGGGAACGCAAGAATAGAAGTGGTACAAATGTAGAGAAATCTCGAATTGTGCGTACGAAAATCAAAAAATCATAAGGAAACAGGTTGCATTTTTAAAGGCGAATGCTTATGATGTAAGAGCAAATAATGGGGAGTGGAAAAGAAATGCTGAATTTTGAAGAAGAGTTAAAAAAATTCAAACCTAGTTTAGAGGTAGAAGACATAGAGGAAGCTGTTTATCAGGAAGATTTGACGGATATCACAGATATTTTGCGTGAAGTAATGCAGCAGAAGTAGAAAAGAAAGAATTGGTGAAGTTAAGTGGAGTATACAAAGAGATTTCTATATCAATCCAATCAGTGGTATAATGACGGATTGAAAAAAGCGAATATACACGATTTATCTGGTGCAATCATTTCTTTAAAAAAGAGTCTTCAATATAACCGTGATAATATTGCGGCGCGAAATCTGCTTGGATTAGTGTATTATGGAAGAGGAGAAGTTGCGGAGGCACTCGTGGAATGGATTATCAGCAAGAATATGAAGTCACACGAGAATATTGCGAATTATTATATTAAGAAAGTGCAGGAGACTCCTTCTGAACTGGAGATGATTGATCAGGCAATACGCAAATTTAATCAATGTCTGACATATTGCCAGCAGGAGGGTGAAGATTTAGCAGTCATTCAGTTAAAAAAAGTGGTTGCTGCTCATCCAACTTTCTTGAAGGCATACCAGCTTCTTGCACTGCTGTATCTACAAACCGAGCAATATGCCAAAGCAAGGCAGGTGCTAAGAAAAGCGCACCGGATAGATACAACGAATGAGTTTACACTCAGATATATGCATGAATTGACATCGTTGCATAAAAAGAGAAGGGAAAGCCTAAAGGAGAATAAAGAACAGTCAGTCAGCTATAATCTCGGAAACGAGACCATTATTCAGCCGATATCAGCGACATTGAAGGATAATGCAATGCTTCTGACGTTTCTGAATATTGTTATTGGTATTTTTGTAGGGGCTGCAGTAGTATGGTTCCTAATCGTTCCGGCAGTGCATTCGAATCAAGCTGTAAAAACGAATAAGGACATTATCGCATACAGCGATCAGCTTGCATCAAAGAAAAATGAAATTCGTATTCTGGAAAACGAATTGGCAGAATATCGTGCTACGAACGAGGAAACTGTAGCGGCAAAACAAAAGGCAGAGAGCACACAGGCAGCTTATGATGCATTGATTGCTGTTATGGCAAGTTATGCTACACCAAATTATGATGTGGCACAGATGGTAGAATCGCTGTTAGCGTTGAATACGGAACCGTTCGGAACGGTGGCCACAGAACAATATAATGCTATAAAAGCAGATGTTTTTGGAAAACAATGCGAGAAATTATATAAGTCTGCACAGGCAAGCAACCGTGCAGCGAATTATAAAACAGCAATTGAAGCTCTGGAGCAGGTCATTCGCATGGATGAAAAGTATGAGGATGGACAAGCATTGCTTCTGCTTGCAAATGTATATAACGGAAATGGTGATGGTGAAAAAGCACAAGAGACATACAATCGTATTATTGAGCTGTTCCCTGAACAGGATGTTGCAAAAGAGGCCGTTGCTGCGTTGAATTCAAGTACATAGGAAAATTGAGAATAAAGATACGAGAGATAAAGGATATGTGATTGGAAAATTGCATATCCTTTTATAATGGAAAAAATGAAAGATGGAGGGGAATGAGATGAAGTACCAGGTACAGGAAAATTGTCTTACTATTTTTTTGCCACGTGAAATTGACCATCACAATGCAGATGAAATCCGCAAAAAGTCTGACCGGCTGATTGAAAAAAATCATATCAAATGTGTTATTTTCGATTTCGCACAGACAAATTTCATGGATAGTTCCGGAATTGGAGTAATTATGGGAAGGTATAAAATGATTTATCTGCTTGGGGGAGAAGTGTGGGCAGTTCATGCGAATGAGAGAATGAAAAAGATTTTAACAATGTCAGGTGTAACTAAGATTATTCAGATATATGAGGAGGAAGAACAATGAAAAATACGAATGAAATGGAATTAATCTTTGACAGTTTATCGGCGAATGAGAGCTTTGCAAGGGTGACTGTGGCAGCCTTTTTGACACAGCTGAACCCGACATTAGAGGAAGTGGCGGATGTAAAGACAGCAATTTCGGAGGCTGTGACGAATGCAATTATTCATGGATATGAAAACGAGGTGCAGAAAATCTGGCTTCGATGCCGGGTTGAGAAACAGACAATATACATAGAAGTAGAAGACAAAGGAAAGGGAATTGAGGATGTCGGGAAAGCAATGGAGCCTCTTTTCACAACAAAGCCGGAAATCGAGCGCTCCGGCATGGGCTTCTCCTTTATGGAGGCTTTTATGGATAAAGTTAATGTTGAGTCTTCACTAGGAAATGGGACGGTGGTGAGGATGCAGAAAACAATAGGAAAAGGGCGTGAACCATGGAACACACAATTGCTTTAATCAAACAGTCACACGATGGGGATGAGAAGGCAAGGGAACAGCTGGTTGAAGAAAACATCGGGCTAGTGTGGTGTGTTGTGAAACGTTTTTACGGGCGAGGTGTGGAGCCCGAGGATTTGTTTCAAATCGGAAGCATCGGATTACTGAAAGCAATTGATAAATTTGATATCGCTTACGAAGTGAAGTTTTCAACCTATGCAGTTCCAATGATATCAGGTGAAATTCGAAGATTTTTGCGAGACGACGGGATGATTAAGGTAAGCCGTTCCTTAAAGGAACTGGCTTACCGGGCATATCTGACAAAAGAAAAAATGCAGGAGAAGGCAGGACGTGAACCGACACTTGAGGAATTGGCAGAAGAAATGCAGATTGAAAAGGAAGAACTTGTTATGGCAATGGAGGCAAGTGGAGAGGTAGAATCCCTGCATAAACCGATTTATCAGAAAGACGGAAATGAAATTGAACTGATGGATAAATTGGAAGAAGCAGACGTTCAGGAAGAGAAATTGCTAAACAGAATGCTTCTTGCGCAATTACTTGATGAATTGAACAAAGAAGAGAGACAATTGATTTATCTGCGTTATTTTTCAAACAAGACACAGACCCAGGTTGGAAAAATCATGGGAATTTCTCAGGTACAGGTTTCTCGTTTAGAAAAGAAAATTTTAAAACATCTGCGGGAAAAAATATAAAGGTATAATTTGTGAAAAAGGCTCCATAATAATCCGTAAATGAAGGGAAGGTGACATTATGGAGAGGGCAAGAAGAAAAATTCGAATCTGTCTGCTTTGTGTGATATTTGCAGCAATTGTTGTAGGTCTTCTTTATTATTACTATGAATTGCAGGGAGATATGGCTGTTGATGAGGGAACTTTAGTTAGCAATGTTTATTCGGGAATCAGAACATTATGGCAGTAACACAGACACTTTATCTGAAGGCAGAGCAGAATGTAGAGGTAAGAAAAAGGGATATTACGCTTGGCGATATTTTGAAAATGGAGTGCCAGGATCCACATATTGTCTCCCAAATCAAGACTCTCAAATTAATTAAAGTGCCCCAAAAAGGTCAGTGCAGATATGTTGTTTCTATATTAAAAATTATTTCACGCATCCATCAAGAATATCCGAATCTGGACATCCAGAATCTGGGCTCATCGGATATCATAGTCACTTATGAGGAACAAAAGGTGCCAAATCAGTTTCTGCATATTATAAAAGGCATATTTGTTTCTATCATTGTGCTGATTGGTTCCGGATTTTCCATTATGGCATTTAACAATGACGTAGATCTTTCAAAACTTCTTTCCCAGATTTATGAGAAGATTATGGGAAACCCGAAAGCAGGATTTGGTATACTGGAGCTTTCCTATTGTATAGGAGTTGCAGTAGGAATTTTGGTTTTTTTTAATCATTTTGGAGGAAAGCGTTTTACCGTAGACCCTACACCGATGGAGGTAGAGATGCGTTTGTATGAAAAGGACATTCAGACTACCTTGATTGAAAATTATTCGAGAAAGGAGAAGGAGTTGGATGTGGATACGACAAATTCTATTGGCGGTCATCGGACTTAGCTCCGGTATGGCAGTATCAGCAGGATTGTTTTCATTCATCATTAGTCTCGGCGTAGTTTCCGATTTTGCAGACAGGACACATACAGGGGACAAAATCCTGCTGTATGAAGACATGACGGCTATAGGAGGTATTGTAGGGAATGTTTTGTATGTCTATCAGCTTGGGCTTCCCACAATACCATTCCTGCTTGGCTTTATCGGTTTGTTTGCGGGAATTTTTGTAGGAAGCTGGGCAATGGCGTTGGCGGAGATTCTGAATACCTTTGAAATATTTATCAGACGTGTGAAGCTGTTAAGATACGTTCCCTATATCATTTTGAGTATAGCTATTGGAAAAGGGCTTGGAGCACTTGTGTTCTTTTACAATGGCTGGTAGTCAAGGAGGAAAGAGTATGAAGGACATGAATCAGCAACAATACGAGGCATATGTCAAGCAGAAGACACCGATGCACAATGTATATGTAAATATGGCAAAAGCATTTGTAACAGGAGGTATTATCTGTGTATTTGGTCAGGTAATATTAAATTATTGTAAAAATCTTGGAATCAGCGAGGAAATCGCAGGCTCATGGACCTCACTGATTCTGGTACTTCTAAGTGTGCTTCTGACAGGATTTAATATTTATCCACAGATTGCAAAATGGGGAGGTGCAGGGGCACTGGTGCCGATTACCGGATTTGCCAATTCTGTGGCGGCGCCTGCCATCGAATATAAGAAAGAAGGACAGGTGTTTGGAATTGGCTGTAAAATCTTTACAATCGCCGGGCCGGTAATTTTATACGGAATATTTACTAGTTGGGCGTTAGGTTTCTTATATTGGCTTGGAAAGTTGGCAGGCATTGTGTAAATGTCAGGCGAGTGAGGTGAAAAGTTATGGAAGATAAGTGGAATATAGGACAGGGAGGCGGCATGCGATGATTAATCAGATGAAAGGTGCACAGAGTATTGCATTTACGGAAAGTCCTTATATCATGAGCAGCAGTTCGATTGTCGGGAAAAAGGAGAGTGAAGGACCACTGGGAAAGAAATTCGACCTGACATCCGATGATGATTTGTTTGGCGAGGACAGTTGGGAAATGGCAGAAAGTACAATGCAGAAGATGGCATGTCAGATGGCAATGAAAAAGTCAGGACAGCTGACAGAAAAGGTAAGATATCTGTTCGGAGGGGATTTGCTACGTCAGGGAGTTGCTACCTCTATGGGCGTAGCAGACCTGCAGATTCCTCTGTTTGGTCTGTTTGGGGCGTGTTCCACATCGGGGGAAGCAATTGCGCTTGGTTCTATGAGTGTAGCCGCAGGATATGCAGATATGGTCCTTGCAGTTACTTCCAGTCACTTTGGAAGTGCCGAAAAGGAATTTCGTTTTCCGCTGGGCTATGCAAACCAGAGACCATTATCGGCACAGTGGACTGTCACTGGAAGTGGGGCATTTTTGATAGGAAGAGAGAAAAGCCATGTACGCGTTGCAGGTGTTACCATCGGAAAAATCGTGGATTACGGACTAAAGGATTCGCAGAATATGGGTGCATGTATGGCTCCTGCCGCCTGTGATACTATTTTACAGAACTTACAGGATTTTGGAAGAAACGAGTCAGATTATGACCGGATTATCACAGGCGATTTGGGATATGTAGGGCAAAGTATTCTGTTTGATTTAATCAGGAAAAATGGAAAGGATATTAAACAGAATCATATGGACTGTGGTATGGTTATTTTTGACCAACAGACGCAGGATACACATGCCGGAGGAAGCGGCTGTGGATGCGCAGCCGTGACATTGTCTTCTTATATTTTACCAAAACTGGAAAAAGGCGAATGGAAAAGAATTTTATTCGTACCAACGGGAGCGCTGATGTCTACAGTCAGCTATAATGAGGGCGAAAGCGTACCGGGAATTGCACATGGAATCGTATTGGAGCACTGTTAGGAGGAGAGAACAATGGACTATTTTAATGCATTTTGGATTGGTGGTTTAATCTGTGCATTGGTTCAGATTTTACTAGACAGGACAAAATTGATGCCGGGAAGGGTAATGGTGCTTTTGGTTTGTACTGGAGCTATTCTGGGGTTCATAAATATTTACGAGCCATTTACAAAATTTGCTGGCGCAGGTGCCAGTGTTCCACTACTGGGATTCGGCAATGTGTTATGGAAAGGTGTTAAAGAGGCAATTGAAAAAGAAGGCTTTATCGGGATATTTATGGGTGGCTTTAAAGCCAGTGCAGTTGGAATTTCCGCTGCCTTGATTTTCGGTTATCTTGCCTCGTTGATCTTTGAACCGAAAATGAAAAAGTAAGTAAAATTTATTTAAAACTTCGGTAATAATATGAAAAATTTATTGTGTTTTCCAAGGGATAATGTTATGGTTAAAGAGGTTAGGTTAAATTTTTGAAAATTTGGAGGAAACAACCTATGAATTACACCAGAATACTTATCCCTTTTGTTGGGGGACTAGGAATGTTCATTTATGGTATGCAGATTATGGCCCAGGGCTTGGAAAATGCTGCAGGAACCAAAATGAAATCGTTGCTTGAGGCATTGACGAAGAATAAATTTCTAGGGGTACTGCTGGGAGCGTTTATCACGGCAGTAATCCAGAGTTCATCAGCTACGACGGTTATGGTAGTTGGTTTCGTAAATGCAGGGATTATGAATTTAACACAGGCTATGGGCGTTATTATGGGTGCCAATATTGGTACAACAATAACAGGCTGGCTTGTATCCAGTGCAGAATGGGCGGAGTTTTTAAGCCCAAGTTCACTTGCACCAATTGCTATTATGCTCGGTGTAGTTGTGATGTTGACCGGCAAGAGACGTTCTTCAAAGGATATGGCAAGCATTATTGTAGGGTTTGGTCTTTTATTTGTAGGTATTTCAACAATGTCAGACGCAGTAGACCCGTTGAAAGAGTCAGAAGCATTTTGCAATCTGTTTGTTACATTAGGTGGCAATCCTATTTTAGGTATTTTGGCAGGTGCAGGTGTAACAGCAATTATCCAAAGTTCATCGGCATCGGTTGGGATTCTGCAGAGTCTTGCTGCTGCAGGTCTCGTACCATTCAATGCTGCAATTTATATTATCATGGGACAGAATATTGGTACTTGTGTGACTGCAATGATGTCTAGTATGGGGGCAAAGAAAAATGCAAGAACTGCGGCACTTATGCACTTGTTATTTAATATTGTTGGAACAATTATTTTCAGTGTTGCAGCAATTGCATTCTTTACGATTGTAAATCCTGTCTGGGGACATGGACTGATTTCACAGACCCAGATCAGTACGGCACACACAATCTTCAATATTGGAACGACAGTATTATTATTCCCTGCTTCTAATCTGATTATCAAGTTCGCAAAACGCATTGGTGGCGTAAAAGAAGGAGCGGAAGGAGAAAATGTTGTTTCACTTGACGACAGAATCCTTGAGACTCCTGCTTTTGCCTTACAGGCAACAGTCAGTGAAGTTGCACGCATGGGAGAAGTAGTAAAAGATACATTAGAAATTACAAAAGACGTATTATTTACCCGGAAAGATGAAGATATTAGGCAGCTAAAAGAAGATGAAGATGTTGTAGATAAGATGAGTGCTGCAATTACAGCATATTCATTGAAACTTACAGGGCTTCAGATTAGTGAGAAAGAGCATCAGCATATAACACATCTGCTTCAGATTGTATCTGATATGGAGCGTGTAAGCGATTATTGTGAGAATATCTCAGAATTCGCAGAAGATTTGCGTGAGAAGAAAATTGCATTCTCAGAGACTGGAACAAAGGAATTAAAAGAGATGGTTAATGTGTGTGCAGAAAGCTTTTATTATGCACTAGAAGCATTTGTGGAAAACAGCAAAGAAAAGGCATTGAAAGTTATTGAGAGAGAGACGGTGGCTGATGAATTGGAAATCAGACTTCGTTCAAAACATATCAAACGACTGGCTAATAATCAGTGTAACACAGAAGCAGGTATTGTATTCTTAGATTCGATTACCTGTCTGGAGAGAATTTCAGATCATGCAAGAAACATAGCAGAAGAAGTATTAGAACAAATGTAGAGTTAGTTACAGAGAAGAAAAGGGAAGTTCACTGTGAACTTCCCTTTTCTGGCATCATTCCTCAATAATATGAATTTCAAGATAATCAAAATCAATACTATCTACAAAATTATCTTGGTAAAATCTTGCTTTATTGTGTCTTTTAAATTCTTCGATTGTCACATCCAGCCAAATTGGTCTGCTTAAATCAAATTCATGGCAGATTTCATCTAAAGCATGAAATATTTTGTGTGTGCGGGTGTCATTGCTCTCATCGCATATGACAGTATCGCGCAGCATTCTGTTATCTTTAAAGATTTTTCCCCATAAGCGAAACATGTGTTATACCTCCTGATAAACCTTTTCTAAGTATATCTGCTGCGGCTGGGAAAGTAAAGGGAAATTAGTATTGCCTTTACAAAAAGAATATGATAGACTTGTCGAGTGACAAGACACATGTAAAACAAAAAAAGAGGGAAAGGTTATGCAGAAATTTAAGAAGTTAATGAATCGTATTTTTATTGAAGGCCTGACCGGGATGGCGCAGGGACTTTTTGCAACTTTGATTGTGGGCACGATTATTCAGCAGATTGGAACACTAATCGGAGGAAATATCGGAGATACCATATTTGTGTTGGGGAAAATGGCAGCGGCAATGACGGGTGCAGGAATCGGCGTTGGAGTAGCGTACCGTTTTAAAGAAAGCCCGTTGGTTGTGTTATCTGCGGCAACTGTCGGTATGGCAGGTGCATTTGCAGGTAAACTGCTTGCCGGAGTAGTTTTGGTGGATGGTGCCATGGTATTAGCAGGACCCGGAGAACCTTTAGGGGCATTTATTGCAGCGTATATTGGAATTGAAATTGGGCATCTGGTATCAGGAAAAACAAAGGTTGATATTCTGGTAACACCGATTGTTACGCTTACAGCCGGTTCTCTTGTGGGGCTTCTGGCAGGACCACCGATTTCAGAATTTATGACGGCACTTGGAGCATTGATTAACTGGGGAACAGAACAGCAGCCATTCTTAATGGGCATTATTGTATCTGTGTTAATGGGAATGATTCTGACACTTCCAATCAGTTCCGCAGCATTGGGAGTAATTTTAAATCTTTCAGGACTTGCAGCTGGGGCTGCGACAGTCGGATGCTGCTGCAATATGGTTGGGTTTGCAGTGGCAAGCTATCGTGAAAATAAAGTCGGAGGACTGCTGGCACAGGGAATTGGAACTTCTATGTTACAGGTTCCAAACATTGTCAGAAAACCAGTCATCTGGATCCCGGCAATTTTATCGAGCGCAATTTTGGGGCCGGTAGGGACAATGGTACTTCACATGACAAATAATGCAACCGGATCCGGTATGGGAACAGCAGGACTTGTAGGTCAGATTATGACATGGCAGACCATGACGGCAGTGGAGCCACAGATGGTTGTATTTATCAAAATCCTTGCAATTCAGGTTATTCTGCCTGCAGTCTTAACATTATTGATATCTGAGTTTATGAGAAGAAAAGGTTGGATTAAAGAAGGCGATATGAAGTTAGAATTATAAACTTTATAAAAAAACTGTGAATTCTATGACAGCTTTTGTGCAATATGCTATAATACAATTGAATACAGAGTAACACTTTATGAATGTATGTACTCGAAAAAAGATAGGAGAATTATTAGATGCAGGATGCAATCAAAAGTTATGAAGATGTTGACAGTTGGAAAACAATTATGTTTTTATATAACGCAGCATTAAAAGAAGTAGGCACAAAGCTGGAAATTCTGAATGATGAGTTTCAGCATGTACATAGGTATAATCCGATTGAACATATTAAGAAACGTATTAAGACACCGGAAAGCATTGTGAAAAAGCTGAAACGATACGGACACGAGACCTCCATTGAGAATATGGTAAAATATGTGAATGATATCGCAGGTGTGCGTTTGATTTGTTCCTTTACTTCAGATATATACCGACTGGCTGCAATGATTGGAAATCAAAGTGATTTAAAAGTCCTTTCGATTAAGGACTACATTAAGAATCCGAAAGAAAGTGGTTACAAGAGTTATCATATGCTGGTAACAGTGCCGATCTTTTTGTCGGACAGTGTGGTAGATGCCAAGGTAGAGATTCAGATTAGGACTATTGCGATGGATTTCTGGGCAAGCTTGGAACATAAGATTTATTATAAATTTGAAGGAAATGCACCGGCATACATTAGTGAAGAACTGAAAGAATGTGCTGATATGGTGGCACAGCTGGATGAGAGAATGTTATCGTTGAACGAAGCAATTTTAGAGTGCCTTAAGCAGAAATAAAAGGATTCCGCATGCGGAATTCTTTTTTTACATAGATTTAACTTGCTTTTGGTTTTAGATTTTACATATCACCTTTATGATAAGCATTGTGAAGAGAAACACATGAAAAAAAATCAGAATCAGAAGAGGAGATTAAGATTATGAAAAAGAAAAAAATAGTAGCATTTATGATCACAGCAATTATGGCAATAACAGCTATGACAGGTTGTGGAACAGCTAAGGAGAGTAAAGGTGGATTTGATTCTGCAAGTGAAATTTCAATTCTATCCAGAGAAGAGGGTTCAGGAACAAGAGGAGCTTTCGTAGAATTATTTGGAATTGAGCAGAAGAATGAAGCTGGAGAAAAAGTTGATTATACAACAGAGGAAGCAAGCATTACAAAGAGTACATCAGTTATGATGTCATCAGTGGCAGGAAATGAATATGCCATTGGATATGTTTCACTCGGTTCTCTGAATGACACGGTAAAGGCGTTAAAGGTAGATGGTGCAGAGGCAACGGAGGAAAATATCAAGGCAGGTACATACAAGGTATGCAGACCGTTTAACATTGCAACAAAAGGTGATGTAAGCCCGGTAGCTCAGGATTTTATTGATTTCATTCTAAGCACAGAAGGTCAGGCAGTTATTTCAGAGAATGGTTATATTTCTTTGGATGGTGCAAGTTCCTATCAGGGGAATAAACCGACAGGAGAAGTTATTGTGGCAGGTTCAAGTTCTATTACATCTGTAATGCAAAAATTAAAAGAAGCCTATAAAAAAGTAAATCCGGGTGCAGAAGTAAAAATTCAGGAAAGTGATTCTTCTACCGGAATGAAGGATACCATTTCAGGTTCTTGTGACATCGGTATGGCTTCCCGTGAATTAAAAGATTCCGAATTGGCAGAAGGACTGAAACCAACTGTAATTGCAACGGATGGGATCGCCGTAATTGTAAATCACGCAAATACAATAGAAGATATTTCTAGTGAACAGGTAAGAGCGGTTTATATGGGCGAAGTGTTCACATGGGATGAAGTGATAAAATAATAGGGGAAATAACAGATGAGAAAAGCATGGAATGAAAAGATCATGCAGGGAGTTTTCTTCACTGCCGCCTGTACTTCGGTATTGGCGGTAGCTCTCATTTGCATTTTCTTGTTTGCAAATGGTATCCCTGCAATGAGTAAGGTTGGATTTTTGAAATTTCTGACAGGAAAAGTCTGGAGACCGTCCAATAATATATATGGAATTCTTCCTATGATTGTCGGCAGTATTTATGTAACGGCAGGTGCAATTCTGGTTGGGGTGCCAACAGGAATTCTTACGTCTGTTTTTATGGCAAAATATTGCCCCAAAAAAATATATCCGGTATTAAAAAGTGCAACGGAGCTGCTTGCAGGAATTCCGTCCGTTGTCTATGGATTTTTTGGGATTATTGTGCTGGTTCCGTTCATACGGGAAATATGTCGTACATTGCGAAATATGGGAATCATAAAGTCAGCCGGAGATGGCAACAGTATTCTGACAGCTTCTATTCTTTTGGGCATTATGATTCTTCCGACGATTATCGGAGTAACAGAGTCGGCAATCAGGAGCGTACCGGAGCAGTATTATGAAGGGGCACTTGCACTCGGTGCGACACACGAGAGAAGCATTTTTGCAGTTGTACTTCCGGCAGCAAAATCAGGTGTAGTTGCAGGAATCGTACTTGGTATCGGACGAGCAATTGGAGAAACGATGGCAGTAATCATGGTTGCCGGAAATCAGGCGAGAATGCCCGAGACAATTGTGAAAGGAATTCGTACTCTGACGGGGAATATCGTAATTGAAATGGGATATGCAGAGGGACTTCATAGGGAAACACTTATTGCTACAGGTGTAGTATTGTTTGTATTTATTCTGCTGATTAATCTTTCGGTATCTTTATTGAACAGGAGGTCTGTACATGAATAGGAGACAAAAAATCAGCTCAATTTTATTAAAAGGACTGGTATTCTTGGCCACAATACTTACTTTCGTGGTTCTCCTGCTCTTAATTGCATATATTTTGATTAATGGAATACCACATCTTACACCGGATTTGTTTGCATGGGAGTATAACAGTGAAAATGTGTCAATGATGCCTGCATTCATTAATACCGTGGTTATTACATTGATGTCGCTTTTGATTGCGATGCCACTTGGAGTGTTTGCGGCGATTTTTCTTATTGAGTATGCAAAACGAGGAAATAAGTTTATCAATGTAATCCGTATTACAGCGGAAACACTCTCAGGTATTCCGTCAATCGTGTATGGACTTTTTGGTGCATTATTCTTTGTGGAAACTCTGAGATGGGGATATTCACTGCTTGCTGGTGCATTTACATTAGCGATTATGATTCTGCCACTGATTATGCGTACGACAGAGGAGGCTTTGAAGGCGGTTCCGGACAGTTTCCGGGAAGGCAGCTTTGGTCTGGGTGCCGGAAAACTAAGGACGGTATTTCGTGTTGTATTACCTTCAGCAATACCGGGAATTTTAGCTGGTGTGATTCTGGCAGTCGGAAGAATTGTGGGCGAGACAGCAGCCTTGATTTATACTGCCGGAAATTTTACGGAAATGCCTAAGTCGCTTATGGATCCGGGAAGAACGTTATCTGTACATATGTACAGCTTATCAAACGAAGCACTGTATATGGATCAGGCATATGCGACGGCAGTTGTACTGTTGGTTCTGGTAATTGGAATTAACTGGCTGTCAGGATTTGTGGCGAAGAAGTTTGCGAAAGGAAATGGAAATGGGAAAAATTAATATAGAAAATTTAAACTTATATTATGGTGATTTTCATGCACTGAAAAATGTAAATTTGGATATAGAAGCCAATAAAATTACCGCATTTATTGGTCCAAGCGGCTGTGGAAAATCGACATTACTGAAATCAATTAATCGTATGAATGATTTGGTCGAGGGCTGCCGGATTGAGGGAGATATCCTTTTAGATGGGCAGAACGTCTATAAAAATATGGATGTGAATCTGCTGCGGAAACGGGTTGGTATGGTGTTTCAGAAACCGAACCCATTTCCGATGAGTATTTATGATAACATTGCATTCGGACCACGTACACATGGAATCCGATCAAAAGCAAAACTGGATGATATCGTAGAAAAATCACTGAGAGATGCAGCAATCTGGGATGAATGCAAGGATCGTCTGAAAAAGAGTGCCCTTGGTATGTCAGGAGGACAGCAGCAGAGACTTTGTATTGCAAGGGCATTGGCTGTACAGCCGGAGGTACTTCTGATGGATGAACCGACTTCGGCGTTGGATCCGATTTCGACGTCAAAGATAGAAGACCTTGCGATGGAATTGAAAAAAGATTATACTATTGTTATGGTCACACATAATATGCAGCAGGCAGTCCGTGTGTCAGACAATACCGCATTTTTCTTGTTGGGAGAAGTAATAGAGTACAATGAGACAGAAAGACTTTTCTCAATTCCTGCAGATAAACGAACAGAAGATTATATTACAGGAAGGTTTGGATAAGATGAGAAATAAGTTTGACATGCAGCTGGAGCAGTTGAGCGAACAGCTTATTTATATGGGAAGCCTGTGTGAGAAGGCAATTGGAAATGCAACGAAAGCATTGCAAAGCGGCGATTTAGAGCTTGCTAAACGGGTCATTCGTGAAGACGAAGAAATCGACCAGAAGGAAAAAGATATTGAACGAATGTGCTTAAAGTTACTGTTGCAGCAACAACCGGTAGCAAGGGATTTACGGCAGATCTCAGCCGCACTTAAGATGATTACTGATTTAGAGCGTATTGGAGATCAGGCGGCAGATATCGCAGAAATCATTATTTCAGCAGGAATACCGGAAGTTCAGGAAGAAAAGCTGATCAGCAAGATGGCAGAGTCAGTCTGTCGTATGATGCATGACAGTATTCTTGCATATGTTACGAAGGATTTGGAATTATCCCGCAAGGTAATGCTTGCAGATGATGATGTAGATGGCATGTTTGATCAGGTGAAACATAATCTTGCAAAAATCATTGCGAAAACCCATGATAATCTGGAAAATCAGGGAGAAAAAGCAATTGATTTGATTATGATTAGTAAATATCTGGAGCGTGTCGGTGACCATACAACTAATATTGCAGAATGGGTAGAATTTTCAATTACAGGTGTACATAAAGGAATAAGCAATGTGTGATGGATATGACGATATGTACCAGTAAGCGAGGATAGACTAAGATATGGAGGAAACAGCATGATCTACTGTGTGGAAGATGACAGTAATATTCGCGATTTAGTGGTATATACACTGAATTCAACTGGAATGAAAGCAAAAGGATTTGAAGATGGAAGGAAATTTATGGAGGCGCTTTCTGAGGAACTCCCGGAACTCGTTCTGTTGGATATTATGCTTCCCGGGGAAGATGGAATGAGTATTCTTAAAAGGTTAAAGTCCAATGCGAAAACGAGGGAAATCCCGGTGATTATGCTGACTGCCAAAAGTGCAGAATACGATAAAGTATTTGGGTTGGACGGGGGAGCTGACGATTATGTAACAAAGCCGTTTGGAATGATGGAACTTGTATCCCGCATTAAGGCTGTCCTTCGCAGAACGACAAAAGTGGGACAAGAACAATATATTTATGGTAATCTTACTCTGGATTTAAAGAAACATGAGGTTACAGTAGATGGAAATCCTGTTATTCTGACTTTGAAAGAATTTGAACTGCTCAGGAGACTAATCCAGAATCCGAATATTGTACTTACGAGAGACTGTCTTTTGGAAGAAATCTGGGGTTATGATTTTGAAGTGGAGACCAGAACAGTTGATGTTCATGTAAGGACACTGAGACAGAAGCTAGGCAAGGCTGGCGAAATGATTCAGACAGTAAGAGGTGTCGGATACCGATTGGGAGAGATAAATGAGAGCTAAGATACAAAGGAGTATGCTGCTTGTTGTATGCATTACGATGCTTGGAACATTTGGACTTGTTGTACTGACGAGTTACCTTCAGTCCCTAGAAAGCCTGAAAACAGGGATTGAGCAGGAAGCTTCGTATATTCAGAATGTGACAGAACTTTTCGGAAAGGATTATCTGAAGGAAATAGACCGGACGCAGGCTACAACCAGAATAACGGTGATAAAACCTTCAGGGGAGGTGCTTTATGATTCCCATGAAGACGAGTATACATTTGAAAACCATGCGGCGCGGAAAGAAGTAAAAGAAGCCCTGGAATATGGAAGAGGTGAGGCACTCCGTACTTCATCCACAGTGGGAAAACAGACATTCTACTATGCGGTTCACTTAAATGATGGAAATATTTTGCGTGTTTCCAAGACACTTGACAGCACTTTACCTACAATTCTGAAACTTCTGCCTTATATGATTGTGATTTTTGGAATTATGACTGTACTTGCATATTGCCTTGCAAAATGGCAGACAAAGCGGTTGATTGCACCGATTAATGCACTAGATTTGGAAAATCCCCTGGAGAACAGTATTTATGAGGAACTTACTCCACTTCTGGTCAGCATTGACCATCAAAATAAGGAAAAAGAAGAAGCCGCAAATATGCGGAAAGAATTCTCGGCCAATGTTTCTCACGAACTCAAGACACCACTTACTTCGATTTCAGGTTATGCAGAGATTATGAAAAGCGGTCTTGTGAAGACAGAGGATATGACAGTATTTTCTGAGCGAATTTATAATGAAGCAAGCCGTCTGATTGTATTAATTGAAGATATTATCCGATTATCGCGCTTAGATGAAAAGAGTGTGGAGTTTGAAAAAGAGCAGGTAGATTTGTTTGCGCTTGCACGAGAGATATGCAGCAGGCTTTCACCACAGGCAGAAAAGAAAAATGTGATGATAGAAATGACAGGCGAAAGTGTTAAATATTTTGGTATAAAACAGATTTTAGACGAAATGATTTATAATATCTGTGAAAACGCGGTAAAATATAATAGAGACGGAGGAAGTATCAAAGTCTGGGTCGGAACCACTCTTCAGGGTGCAAAAATCATCGTCGAAGATACGGGAATTGGGATTCCAAAAGAGGAGCAGGAACGAATTTTTGAACGGTTCTACCGGGTGGATAAGAGTCATTCGAAAGAGACAGGCGGAACTGGACTTGGACTGTCTATTGTAAAGCATGGGGCAATTTTTCATCATGCGGAAATCAAAGTGGAAAGTGAAGAGGGAAAAGGAACAAAAATCGAGGTACTGTTTTGATGCAGTACCTCGTTTCATTCCGTTTCCACAAATACATCTTTTCCTAGAAAACACACGGGGCAGACCCAATCATCAGGCAGGTTTTCAAAAGCAGTTCCCGGTGCAATCCCATTGTCTGGATCTCCAATTTCCGGATCATAGATGTAACCACACGGTTCACAAATATATTTTTGCATAGTTTAGGCTCCTTTCAAATCTATATGTGGTAAGTATTGACTGTTGAGCCTCAAAACATACAAGATTATCTGATTCTATCTGAAATTTAACGGTTACTTTTATTACATTGAAAATGCAATCCCAGCAACTGCAGACAGTGCGATAAATATAATTGGATGAAGATTTTTTGTTTTCTTTACTTTATTTGTTAATAGCCATAGTACAGCAGCCAGCCCCACACCCATCCAGTTAATAGCATCCAGACTAAAACCTTGTGCCATAGAGTCCGAAAAAATCAGATTAGATGCTATGACACTGATGCCTGCTGCCGCAATCAGTCCGGTAGAGGCAGGGCGTAAGCCGTAGAATGCATGATTCACATATTGATTGTCGCTGAAATTTTTCAGGAAGGCGGCAATAATCAGAATCACAATAATAGATGGAGCAATCAATCCTAAAGTGGCAATGATGCTGCCCAATACGGCACCAGCTGTGCCATATTGCTTCATTCCTGTAACAAATCCAACATAGGTTGCCATATTTACACCAATAGGTCCGGGAGTGGATTCACTCACGGCAATCATATTGGCCAGATCATTGTGAGTGAACCAGCCGGTTGCGTCAGACATTTGATATAAGAAAGGAATGGTTGCCATCCCACCGCCTATTGTGAAAAGTCCTGTTTTAAAATATTCATAAAATAACTGCAAATACAACATCATTTTTTTCTGCCTCCTAAAGCATTTAAAATAATTCCTGCTACAGCAGAAAATACTACGAAGATTACAGGGCTAAAACCAGTGAAACAACTGCCTATAGTAACCAGTAAAAAAATACATAACGTAAAACCATCTATTACAGCTTTTTTGAATAATTTCGTCACAGCATTGATAATCAATACACATACACAAATTCGAATGCCGCCAAAAGCGTGTTGAACCCATGCTATATGTGAGAATGATTCAATTACGCCTGCCAATAGAGAAATAATAACAATGGAAGGAAAAGCGATACCTAAAGTAGCAATAATGCCGCCCAAAATACCTTTATTTTTCTGTCCTATAAATGTGGCAGTATTGACAGCAATAACACCAGGTGTACACTGTCCTATGGCGAAATAATCCATGATTTCCTCTTCAGTAGCCCATTTTTTATTATCTACGACTTCGCGTTGGAGAATCGGCAGCATCGCATATCCGCCGCCGAAGGTCATGACTCCAACTTTTGCGAAGGTAATAAACATGTCAAATAAAATATTCATTGTAACCTCCATAGTTCTTTTATTTTAGATTTTTGGCAGTTTGTTTCTATAAATCTGCAGCTCTTCATCGGTAGGGATGTAGTCTGACATCTGTCCGTCGTGGAATTTCTGGTAAGCCACCAAATCAAAGTAACCGGTACCTGTAAGCCCGAATACAATTGTTTTTTCCTCGCCGGTTTCTTTACATTTGAGAGCTTCATCGATTGCCACGCGGATTGCGTGTGAGCTTTCCGGTGCAGGAAGAATGCCTTCAATTCTTGCAAATTGTTCAGCAGCTTCAAATACGTCAGTCTGTGTCACGGATACGGCTTCCATAAGTCCGTCATCATAAAGCTGTGAGAGTACGGAACTCATACCATGATAGCGGAGACCGCCGGCGTGGTTGGCTGAAGGAATGAAATCACTGCCAAGAGTATACATTTTTGCAAGTGGACAAACCATACCTGTGTCGCAGAAATCATAAGCATATACACCACGGGTAAGGCTTGGGCAGGATGCGGGTTCCACAGCTATAAAGCGATAGTCTGCCTCACCACGAAGCTTTTCACCCATGAACGGAGCAATAAGACCACCAAGGTTGGAACCACCGCCTGCACAGCCGATGATAATATCTGGTTTGATTCCATATTTGTCAAGGGCAGTTTTTGTTTCCAGACCAATGACTGACTGGTGCAGTAATACTTGATTCAATACACTGCCAAGAACGTAACGGTAGCCATCGTTCGTTACTGCTGTCTCTACTGCTTCGGAGATAGCACATCCAAGGCTTCCGGTCGTGTCAGGATGTTCAGCAAGGATTTTTCTTCCAACTTCTGTATTCATAGATGGTGATGGCGTTACGCTTGCTCCATAGGTGCGCATAACTTCGCGTCGGAATGGTTTCTGCTCATAAGAACATTTTACCATATATACCTTGCAGTCTAAATCAAAATAAGAGCAAGCCATGGAAAGAGCAGTGCCCCATTGTCCGGCTCCGGTCTCTGTAGTTACACCCTTTAATCCTTGTTTCTTTGCATAATAAGCCTGAGCAATGGCTGAGTTTAATTTGTGACTGCCACTTGTGTTGTTTCCCTCAAATTTATAATAAATTTTGGCCGGCGTCTGCAATTTTTCTTCCAGACAGTAAGCACGAACCAGTGGGGAAGGGCGGTACATTTTATAAAAATTCCTGATTTCTTCTGGAATTTCAAAATAAGGTGCCTGATCGTCAAGTTCCTGTTTTACCAATTCATCACAGAATACACCGGCTAGTTCATCGGCCTTCATAGGCTGAAGTGTTCCCGGGTTTAAGAGTGGTGCCGGTTTATTTTTCATATCGGCACGTAGATTATACCATGTCTTTGGCATCTCAGATTCTTCCAGATAGATTTTGTAAGGGATTTTTGTGTTTGTCATATTTTTGTCTCCTTTCATTTCATGAGGGACAGATTTTCTTTTTATAAATATTTTTGCATTAAAAAATCCTGCCCCAGATAGTCGCTATCTGCTGGGACAGGATAGAATTCAAATCCTGCGGTGCCACCCGGCTTGACGTATCATTATAACACGCCCACTCTACGCATACTAACATATGCAGACTTTTGTTCACGGAGAGTCATGCTCCGTCTCACATACTCTAAAACCAATCTCTGAAAAAGGTTCTATTTCTGATTGCCCTCGGAAGTCCATTCGGTTTCATGTTTTTCGCTGTAATCACACCATCTACAGCTCTCTGGGGAAAAAGGGATGGAACTTACTTACTCTTCCTCATCGGTTTTGTACATTGTACTGCGACAATTCGATGCTGTCAAGTACTAAATTGCAACTATTGTACGTCTGTTTCATTTTGATTCAAACGGAAATGTAAATTCAACATTGCCTAAAGTTGCAGTTGTATTTGGAATTCCAGTTATTTGCACACTACTAAACGCAATCTCTGGATTTTCATTGATGGAAAAACAGGATAAAAGAATTTTCATGTATTATCTTTTTCCTGTAATTGCTATTATTATATCAATAGTGGTTTGGGTATTAGCTTTATAACAATAATTGCTAGTGTCATATTCCTTATAGACTTTTTGAATGGATATTTTTTCGCCTATCATTTCGAAAATTTTCGAAATGATAGGTATTTTAAGATCTGACTGGTACAGA
Source organism: uncultured Clostridia bacterium (assembly GCA_937896665.1). Lineage (GTDB taxonomy): Bacteria > Bacillota > Clostridia > Lachnospirales > Lachnospiraceae > Faecalimonas. Next base: position 26,903 of record CALBNS010000065.1, read on the forward strand.
AGTCAAGGAGATCGGAAGAGGACTTGGGCTTCCTGATGTGTTAATCGATAAGACTCCAATAGAGGAACATCTGATAGTAACTGTTCAGAAATACGGCAAATGGAGCTGTATAGCCGGACAGTTTTTTGCTCTATTATTAAAAACAATTAAAAAGCTACTTGCCAAATAATTCCTTTTATGATATAGTTCAAACAATTTGATATGCAAAAAGTTTAAAATTCAAAATAAAAGGAACTCAAAGTAAAATAAGGAGAACAGGAATGGTTGGAAAAATATATGGTACAGGTTCATATGTGCCGGAAAACTATTATGATAATCATGATATAGCAAAGTTGGTTGACACCAGCGATGAATGGATTCGAGAAAGAACCGGAATCATACGCAGGCACATTGCCAAGGATGATACAACCGTAAGTATGGCAGTGAAGGCTGCGAAAGCGGCACTTGAAAATGGCAATGTAAGTGCCAGAGAATTGGATTTAATTTTAGTAGCAACAATCACTCCCAATTTTGTGATTCCCGGGATGGCATGTGAAGTTCAAAAAGAAATTGGGGCAATAAATGCAATAGGATTTGATATGAGTGCGGCATGTAGTGGATTTGTGTTTGCATACAATACCGCGCAGGCCTATATTGCTGCCGGAATTTATAAAACAGTTTTGGTAATCGGAAGTGAGTGCCTCTCCAATATCGTAAATTGGCAGGACAGAAGCAGCTGCATTTTATTTGGTGATGGGGCCGGTGCGGTAGTTCTTAAGGCAGAGGAGGGGGATATACTGCCATGTGTGATGCATTCGGACGGGACAAAAGGATATGTGCTTGCATGTGAGAGCCGTCATCAGAAAAACTGGGAAGCGAAAGATACATTAATCAGCATGGATGGCAAAGAAGTGTTCAAGTTTGCGGTAAAAAAAGTGCCGGAGGTAATCCGGGAATTGCTGGAGAAAACACAGTATACGGAAGCCGATATCGATTGGTTCATGCTTCACCAGGCAAATCAGCGGATTATTGAATCCGTAGCCAAGAGAATGAAAGTGGATATCGAAAAGTTCCCAATGAATATTTCGGAATATGGGAATACATCTTCCGCAAGTATTCCAATTCTTCTTGATGAATTGAATCGCAGTGGAAAGTTAAAACAGGGACAAAAACTAGTGCTTGCAGGTTTTGGCGCAGGATTGTCATGGGGCGCTTCCCTGGTGGAACTGGACAGGTAATTCCCGTCTTATTTATGACGGATTACATATTAAAGTAACAAAAATTAAAAAAACAAAAAAAGGAGATTTAAAGATGTTAGAAAAAGTAATTTCAATTGTAGCAGATGGTTTAGGAGTAGATGCAGCTGGTTTAACAGCAGAGACAACATTTGAAGAATTAGGAGCAGATTCTCTTGATTTAATGGATATGGTAATGTCTTTTGAAGATGCTTTTGAAGTAGAAATCGATACCGATTCTATGCAGGAACTTACATCAATTGGAAAAGTAGTAACATATATCGAAGGATTAAAAAAATAATAGAAAGAGGAAAGAGGTTGTAACATGAAAACGGAAGTAACCAAATTACTGGGAATCGAATATCCAATTATCCAGGGCGGAATGGCTTGGGTTGCTGAGTATCATCTTGCGGCCGGCGTATCAAATGCCGGTGGACTTGGACTGATTGGAGCAGCGGGTGCTCCGGCAGAGTGGGTACGCGAACAAATTAGAGAAGCAAAAAAAATAACAGATAAGCCATTTGGAGTAAATATTATGCTCATGAGTCCTCATGCAGATGAAGTGGCAAAAGTAATTGTGGAAGAAGGCGTGAAAGTAGTGACTACAGGTGCCGGAAATCCAGAAAAATATATGAACATGTGGAAAGAAGCCGGAGTGAAGGTGATTCCGGTAGTGGCCTCTGTGGCACTCGCAAAGAGAATGGAACGCTGTGGTGCGGATGCACTGGTAGCAGAAGGCTGTGAGGCAGGAGGACATATCGGAGAAAACACAACAATGGTATTGGTCCCTCAGATTGTGGATGCAGTCCATATACCAGTTATTGCGGCTGGCGGGATTGCAGATGGAAGAGGAATAGCAGCAGCATTTATGCTTGGCGCAAGAGGAATGCAGCTGGGAACTCATTTTGTGACTACGAAAGAGTCTATTGTTCATGAAAATTACAAGAAGGCAATTATAAAATCAAAAGATATTGATTCACGGGTAACAGGAAGAGCCACAGGACATCCGGTGCGAGCACTCCGAAATCAAATGACAAAAAAATACTTGGAACTAGAAAAGCAGGGGGCAGATTTCGAAGCGTTAGAATTACTTACACTTGGGGGTCTTCGAAAAGCTGTTGTAGATGGAGATGTTGTTAACGGCAGTGTGATGGCAGGACAGAGCGCTGCAATGGTAAAAGAAGAATTGACCTGTCAGGAACTCATTCAAAAGCTGGTAACAGAAGCAGATGCGCTAATTGGAGGATTAAGAATTTATGAATAAAATTGCATTTATTTATCCTGGGCAGGGCGCACAAAAAGCCGGTATGGGAAAAGATTTTTATGAAAATAGTGAGATTGCAAAAGAAGTGTTTGACAATGCGTCAGAACTTTTGCAGATAGATATGAAAGCATTATGCTTTGAAGAAAATGAAAAATTGGATTTAACCGAATATACACAGGCAGCGATGGTAACTACAAGTCTTGCAATGACAAAGGTGTTAGAAGAAAGGGGATTAAGACCAGATGTGACTGCAGGATTAAGCCTTGGTGAATACTGTGCAATCTGTGTAGCAGGCGGCATGACACAGCAGGATGCAATTCGTCTTGTAAGAAAAAGAGGAATTCTGATGCAGAGCACTGTACCGGAAGGCGAGGGTGCGATGGCAGCCATACTCGGAATGTCAGCAGACGCTATTGGGTCGGTTATACAGTATATAGATGGCGTTACGGTTGCGAATTATAACTGTCCCGGACAAATTGTTATTACAGGGGAAACAAAGGCAGTTGAAAAAGCGGTAAATGACCTAAAGGAAGCAGGAGCCAAACGCACAGTAATGTTAAATGTAAGTGGACCATTTCATTCTCCAATGCTAAAGACCGCAGGAGAAGCATTAAAAAAAGAAATGGAGCAGATGGAATTTTCTGAATTACGGATTCCATATGTAACAAACGTAACAGCGAAATATGTAAACGATATCCATGAAACAAAAGAATTATTAGCAAAACAGGTATCTGCTTCTGTACGCTGGCAGGAGAGCATGGAGAACATGATTGCAGATGGAGTAGATACATTTGTAGAAATAGGGCCGGGAAAAACACTCAATGGATTTTTAAGAAAAATCAACCGAGATGTAAAGGTTTATAATGTTGGCTCTTGGGAAGATGTAGATCAGGTTGTAAACGAACTAAAAGCATAGGAGATAGAGAATGTTAAACGAAAAAATTGCAGTGGTAACAGGTGCTTCCCGTGGAATTGGGAAGGCAATTGCAAAAAAATTAGCGGAGCTTGGGGCGACCGTTATTATAAATTTTAATGGTTCTCAGGCAAAAGCACAGGAAGTAAAAGCAGAAATAGAAGAAGCTGGTGGAAAAGCCGAACTCATACAATGTAATGTGGCTGATTATACGGCATGTAGCGAGTTCATAAAAGCAGTTATTGAAAAGTACGGAAAGATTGACATTTTAGTAAATAATGCCGGAGTTACAAAAGATGGTCTTTTGATGCGCATGAGCGAGGAAGATTTCGGAGATGTCATTGATATCAATCTGAAAGGAACATTTCATTGTATGCGCTTCGTTTCCAGACAAATGATGAAACAGAAATGTGGTCGTATCATTAACATGTCATCTGTAGTTGGTGTGTGTGGAAATGCAGGTCAGGTGAATTATGCAGCATCAAAAGCAGGTGTAATCGGTATGACAAAATCTGCGGCGAAAGAGCTTGCTCCCAAAGGAATTACAGTAAATGCGATTGCACCAGGCTTTATCGAAACAGACATGACGAACGTATTGCCAGAAAAAAACAAAGAAGATTCTGTAAAGCAGATACCACTTGGATGTTTCGGAAAGCCGGAAGATATTGCAGCGGCAGCAGCGTTTCTTGCATCGGATGAAGCAAGGTACATTACCGGCCAGGTACTTCATGTAGATGGCGGAATGGCAATGTAATACAAGGAGAATGGAGTGTTAAGATAATGAAAAGAAGAGTGGTAATTACAGGGCTTGGAGCAATTACGCCAATTGGAAATACAGTAGAGGAGTTTTGGGATGGCATCAAAAAAGGTAAAGTAGGAATCGGCGAAATTACTAAATTTGATACGTTGGATTATAAAGTAAAGATTGCAGCCGAAGTAAAAGGATTCGTTCCAAAGGAAAGAATGGATTTCAAGGCTGCGAAAAGAATGGAAACTTTCTCGCAATATGCCGTTGTTGCTGCAAAAGAAGCATGTGAAGATGCCGGGTTTATCATCGAAAATGAAGATCCATTCCGTTGTGGTGTTATTATTGGATCCGGAATCGGAAGTCTGGAACAGATTGAAAAACAATATAAGGTAATTTTAGAAAAGGGGCCGGGGCGTGTGGCACCACTTATGGTTCCAATGATGATTTCAAATATGGCAGCCGGCAATGTTTCTATTCAGCTTGGTCTGAGAGGAAAATGCACGAATGTAGTAACTGCATGTGCAACAGGAACAAACTGTATTGGAGACGCCTTCCGTGCAATCCAATATGGAGATGCAGATGTTATGTTTACAGGGGGTACAGAGAGCTGTGTCTGTCCAACCGGAATAGCAGGATTCACTGCGCTCACTGCGCTTACAACAATCGAGCATCCAATGCGTGCATCCATTCCGTTTGATAAAGACCGAAGTGGTTTTGTCTTAGGGGAAGGTGCAGGTGTTGTTGTTTTAGAAGAATTAGAACATGCAAAAGCAAGAGGTGCAAAAATTTATGCAGAGGTAGTAGGTTATGGAACAACAGGAGATGCTTTTCATATTACTTCACCTGCAGAAGATGGAAGCGGTGCTGCAAAAGCGATGGAGTTGGCTATGCAGGAAGCAGGAGTAGAACCTTCAGAAATACAATATATCAATGCACATGGTACAAGCACGCATCATAATGACCTGTTTGAGACATATGCAATAAAAAAGGCATTTGGAGATGCGGCAAAAGACGTTGCAATCAACTCTACAAAATCAATGATTGGACATCTGCTTGGTGCAGCTGGAGCTGTGGAATGTATTGCCTGCGTAAAAGCAATTCAGGATGGATTTATCCATCAGACAATGGGAACGACAGAAACGGATTCCGAATGTGATTTGAATTATGTGATTGGTGCGCCGATTGAAAAAGAAATCCGATATGCGATGAGTAATTCATTGGGATTCGGAGGTCACAATGCAACACTTTTATTAAAAAAATACGAAGGGTAGAGGGATAGAAAATGGATTTTGAAAATCTGATTACGCTTATTAAAACAGTTTCAGATTCTGCTGTAACTGAATTTCAATATGAAAAAGAAGGAGTTAAGCTCCGTATGAAAAAGAGAACCGCACAACAGCCTGCTATACCTGAGAACGCACCAGTAGTGCAGACAATCGTACCGGAGCCAGATAAGGCAGAGGTAGAAGGACACTTAATTAAATCTCCATTAGTAGGAAGATTTTATGTGGCGCCCGCAGAGGATGCAGAGCCTTTTGTAACCGTAGGCAGCAGTGTGAAACAAGGTCAAATTGTTGCAATTGTGGAGGCAATGAAACTGATGAATGACATTGAAAGTGATTTTGACGGAGTGATATCAGAAGTCCTGGTACAAAACGGGGATACCGTGGAGTACGGACAGCCTTTATTCCGTATTGTATAGGAGAAATGTAAATGAATCGATTAGGTATTTCAGAAATTAAAGAAATCTTACCACACAGACATCCGTTTTTACTCATAGATTATATTGAGGATTATGTGCCTGGTGAATATGCTGTGGGATATAAATGTGTAACTTATCGTGAAGAATTTTTTGCAGGTCATTTTCCACAAGAGCCTGTTATGCCGGGTGTCCTGATTGTAGAAGGCTTGGCTCAGGTTGGAGCAGTAGCAGTGCTTGCAAAGGAAGAAAACAAAGGAAAATTAGGATATTTTGGCGGAATTAAAAACTGTAGATTTCGCAGAAAAGTAGTTCCAGGTGATAAATTAAAATTAGAAGCAAAGATTATCCGTCAAAAAGGACCAATGGTAATAGGAGAAGCAATTGCATCAGTAGATGGAGAAATTGCAGTAAATGCAGAATTAACATTGATGATTGGATAGGTGTGGAGCATGATAAAAAAAGTATTGATTGCAAATCGTGGTGAAATAGCGGTGCGGATTATTCGGGCATGCCGTGAAATGGGAATTCAAACGGTTGCAGTTTATTCAGAGGCAGATAAAGAAGCATTGCATACGCAGCTTGCAGATGAAGCTTATTGTATCGGAAAGGCAGAAGCAGCAGACAGTTATTTAAACATGGAAAGAATTATCAGTGCAACGGTTGTATCAGGAGCAGATGCGATACATCCAGGCTTCGGATTTTTGTCAGAGAATAGTAGATTTGCAGAACTCTGTCATAAATGTAATATTACGTTTATTGGACCGTCAGCAGAGATTATTGCAAAACTTGGAGATAAATCTCAGGCAAGGAACACGATGATGGAAGCTGGGGTTCCTATTATTCCGGGAAGCAAGGAGGCTATTTATGAAATCTCAAAAGCAGCTGAGACGGCGGATAAAATTGGTTATCCGGTAATTGTTAAGGCAGTTCTTGGAGGCGGCGGGAAAGGAATGCGTGTAGCAAATAATCCTGAAGAATTGGAATCTGCATTTAACACGGCTCAAAAAGAGGCAAAAGCTGCATTCGGAGATGACACAATGTATCTGGAACGTTTTGTGATGTGTCCAAAGCATATTGAGTTTCAGATTCTGGCAGATAAATATGGAAATGTAGTACATCTGGGAGAGCGTGATTGTTCGATTCAAAAGAATCACCAAAAGTTGATTGAAGAATGTCCGTGTGTGGCTATTTCCAAAGAACTGCGTGAAAAAATGGGACGGGCAGCGGTGAAGGCAGCGCAAGCGGCCAATTACGAAAATGCAGGTACAATTGAGTTCTTATTGGAAGAAACCGGAGAATTCTATTTCATGGAAATGAATACACGAATCCAAGTAGAGCATCCTGTTACTGAATGGGTAACAGGAATTGATTTGATAAAAGAACAGATTCGCATTGCAGATGGGAAACCACTTTCCTGCAAACAAGAGGATATTCATCTGACAGGACATGCTATCGAATGCAGGATTAATGCGAAGACACCAGGTACCATTACAGATATGTATCTTCCTGGTGGAAAGGGAGTGCGAATTGACTCAGCAATTTATAGTGGTTATACAGTGACTCCTTATTACGACAGTATGCTGGCAAAACTCATTGTATATGCCAAAAACCGAGATGAAGCCATAAGAAAAATGAGAAGCACGCTTGGAGAAGTCATCATTGAAGGCATTGAAACAAATGTTGATTATCAATATGAAATTTTAAATGATGCAAAGTATAAGACAGGAAATTATAATATTGAATTTATTGCAGAGAAAGAAGAGGCGCTTTAAACCATGAAGTTATCGGATATGTTTAAAAAACCAAACCAGAAAAAATATGTACCGTTGAGCAAATCTGCAGGAGCTGTGGAAATTCCGGAGGGGCTTTGGAAGAAATGTAATTTTTGTAAAGCTGCAATTGTGGAAGAGGATGTAAGAAAAGGGTATTATATTTGTCCAAAGTGTGGACATTATTTTCGCGTAAGTGCCAAAGAACGAATCAAAATGGTTGCAGATGCAGACAGTTTTGAAGAATGGGATACGGGGATGATTTCAGAAAACCCGTTAAATTATCGGGGATATGAAGAAAAGCTACAATTGTTACGAGAAAAAACAGGCTTAGAAGAGGCTGTCGTAACGGGAAAAGCAAAGGTAGATGGAAAAAAAGTGGTATTGGTAGTCTGCGATGGAAGATTCATGATGGCGAGTATGGGAAAAGTAGTCGGAGAAAAGATTACGCGTGCCATTGAGTGTGCTACAAGTGAGAAGCTCCCGATTGTTATATTTGCCTGTTCAGGTGGAGCGAGGATGCAGGAGGGGATTCATTCTCTAATGCAAATGGCAAAGACATCTGCTGCACTTAAACGTCACCATGATGCAGGACAGCTTTATATCAGCGTATTAACGGATCCTACAACAGGTGGCGTGACAGCAAGTTTTGCGATGCTTGGAGATATTATTCTGGCAGAACCAAACGCATTAATTGGTTTCGCAGGACCTCGCGTTATTGAGCAGACTATCGGCCAGAAACTTCCGGAAGGATTCCAAAGAGCAGAATTTCTTTTAGAACATGGATTTATTGATCAAATTGTGGAAAGAAAGGACTTGGGAAAGACAATTTCTAGAATTATCCGTCTGCACGAAAAAAGGGAAATGCAGATACCGGAAGGCGAGTGTAAATCGACTCCTTTAGAGGGGTGTAATCGATTACTTCCATGGGATAGGGTTCTGATTTCGAGAAAGCAGGACAGACCGGTGGGAATGGACTATATCTCAAGGCTTTTTACTGATTTCATAGAATTCCATGGGGATCGTTATTATATGGATGATAACGCAATTGTCGGAGGTATCGCACAATTCCTTGGAATGCCTGTTACGGTTATTGCACAGACAAAGGGAAAAAGTACCAAAGAAAATATTGAGAGAAATTATGGTATGCCGTCGCCGGAAGGATATCGAAAGGCATTACGGCTTATGAAGCAGGCTGAAAAATTTAAACGACCGATTGTCTGTCTTGTAGATACTCCGGGTGCTTTCTGTGGAATTGAAGCTGAAGAGCGTGGTCAGGGGGAAGCAATTGCAAGAAACTTATTTGAAATGTCGGGAATTCAGGTTCCAATTGTTTCAATTATTATTGGAGAAGGCGGAAGTGGTGGAGCACTCGCCTTGGCAGTTTCAGATGAAGTCTGGATGTTGGAAAATTCAATCTATTCAATTTTATCGCCGGAAGGTTTTGCAAGTATTTTATGGAAAGACAGTAAACTTGCAAAAGAAGCGGCCAGAGTGATGAAATTGACGGCATGGCATCTGAAAAAAGCCGGAATAGTAGAACGTGTCATTGCTGAACCGGAAGAGTTCACAGTAGAAAATTTTAGTGAAGTAACGGATGAACTGAAAGTGCAATTAATCAAATTTTTTAAAAAACAGAAAAATCTAAGTACAGAAGAAATTGTGAATCGACGTTATGAAAGATTCAGGAACATGTAACAAATGGAAAGAATGGTGTACAATTGAAAATAGGAGATTTAGAATTAAGAAAACCGATTATTCAGGGTGGCATGGGAATTGGTATTAGCTTAGGAAGACTTGCGGGAAATGTTGCAAAGGAAGGCGGAATGGGAATCATTTCTGCCGCACAGATTGGTTTTAAAGAAAAAGATTTTGCGAATAATCCGAAGGAAGCAAATTTGCGGGCAATTGAAAAAGAATACCAGAAAGCCAGAGAAATTTCACCGGATGGAGTGATTGGATTTAATATTATGGTAGCGATGCGCCATTACGAAGAGTACGTTAGGACCATTGTAAATACAGGAGCAGATATCATTGTTTCCGGTGCTGGTTTGCCCACAGAACTGCCAGAGCTTGTGAAGGGAAGCAGTACAAAGATTGCACCTATTGTATCGACTGAAAAGTCGGTGAAAGTAATCTTGCGGTACTGGGATAAAAAATATAAAAGAACTGCGGATATGATTGTGATTGAAGGTCCAAAAGCGGGGGGACACCTTGGCTTTGAAAGAGATCAGATTGGTAAGTTGGATCAGGAAGCATACAATGAAGAGGTAGCCCGCATCTTACAGGTTATAAAAGAGTATGAAAGAAAGTATGAAGTTAAGATTCCGGTTGCTTTGGCAGGAGGAATTACAACTGCGGAAGATGTAAAAATGGCATTTGCGCTCGGCATTGATGCAGTGCAAGTGGCAAGCCGTTTTGTTACGACAGAAGAATGTGATGCAGATATACGTTTTAAACAAAGCTATCTAGGAGCAAAAAAAGAGGACATAATAATTGTACAAAGTCCCGTTGGAATGCCGGGGCGTGCGCTTTTGAATTCCTTTATGAAGAAAATTATGAATGGGGAAAAACAGCCTCCGGTAAAGTGCTTTGGCTGTCTGAAAAACTGCGATCCAAAAGAAATTCCTTATTGTATCACTCAGGTATTAATTCATGCAGCTGAAGGGAATGTTGATGAAGGACTTCTATTTTGTGGTGCCAATATTTGGAGAACAGAAAAAATAGAAACTGTGAAAGAAGTCATTGATTCTTTGGTTGAAAGTTGTGTATAATATGCGTTGATAAGGTGTTAAGAGTTATGAAGGAGAGAGTTGTGTGGAAACATATTCAAGTATCAATGATGTATTAGTGCATTTGTTTAGACATATTTGGGATTTAGAAAAAGAAGCTATTATTACTGGCGAGTTTAGAGACATCACGGACAATGATATGCATATCATTGAAGCAATCGGGCTCAATGAAGAGGGGGGCATGGGTCGAAGAATGTCGGATATTGCTCGTGATCAGAAGATTACCGTAGGTTCACTTACGACATCAATGAACAACCTGGTAAAGAAAGGTTATGCGATTCGTGAGCGTAGCGAAGAAGACAGACGTGTGGTATTTGTCCGTTTGACAGAAAGGGGCGAAAGGGCCTATCACCATCATGCAGATTTTCATAAAAAGATGATTAATGCAGGAACAGCAGGGTTGTCGGAAGAAGAAATTCATGTATTGACTAAATGTTTGGATAAATTGAGTGTATTTTTCCGTTCGTATGAAGAGCCGAAATAGAATGAAAATCATGTATCGTCTTCAAACAGTTTTGAGGCGATGGGAAGAAAAACGACAGAATTAGGAAAAAGGAGGATGTATTATGTTGAAAATTGAACACTTAACAAAAGTTTATGGAGAAAAGAAGGCAGTGGATGCTCTGTCCCTGCAAATCCATCCCGGTGAAATCTACGGCTTTATTGGTCACAACGGTGCGGGTAAAACGACCACAATCAAAGCCTGCTGTGGAATCCTGCAGTTTGATGAAGGGGAAATCTATGTGGATGGTGTTTCCGTTCGAGAAAATCCGATTGCCTGTAAGCAGAAGCTGGCCTACATACCTGATAATCCGGATCTCTACGAGTTCATGACGGGGATTCAATTTTTGAATTTTATTGCTGACATCTTTGGAGTCAGTGCCACAGACCGGCAGGCTCGCATCCGCAAATATGCCGACGCTTTTGAACTCACTGCTGAACTGGCACAACCTGTTTCTTCCTATTCACATGGTATGAAGCAGAAATTGGCGATTATCTCAGCCCTGATTCATGAACCAAAGCTTATTATTATGGATGAGCCTTTCGTAGGCTTAGATCCAAAAGCGTCCCATTTGTTGAAGGAAATTATGAGGGACATCTGTGACAGAGGTGGAGCAATCTTTTTCTCTACTCATGTATTGGAAGTGGCAGAAAAGCTTTGTGACAAGGTGGCCATTATCAAAAAAGGCCGGTTGATAAAATCCGGCACCATGGAAGAAGTTAAGGGCGACACCTCTCTTGAAGATGTGTTCCTGGAATTGGAGGGAGAATCATGTTAAAAGCTTTGTTCAAAAAACAGATGTTGGAAGTAAATACATGGCTTATCCAAGATAAGAAAAAGGGGACACAGCGTTCCAAGAGTGGGATTGTATTTCTGATTCTGGTCTATACCGCTTTATTTGTCGGACTCGGTGCAGTGTTTTATATGGTAGGCAACACGCTCTGCGGACCACTTGTTTCAGTGGGGCTTGGCTGGATGTATTTTGCTATGATGGGATTGATTGCAATTCTGCTCGGTGTATTTGGCAGCGTTTTCAATACCTATGCCACTTTGTATCGGGCAAAGGACAATGAACTTCTGCTTGCGCTTCCGATTCCGCCGACGGCAATCCTCGCAGTACGCCTGTTTGGCGTATGGATGTGGGGGCTGATTTATGAAGCTATTGTTTTTATTCCTGCATTGATTATTTACTGGAGAACTGTCTGGATGAACGGCACACTTGGTGTACTTGCAGTGCTTTTTGACATTTTGCTCTTGTTGGTGCTTTCTGTTTTTGTGCTCACACTTTCCTGTTTCCTTGGATGGGTTGTGGCTAAAATCAGCGCAAGGCTCAAGCACAAAAGTATGGTTACCGTACTTGCGTCCCTCGTTTTCTTTGCTGTCTACTACTATGTTTACTTCCGGGCATATGAAATGTTACAGAACCTTTTGCTCAATGCGCAAATGGTCGGAAAACAGATTAAAGGTGCTGCATATCCGATTTATCTGATGGGGCGTGCAGGAGAGGGAAATGCTCTGTCTATGTTATTCTTTACACTGATTATTGCACTGTTGTTTGCCCTGACTTGGCTGGTACTCTCCAGAAGTTTCCTGAAGATGGCAACAGCAAATCAAGGTACAGCAAAAAGACAGTACAAAGAAGCGGAAGCAAAAAGGAAAAGTATTGGCAGTGCATTACTAGGCAAAGAACGCAGCCGTTTCCTTTCTAGTGCTATTTATATGCTTAATTGCGGACTTGGTACGCTGATGCTTCCTATTGCTGCGGTATTTGTTCTTATCAAGGGAGAATACGTGCGTGAAATAGTCGGTCAGATTGACGGAATGACTGAATTGATCCCACTACTTGCATGTGCGGCTCTCTGCATGTTGAGCACTATGAATGACATCACAGCACCATCTGTCTCTTTGGAAGGAAAGAACCTATGGCTCGTGCAGTCGCTTCCGGTGTCAGCATGGCAAGTGCTGAAAGCAAAGTTGAAATTGCACCTGCTTTTCACGGAGATTCCGACTTTGGTATGTGCAGTCTGCGTGGCAATTGTGCTTCGTCCGAATGTTTTTTCGTGTATTATGATAATACTTTTACCTGTAGTCTTTGTGCTGGTTTCTGCATCTTTTGGTTTAACTGTAAACTTAAAAATGCCTAATCTCAAGTGGACAGACGAAACGGTTCCTGTCAAACAAAGCATGGGTGTGATGCTTGCCCTGTTTGGAGGATGGGTGTTGGTAATTGCGTTAGGTGGACTGTATATGGCGGTAAGAAGATTTATTAGCCCAAATATATATTTGCTATTGTGTACCATCGTACTCGGTGCTGTTTCTGCATTATTGCTCATCTGGCTGAAAAAAAGTGGGGCAAAGATTTTCGCAGAATTATAAGAAAACAAAAAGGAATATTCCAATGAAACGGAATGTGATTGAAATAGATCATCTCTCCAAACATTTCGGAGAGGTGCAGTATGAGGAAGGGAAATAAAATCATGAAATTAAAAAATGTTTTGATTGTTGTTAAAGATATAGAAAAATCTATAAAGTATTATCATGATTTGTTTGGTCTTGAAATGATTCTCGATAATGACGGAAATATGATTCTTACCGAAGGTCTTGTACTTCAGGATATAAAGTATTGGAAGGACTTTATTAAACAGGATGTTGTCGGACGCAACAATTCCTGTGAACTGTATTTTGAAGAACCTCGCATAGAAGAATTCGCCCGAAAACTGGAGGAGTTGTATCCTGATACAGTGTATGTGAATAAACTGATGACACATAGTTGGGGACAAAAAGTAATTCGTTTTTACGATTTGGACGGTAATCTGATTGAGGTTGGAACACCAATATAGAAGAATTATGTAAATAGTGTAGCAGTGAGGTGTATGTTATGAGGTTACTATTTAAACAGAGGTTATTTTCGTGGTTTGACAGCTACGATATTTATAACGAAACAGGAGAAACAGTATATGTGGTAAAGGGACATCTTTCTTGGGGACACTGTCTTAAAATATTTGATGTTTATGGAAATGAGATTGGTACAGTTAAGGAGCGTCTCCTCACCTTTCTTCCTAAGTTTGAAATATATCTTGGAGAGCGTTATATCGGCTGTATCAGCAAGGAATTTACTTTTTTTAGGCCGAAATTCAATATTGATTGCAATGGCTGGCATATCGAAGGTGATTTTTTGGAATGGGATTACAATATCTTAAACTGGGCCGGTCAAAATATCGCAACTGTTTCAAAGAAGCCATTTAACTGGACCGATACATATGTAATTGACGTATATGACCCAGAAAATGCACTGTGTGCCCTAATGCTTGTATTGGCAATAGATGCAGAAAAATGTTCGAGAAATAATTAGTCTTATTGTCTATAAAACTGACACATTCTCCTACAAAATCTACCTATTATTTAAAAGCGGTATCGCATAAAATATAGACATCTAAGAAAATGGAGGATAAATCTTTATGAAAAAAATGAATCAAATTTTGTGAGGTATCGTCTTAATCGGAGTTGGCTTGGTGTTAGGGCTGAATGCCTTTGGCATTACCGGTATTGATCTGTTCATCGGCATATTCCTGCTGCTGTGTTGCCAAAACATTTTGGATTTTGGTATGCTGTGGAAACTAATATTCCCTGCTATCATTATTCTGTTTGGGATTAAAGAGAGAAGGTGGTTTCTTACCAAAAGGATATTTTGATAGGAAGCCACCTTTTCATATTAATTTTGTTTTTAAATTTTATAGATTATAACCATTGTAATATAAGAAAGATGATGATATAATTTGAAAAATATAATATAAAGTTCGGAAATATAAAAATAAAGTTTAAACAGGGAGGTAACATGTCGTTTCAACAGGAAAAGAGAGAGTATTAAACGCTATATGCTCGAGAAAATTCGCCAGGATGATGAAGCTTTTATCCAGAAAACCATGGAGAATTTTGGGGTATCAGTTACTACGGTAAAAAGGTATTTGCGAGAATGTCTGGAAAATCATATTTTGCGTAAAGATAAAAATGTGAAAACACAATACATTTTGAATACAACCACACACTTTTTTCTTATAAAGTTGAAGAGTGTTTGGGGGAAGATCGAGTTTATTATGAAGATATAGAGCCGAACATGGGAGACTTGTCTAAGGAGGCAAAATCCATATGGGCTTATTCTTTTATGGAAATGATGAATAATGCGATTGAACATTCGAAGTGTGAAAACATTTCCTGTTGTATGAAACAGGATTATCTGTATACAGAAATCAGTATTCTGGATGATGGAATTGGTATTTTCAAGAATGTACAGCAGTTTTTACAGCAAAAATTCAAGGAAGAAGTTACCTATCAAGATGTATTAGTGGAATTGTATAAGGGAAAAATGACGACTAGTGAAGAGAATCATTCGGGAGAGGGTATTTTCTTTACTTCAAAATTCTTAAATGAATTTGCAATATGGTCGGACAATGTTATTTTCTCTCAAGGTTGTTATGAGAAAGAAGCATTTGTCCAATCACATTTGATTAAGTATTTTAATAAATTGAATTACATCGGAACTATGGTTGTCATGAAACTGGAAAATCAGACTACGCGTAAAATTGAGGAGGTGTTCAATATGTTTACACCAATAGAGGAAGGATTTGTAAAGACAAGGATACCGATAAAGGAAGTGTGTCCTTACGGAGAGCCGATTGCACGTTCGCAAGCACGTAGGATTTTACATCGGTTAGAGGAATTTAAGCAGGTAGAATTGGATTTTGCAGGTGTAGCATTCATGGGACAAGGGTTCGCAGACGAGATTTTTCGCGTTTTCCAGAGAAAGCATCCGGAAGTTGAATTTATACCAATCAATGCTTGCCCGACGGTACTCGGTATGATAAAGCATGTAAGAAGAGATTGAATTGCTGTATTGAAAAAATATATTAGCGATAAAAACAAGTTCGTCAGAAAAAGTGTAGAGATTGTGCTGAAGTTCGTCAGAAAAAGATGAAAATTTTTGTTGCATACATTTCAAGATTTGTATATAACATAAGTAAGCAAATGACTTGCTCCAACTTAAAAGAATAAAACTGTATTGCATTACAGTTTGGTCTGGGCGGAAGCTCTTTGAACCACCGTAGGCGGGAAGAATTTCCCGCCATTTCTAATCTATAGAGGAAGATATAAATGAAAGAATTAATCATTTTTATAGATGAAGGGTACCTTTAAAACGGAGGGGGGTTATGTCAGTTTTCTGCGTAAACCCTCAATTTTGAAAGATGCTCCGTTCCGTCACTCACTCCGAGATCATAGACTCCCTGCAGCTTGTCCGTTTTTTCGATTCTGCCAATCTCAATTGGTCTAGAAGGACGAATTACGAAGGCTTGTCCATCCTTTTCCCATTCTTTTAGTTGTTCAATAGAGCGGTTATACAAAAGATGTCTTTGCAGTAATTTTTCTGCTATTTGAGGCTGTTTTTTATAGTACAATCTTACGAGGGAAGCGGGCATGGGCTTTTTATAGTATTCCATATTACGGGTCAGTATAACAATCAGCTTATCGCACCCTTGAGATGAGAGCCGTTGAAAAGGAATGCTGTCAGATATGCCGCCATCCAGATATTTCTTTTCTCCGATTTCGACCGGTTTTGAAAGAAAAGGCATGGAGCCGGAGGCACGCAAAATGTCCATCTGTTCAAATACACTGTGAATTTGTATGTATTCTGGTTCGCCAGTTTCCACATCAGTAACAACTGCATAAAACGGCACACCCGACCTCTTAAAGCTTACATCGTCAAAAGGCTCCAATTTATGAGGAACATCATAATATGCGTATTGCGTGCTGATGATGTTTCCCTCACGCAAAAGGGGACGAAAACCTATATATTTTTTATCTCCATTGAACCGTTTGTTATAGCGAATAACACGTCCCTTCTGATTGGATAAATAATTTACTCCGAACAGTGCACCTGCCGATACGCCAACAGCACAATCTACGGAAATCTGGTGCTCCAAAAACACATCAAGAACCCCGGCAGTGTACATAATCGAGATTTCCGTTTCGAGTCCATCTTATGAGTGGAGATCATGGGAGAGCAGAGTACAATGAGGTGGGTACCATGAAGCAGTACGCCATAGACGAAGGCATTGCTTCGGGAGATGTGTTTATGGATCATGCCGGTTTTTCCATGTATGAGAGTATTGTCCATTTTTACGGCAATAACAATTAAGACGATTTCTGCTAATTCTGCTGGATAATCGAAATGAATCTCACCGTTATTAATTCCCTGTTGAATGACTTCTGTAAGTGCAGGCTTGAGTTCCGAAATAACATGTTTCAGATATTTTTGGTGGATATATGCCTGTGCCTGTGCATTTTCCGGCATCACATCCGTTGTATCAGGGTCACGGCTGCGCTTTAGGAATTCCATAGAAGAATCTCGGCATGCCTGAAAAAACATCGCCATCCGTAAGAAAGGGGGGACGTTTGTCTGTTCCACAAGTGTTTTTACGGTTTTAAGTGTCGTTTCATAATTTCGTTCGATAAGCGCATCCAAGATGGCATCTTTTGACGTAAAAAGCCACTGTCCTGATTTTTGTTTTCATAAAGATTGACCGAGGGTCGAAAAAAGTGGTAATGTAGTTTGTATAGAAGTAGACCATTGGTCGAAAAGGGAAAATGGAGGATAAAAATGACCTACTCAGAATACTTTGCGAGTGTGAAACAGGAATTTGCGGGAACTGATGTGAGTGACATTCAGGAACATCTGGCGTATCAGTTCAAAGTTACAGGAGAGGCATCAGGTAATTTTTTATGTAGAAGTAAAGGAAGGTCAGCTTCATATTGAACCTTATGAATATTATGACCGTGATGTTATGTTTACGGCAACGGCAAAAACTCTCCAGTCAATCATCTCTGGAAAAATGGATCCGGTTTTAGCTTTTACACTTCAAAAATTAAAAGTTGAGGGCAACTTTAATAAGGCATTAAAACTTACAGAATTGATTCAGAGAAAAAAAGGAGAAAGATGCGTGTTAAGAAAAAAGAATGGCCATTGATCAAGTGCTTAGTGGTCACTCTTTTTTTATCATAGTCTATTGACAAAATGGTATTATATGGCGTATAGTATGAGTGTACAATATTATATGTCGCATAATATTGAAGATAAAATAATATTATATAGGGCAAGATCCTAACCCGATAGGAGGCGAGGATCGAATCAGTAACAGGAAAACCCAGGAAAAGGGAGTGAAAACATGGTATTTAATACAGGTGCAGCTCTTCTAGATGCCATTGTGCTGGCAGTTGTGTCGAAGGAGGAGCAGGGAACATACGGCTACAAGATTACACAGGACGTGAGACAGGTCCTGGAAGTGTCTGAGTCCACGCTATATCCCGTACTACGCAGACTTCAAAAGGATGAATGTCTGGCAGTGTATGATATGGAATTCGGTGGACGAAATCGCAGATACTACAGGTTGACGGAAAAGGGCGCGGCACAGTTGAATCTGTATCAGGTTGAGTGGAAATCCTACACATTGAAAATTAGCAAATTATTCGAGGGAGGAAAATAGTATGAATCGAATAGAATTTATGGAGCAGTTAGAACGTTTGCTTTCTGATATTCCTGAAGGTGACAGACTGGATGCCATAGCATATTATAATGATTATTTTGATGAGGCAGGTGTGGAAAATGAGGCAAAAGTAATTCAGGAATTAGGAAGTCCCGGCAAAGTTGCTGCAATTATTAAAGCAGATCTGAATGCATCGGGAAATGAGCATGCAGAATATACAGAGCAAGGTTACTCAGATGGACGCACGAATGCGAATCAAAATATGCTATCCAGAAAAGAGAGCGGATACCGAGAACCAAGACAGAAGCGGAAAATTCCTTTGGCATTGCTTATTGTATTGATTGTTTTTGCATCTCCGATGCTGATTGGGATTGGCGGCGGATTGTTAGGTGCTCTGGTAGGATTGGTTGCCGCATTGTTTGGAGTCATTATTACGGTAGTAGCAGGTGGATTTGCTTTTCTGATGTCGGGCGTGGTTGGTTTAGTATACGGTATTTTTAGGATTGTGTTTAGTCCTGTCGAGGGGCTTGTGTACTTGGGTATAGGAAGTCTTGCCCTTGCAGCAGGGATTCTTCTGGTTGTTTTATTTGTATGGTGTGCATTCAAATGGATTCCGGCATTATTTCGTTGGCTTGTGAATCTGTGTCAGAAACTGCTTTACAGAGATGGAGGGAGGAATCAATAATGAAAAAGTTTACAAAGATAGCTTTGATCATTGCATCCATTATGTCGGTGATTGGGGTGCTTTGCCTGATAGGGTCTTTTGCCATGGGATTTACATGGGGAACATTTGCTGACATGGTACAAAGTGGGAAATTTAGTTTTGGTTTCAGTGGGAAAAATTCTGGAATTATCCATATGGGAAAAAGCGTATGTTCAGACGAAGTGGAGGAAAAATGCAGAAATCTGGATATTGAGCTTAAAGCCGGTATTCTGAAGATATATTATGATGATGTGAATTATATTCAAATTGAGCAGGAAGATGTGCCAGGATTCAAGTATTATATAGATGAGGAAACGCTGTATGTTGAAGGCGGCAGCAAATTCGGTATCCATCATTCCGCTGGAACAGTTACTCTTGTGATTCCAAAGAATATGATATTTGATGAAGTCGATTTAGAAATCGGTGCGGGTGAAGCGAATGTGGAAGGACTAGCAGCAAACACGGTTAATGTAGATGTTGGCGCAGGAGAGGCAGATATCACGGGTTTGGATGTGAAGAATCTGAATGCAGAAACCGGTGCAGGGCAACTATATATGGAACTAATTGGTTCAGAAGAAGATTACAATTATGATGTGGAGTGTGGTGTCGGAGAAGTTCAGATCGGAGAAAGTACTTTTGAAGGTCTTGGAAGAGAACAACATCTCACACATCCGGGTGCAAACCGATTCCTAGATGTAGAATGTGGAGTCGGAGAAATTCAGATTGAATTTCAAAAATAGTCTAGAATAGAAAAATATTATAATTCAGGAGGGAATCATTATGGAAAACAAGAGATTATATCGATCATCTACAAATTATATGCTGGCAGGCGTTTGTGGAGGTATTGCAGAGTACTTTAACATTGATCCGACGCTGGTTCGTCTGGCTTGGGTTTTGTTCTCGGCATTTGGAGGCTCCGGTGTGCTGGCCTATATTGTAGCTGCAATTATTATCCCAAAGTAATAGACAATTAATAGTTATTTTTGATATATTGATTGCAGATGCAAATAAACGATTGGCAGACAAGGAGTAAGAGAGAAGGTTTATGTGGATTCATATGTTAGAACATGTATTGCTGCATTCGTTGGAGGAAACGGTAAAATTGGTTCCGTTCCTGTTTCTCACGTATTTGGCGATGGAATATCTGGAGAACAGGGCCGGGCAGCGAACCATTAAGATGTTGTCAAAGACAGGGAAGAAGGGACCTGCGATAGGGGCTGCACTGGGGATGATTCCCCAGTGTGGCTTCTCGGCAGCTGCAGCAAATTTATATGCCGGCGGCGTGATCACGGTCGGTACGATGGTGGCTGTTTTTCTGTCAACTTCCGATGAGATGCTTCCTATCCTGATTTCAGGGAGAGCAGACACAAAAGAGATTATTGGAATTGTGTTAGCAAAGGTACTAGTAGGATGCGTGGCGGGATTTCTTGTGGATTATTTGGTTCGCAGGCTGAACCACGGAGAACAAAAAGGACTGCAGATTCATGAAATTTGCGAGAGAGATCGCTGCCGCTGCGAGGAGGGCAGTATTTTTAAGTCTGCCCTGATACATTGCGCGAATATTACGGTATTCATATTTGGGGTACTATTTGTCATTCACTTGCTTGCAGAGGCAATTGGCATGGAAGAACTGTTGGGAGCAGCTGCGAAGTATCCGCTCTTAAGTATTTTATTTGTAGCTTTGCTTGGCATGATTCCAAATTGTGCGGTTTCAGTGGCAATTACGACCTTGTATCTGGAAGGAGTATTATCTTTTGGAAGTATGTTTGCAGGGTTATTATCCTGTGCGGGAATCGGAATTGCTATTTTATTCAAAGTGAATCCGAACCGGAAGAAGAATATAATCATTGCGGGCGGAATTTACGGAATCAGTATTTTAAGTGGTATTTTGATGGAAATGATATTTTCCCAAGTGGCGTGAAATTGATTAAGGAAGGGGATGTCGCACTAAGTGCTTAGTGAGCAGCCCTATTTTGTGTATGATAGGAAAGTAGTATTCTTGGAACGCTTCCTAGCGATAGGGGTGTATTTCTTTATTACGGTCGGTGTTGTCTGGCCAGTGGCGGGGCTACTCTATGGTGCGTTGATTGCAACTATAAATATTATAAGGAAAAAGTAAACTATCCGTCTAAGACGAGCAAACTTGAGCATAGATTGAAATAAAAGCAAGAAGTCTGGAGTAAAGATGAAAAGGAAACAATGGAAACTTGGATTACTTGTAGCTGTTCTGTTAATTGGTGCAGGATTGAGTCTTTCAAGAGTAGTGAATGTAAGTAATACAGTGAACGGAAGAGAACTTCCGATTTATTCGGTGGAGACGGATGAAAAGAAGGTTGCACTGAGTTTTGATGCCGCGTGGGGGAATGGTTGCTCGGGTTACAAAATGAAGTGGAAATGAAAGAGAAAGGCAATTAAAAGAACTAATCAAAAAGCTTTGTGATTCTAATACAAGAAACGCATTAACAAGAGATATATTTATTGATTATATTTTAGATGCATAGCTTGCAGATGGTGGTTGGACATTCTCCGGCAATGTCACTAACCCTGATATGACAAGTATGGCAATCCAGTCTCTCGCTCCTTACTATATCAAAAATGACAGAGTGAAAATCGCTGTTGATAAGGCTGTAAACACGTTGTCTTTAATGCAACAAAATGATGGCGGATTTAAGTTGGCTTATAATAACAAGGTTAACAATCTACTACTGTTGATTCTGATGTAAATAATGGCGTAACAGATAACAATCAAAGCACAGACAAAGATATCACTTTACCACAAACAGGCGATAATTTTTGATTTGCGGAGGAAAAGAATATTGAAAGAAAAATTTATTGATACAGAATTTTATCAGTTTATGCAAAATAAAAATTGCGAGTTTTTTCCTTGCCATAAGGTGAGTAATACGGACTCCTTTAACTGTTTGTTTTGTTTTTGCCCGCTATATACCTTTGCAAACTGCGGTGGTAATTTTATACAAACCAAAGATGGCATAAAAAATTGTGAACTATGCACTTTGCCTCATAGGAAAGAGAATTATGCTTATATTATCGGGAAATTAAAAGATACGGGTGGTTCCTTAAAGTGAATGCTTTTTGTAAATACGACCCTATCATTAATTTTCTCTTTTTTAGGGGTTGTCGGCTTCTCAATGTTTTTCATGTATCCGATAACACCTCAATTGAAGATTTATATTACGGCAACATAAGCCCGCACGAAAAGTATCATATCAGAGGCGCTCATGGAGCTGTATATGTATGCTATCACTACTAAAAATGACCTATGAGAAGATTTTAGATACAGTAAAAGAGGTCAAAGAGGAAACCGCTGACGAATAATGTGCAAGTATATTACGGCTGATTTTGAAATATAATATATATTAGCCGATATATGATTGCTTTTTTGTCTTATTTCGGCTAAAATAAAATCAGATTAAAAATTAGCCGAAAAAGGTGGAGGTAGTTATGGAATATATTACAAGGAATCTTGAGAGCGTAGTACAGCAGGTTACAAAGGAGTATCCGGTGGTTCTGGTTACAGGACCAAGGCAAGTTGGAAAGACCACAATGCTTCAAAAAATGATGGAAGGAACCCACAGAGGGTATGTGTCTTTGGATGATTTGAATGAGAGAAGTATTGCTAAGACAGACCCGGAATTATTTTTACAGTTACACAAGCCACCGGTATTGATTGATGAGGTTCAGTATGCACCGGAGCTGTTCACTTATATTAAAATGTATGTAGATAAGAACCGCACTCCGGGGGATTTTTGGCTTACGGGTTCGCAAGTGTTTAAGATGATGAAGGGTGTACAGGAGTCTTTGGCCGGAAGAGTGGCGGTGCTTTCATTAACATCTCTGTCGCAAGCGGAAATATATGGTGGTTCGACAGAACCATTTGTGGTTGATTTGGAAGCATTGAACACAAGAAAAGAAGGGAAAGAGGAAGCTGATACTAGAGCCGTATTTGAGCGCATTTATAAAGGCTCTATGCCTGCCATTGTTAGTGGTGTAAATAGCAATAGCAAAATCTTCTATAACAGTTACCTGAGCACATATATAGAGCGTGATGTGAGGGAGTTATCTGATACGATTGATTCTTTAAAATTCTTACGCTTTATCACGGCGGTGGCAGCAAGATGTGGACAAATGCTGAATGTAACCGATATAGCAAGAGATGCAGATATCAATGGGGTTCAAGCTAAGAATTGGCTCGGAATATTAGAAACATTGGGAATTATCTTTTATCTCCATCCATATTCCAACAACCTTCTCAAACGGTTGGTGAAAACGCCTAAACTTTATTTTTATGATACAGGCCTTGTATGCTATTTGACAAAGTGGAGTAGTGCAGAGACTTTGGAAAGTGGTGCTATGAATGGAGCTATTTTGGAAAATTATGTTGTGGCTGAAATTGTGAAGACCTATCTAAACAATGGAAAACAGCCATATTTGTATTATTATCGCGATAGGGATGCGAAGGAAATAGATATTGTGTTAGAACATGATGGTGTACTAAACCCAATAGAAATTAAGAAGACTTCGAATCCGGGAACGGAGCTAATCAGGGTATTTGATTTACTAGATAAGGCTTCTACTCCACGGTCAAAGGGAGCAGTTGTCTGTATGAAACCGGGATTGAGTGCAATTGACAGGGATAATTATATTGTACCTGTGTGGATGATTTAAGACAGACTAATCTAGTATGAATTGTGCGAAGTTACTATGTTTTTGGCGGAGTGTTGCGACAAACACTTCGCTATTTCTATGCCCAAAAGGTCAAATTATTTCTTTAAAAAAATTATTTCTCAAATTAAAAAAACAAATTTTCAATCATTATATAGAGGAAGGAATTTATTTTGTGTTAGTTCAAGGGTCTCTTTCATAAATTTAACCAAAGAGATGGAGGCATAACTATGACCAAACAAAACGAGTATAAGATTGAGAGAGTGTTTTTGGGGATAATTACGAGTGAAGAGTTGATTTACAAAATAATCCTTTCAAAATTGAGAGAAAGGAAATAAAAACAATTGCATTCATAGCTGTGTTGGATTACACTTTCAGTATGGTAGCAATTGAATGGTGTAAGAATGAAAAGAAATAAGAATAGAAGACTAGCCAGGATTACGACATTCAAGGTGGGTGTTTATCTGCGGTTGTCCGTGGAGGATGTGAAACATCATGAGGAAAGTGAGAGTATAGCAAATCAGCGCAAGTTAGCGCTAGATTTTTTGGAACGCCAAGAGGACATGGTTTTTGTACGTGAATATGTTGATGACGGTATAAGTGGATATGTGTTTAATCGACCAAGTTTTCAAGAAATGATTCATGATGCAGAGTCGGGGATTATCAATTGTATTGTTGTGAAAGACCAATCACGTTTTGGCAGGGAACATATCGATACAGAACGTTATATCACGCAGGTGTTCAAAAAAATGGGTATCCGTTTTGTTGCAATCCTTGACGGATACGACACGTTAACCAGTGGTTATGATATGATGTTTAGTATCCGCAATCTGTTTAATGAACATTATGCACGCGATATATCCAAGAAAACGCAATCATCTTTTAAGGCTAAACAGCGTTGCGGTGAGTTTATCGGTGCGTTTGCGTGCTATGGGTACAAAAAGTCAGAACATGACAGGCATAAATTAGAGATAGACCCATACGCGGCGGAAATTGTGAGAAAAATCTACGATATGTTTTTGGCAGGATATGGAAAAGTGCGCATAGCGAATATCCTAAATGGCGAAGGTGTACTGTGTCCGTCTGAGTACAAGAAACAGAACGGATATAACTACACTAATTCGCGCAAGTTAGACAAGACAAATTATTGGACCTACTCGACTATCAACAAAATTCTGAAGCACGAAATGTACACAGGCACCATGGTACAGGGCACTACTTGGCGTGAAATTCACGGAAAGCCGGAACTTTTGGACGAATCGGAATGGATTAAGGTCAAGGGAACCCATGAGGCGATTATTGATGAAGAAACATGGCAGAAAGTGCAGAGCATGATGAAACAACGGAAAACAGATATTGCATTTGAAAAGAATCAGAGCATTTTCGTTGGTTATTTGAAATGTGGGGACTGTGGAAGAGCCATGAGGAAAAACATTAGAAAAAGCTCTAATGGTAACAGCTATGCAGTTTTCAAATGTGGTTCATATCAAAATGCCGGAAGGAAGGCATGCACTTCGCATTACATAAAAGAAGACGTGTTGAAGGAGATTGTCTTGCGTGATTTGAATGCGATAGTCGCTGGTATGAAAACGTTAAAGGAACTTGTTGAAAATGCAGAAAGGGATGCAAAGACAAAGAAAAAAGCATCATCTACAGAAATCTACAGTATGGACATCGAAAAAACAAAGGCAGACATCGAACGAAAGAAGCAATTGAGGAAGAAAGTATTCGAAGAATATGCGTTGGGTAATATTTCGAATGAAGAATATATGGAGTACGGAGAAGAGTACGCCAAAGCGGAAATGGAATTAACTCAGAAACTCTTCGATTTAGAGAAAAAGTTAAAAGGCCAAGAAGAAGTCAGTGTGTTTGATTTGCCATGGGTTCGGCATTTAATCGAACATAAAGAGATTACAGAATTGACTAGAGAGATTGTTGTGGAGATGATTGATGTAATTTACATATATGAAGATAAACGTATCAAAATCTGCTACAACTTCTCAAATGAGTACGAAAATCTGATGAAATTAGTGGGTTGAGTAGCCTAAGTAACCATCGCCGTGGGGGAATGAAGACACTCAGCAAATTCTAGATACTCTGGCTAAATATAATGTCCATGTCACTTTTTTTATGACTGGAGGATGGGTGGAAAAGTTTCCAGAAGATGTGAAAAAGATTCAGGCGGCAGGCCACGATTTGGGAAATCATAGTGAGAATCATAAGAATATGAGCCAGTTATCGGATACGCAATGTCAGGAAGAGTTACAGAAGGTACATAATAAGGTAAAAGAGTTAACCGGAGTAGAAATGAACTTGTTCCGTCCACCGTATGGAGACTACGATAACCACGTAATTGAAAATGCGAAAAAATGCGGATACTTCACGATTCAGTGGGATGTAGACTCCCTCGACTGGAAGGACTATGGTGTAGACAGCATTATCAAAACCGTGACAGAACATAAGGCATTACAGAATGGTTCCATTATTTTGATGCATAATGGTGCAAAATATACGGCAGAAGCACTTCCTGTTGTGATTGAAAAACTTCAGGAAGCAGGATATCAAATTGTATCGGTTTCTGAATTAATTTATAAGCAAGATTATCACTTGGATGTAAACGGACGTCAGATAAAGGATTAGTTATTAGCTTCTTTCTTACACACTGACTGTCTTGCTCATATGGAAACCTAAGAAAGGGATTTGATTTATTATATGTGATAAATCAGGAGTAGAGATATGGTCTGATTAAGAATCTGAGTTAACGCTTTGTTATTGACAAAAAATATGAAAATGATATCATAATGATATCAAAAAGGGAGGTATCATTATGAAAGAAAATGTATTGAAAAACAGAAAAAATGGAATGGCTGTCTTATTGCTTACACTTGCTCTGTATGTGATGGCGATCATAGGATTGATTGGTGGCAGCATGGCACGTAATGTTCCGGTAATTGTTGTATCATCAGTTTGGATTGGACTTGGCTGGATTTTATTTTGCGGGTTGAAGACATTAAAGCCACAGGAGGCATTGGTGATTACATTGTTTGGTAAGTATATTGGGACATTAAAGAATGAGGGATTCTATTTTGTGAATCCATTTTGCGTAAGTTTTAATCCTGCAGCAAAGACGAAATTGAATCAAAGTGGTGATGTGGACGTAAATGCTAAGAAGCCATTTATCATTTCATCGGGTGCAAATGATATGGGGCTAGAGATGAGTGATAAAAAAGTTTCTTTAAAAATCATGACACTCAATAATAATCGCCAAAAAATCAATGACTGTCTTGGTAACCCGGTAGAAATTGGAATTGCTGTTACATGGAGAGTAGTAGATACGGCAAAGGCGGTATTCAATGTTGACAATTATAAGGAATACCTGTCACTTCAATGTGATAGTGCACTTCGTAACATTGTACGTGTATATCCATATGATGTGGCTCCGAATGTAGATACGACAGGTGATGGAGTCGCGGATGAAGGCAGCCTCCGTGGTTCAAGTGAAATCGTGGCTTCCCGTATTCGGGATGAAATTCAGGAAAAAGTAATGGAAGCAGGATTGGAAATTCTGGAGGCGCGTATTACATATCTTGCATATGCACCGGAAATTGCAGCGGTAATGCTTCAGAGACAGCAAGCATCGGCAATTATCGATGCGAGAAAGATGATCGTAGACGGTGCAGTCGGAATGGTAGAAATGGCATTAGAGAGATTGGATGAAAATAACACGATTACATTAGATGACGAGAGAAAAGCTGCAATGGTATCGAATCTTCTGGTAGTACTTTGTGGAAACCACGACGCACAGCCTATTGTAAATTCGGGAAGTTTATATTAATATGGCAGATGTAAAGAAACAAGTACCGCTCCGTTTGTCACCGAAGTTGTATGATGCAATAGCAGCTTGGGCGGAGGACGATTTTCGGTCGATTAACGGGCAGATTGAATTTTTACTGACAGAATGTGTAAAACAGCATAGAAAAGATGGCAAATACATTTCAAAGGAACTGCATGTGCGTCCTCTGATTGAATTGCCGCAGAATCATGATAACGTGGAAGGAAGAAAATAATATGAAATTTACAAAAATGCAAGGTCTTGGAAATGATTATGTATATGTAAATTGTTTTCAGGAGAATATACAAAATCCAAGCGAAGTGGCTATTAAGGTCAGCAACCGCAATTTCGGAGTTGGATCAGATGGATTAATTATGATTAAACCATCGAAAGTCGCTGATTTTGAGATGGAGATGTATAACGCAGACGGTTCTCGCGGTGAAATGTGCGGTAACGGAATCCGCTGTGTTGGAAAATATGTGTACGACTATGGTTTGACAGATAAGACGAGTATTTCTGTGGAAACATTGGGTGGAATTAAGTATCTGGAGTTTACAGTTGAAAATGGAAAAGTGAAATTAGTGAGGGTTGACATGGGAAGCCCAGAACTTGTTCCAGCGAACATACCAATCATCGCAGAAGGAGATTTAGTGATTGATGACCCAATCATTGTCGATGGAACAGAGTACCGTATGACAGGTGTTTCGATGGGAAATCCACATGCAGTCGTGTATACAGATGATGTTCAAGGACTGGAGATCGAAAAGATTGGACCGAAATTTGAAAATCATGAGCGTTTCCCAAATCGAATCAACACAGAGTTTGCAAGAGTGATTGACCGAAATACAGTGGAGATGCGTGTGTGGGAACGTGGTTCCGGTGAAACCCTTGCATGTGGAACGGGAGCCTGTGCGGTCGCAGTCGCAAGTATTTTGAATGGATTGACGGAGGATAAAGTGACTGTGAAATTACTTGGTGGTGATTTACTCATTGAATGGGACAGAGAGGCAAATAAAGTCTATATGACGGGTCCGGCAGAGGTCTCGTTTGAAGGAGAAATCAAGTTATAACTGTCAAAAATGAAAACGGGGACATGGTGGAATGAGGTTTTGCCATGTCCTGGAATGGAGAAAAAATGAATCAGAATGTTGAAAAGAAATATTTAAAACTTCAAAATGGAAGCGATGTACGTGGTGTTGCATTGGAGGGGATTGAAGGTGAGAGCGTAAACCTGACACCGGAGATTGTAAGATATATTGCAGCGGCGTTTGCAGAATATTTATCTGGAAAATGCGGCAAAGAAAAGAAAGAGCTTACAATTTCTGTTGGACATGACTCGAGAATCTCAGCGGATACGCTGAAAGAGGGGGCTTTATATGGAATTCAAAAACAGGGGTGCCAGCCGGTAGACTGTGGACTAGCATCTACACCGTCTATGTTTATGTCAACGGTTCTTCCAGAGTTAGATTATGACGGTGCAATTATGATTACAGCAAGCCACCTTCCATTCAACCGTAATGGCATGAAGTTTTTTACAAAGGGCGGAGGCTTAGAGAGCAGTGAAATCAAGGTTTTATTAAATAAGGCAATTACACTGGAATCAGACGGAATTCCTGTATGCGATAAAAAAGAGATTGTAAAAGTAGATCTTATTGCTCATTATAGCGCCAATCTTCGCAGTATTATCTGCCGTGAGACGGAGATGAAAGAAGAGGACATGCCACTTGCAGGTATGCACTTTGTGGTAGATGCTTCCAATGGGGCCGGAGGTTTTTTTGCGACGCAGGTACTGGCTCCTCTTGGTGCTGATATCAGTGGCAGTATTTATCTAGAACCGGACGGAACATTCCCGAATCATGTTCCAAATCCAGAAAATGCCAAGGCAATGGATTGCATCCGCAAAGCAACATTGGATCATAAAGCGGACTTAGGTATTATTTTTGACACGGATGTAGACCGTGCGGCAACAGTATTTCCAAATGGAAAAGAGATTAACCGGAATGCGTTAATTGCCCTGATGGCAGCAATTGTTGCAAGAACAAATCCGGGAAGTACAGTAGTTACAGATTCCGTTACATCTGATCAGTTGGAAGATTTCCTTGAAAACAGATTGAGATTGGTACATCATCGTTTCAAACGTGGATACCGTAATGTAATTAACGAGTCGGTACGTTTGAATGAGGAAGGGACTGAAAGCTGTCTTGCGATTGAAACATCAGGTCATGGTGCATTGAAAGAAAACTATTTCTTAGATGACGGAGCGTATATGAGTGTAAAAATTCTCTGCGAGGTTGTTCGCTGCAAACGTGCAGGGAAATCTATTGAAGATATGTTGGATGGATTGAGAGAACCGGCAGAAAGCAGAGAAATCCGTATTGGAATTGCTTTAGATGAGTTTAAAGAGTATGGCTTTAAAGTGTTAGATGATTTTAAAGCATTTGCACAAGAGAACGAGAAATTCCATATTGTAGAACCAAATTATGAGGGTGTTCGGATTTCGTTTCATGATGAAGAGGTGCAGGGATGGATGTTAATCCGTATGTCACTGCACGACCCGATTCTTCCGATGAATATTGAAACGAATGAAGAAGGTCAGGTGCAAACCGTACTTGAAAGATTAAAACCATTTTTCGTTCAGTATGAGAGCTTGGAGACGGAAAATATCTGGTAAAACAGGACGAATTGTAGATGTGAACATGATAACAGAGTATAAACAAAAGGTTATGGCAAAAGAAAATGCCATAACCTTTTATTATAATTATCTGTTTAAGATTAATTTTGTTAATTCAACTGGTTCAACGATTGTACCGTCTTTGTATACACGCATGTTTCCAGAAGCGATTTCATCGATTAAGATGACTTCATCGTTGTTGTAACCAAATTCAAATTTGATATCCCATAGATCAAGACCGATTGATTTTAAATCATCAGAAACGATTTTTGTGATTTTTAATGTCTGTTCTTTCATGCTTTCGAACATAGCAGGTGTCATGATTCCAAGAGCTGCAAGACCTTCACCGGTTACAAGCGGATCGCCTAAAGCATCGTTCTTGAATGTACATTCAACATAACCACCTTCTAATATAGTTCCGTCTTCAATATATTCGCCGTATCTGCGAACAAAACTTCCTGTTGCAACCTGACGACAGATTACTTCGAGACCATGACCGAATACTGTAGCCGGAAGAACTTCCATAGTAGCGTCTTCTATATTAGCTGATACATAGTGTGTCTTAATACCAGCTTCTTTTAATAATTCGAAGTAGTGAATAGATGTTTCCAAATTCGCTTTACCGATACCTTCAATTGTTAAACCTACTGAGTTTTCGCCTGGATCAAACACTCCGTCTTTTCCAGTACAGTCATCTTTGAACTTTAACATAACGTTTCCGTTATCAAGGCTAAATACATCTTTTGTTTTTCCTTCGTAAATTTTTTTCATGTTTCATTATCCTTTCTATTCAAGTATTAATAATGGATTACATACAAATTTTTAGCACAAAATCAAAAAAAATACAATAAATATTTCGCAATTTTTCGTAAAGTATAAATTGAATAATACTTATTAATACATATAAGAAGGAAGAATGAGATAATTTAAAAAAATTTAAAAAAAAGCTTGATTTTTAAAAAAATACTGTTATAATAATATTTGTTCGTTAAGGAACATTGCGGAATGGTGTAATGGTAGCACAGCAGACTCTGACTCTGTTAGTAGGGGTTCGAATCCCTTTTCCGTAGTTTTTTTATTTGTGAAATACAATTTCAGCGATATGACAAAGTATTGCGGAGTGTGGCTCAGCTTGGTAGAGCGCTACGTTCGGGACGTAGAGGTCGCGTGTTCGAATCACGTCACTCCGATTGATGCCGGGATTCTTGAATTTATCAAGGGTTTCGGTGTTTTTTTTTGAAAGGAAATGATGGGAGGCATATCATGAAATTAATTCATCTATCAGATTTACATCTTGGAAAGCGTGTAAATGAGATTTCGATGCTGGAAGATCAGCGGTATATTCTAACAAAAGTGATAAGTATCATAGACGAAGAACAGCCGGATTGTGTAGTTATTGCCGGTGATGTGTATGATAAGTCGGTGGCTCCCGGTGAGGCCATTCAACTGTTTGATGACTTCATATGTCGTCTTGCAAAGAGAAATCTTTCAGTCTTTGTGATTACCGGAAACCATGATTCTCCAGAGAGAATGTCATTTGGTTCACGTTTAATGGATAAAAGCGGAATTCATATCTCACCGGTATATGACGGTACATCTCGAATGATTTCTATGCAGGATCAATATGGCACGGTGGACATTTATATGTTGCCATTTATTAAACCGGCACATATACGGGGGTATTTTCCAGATGAGCAAATTGAATCCTACACAGACGCAATGCGTGTGGCTATCGCACAAATGAATCTGAATAAGAAAAATAGAAATGTACTTATAACGCATCAATTTGTGACAGGTGCAACGCGTTCAGAATCGGAAGATATTTCAGTGGGTGGTTCAGATAATGTGGATGTCACGGTATTTGAGGATTTTGATTACGTGGCATTGGGTCATATTCATAGGTCACAGAACATAGGAACAGAGAGAGTGCGTTACTGTGGAACGCCGTTAAAATATTCTTTTTCTGAAATCAGTCATGAGAAGAGTATAACAGTAGTAGAGATACAGGAAAAGAGTGAAGTCAGTGTCAGAACAGTTCCATTGATTCCAAAACATGATATGCGCGAATTGAAGGGTACATACATGGAATTAACGGCAAAGAGCTATTATGAAAATATAGCTACTGATGATTATATGCGTATTATTCTGACGGATGAAGAATGTATTCCAGATGCTATCGGAAAATTACGATTGATTTATCCGAATTTGATGAAGTTGGAATATGACAACAAGCGTACCAGAAACAATGCGCAGATTGACCGCGCAGAAGGTGTGGAGCATAAGACACCGTTGCAGTTATTTGTGGAATTTTATGAAAAGCAGAACAATCAGCCGATGAGCGAAGAACAGCTCGCATTTTCAAAAAAACTGATAGAGACGATACAGGAGGAGCAGGCATGAGACCGCATAATTTAGTGATTTCTGCATTTGGACCATATGCAGGTAAGGTAACTATTGATATGGACAGGCTTGGAACAAATGGGATATATCTGATTACTGGCGATACAGGTGCCGGCAAGACAACGATTTTTGATGCCATTACCTATGCTCTTTACGGTGATGCCAGTGGTAATTACAGGGAGCCTCCGATGATGCGCTCTAAATATGCAGATGCACAGACTCCGACATTTGTAGAACTGACCTTTTCTTATGCAGGAAAGACTTACACGGTAAAACGAAATCCAGAGTATGAACGTCCTGCCAAGCGTGGAGATGGCATGACAAAACAGAAGGCAGAAGCGGAACTGATACTTCCGCAAGGAAATGTTATCACAAAGCAAAGAGAGGTTGACGAAGCAATCAGAGAGATTATGGGGATTGACCGCAGCCAGTTTTTACAGATTGCTATGATTGCACAGGGGGATTTTTTAAAGCTATTACTTGCATCCACAGAGGAGCGAAAAAAGATTTTTCGTCAGATTTTTAAAACGGAGTTATTTCAGGAGCTACAGAACCGTTTGAAAAGAGAAGCGGCTGAGGTGCGTGGAAAGTGTGTTGATGCAAAGAACAGTTTAGAACAATATATAAGTGGTATAGTTTGTCTGGAAGACACCACACTTTTTGGGGAAGTACAGAAGGTGAAACGAGGGGAACTTCCTATAGAAGATACTGTGTCATTAATTCAGAAAATATTAGAAGAGGATCGATTAAAAGGAAAACGACTTGATAAGGGAATTCGTGAATTAGAGCAGGAACTTGAAAGAATCAATACGAATCTTGGTAAAGCAGAAGAGTATAAAAAAATCAGTACGAATCTTGAAGTTGCAAAACGAAAACTACAGAATGCGGTGCCGCAGTTGGAAATCCGAAAGGCGAATTGGGAAACAGAAAAAAAGAAACAGCCGGAGGCACAGAGACTGCATCAGGAACTTGCAAAGCTAGAGCTTGTATTGCCCCGTTATGATGAGTTGGAGACAAAACAGAAAGTGGTGATGTGCCTGGAAAAGGACTGGAAGAGTCAGGTAAAGGTTCATCGTGGGGAAAAATGTAGGTTAGAAAATCAAAACAAAGAAATTGAGCGTTTGAGAGAAGAACAAAAATCGTTAGCAAAGGCAGGTGTTCAGAAGGAAAAACTGATGCTGGAAAAAGCACAGGCAGAGGAGAAAAAGGCGAAGCTTGAAAGTTTTCAGAGAGAGTCTTGGCAGTACCGTGAGCTAGAACAAGGACTGGGTAAAAAACAGCTGATTTACAAAACAGCAGCCAAGAAAGCAGCAGTTTTACAGGAGGAGTATCAGGCAAAGAATAAAGCATTTTTGGATGAACAGGCAGGCATACTGGCAGAACAGTTAAAAGAAGGGCAGCCTTGCCCGGTGTGTGGCTCAGTGACGCATCCTTGCGTCGCCAAGAAAGCAGAACAGGCCCCAACGGAAGAAGAATTAAAGCAGGCAAAACAAGTATGTGATAACGCACAGGCAAAAGCACAGAAAGCCAGTGCAGAATGTTCAGAACTTCTTGGTAAAGTGACTGCTGCAAAAGAAATGCTGGATAAACAGAGGACCGAGTTAACTATCGAAAGTGATGTTGCGACATTGATTCTAAACGCAAGGGAGCTTATTGAAAATTTAATATTAGCAATCACAAAAGAAGAACGCGCAGTGAGTCGTAAAAAGGAATTGGATGATTTGATTCCAAAAGAAGAGGCCAACCTGGAACGTCTCAGAAGTAGAATTGGTGCCTTAGAACAAAGCATTGCAGCATTGGAAACCAAGCTAGAAGAAGAAAAAAAGCAGGTGAAAAGGTTGTCAGAGGAGTTGCCGTTTGAGAGTAAAAAAAATGCATCTGAGCAGAAACATCAATGGACCATACAGTGTGAGGAGATGGAAAAGTCGCTTAATCAGGCAGAGCAGGATTACCATGCATGTGAAAAAGAAATTGTAGGTTTGCAGGCGGGTATCAGGCAGTTGGAAGAACAATTGAAACATGCCAGTCGCATTGATGCTAAGCAGGAGTACGAGAAACGCCAAGAAATTGCTGCAAAGAAACAGGAAAAGACAAATCAAAAAGAAGTACTTGTCTCCCGCATTACAGCAAATCAAGGTGCACTAGAGAACATACGGGGCAGGTCAGCTGAGCTGGAACAGTTGGAGAAAAACTATATCTGGGTAAATGCTTTGTCTGAGACAGCGAATGGCGCGATAAGTCAAAAAGAAAAAATTATGCTGGAAACTTATATCCAGATGACGTATTTTGACCGTATTATCGACCGTGCAAATCTACGTTTTATGATAATGACAGATAAACAGTATGAATTAAAGCGACGTGATGTGGCAGAGAATAATCGCAGCCAAAGTGGACTGGAGCTTGATGTAATTGACCATTATAACGGAACATTGCGAAGTGTAAAAACACTTTCCGGTGGTGAATCCTTTAAAGCTTCTTTATCTCTGGCACTTGGTCTGGCAGACGAAATTCAGTCTTTGGCAGGTGGCATCCGGTTGGATACGATGTTTGTAGACGAGGGATTTGGTTCGTTAGATGAGGAGTCACTGCGCCAGGCTCTTACGGCTTTAAACAGTCTTGCAGAAGGAAATCGTCTTGTAGGACTTATTTCACATGTGGGGGAATTAAAGGAGCAGATTGATAAGCAGATTGTAGTAACGAAAAAATCAGGCATGAGTGAAGTGAAGATAATAGATTAATAAAATCTATTTTTCAAATCCAATCATCAGACCACCTTTTTCAAAATGCAGAAGCTTGTGTATACAGATGAGATTGCGTATGATTATTTTTGCAATGAATTGGAGAATATTCTATTTTTCCAATTTGAAATCAAGGATTCTGTAGAGTATATTGGTGTGACAAAATCCAAAGAAAAACAAATGTTAAGAAGTGCAATTATTGCGGTTTCCCAAGTGATTTATTTGAATTTGTGTTTCGGTTTACTGAGAGATGGGAAAGGGGATTAATTATGAGAAAAGGATGTACCCTTTGTGGAGAAAATATGTAAAAGAAAAACTCCCTTACCGGAGTTTTTTCTTTTAAACCTCATATTCCATGATATAATCATCCATCACGAATCCATTTCCAATATCAGTAGCTTCCTCGCGTACAGTTTTGAATCCCCAGTGTTCGTAGATTGCCAATGTATCTGTATTGTGGCGGTTGCACGTCAGCCAGATTTTTTCCAAGTTGTTCTTCTTACACATTGCAATAAATTGCTGGAACATGTAAGAGGCAATCCCCTGCCCTCTGAAATCTTTATGTACATACAATTTGCTCAGGAATAGCTTCCCATCTTCTTTATGTACGCCTGCAAAACCGGCAAAGGTATACTCATATGAGAATAAATAATATTGGTGACCGGAATTGATTTGTTTTGCCAATGCCTCGGGTGATAAAAACTTTTCTAACATGTAATCGACCTGCTCTTCGCCAATGATAGGTATGAAATGCTCGTGCCAGATTTCCTCTGCAACGGCAGTAACAGAATATATCAGCTCCATATTCGATACAGGAATAACTCTTAAACCGTTCATAATCTAGTCTCCTTTTTATAATAATTTAATAAAGCTATTGTATCACGGATATGTGCTGTGTGCTATAATAAAATGACAATAATTCAGAACGGAGTGTTTACATGGAAAAATATGTAGAATTACGTGATGTGAGAAAAATATATAAAATGGGCGAAGTCGAAATTGCAGCGGCAGACGGGATTAGTTTTTCGGTGGGCAAAGGTGAGTTCGCAGTGGTTGTAGGAGCCAGTGGTGCCGGAAAAACGACGGTGCTTAATATTCTGGGTGGTATGGATACAGCAACGAGTGGGAAAGTTTTAGTAGATGGAGAAAACATTGTAAAATATAGCCAAAAAAATCTGATTGCATACCGAAGAGATGACATTGGATTTGTGTTTCAGTTCTATAACCTGATTCCTAATCTGACTGTTTTGGAAAATGTAGAACTTGCGCTTCAGATTTGTAAGGAACCATTGGATGCTAAAAAAGTGCTTGAGGAGGTTGGCCTTGGCGACCGTATAGATAACTTTCCGGCACAATTATCCGGCGGGGAACAGCAGAGAGTTTCCATAGCAAGGGCACTCGCCAAGAACCCTAAGTTATTGTTGTGCGATGAGCCGACAGGTGCATTGGATTATAATACAGGAAAAGCGATTCTTAAGTTGCTTCAGGACACATGCAGGAAGCAGGGAATGACGGTCATTCTGATTACACATAACTCGGCAATTGCCCCGATGGCAGACCGTGTAATACATATCAAGAGTGGTAAGGTTTCCGAGATTATCGAAAATGAGAATCCGGTTCCGGTAGAAACAATCGAATGGTAGGTGCAGCATATTGAAAATCAAGAAAGATGCATTGCGGAAAGATTTTATTATGGAAATCCGAAAAAGTATGGGGCGTTTTCTTTCCATATTTTTTATCGTGGCATTAGGAGTATCCTTGTTTGCAGGGATTCATGCCACGAAGCCTGACATGATTCTTTCCGGGGATGCTTATGTGGATCAAAACAGGTTAATGGACATTAAAGTGGTAAGCACTTATGGCCTTACGGAAGAAGACCGGGATGTGATTGGGAGGCTTCCGGCGATTGAGACGGCAGAAGGTGCATACAGTGTGGATGCATTGTGTACAGTCGGAGATAATAAAAGAGTTGTTCACGTGATGTCTGGTACAGAAGAGATAAATAGCATTACAGTCGAGGAAGGAAAACTCCCAGAGACTGCGAATGAGTGTCTGGTGGATCAGGATTTTCTGAAAGATTCGGGATATGAGATTGGTGATTGGATTGAATTGGAATCTGGGACCGACACAGAGCTTACCAAAACTTTACAGGATACCAAATATCGAATTGTGGGGACAGGAAACAGCCCTCTTTATTTTGCATTGCAAAGGGGAAACAGTACTATTGGAAATGGTTCAGTCAGTGGATTTATGGTGGTAAGCTCACAAGCTTTTGTGCTGGATGTGTTTACTGAGATTTATGCAAGGGTTGATGGCGCAGAGAATGTAATGGCTTTCACAGAAGACTATGATGTGCTTATTGACGAGGCGATTAAGCAGATTGAGTTGATTCAAAATGTGAGGTGCGAAATTCGCCGGAATGAACTTGCGGAAAATGTGCAGCTGCAGATTGATGATGCAAGAAATCAGCTTAATGAAAAGAAACAGGAGGCAGAGAATGAAATCTCTGAAAATGAAGATAGGTTAGATGACGCAGAACTGGATATCAGGCTCGGAAAAATACAGATTGAAAGCGGTAAGGCTGAGATTCAGAGTGCGAAAGCAGAACTGGAGGCAGGAAAACAGGAACTTCAGACAACACGCAGTATATATGAAGAAACTATGTGTAGGCTGAAAGGAAAACGACAGAAGTTAGAACAACGATTGGCAGATTGGGAAGAAAAACTAGAAGAACAGGCAGAAAGCGTACAGGATACTGAATTACCAGAAAATATCCTCCCAGATGGTACATTGCCGGAAGATGTGCTGCCGGATGAAAAGCCAAGGGAAATTATAGAGAAAAATATAGTCGAAATACGTGATTCAATTGCAGAATTGGAAGAAGAGATAAATATGCTTACGGCGGAGTTTGAGGCCAAAATAGCTGCAGAGGAACAACGGATTGCAGAGAGCGAAGCAGTTTTGAAGGAAAAGGAGAAAGAACTTCAGGTAGCAGAAAAACAGCTTTTGGCCGGTGAGAAAGAGGTAAATGCCGGAAAAGAAGAACTGGAAAATGCAAAACAGGAGATGAAAAATCAGATTCAGGACGGAGAAGACGAAATTAATGAAGCTGAGGACGACATTTCTAAAATCGAACTTCCGGTCTGGTATGTGTTTGACCGAAGTTCCATTCCAGAGTATTCAGGGTATGGCGATAATGCAGAACGTATTGCGGCATTGGCTATTGTATTCCCTGGCATGTTCTTTTTAGTGGCAGCCTTGATTAGTCTCACAACTATGACCCGTATGATTGAAGAACAGAGGATACAGATTGGAACCTTGAAGGCTCTTGGATACAGTAAGTTTGCTATCATGAAAAAATATCTGAATTATGCTCTCTTGGCAACGTTCAGCGGAAGCCTTTTTGGCGTATTGGTGGGAGAAAAGATTTTTCCATATATCATTATTGTGTCATATAAAATTATGTATGTACATATACCGCATGTCCTTTTGCCGTATCATTGGGGATATGGGCTTGCGGCAACGGGAATTGCGGTAGCATGTACCGGTGCGGCCACTATATTTGCATGTTATAAAGAACTGGCTGCCCAGCCGGCAGTACTGATGCGGCCGGAAGCACCAAAGATTGGAAAACGGACCTTGATTGAAAAAATTCCATTTATATGGAAAAATTTAAATTTTACATGGAAGTCATCGCTCAGAAACTTATTCCGATATAAAAAACGTTTCTTTATGACATTGTTTGGAATTGGTGGCTGTATGGGGCTTTTGCTTGTAGGATTTGGTCTGCGAGACTCTATTAACAGTGTTGCGATTTATCAGTATGGAGAACTGCACACCTATGATGCAAGTATTTTTATTAGTGAGGATATGAAAGGTAACACCAGTGAGGCCTTAGAAAGATTCTTACAAGACAATAAAGACATATCATCTTATACTAAGGTTCATATGATGAGCATCACTGTACAGAATGATGATAATGAAGTGGATGCGTATTTAACAGTCATTGATGATGTGGAAAATGTGGATCAGTTCTTTGTGTATCGTGACCGCGTTTCGAAGAAAAAGTATGAACTTTCCGAGGAAGGTATTATTTTAACTGAGAAGACTGCAAAGATGCTCGGCGTGAAGGCAGGAGAAAAGCTTTTAATTTCTGAAGAAGGAAAGAATAAACAGAGAGTAGAAGTAACTGCAATTTGCGAAAACTATGCGGGGCATTATGTGTACATGACATCTTCGTTGTATGAAAAATTGTATGGAGAAAAACCATTTTACAATAATCTTTTGGTGAAGTCAGACGCTGAGACAGCACGTCTGGAGAAAATTGGTGAAGAGATTCTTGAGTATGAGGATATCTTGAATGTGCAATATATGGCAAATCTGAGTCTGAGGCTCAACGATATGCTCGGGGCCTTGGATAAGGTTATGATTGTACTGATTACGGTAGCTGGAATGCTGTCCTTCGTGGTATTGTATAACCTGAATAATATCAACATTACGGAGCGAAGAAGGGAGCTTGCAACACTGAAAGTGCTCGGTTTCTACGATTTGGAAGTAGCGACATATGTATATCGTGAAAATATCATGCTTACTCTCTTGGGGACCCTTGTGGGATGTGGAATCGGGAAATTTCTGCATCTGTTTACCATTACAACGGTGGAAGTTGATGCGGCAATGTTCGGACGTAATATTTTCCCA
Organism: uncultured Clostridia bacterium; assembly: GCA_937896665.1. Taxonomy (GTDB): domain Bacteria; phylum Bacillota; class Clostridia; order Lachnospirales; family Lachnospiraceae; genus Faecalimonas. The sequence continues at coordinate 67,067 of CALBNS010000065.1, forward strand.
ATGAGCTATCTGTATGGTGCATTATTCACTATCGGATTTTCGGCATTTGTAAACTGGATTATGTTTTTCAAACTTAAGAAAATCAATATGGTGGAATCACTGAAAAGTGTGGAATAAAAAATGAGGCGGTGGATTTCTGTCCACGGTCTCATTCTTTTCTTATCCAACTATTAACGAATTATAAAACAAAAATAAACAGAATCTAAAATTACTAGCACTCTAGTAAAATGAGTGCTAGTTTTTGTTGACTTTTTTTTATCAGAGTATTAATATATCCTTTAGATGAAATTGTAATGAAAAAAGGAGATGTAATTAAATGGCAGTAAAACATGGAAATCTTTCAATCAGCAGTGAAAATATTTTTCCAATTATTAAAAAGTGGGTATATTCGGATCATGACATCTTTGTTCGTGAATTAATCTCAAACGGATGTGATGCAATTACAAAATTAAAAAAATTAGACATGATGGGAGAGTGCCAGCTACCGGATAAATATAAAGCCAATATTCAGGTAGTAGTAAATCCGGAAGAAAAGACATTGAAGTTCATTGATAATGGTCTTGGTATGACAGCTGAAGAAGTAGAAGAATACATTACACAGATTGCTTTTTCAGGTGCTACAGAATTTCTTGAAAAATATAAAGACAAGACCACAGAAGACGATATGATTGGTCACTTCGGTCTTGGATTCTATTCCGCATTCATGGTGGCAGATGAAGTACACATTGATACACTTTCTTATAAAGAAGGTGCTGCGCCGGTACATTGGACATGTGACGGTGGTACAGAGTACGATATGGGAGAAGGAAACAAAGAAACTGTCGGAACAGAGATTACATTATTCTTAAATGAAGACTGTGTTGCATTCTCAAATGAATACAAAGTAAGAGAAGTTATTGAAAAATATTGTTCATTTATGCCAGTAGAAATTTTCCTTTCCAAAGAAAATGCAGAGCAGGAATATGAAACTATCATGGAGGATGAACTGACAGAAGATGATGTGGTAGTGGAACATATTCATGAAGATGCAAAAATGGAGGAAAAAGAGAAAGAAGACGGCACGAAAGAGATGGTGGAAGTGTCTCCTGCAAAGGACAAAGTAAAAATTAATAAACGTCCGGTTGCTCTTAACGACACCACACCTCTTTGGACGAAACATCCAAATGAATGCGAAAAAGAAGATTACATTGAATTCTACCGCAAAGTATTTATGGATTATAAAGAACCTTTATTCTGGATTCATTTAAATATGGATTATCCGTTTAACTTAAAAGGTATTTTATACTTCCCTAAGATTAATACAGAATACGATTCTGTTGAAGGAAAGATTAAATTATATAACAATCAGGTATTTATTGCAGACAATATTAAGGAAGTAATTCCAGAATTCCTCATGGTATTAAAAGGTGTTATAGACTGTCCTGATTTACCACTGAACGTATCACGTAGTGCGCTTCAAAATGATGGTTTTGTAAATAAGATTTCAGATTACATTTCAAAGAAAGTGGCTGACAAGCTGACTGGAATGTGTAAGACAGATAAGGAATCTTATGAAAAATACTGGGATGATATCAGTCCATTCATCAAATTCGGCTGCTTGAAGGACGAGAAATTCTGCGACAAGATGAGCGATTACATGTTGTTCAAGAATCTTGACCATAAATATCTGACAATGAAAGAATGTATTGAAAATAATGCTGTGAAAGCAGAGCCAGAGGCAGTAGAAGTAGAAACAACAGAAAGTGAGACAATCGAATCCGGTTCAGAAAATGCAGAAGACAAGAAGGAAGAAAAGGTTACGATTTATTATGTAACAGATGAACAGCAGCAGAGCCAGTACATCAACATGTTCAAGGCAGAGGGGATGGATGCTGTAATTCTGACACACAATATTGACTCGCCATTTATCACACAATTAGAGCAGCGTAATGAAAATGTGAAATTCCAGCGTATTGATGCGGATCTGACACAAAACTTTAAGCAGAAAGTGGCAGCGGATGAGGAAGAAACATTCAAAGCCAATACGGAAACTTTGACAGAAGTATTCAGAAAAGCATTGGCAAATGAAAAACTGGAAGTCAAAGTAGAGAAGCTTAAAAATGAAAATGTCGCCTCTATGGTAACTCTTTCAGAGGAATCCCGCCGTATGCAGGAGATGATGAAGATGTATGGTATGATGGGCATGGATCCTGGTATGTTTGGCTCAGACGTGACATTAGTGCTCAATGCAAATCATCCATTGGTACAGCATGTTCTTAAGAATAAAGATGGGGAACACACAGAGTTATTCTGTAAACAGTTATACGATTTGGCAATGTTAAGCCATAAGCCGTTAAATCCGGAAGAAATGACAGCCTTTATCAGCAGAAGTAACGAGATTATGATGTTATTGGCGAAATAAGAGATGATATGTAAGGTACTTTCTTTACAAACGATAAAATACGAGGCGCTCTTACAGCACCTCGTATTTTATTTCCTTTTGAACAAAAAACTTTTGGACCATTTTATCCCATGCCTGTTCCAGCGACTTATCCATTGTGAATAAATTCATCGAAGTGCCGGTAACGCAGTGGAGTTTCTGCCCGTCGTATTTCAGGTTTATGTACAATCCCCGAACATCTTGTGGTTGGAAATCCAAATTTTGCTGCCTTAGTAGTTTCTCAATATTCGATTCGGAAAGTCCCAACACGAACTGAAAACTTAACGGAGTACGTTTCCCTTTGATGAGAGAAAAACAGTATTCCCGAACATCTTTCCAAAGTGCATATTCCCGGTTCGGTGCGTCTTCATTTTCAAAAAAGTCTTTTTTCAAATAGCCATCGATTTTGAAAGTGCCAAATGTCACAATTTCACCTTCAATAAAAAGAAAAGGGTCAAACACTTCTGATAATAATAATTTTGACATGCATTCTTTGACTTCTGTTAATGCTAAAGCAATCATGTACGCGCCTCCTTTGATGTTTTCTTTAAAAAGTAAATCGCAATAAATAATGTTATAAATTCTCCAAGCGGTACCGAAGCCCAAATTCCCACTATATTGAAAAGTGGTGCCAGGATATATACGAAGATAATACTGAACACGCATCCTCTCAATAGGCAGACGCTCAATGATAAATACGGTTTGATCGTGGACTGGAAGTATCCCACAATAAACATATTCACACCCATTACAAAGAAACCAGGAAAATAGATTCGGATTGCCGTTGGTGCCATCGCGAGAATTTCATCGTTTGGTGTCAGGAAAATATAGGTAAATAAGTTTGGTATCAGTAATCCTATGAGTGCGGGGATTGCACAGATGCATAAGGCTGTTCGGATGCCAAGTCTGCGAAGTTTCGCAATACGGTCATAAAGTCCTGCACCATAGTTGGTCGAAAGTATTGGCTGAGCTGCCTGATTGATGCCGTTACAAAGGCAGGTTACTACAATTACTGTATTGCAAATGACACCATACATGCTGACACCGATATCCCCTACGTATTTCAAAATCTGTATGTTAAAGACAAACATAACGATTCCTGAAGTGATTTCCACAAGAAAACTGGTAAACCCATTTGCAACAATATTCTTCACATAGGGAAAAGAAAATCCCTGCAATGAAAAATGCAGTCCGTTTGATTTAGAGCGGAAGTGGAATAAGAGAATGGTAACAGTTGCTGCTGAACCAAGTACACTGGCAAGTGCTGCTCCGGCCATTCCCATTTGTAATGGATAAACAAATATAATATCCAGAATAACATTCAGGACACCACCCCATATGACACCTGCCATGGCAAGTTTCGGTGCACCATCATTTCGTACAAAAGTCTGCAAAAATGTGGAGAATGAGAAAACGCTAAGTCCTGCGATGACGTAAGGCACATATTCCATAACATAGGGCATGGTTACATCTGTAGCACCAAGAAATCTGGCAGCCGGTTCCATAAATATCCAGAGTAACATTGTATATAAAAGACAGAAAACTGCATTTAAAATCGTGGCAAGGGTAAAATAACATTCACCTAGCCTGGTATCTTTACGTCCACGTGCAATGGACATGAGAACTGCTCCACCAACTCCAAACAAAAGTCCATTCCCGAAAAAGATATTGAATAATGGAAGGACAATGTTAAGTGCTGCCATAGCTTCAATGCCGATTCCTTTGCCGATGATAATTGTATCGGCTAAAACATAAATAGAAGTTACCATCGTCCCCATAATGGAAGGAATCAGGTAACTAAAAAATATTTTTGATGTAGATTCTGTTAATAAGTTATCTGTCTGCATAAAATCTCCTTTATGTAATGATAAAGACAGAGCCTTGAAGAATCAGTTCTCATCTGCCTGTCCATACATTATATCAGATATATTAGGAAAAGCCATTCCCTTTTCTGGAAAAGTTGACTTTTTATGGTGGAGCAAGTATCATGAAGAGTAGTAAAAAAGAGGAGTATTTGTATATGAGTAATATGAAACAACTATTTGATTTATTAGAGAAAGCAACTTCACAATTTCATACGGTAAAGGCATCAAAAGAGCAGCTTTTGGAAGCAGGATTTGAAGAAATTAGATTAAAGGATGACTGGGCATTGAAAAAAGGTGGAAAATATATGTTGGATTATCATGGATCTACCTTGTTTGCCTTTACAATTGGTGCAGACTTTGAAGCAGAAGATGGTTTCAGAATCGGGGCATCTCACGGGGATTTTCCGGGATTTCGTATTAAACAAAATCCAGAGATGGCAGCAGGTGGATATGTGCAGCTCAATGTGGAAACATATGGTGGTGCAGTTCTTTTAAGCTGGCTTGACAGACCACTTTCTGTAGCAGGAAGAGTAATATTGAAATCAGATGATGTTTTCAAACCGGAAGTACGTCTCGTTGATTTGAAGAAACCAATTTTAATCATTCCTAATATAGCAATTCACATGAATCGTGAAATGAATAAAGGTGTGGAACTTCACAAGCAGGTGGAGATGCTCCCGATTGCAGGCCTTACCAATGAAAAATTGAAACAGAAAGACTTCATGGAATATCTGGCAAAAGAACTTGGCGTAGAGGCGTCTGATATTCTGGATTATGAATTAAATATATATAATGTGGATAAGCCTTCACTTGTCGGTATGAATGAAGAATTTATTTCATCACCGAGACTGGATAATCTGACATCGGTACAGGCATTAATCAGTGGAATTACGGAAGGAACAAGAAAACGTGGCATAAATATGATGATTGTGTACGACCACGAAGAAATAGGAAGCCGCTCGAAACAGGGGGCCGGTTCTGTGGCATTGACACATATTTTAGAGAAGATTTACCTGTCCCTTGGAATGGATATTTTGGATTATAAAAATGCAATTGAGGACAGTCTGTTTATGTCAGTGGATGTAAGTCATGCATATCATCCAAGCTATGCAGGCAAATATGATCCGACAAACCGCAATATCTTAAATCAAGGTTTTGCAATTAAAGAGGCTTGCTCGCAGAGTTATGCGACAGACAGTGAAGCGATTGGAATCGTACAGCAGATTTGCGATCAGGAAGGAATTGCTTATCAGAAATTCCTGAATCATTCGGATTCAGCAGGCGGTGGAACACTTGGTTCCATTGTATCAGCCATTCTTCCGGTCAGAGCTGTAGATATGGGTGTGCCGCTTCTTGCGATGCATTCCAGCAGAGAAATGATGGGTGCAAAAGACCAGGAAAGCATGACTGCATTTTTAACAGCATTTTATAAGTTGTAGGAGACGTTATGGAAATACGTTTGAATAAATTTTTAAGTGAAGCCGGGGTTTGTTCGAGACGCGAAGCAGACCGGCTGATTGAAAGCGGGAGAGTCACTGTTGACGGAAAACGTGCCCGGACAGGCATGAAGATTACAGAATCCAATGTGGTGCGTGTTGGTAAGAAGGAAATACAACCGAAGAATGAGATGGTACTTCTTGCCGTGAATAAGCCGGTTGGAATTGTCTGTACCGAAGAAAAGCGGGAAAAGAAGAACATCATTAATTTTTTGAATTATCCAACACGTGTCACCTATATTGGAAGACTTGATAAGGATTCAGAAGGTCTGCTTCTGATGACTAATAATGGAGACATAATTAATAAAATGATGCGTTCCGGCAACCAACACGAGAAGGAGTACAAAGTGACGGTAAATAAGCCGGTCACCGATTCATTTATTGAGAACATGGCAAATGGTGTACCAATTCTTGATACGGTCACACGAAAATGTAAGGTGGAGAAGATCGGAAAATTCAAGTTCCGCATTGTTTTGACACAGGGCTTAAACCGTCAAATCCGGCGTATGTGTGAGTATCTTGGGTACAAAGTGACGAGACTGGAGAGGATACGTGTGATGAACATTGACCTAGGGAACCTAAAGCCGGGAGAATACCGGAAGGTGACGGACGCAGAGATTGCAGAGTTATATGAATTGATTAAAGATTCTTCGAATGAAACGGTGATTCCAGTTAAAGAATAGAAGTTGAGGGAAGATAGATGGATAAGAAAAAGAAGCGTATGCAGGAACTGGTGGAATTATTAAATCGGGCAGGTAAGGCGTATTATCAGGAAGTGACGGAGATTATGAGCAATTTCGAGTATGATAAGCTTTATGATGAACTGCTCGCATTGGAAGAGGAACTCGGAATTACACTTGCTTCCAGTCCGACAATCAATGTTGGTTATGAGGTGCTTAGTGAACTGCCGAAAGAGCGTCATGAGAAGCCGATGCTTTCTTTAGATAAAACAAAAGAGGTATCGAAATTAAAAGAGTTTTTGGGAAGCCGGAAGGCATTCATCTCGTGGAAATTAGACGGCCTTACGATTGTTTTAACATATCGCAATGGTACATTGAAAAAGGCAGTTACCCGTGGCAATGGAGAGATTGGAGAAGTCATTACGAATAATGCAAAGACTTTTAAGAACCTTCCACTTCGCATCGCTTATCAGGGGGAACTGATTCTTCGTGGGGAAGCAGTGATTGGTTATCGTGATTTTGAAAAAATTAACGAAGAAATCGAAGATGCAGATGCGAAATATAAGAATCCAAGAAATCTCTGCAGTGGTTCAGTACGCCAGTTGAATAATGAGATTACGGCAAAACGAAATGTACAGTTTTTTGCATTCTCGCTGGTCAAGGCAGAGGGTGTCGAATTTAGTAATTCCAGAATCAGACAGCTTAAGTGGCTTGGTGAACAGGGCTTTGCAGTGGTAGAAGGATATGAGGTGACTGCAGATACTGTGGAGGAACGGGTTGCATATTTTGCGGATGAAATCACGAAGAATGATATTCCGTCAGACGGTCTGGTACTAGTATATGATGACATTGCATATGGTCAGTCGTTGGGAATGACTTCGAAATTCCCACGAGATTCTTTTGCATTTAAATGGGCGGACGAGATTCGGGAAACCAAACTTTTAGAAATTGAATGGAGCCCATCGAGAACCGGACTGATTAATCCGGTTGCCATTTTTGAACCGGTAGAATTGGAAGGAACAACTGTCAGCCGTGCAAGCGTCCACAATATTAGTATTATGGAAGAGTTAGAGCTTGGCATTGGCGATAAAATTGAAGTGTACAAAGCTAATATGATTATTCCGCAGATTGCATCGAATCTGACTAGAAGCGGAGTGAAGGATATTCCGACACAATGTCCGGCTTGTCATGGAAAGACGGAGATTCGTCAAATCAGTGATACCAAGGCTTTGTACTGTACCAACGAAGAATGTGGTGCAAAGCATTTGAAATCCTTTGCATTATTTGTAAGCAGGGACGCACTGAATGTAGAGGGGTTATCCGAAGCAACTCTGGAAAAATTTATTTCAAAAGGTTTTATTAATACCTATTATGATATCTTCCATCTGGAGCGTTATGAAGATGAGATTAAATCTATGGAAGGGTTTGGCGAGAAATCTTATGTGAACCTGCAAAAGAGCATTGAAAAGGCTAGAACAACGACTTTGCCAAAGCTGATTTACGGATTAGGAATTGCGGGCATTGGTCTTGCCAATGCAAAAGTAATTTGTAAAGAATTTCATTATGATATAGAGAAAATGATGGGTGTTTCAGAGGAAGAACTGAATGACATTTCAGGAATCGGTCCCGTACTTGCTAAGGCATATGTGGATTATCTGGCAAATGAAAAGCACGTGGCGGAGCTGAAAAGGTTGCTTAAGGAATTGATAATTCCTGCAGAAGAAGTGAACACAGAAGTGCAGATTTTTGAAAATATGAATTTTGTGATTACAGGAAGTGTGGAACATTTTGCAAACCGCAATGAAGTGAAGGCAGTGATTGAAAGCAAAGGCGGAAAAGTAACAGGCTCTGTAACTTCTAAGACAAATTATCTGATTAATAATGATGTGAATTCTACGTCATCAAAGAATAAAAAGGCGAAGGAATTAGGTGTTCCAATTATTACGGAAGAAGAATTTTTGGGAATGTTAGATACAAAAACACATTCAAGTACTTTATAAAAACTTAACTTGTAGTACTTTGACATCTAAGTTATAATATACCTTGTATGGAAAATAAAAAGGGGAAATACAGATGCCAGATAACAAAGATTATAAAGAGATAGATGAAAAGGAAAAACAGAAACTAGAAGTTGTTGATACAGAACAAAAAAAAGACGATGAATATGAAAAGATATGTTTCATGTGTCATCGCCCGGAGAGTGTCGCAGGGAAGATGATTGATCTTCCGAACAATATAAGTGTATGTTCTGATTGTATGCAGAAGAGTTTCAATGCAATGAATCAGACGCCGTTTGATTTGAACCAATTGATGAATATGCCGGGTGTGCAGTTTATGAATCTTTCGGATTTGGAAAATGTGATACCGAAAAGGCAGCGTATTAAAAAGAAAAAACCGGAGGAAAAGACAGCTCCGGTATTGAATATCCGGGATATTCCAGCACCACATAAGATTAAAGCACAGCTGGATGAATATGTGGTAGGTCAGGAGTATGCTAAAAAGGCTATTTCTGTGGCCGTATATAATCATTACAAACGTGTTGCAACAGATACGATGGATGATATTGAAATCGAAAAGTCTAACATGCTGATGATTGGACCGACAGGAAGTGGTAAGACATATCTTGTTAAGACACTGGCACGTCTTCTGGATGTACCGCTTGCAATTACAGATGCTACTTCTTTGACAGAAGCTGGTTACATCGGTGACGATATCGAAAGTGTGGTATCCAAGCTACTCGCAGCAGCAGATAATGATGTGGAAAAAGCAGAAAGAGGCATCATTTTCATTGATGAGATTGATAAGATTGCGAAAAAGAAAAATACAAGTCAGAGAGATGTAAGCGGGGAATCTGTACAGCAGGGCATGTTAAAACTTTTGGAGGGCAGTGAAGTGGAAGTGCCGGTGGGTGCGAATAGCAAGAATGCGATGGTACCATTGACGACAGTGAATACAAAGAATATTTTATTTATCTGTGGCGGGGCGTTCCCGGATTTGGAGCATATCATTAAGGAACGCCTGAACAAACAGTCTTCTATGGGATTTATTGCAGATTTGAAGGATAAGTACAATAACGACAAGAATCTGCTTTCTAAGGTAACAGTTGAGGATTTGCGTAACTTTGGAATGATTCCGGAATTTATCGGAAGACTTCCGATTATCTTCACTCTGCAGGGCTTGAATGAAGAAATGCTTGTAAAGATTTTAAAAGAGCCAAAGAATGCAATTTTAAAACAGTATCAGAAGTTGCTTGCATTGGACGAGGTAAAGCTGGAGTTTGATGAGGAAGCACTTTATGCGATTGCGTCAAAGGCGATGAAGAAAGATACTGGTGCGAGAGCACTTCGTTCGATTATTGAAGAATTTATGCTGGATATCATGTATGAGATTCCAAAGGATGACAATATCGGACAGGTAACAATTACAAAGGATTATATTGAAGGAACTGGCGGACCGCTGATTGCTATGAGAGGGCAGAAGCTGATCACCGGATAATAAGTGAAAGGGAGTCTGCAAAACGCAGACTTCTTTATTATATTAGAAAGACTGTTCTATATAGTGACAAAGTTTCATAAGTAATAGAAAAAAACGATGGAGCGATTATGCCGGAATTAGCAGTATGCAGAGAGCGTATTTTGTCAGAGGATTATCGGGATTTTATTGTCAGACGGTTAAGGGAAAACATATTTGATTTTCCGCTAAATGAGGATATTTGTAAAAAGGATATTAGTGTTGGATTTGAGGTTGTCTATGTAGACAAAGAACGGGCCGACCCGATTGATTTGGGAAGGTATCCTTATTATTCTATTCCAAAGTGTTATACATTGATTGATACAGAAGCCTTAGAGCAGGCTGGTATTCTACAGATTCAAAATTACCCTACCCTAGGGCTTCAGGGTAACGGAGTGATGATTGGATTTGTTGATACAGGCATTGATTATAATAATCCTATTTTTCGTAATATTGATGGAAGTACAAGAATTGCAGGAATATGGGACCAGACCATACAGTTAGGCGAGCCGCCGGAAGGGTTTCTTTATGGAACGGAATATACCAGAGAAATGATTGACCGGGCACTGCGTCAGGAAAACTCATACAATCTTGTGCCGAGTGTGGACAGTGACGGACATGGTACATTTCTCGCAAGCGTGGCATGTGGTGGAGCAGATGAAGTGAATCAGTTCTTAGGCGCTGCACCGGAAGCAACAATTGCAGTAGTCAAATTAAAACCTGCGAAGGAGTATTTGAAACAATTTTATCTGATTAATCGTGCAGCTGTCTGTTATCAGGAAAATGATATCATGTTGGGAATGGAATATCTTCAACAGCTCGCGACACAAAATAATATGCCATTGGTGATTTGTATTGCGCTGGGGACTAATTTAGGAAGCCACAACGCGATTTCAGCGCTTTCAGGATTGGCTGAAGTCTATTCCAATACCGTGAATACGGCAGTGGTTGTCGGAACCGGAAATGAAGCCAATCAGAGACATCATTATCAGGGAAGAGCAGAAGACGTTAGAGATGTGAAAGAAGTGGAGGTTCGTGTTGGGAGTGAGGTATCAGGGTTCGTTATGGAATTGTGGACGGACATTCCCGATATCATGGCAGTATCCATTGTGTCCCCATCGGGCGAAAGGATTTCTAGTGTATCCGTTCGAAGAAATGTGACAGAAGTGTACGAATTAGTCTTTGAAGGCACAAAAATTTCAATTAATTATAAATTGCTGGTGGAAAACTCCAATGCAGAATTAATTTTTTTGCGTTTGGAGGCACCGACAGAAGGTGTATGGAGATTTCAAATTGAACCACTTCGGGTTGCTGAAGGAATCTTTCATATCTGGCTTCCCATGACGGAATTTTTAACGGGAGAAGTATATTTTTTACAATCAAATCCGGATTACACTATCACGGAACCGGGCAATACGCTCTCAGCAATCACGGTCGGATATTACAATGGAAATGATAATGGTATTGCTATTCGCTCAGGAAGAGGCTATACTAGAGGTGAAAGAATAAAGCCGGATTTTGTAGCTCCCGGTGTGAATGTGACCGGGGCTACGTCAAGAAATCAATTCGTAGAGCGCACTGGTTCCAGTATCGCCGTGGGAATTACTGCAGGGGCAGCGGCACTTATGATGGAATGGATTGTATATCAGTTAGGCGAAGGCACTGTGGATGCCATTCGGATTCGGAATCTGCTGATTTTAGGTACAGAGAGAAATCCGAATGAGAATTACCCGAATCGAAAATGGGGTTACGGCAGGCTGAACTTATATAATTCGTTTGATGTTCTTAGGAGATTCTGACTATGCGAAAGGAGACAATGATTATGGCAGATTTTTTTGGAGAATTAGGAAAACATCTCACAGATGCAGTGGAAGAGGTTACCAAAAAGACAGAAGATGCAATTGAGGTACAGAAGATTAAGAGTCAGATTCGCTCACTTGAAAGAAGCAATGAGAGAGACTTTCAAGATATTGGGAAAATAGTATATGAAAAGTTTAAAAAGGGCGAGATGGTAGAACCTGATTGTATGGAATTATGTGAGGAAATCGAAAAACGCAGCGTGAAGACTGAGAAGTGGAAAAAAAGATAGATAGAATGAAATAAGTTTACAAAAGGGGCATTATAAGCCCCTTTTTAATGTGGTTTAAATCCCTCGCCACGTACTTCATTGGATTCCATTGTAACCAAGAATGCGGCCGTGTCTACTTCCTTCACGGCTTTCTGAACCATGTGCATTTGTTTGTTGTTGCATGCACACATTACGACTTCTTTCTCTGCTTTGGAATAACTGCCGACACCTTTTAACAGTGTAGAACCTCTTTGAGTCAGCTCATCAATCTTATCCGCAACTTCCTGTCCGTGCTCTGTGACAATCAGTGTCATTTTTCCGGCATCAAGACCATACATCACCTTGTCTACGACGGTGGAAAGAATATAAGAAGCTATCAGACCATAAATGATTTTATCGACATTGCCACCAAGCAACAGACCACCGAGAAGCACAATGGTAAAGTCCATTATAATCATGATTCGCCCGAGTGAAAGATGAGGTCTCAGTTTACGAATTGCCATGGTTATAAAATCGGCACCACCCGTCGAAGTATCCCTCATATAAATCAAGGCATAGCCAAAACCGGAGAGAGTCCCCATGCAGATACAAGATAACAGCAGGTCTCCTTCATAAATTGGAAATAATGGAGCTATAATGTCCATGCAGAATGTGGAAATAATCATTGTTTTAATGGATTTCAAAAAAAATGTTTTTCCAAGCAGTTTATAGCAGATGATAACAATTGGCACATTTAAAATAATTGTCATCAGACCGATAGGAATCTTAAAAAAATGGTAAAAAATAATGGCAATTCCAGATATACCGGCCACCGGAAACTTAGAAGCAACGGCAAAGTTATATACGCCGATCGCGATTAATAGTCCACCTAATATATCAATAAAAAGATCCATTGCAAATGTCTTCATTTTTCGTCTGTTCATATCAAATCTTTCTCCTTTACATCTATTTTGTCACATACCATCCTATTTTAACACATTTGTACAGAAATTGACAGATTCTTTCAAAAACTCTATACTGTAATATGGAAACAGGGTAGGAGGAGATTCGTGATGAAAATCGTTTTTTTGGATGTAAAGACTATAGGGGAGGATATTGACCTGTCCGGATATGATGAACTTGGTGAAGTTGTGAAATATGGTTTTTCCGGCGATGAAGAGGTTCCAGAACGTGTAAGAGATGCAGACGTTATAGTTTTGAATAAAGTACAGATTAATGAACAGACGATAGGAACTGCTGAAAAACTCAAATTAGTGTGTGTGACAGCAACAGGAACGAATAATTTGGATAAAGAGTATCTTGCAAAAAGAAATATTGAATGGCGTAATGTAGCGGGATATTCTACAGAATCTGTGGCACAGCATACATTTGCCATGCTGTTTTATCTTTTGGAAAAGTTAAGCTATTATGACGCATATGTGAAAGAGGAAAGGTATGTGAATGATACCATATTTACTCATTTTGCAGAGCATTTTCATGAAATTCATGGAAAAACCTGGGGAATTATTGGACTTGGAAATATTGGAAGACGTGTGGCGGATATAGCAAAGACCTTTGGAGCAAACGTTATTTACTATTCTACATCGGGCAAAAACAGTCAGGAAGGGTATACCCGTGTGGATTTTGACACACTTTTAAAGAATTCAGATATTGTATCCGTTCATGCACCTTTGACAGAGGATACAGAAGGGTTAATGAATGAACAGGCATTTGCAAAAATGAAACCGACAGCTATTTTCCTGAATCTGGGTCGTGGTGCAATTGTGGTAGAAAAGGATATTGTAAATGCGCTGAAAAAAGATCAGATTGCAGCAGCCGGACTTGACGTACTTTCCGTAGAACCGATGACTGCCGATAATCCACTGTTATCCTTGAACGACAGCAAGCGGCTTTTGATTACTCCTCACATTGCATGGGCGAGTGTGGAAGCAAGAACAAATCTTATGAATATTATTCTGGGACAGATAAAAGAGTGGATTGGTTAAAGTTATACTATTGCAACAAAGCAATTTTTGAGTTAAACTGATTCTAACGACTATGAGGAGATACACAAGATGAAACATATCTATTTAATGCTTTCTAAAACACCCACAAAATTTGCATATCTTATTCGTAAGATTGGGCACACATCTTATAATCATGCGGCCATTAGCCTGGATGAGGATTTGCAACGGATATACGCATTCGCACGCACAAAGCATCATGCGCTTTTGGTTGGTGGTTTAGTGAAAGAAGATATCGCGAGATACACGTTGCGAAAAAATAAGCCTGTTCCGATTGTTGTATATAAACTTCCGGTAACAGAGCAGCAATATGAATGGCTTGAGACAACGATACATAGTATGATGAACGATCCGGAGTATATGTATAATCTGTTTTCGGTACTGAGTTATCCCATTACGAAAGGCTTTGAAACATATAAGGCGTATTCGTGTACGGAATTTGTGACTTATGTATTAAAACAGATGGAGTATCCGATTAACAGACCATGCTACAGCTACAAGCCGGACGATTTGCTTTCACTCTTGGAAGAATATAGAGTATATGAAGGTGATGTGCGGGGGAAAATGATTTCGGATTGTATAGACGAGGATTATTTTGAACCATTCACATTAGGAGTTTTATTAAGAAATCTCAAAGCTTTATATAGAATCTCGCGGCGAGTTATACAGAAGAAAGGATGATTCAAATTGAAAAAAAACTGGAAGAGAGAATTGTTTTCGATTCCGAATCTGTTAGGGTACTTCCGAATTTTGCTGATTCCATTGTATTTGTGGCTCTATTTTCAGGCTACTGATACGGAAGGATATATGAAGGCTGCCGGTGTTATTTTGATATCGGGACTTACAGATTGCTTTGACGGAAGAATTGCAAGACGATTTAATATGATAACAGGGTGGGGGAAGCTGTTAGATCCCATTGCGGACAAGCTGACATTAACTGCAGCAGTAATCAGCCTTTCTTTTCATTTTCCATTGATGAAGAATCTGGTGCTGTTATATCTCATCAAAGAGGGATATATGGTTGTCATGGGCGGCATTATGCTGGGAAAAGGAAAACGAATGGATGGTGCGAAGTGGTATGGGAAAGTATGTACAGCATATACCTATAGTATTATCTTTTTACTACTTTTGGTTCCGGGAATTTCAGAGTGGCTTGCAGATGGTTTAATTATAGCAGGCTATGGATTAACGATATTTGCCTTCGTTAAGTATGCATTATTATATCGTGACATGTATTTAGAAGCAAAGAGGGAGAATGGATAAATGAAAGCATATGAACGATTATTAAATTATGTTGTAGTACGTACTCCAAGTGATGAAGACAGTGAGACGGTTCCTACTTCAAAATGTCAGTTTGAACTGGCAAAACTTTTATTAAACGAATTAAAAGAGCTTGGTGTGGAAAATGTATATATGAATGATAAATGTTTTGTATATGCAGTGCTGCCTGCAACGCCGGGATATGAAGATAAGACAAAACTAGGCTTTATTGCACATATGGATACAGTTTCAGATTTTTGCGACCATGATATTGTACCGGTGATTACAGAGAATTATGACGGTGGAGACTTGGATCTTGGAACGAGTGGGCGTGTACTTAGTGTGCAGTCTTTTCCTCATCTTGCGTCGCTTAGGGGACGTACGCTGATTACATCAGATGGTACTACGATTTTAGGTGCAGATGATAAGGCAGGTGTTGCCGAAATTATGACAATGTTGGAGAGGATAATCTCGGAAAATATTCCGCATGGGCAGATTTGTGTTGCGTTTACACCAGATGAAGAGGTGGGAACCGGTTCGCATAGTTTTGATGTGGAAAATTTTGATGCGGATTTCGCCTATACATTGGACGGAGATGCAGAAGGCGGCATCGAATATGAGAATTTTAATGCCTGCAGTGCAGTGTTTGACATTGTCGGATTTAATGTTCATCCCGGCAGCGCAAAGAATACGATGATTAATGCCAGTTTGGTAGCAATGGAGATTAATGCTCTGCTTCCTGGTACACAAACGCCACGTGATACGGAAGAGTATGAAGGATTTTTCCATTTGGATAAGATGAAAGGCGATGTAGCCTCGGCTAAATTAGAATATATTGTGCGAGATCACGATGTTTCGCTTTTTAATGCAAGAAAAAATACATTGCTTCATATCGAAAAGATTATGAATGAAAAATGGGGCGAAGGAACAGTTCAGCTGACTGTTAAAGATCAGTATAAGAACATGGCGGAGATTATTGCAGGTTGTATGCATCTGGTTGAAAACGCCCAAAAGGCAGCGAAAACAGTTGGGATTGAGCCGAAAGTAGTGCCAATTCGTGGGGGTACAGATGGCTGCCAGTTGAGCTTTAGAGGATTGCCATGCCCGAATCTGGGAACAGGTGGTTTCGCGTTCCATGGTCCGTATGAACATGTGACTGTGGAAGGAATGGATCTTGCAACAGATATGATTATAGAAATAGTAAAAATATATGCGAACGCATAAAAAAGATTGCGCAAATGCGCAATCTTTTTTATGTAATAATAAAACCTATTCCAATACTTTTGGAAGTACGTTCTTTGGTTGGTCATGAATCACAATATCAGCTTCCTGATCCGTAAAATGCTCTAATGCACGAATCATAGCAACAGTGCTTCCCTGGAAATATTTGTAATACTTGCTGAACGTATTAGAGTCAAAAGGTGAACCCAAAAGCAGAAGTACATCGGCTTTAGAAATCTCATCTGCAATTCTTGTCATCATCTGATGGTCAACCATTTCTCCGAAAAGCTTCACTTTCGGACGAATTAATCCCTGACATTTTTCACAGAGAGGGGCACGTTTGGAATTTTTTACATATTCCAGAGGGTATGGTGTTCCACAACGAGAACATACGTTGTCATAGATTGATCCATAAATATTCAGTACCTTCTTACATCCTGCTCTTTCGGAAAGCCCATAATTGTTCTTTGAAATAATGCATTGTACTTTGCCTGCTTTTTCGAGCTCTGCAAGTGCATAAAATGTGGCACTAGGTTCAACATCTACATTTAAAATTTCATTTCTGTAAAATTCAAAAAATTTCTCCGGTCGTGTGCTATAGTAAGCACCAGAATATAGATATTCAGGAGACTCATCATATCTTGCTTCGATATCGTAAGCAATTTCCGGTGACAATAATCCGGAATAGCCACATTCACTTAAGATTTCAGAACCGCATACAGCAACGGTATATTTGCTGGAATCTAATGCTCTCTTTAGTGCTTGTATTTTGTTTTTCATACTCATCCCACCTTTTCAATTATCTTGAATATTATAGTCATATTTTCCTATTTTTGAAGACAAAAGTCAATAAATTTATGCAAAAATAATAAATGTAAAATGGTTGTATATAAGAATTATTTTTGTTATAGTGTTTTTGATGGAAAATGGGTAGAATATAAAGAAAATTCACATAGAATCATTGGTGGTTTTTGTATAATGAAAAGGACAGAGAATATAAAAGAGCAGAGCAATGCACAGTATGATAAAATGATTCACACGCCAGTGTCAAAACTTGTAATTATACTTGGCATACCAACAACAATCAGTATGCTGGTAACGAATATTTATAACATGGCAGATACTTTTTTTGTCGGTAAGCTAGGCAATAGTGCCAGCGGTGCAGTTGGAATCCTATTTGGTCTGATGGCAATTATTCAGGCAGTGGGGTTCATGTTTGGTCATGGCGCAGGGAGTATTGTTGCAAGAAAACTGGGGGAACAGGATGTAGAGCATGCCGGAATTTATGCTTCATTGAGTTTCTTTGCATCTTTAATTGCAGGTGTGGCGATTACAATATTCGGATTAATATTTATCAATCCTATGATGAGGCTATTAGGAAGTACGGAGACAATTCTTCCTTATGCGAGATCATATGGCATTTATATTTTATTGGCAGCTCCGGTTATGATGGCGAGTTTTGTTTTGAACAATCTTTTGCGTTATGAAGGAAAAGCATATCTTGCGATGATTGGGCTGACGATTGGAGGATGCCTTAATATTATAGGGGATCCGATTTTAATCTTCGGGTTTGATATGGGAATTGCAGGGGCCGGGCTGTCTACCGCTATTTCACAGTGTATCAGCTTCGCAATTCTTTTGAGTATGTTTCTTAGGGGGAAGACCCAGAGTCGTCTTTCTCTCTCAAAGATAAGAGGACATGAGAAAAAGTTACTCTTGATTATGCAGACTGGTTTTCCAAGTCTAATCCGTCAGGGATTGAACAGTGTATCAACTATGGTGTTGAATGGTCTGGCAGGCCTGTATGGAGATGCGGCAGTTGCAGCGATGTCGATTGTAAATAGAATCAGTTTCTTTATCTTTGCAGTGGGACTTGGAATCGGGCAAGGATTTCAGCCGGTGTCGGCTTTTAACTATGGTGCTAAGAAATATGAGAGGGTACGAAAGGCGTTTTATTTTACATGGAGCGCAGGGGAAATTTTCCTGGGTGTGCCGGCAGTGGTTGGAATCTTTATTTCTGGAAATCTGGTGGGGATTTTTAGAGATGACCCGCAGGTAATACAAATCGGAACAGTTGCATTAAGGTTTCAACTGGCAGCGTTATTCTTTCAGCCGCTGACAATTTTTGCATCTATGCTGTTTCAGAGTATTGGTGAGAATAGAAGTGCTACATTTCTTTCTATGCTTCGAAGTGGTTTGTTGTTTGTTCCATTAATTATAGTATTGTCAAAAATAATGGGGCTTTTAGGTATTCAGATGGCACAGACATTGGCAGATGTGATTGCGTTTGTGATTACGCTTCCGTTGACAATACGGTTTTTGAAAAAACTTCCGAAAGAAGAGTGATGGAAGAAAGTTTCTGTAAATGATTGACAAAAGAGTCTAGGAGCGTGTAGACTAGGAGAACTATAGAAAAAATAATGAAAGAGGAAAAGATATGGTAGCAATATTGAAAGCAGTCCTAATGTTAATATTGGGCTTTGCATTATTAATTAAAGGAGCAGATTTTTTTGTCGATGGAAGCTCTTCCGTGGCAAAAAGGCTGCGGGTACCGTCGATTATCATTGGACTTACCATTGTGGCGATGGGAACCAGCCTTCCAGAATGTGCAGTCAGTGTGACAGCTTCGCTTACAGGGAGTAACGCACTTGCAGTGGCCAATGCAGTAGGCTCCAATATTTTTAATCTGATGGCAGTTTGTGGTATATGTGCACTCTTTACTACATTGGCAATTCAGAGGGATACTTTGAGAAAAGAATTTCCATTTTCTATCTTGTGTGCAGTCTTGTTAGTTGTGTTGGGTTATATGGGAATGACACTTGGAAGAATTGATGGTCTTGTGTTTTTGGCAATTTTTATTGGGTATCTTGTATATATGGTTCTCTCTGCAATGAAAGCGAGAACGAATATATCAGCAGAGGAAGAGGCGCAGGAATTACTTTCTGTAACCCGCTGTATCATCTATATCGTTGGCGGAATGCTTGCAATTAAATTCGGCGGCGACTTTGTTGTAGGTGGTGCCACTGTGATTGCTTCTAAGTTAGGCCTTAGTGAGAACCTGATTGGTCTGACGATTGTTGCATTTGGAACAAGTCTTCCAGAGCTTGTGACTTCGATAGTAGCAGCGAGAAAGAATGAAGTTGATCTGGCGCTTGGGAATGTTATAGGTTCTAATATTTTCAATATTTTGTTCGTACTTGGTATTGCAGGTACGTTAAGTCCGATTGCCTTTATTATGGAAAACGTGGTCGATGTGGCAGTGTTGATTGCAACAAGTCTTTTAGTCTATGTATTTGCATGTACAAAGCAGCAGGTAGGAAAAAAAGAAGGCATGGTTATGCTTGCAGTATATATTGCTTATGTGGTGTATATTTGTATAAGATAGTAAAAGTGGTACTTTTGAATGTAACAATGTAAATTTATATGATAAAGAAAAGGAGAATGATTATGGCAGCATTACACATTACAAAGGAAAATTTTGAAAGTGAAGTTTTAAATTCAGAAAAACCGGTATTATTGGATTTCTGGGCAGCATGGTGTGGACCATGTAAAATGCTTGCACCTGTAATTGATGAATTGGCAGGTGAAGTGACGGATGCGAAAATTTGCAAAGTTAATGTAGATGAGGAGCCTGAATTGGCAAGACAGTTTCAGGTAATGTCTATTCCAACATTGATTGTTATTAAAAATGGAAAAACAGCAGCATCAAGTGTAGGTTTTCAGTCAAAAGCAGCAATATTGGATTTATTGGCTTAGAGGAGCGTAAAAGGCATGTATGATATTATTATTGTAGGGGCCGGAACAGCGGGATTGTCTGCCGCAATCTATGGGGTGCGTGCTGGTAAGAAAGTGCTGGTGCTGGAAGCAAAGACATACGGAGGTCAGATTGTTAATACACCGGAGATTGAAAATTATCCTGGAATTAAACAGGTTTCCGGTTTCGAATTTGCCACAAACCTATATGAACAGGCAACAGCGCTTGGCGCAGTTGTAGAATTTGAAAAGGCAGTTAAGATATTGAATCAGGGAAACAAGAAAGTGGTCGTGACTGAACGGCGGGAATATGAGTGCAGAAGTGTTATTCTGGCGACAGGTGCGAAGAACAGACCATTGAATCTGGAAAGAGAAGAAAGGCTGATTGGCCGTGGCATTTCTTATTGTGCAACTTGCGATGGGATGTTTTTCCGTGGCAGGGACGTAGCAGTTGCCGGCGGAGGAAATACAGCATTGGAAGATGCTCTCTTTTTATCCAATTATTGCAATACTGTTTATTTGATTCACCGCAGAGATGAGTTTCGTGGGGAAGAAAAGCTGGTAAACAGATTAAAGGAAAAAGCAAATGTGCAGTTTATATTGGAGAGTAGGGTCGCGGCACTGAATGGTGAGGAACAACTGGAGTCCATTTCCGTACAGCATGTAAGGACGGAAGAAATCAAAGAACTTCCGGTTGCAGGGTTATTTATTGCAATTGGGCAGATGCCGGATAATACGGACTTTGCAAATGTTATTGAACTGGATGCAGGTGGATATATAAAAGCGGCAGAAGACTGTAGAACGAATGCAGAAGGGATTTTTACGGCAGGTGACTGCAGAACGAAGACTGTACGTCAGCTTACTACGGCAGCATCTGATGGAGCCGTGGCAAGTCTGGCTGCATGTGAGTATATTGGATAAGAATAAAGGAAGATAAGATGGAAAATAGTTATATTCTGGAACGATTGTTTTCATTACAGGATCTCACATATAAACAGTTTCATTGCAAACTGATGCCGACGGTTAATCCGGACAATGTGATTGGTGTGCGTATACCAGAATTGCGTAAGTTTGCAAGAGAACTGAACGGAAGTGAAGCAGCAAGGAAGTTCATAGCTGATTTGCCGCACCAATATTATGAAGAAAACAACCTGCATGGTTTTCTACTTGAGAAAATAAAGGATTATGATGCATGTGTTTTGGCATTGCATCAATTTTTACCATATGTAGATAACTGGGCGACATGTGATTCCATGTCGCCAAAAGTGTTTAAGAAGCATTTATCAGAGCTTCTTGAGGAAATCAAAGTATGGCTTAACTCGGAACATACCTACACGGTACGTTTTGGAATAGGGATGTTGATGAAATTCTATCTTGATGAATATTTTAAACCAGAATATCCGGGGATGGTTGCAGCTATAAAGTCAGAAGAATATTATATAAATATGATGATTGCATGGTATTTTGCGACAGGGCTTGCAAAGCAATATGATGCTGTATTGCCATATATACAGGAACAAAGGCTGGACGTCTGGACACATAATAAGACTATTCAGAAAGCCGTGGAGAGTTATCGCATTACTCCAGAGCAAAAGGAATATCTCAAGACCTTGAAAATTCCAAAATAGAGGAACATACTATTGTTAATTGCAATTTCACAAATATGGAGGTTCTAAGACAGCGCAAGAGTTGTTGAAAGAATCAACAGCTGAACCGTTCAATCCACAGTATTATATTGAATACCTGACCGGCAAATATAAAGATCTATATGATATTAAGGGTCAATTTTAAAATACAATTCTTCTTATAAAACTGGTAAAACAACTCATAATTTCTAAAAAATGAGTGATACTAATAGTATAAAATCAGTGTTTACGATTTTTTTCATTTTAAGAGTAGATTGTTACCGATAAAAATCATGTATAAGGAGAAGGTATTATGAAAGCAACCGGAATTGTTCGAAGAATAGATGACCTCGGGCGTGTTGTTATCCCAAAGGAAATCAGAAGAACTTTAAGAATCAGGGAAGGTGACCCACTGGAAATCTTTACAGACAGAGAAGGTGAAATTATTCTCAAAAAATATTCGCCGATTGGTGAGTTGTCGGCATTTGCAAAGGAATATGCTGAGAGTATTGCAACCACACTAGGTTGTACAGTATGTGTGGCGGACCACGATCAGATTATAGCTGCTTCCGGTGCAGGAAAAAAAGACTTGCAGGATAAGTTCATAAGCAGACAATTAGAACATGTGCTTATGGAACGGGGACAGGTATTTGCAGTGCCGGGTGAGAAGAGGTATATGCAGATTCTTGATGAACAGGCTGAGGATTACATCAACCAAATGATTGTACCGATTCTTTGTGAAGGAGATGTGATAGGTGCTGTTTTGATACTAGATAAAGATGCAAAAAGAAAATTTGGTGAGACAGAACAGAAAATGGCTCATTGTGCAGCAGGTTTTCTGGGAAAACAAATGGAACAATAGAAGCATAAAACCCTTCGGACAATCATAGATTGTGATATGTAAGGAGGGTAAGGACATGGAGAAAAAAGCTACTCTGATGCTGAAAGCTTTATTGGCATCTTATTTTGTAAGTGGAATTCTGCTTGTGATTTTAACTGTTCTGCTATATAAACTGGAACTGGACGAACAGAAGGTGACTGCAGGTATCATAGTGATTTATGTGCTGTCCACATTTGCCGGAGGATTTATTCTAGGGAAATGGGCAAAAGTGAGACGATTTGTCTGGGGATTATCATTGGGGGTTATTTACTTTGGCTTGCTTCTTGTAATTTCATTGGGAGTGTATCGTACTTTGCAGGGGAATGGCACGAATATTGTGACTACATTCCTGCTCTGTGCGGGAGGCGGTATGTTTGGCGGGATGGTTTCGTAGCTTTCACAGCAAAAGAAAAAAAGACTTTAAAAACGTCTAAACCTATGATATAATAGCAGAAGTATAAATCGAAGGAGGAAACGACAATGAAACATATCAAAACATTGAATACACAAACATTAAACAATACAGTAAAAAAAGGTGGATGTGGAGAGTGCCAGACATCTTGTCAATCAGCTTGCAAGACATCTTGCACAGTTGGAAATCAGGTTTGTGAACAAAAGAAATAAATTTTAATAAGTGAGCAAGACAGCGGCTTCGGTCGCTGTTTTTCATGATATAGGAAAGTCCTCGACTTTCCTATATCATGAAAAACACTTGGTGCAACGATGCACACGGAAACATAGGAAAGGAAAAAGGATGATTCATCAATATAAAAACAATGGTTATCAGATTGTACTTGATGTGAATAGTGGTTCTGTACATGTTGTGGATGATGTATGTTATGACGTGATTGCTTGTCTGGAAGTAATGAATCCAGAACATACAGAAGAAACTTTGTGCAGTGAGGAGACGAAAACAAATGTAATCTGTGAATTGAAAGATAAATACAGTGAGGAAGAACTTGCGGAAGCATTGGAAGATATTATAGAGCTTACAAAAGCAGGACAGCTTTTTACAAAAGATACATACGAAGCTTACATAGGTGCAGTCAAGAATAGAAAGACTGTCGTAAAGGCATTGTGCATACATATTGCCCATGACTGTAATCTGGCATGTAAATACTGTTTTGCGGAGGAAGGAGAATATCATGGAAGAAGGGCTTTGATGTCTTATGAAGTGGGCAAAAAAGCCTTAGATTTTCTGATTGCAAATTCCGGAAACAGAAGGAATCTTGAGGTGGATTTCTTCGGTGGGGAACCATTGATGAACTGGCAGGTTGTCAAAGATCTGGTGGCTTACGGAAGAGAGCAGGAAAAGCTTCATGATAAACATTTCCGTTTTACGATTACGACAAACGGTGTGCTTTTAAATGATGAAGTACAGGAATTTGTGAATAAAGAGATGGACAATGTCGTACTGAGTCTTGATGGACGTAAGGAAGTTAATAACAATATGCGTCCGTTCCGCAATGGAAAAGGAAGTTATGAACTGATCGTTCCAAAATTCCGGAAATTGGCAGAGAGCCGCAATCAGGAGAAATACTATGTGCGTGGAACTTTCACGAGAGAGAATCTCGATTTTTCGAATGATGTACTCCATTTCGCTGACTTAGGATTTAAGCAGGTTTCTGTTGAGCCTGTAGTGGGAGAAGATTCTGAATTTTATTCGATAAAGAAAGAAGATTTGCCACAGATTTTTGCAGAATATGATAAGTTGGCAAAAGAGATGATTGAACGCGAAAAGGCGGGAAAAGGCTTTAATTTCTTCCATTTCATGATTGATTTGGACGGAGGACCGTGTGTCGCAAAACGATTGTCCGGATGCGGTTCCGGAACAGAATATCTGGCAGTTACACCTTGGGGAGATTTATATCCATGTCATCAGTTTGTAGGCGATGAGGATTTCCTGATGGGAAATGTGGATGAAGGTGTCGTAAAAACAGAGATAGCTGATGAATTCAGAGGCTGCAGTGTATATTCGAAAGGAAAGTGTAAAAATTGTTTTGCAAAGTTCTATTGCAGCGGTGGATGTATGGCCAATTCATATAAGTTTCATGGTTCTATTCATGATGCATATGATATCGGCTGTGAAATGCAAAAGAAACGTGTGGAGTGCGCAATTATGATCAAAGCGGCTTTAGCAGAATAATAGATGTAGGGGCGGGGAAATGACAAATTTCTTCCGCCTCATTTTATAAGAGGAGTTTCCTATGGAAAAATGGTTTGTAATGAGAAAAGGTGCACCCTTTCAGGAAATTGCAGAGAAATTTCATATTCATCCAATTTTAGCCCGGCTGATCCGCAACAGGGATGTGGTGGGTGAAAAAGAGATTGAGCTTTATCTGAATGGTACAATTGCGGATTTGCATGATGGCATGTTGATGAAAGATATGGATAAAGCAGTGGATATTCTGAAAGAAAAAATTCTGGAAGAAAAGAAAATCAGGATTATCGGTGATTACGATATTGACGGAATTAATGCAACTTATATCCTGCTGGAAGGGCTGAAGACATTGGGTGGTGATGTAGATATTGACATTCCTGACAGAATGAAGGATGGATATGGCCTGAATAAGGCGTTGATAGACCGTGCTTTTGATGCAGATGTTGATACCATTGTTACTTGTGATAATGGGATTGCAGCAAGGGACGAGATTGCATATGGAAAAAGTTTGGGAATGACTATTATTGTGACAGACCATCATGAAGTGCCCTTTGAAGAGGATGAAAGTGGAAGAAGATATATTATTCCAGAGGCAGATGCGATAATTGATCCGAAACAGCAGGAGTGTGGTTATCCGTTCAAGGAGTTGTGTGGAGCCGGCGTTGCCTACAAATTGGTAGAAGCATTGTTCGAAATGTCCGGACGGGACGCAGAGGATGTGGACTATCTGATGGAGAATGTTGCGATTGCCACGGTTGGAGATGTGATGGATTTAGTCGGCGAAAATAGGATTTTTGTAAAGCAGGGACTTGAGATGCTAAAAAGAACAAAAAATCTGGGATTAAAAGCATTGATAGAATGTACCGGAGTTGATGTGGAGCGATTATCATCTTATCATATTGGATTTGTAATCGGGCCGTGTCTCAATGCCAGTGGACGTTTAGATACAGCAAAGCGGGCATTAGAACTTTTGTGTGCCAGAACGAAAAAAGAGGCTGATATATTGGCGGGTGATTTAAAAGCATTGAACGATAACCGGAAAGACATGACAGCGGTTGCTGTGGAGGAAGCTGTCCGTCAGGTGGAAAGCAGCGGTTTGAACAAGGATTCGGTATTGGTTGTTTACCTGCCGGAGTGTCATGAAAGTCTTGCCGGAATTGTGGCGGGAAGAATCCGGGAACGGTATTATAAACCGACATTCATTTTGACGAAGGCAGAGGAGGGGGTAAAAGGCTCCGGACGCTCCATTGAGAGTTATCATATGTATGAAGGTCTAAATCGTTGTAAGGAGCTGCTTACGAAATTTGGAGGACATAAACTGGCAGCAGGACTGTCTCTGGAAGAATGTAATGTGGAGAGACTGCGAAAGGAATTGAACAAATATTCGGGGCTGAGTGATGAGAACCTTATTCCAAAAATCTCGATTGATATGCAGATGCCGCTTCGGTATGTAACCACTGAACTTGTGGAAGAACTAGAGTTATTAGAGCCGTTTGGAAAGGGAAATGCCAAACCGATTTTTGTAGAGAAGAATATTGAACTTTTAGATGGAAAGATTCTTGGCAAAAATCAGAACGTACTGAAATTCCAGGTGCGGGATGCGGAGGGAACGGTAAGAGATGCCCTGTATTTTGGAGACATCCCTAAATTTCTGCAATATCTCCAGGAGAAACACGGGGAGGATGCTGTTAGGAGTATGCTAAATGGAAGAAAAAGTGGTATCAGGATGGCGTTCACATATTATCCGAATGTGAATGAATATATGAATAGGATAACCGTGCAGATTATTATTCAAAATTATCAATAATCTGACAAAAACAGTAATTAGTAATTATAAACAATTTGAAAAATAAAAAGAAAAGTGATATACTAAAATATACTTTTTTAAACTGAGGTGAAAAAGATGGGAAAACCAATTGAAGAATATGTTAGAAGTATCGTAGATTTTCCAGAGCCCGGAATCATTTTTCGTGATGTAACAAGTATTTTGGGAGATGCAGAAGGTTTACATCTGGCAATTGATTTGATGCAGGAAAAATTGAAAGATGTTGAATTTGATGTGGTAGTAGGACCGGAATCAAGAGGATTTATTTTCGGGGTTCCGATTGCATATAATCTGCACAAACCGTTTGTGCCGGTTCGTAAGAAAGGAAAACTTCCTTGTGAGACGGTTTCGGTTCGATATGATTTGGAGTATGGAAGTGCTGAGATTGAGATGCACAAGAATTCCATCAAGCCAGGACAGAAGGTTGTCATTATTGATGATTTGATGGCGACAGGCGGAACGGTAAAGGCAATGATTGAGCTGATTGAAGGATTGGGCGGAATTGTTGTACGAATTATATCTTTGATGGAATTACAAGGTTTAGAAGGAAGAAAGAGATTAGAAGGATACGATATAGAGACTGTGATAGCATATCCTGGTAAGTAAAGACCGGAGGGGGCGAAGGTATGGCTGACGACAAAGTGTTAGAAAAACCGAATAAAACATTTCCAATGGTAGATGGTCATGCGGTAAAAGCACCGGAAGATTATCAAGATCCAAAGAAATTGTATGAGGCTTTAATTACCCGCATCCGAAAGTACCATCCATCGGCAGATATTTCGATGGTTGTGAAGGCATTCGACATTGCCTATAAAGCGCATGAGGGACAATATCGCAAATCAGGGGAAGCATATATTATCCACCCACTCTGGGTTGCGACGATTCTTGCTGAACTGGAGATGGATAAAGAGACCATTGTGGCGGGAATTCTGCATGATGTCGTGGAAGATACGGTCATGACAGAAGACGAAATCAAGGAGATTTTTGGAGATGAAGTTGCCCTATTGGTTGATGGTGTAACCAAGTTGGGACAGTTGTCTTATTCTTCTGATAAACTGGAAGTGCAGGCGGAAAATTTACGAAAGATGTTTCTTGCAATGGCAAAAGATATCCGGGTTATTTTGATTAAGCTTGCAGACCGTCTGCATAATATGAGAACATTAGAGTTCATGCGTCCGGCAAAGCAGATAGAAAAAGCCAAAGAGACCATGGATATTTATGCTCCTATTGCACAACGTCTTGGTATTTCGAAGATTAAGACGGAGCTTGATGACTTGGCATTGAAGTACTCACAACCTGAAGTGTTTTTTGACTTGGTGCAGCAGATTAATCAAAGAAAGACAGAGCGTGAAGAATTTGTCCGGCAGATTGTTAATGAAGTGACCAAGCATATGGAGAATGCGAATATTAAGGCAGAGGTCAAAGGAAGAGTAAAGCATTTCTTCAGTATTTATAAAAAAATGGTGAATCAGGATAAGACTGTGGACCAGATTTACGATTTGTTTGCCGTGCGTATTATTGTAGATTCTGTGAGGGACTGTTATGCAGCTCTTGGTGTGATTCATGAGATGTATACTCCGGTTCCTGGACGTTTCAAAGACTTTATTGCGATGCCGAAACCGAATATGTATCAGTCGCTCCATACAACACTTATGAGCTCTGTCGGTCAGCCGTTTGAAATTCAGATCCGTACGAAAGAGATGCATAAGACCGCAGAATATGGTATTGCAGCTCACTGGAAATATAAAGAATCTAATGACGGCAAGAAGAGCGTTGCAGCTCAGGAAGAAGAGAAATTAAGTTGGCTTCGGCAGATACTGGAGTGGCAGCAGAACACAGATAACCGTGAGTTCTTAAGCCTTTTAAAGGGCGATTTGGATTTATTTGCTGAGGATGTTTATTGTTTTACTCCGAATGGGGATGTAAAGAATCTGCCGAATGGCTCTACACCGATTGACTTTGCCTATGCAATTCACAGCGCGGTAGGAAATAAGATGGTAGGGGCACGTGTCAATGGCAAACTGGTGAATATAGACTATAAGATTCAGAATGGAGACAGAATTGAAGTTCTGACATCACAGAATTCAAAAGGACCAAGCCGTGACTGGTTGAATATTGTTAAGAGTACACAGGCACGCAATAAGATTAATCAATGGTTCAAAAAAGAATTCAAAGTAGAAAATATTGTTCGCGGAAAAGAAATGGTGAGTGCATATTGTAAAGCAAAGTCACTGGTACTTAGTGATTTGACAAAGCCGAAATATATGCAGATTGTACAGACAAAGTATGGTTTTCGTGATTGGGACTCAGTTCTTGCAGCAATTGGTCATGGCGGTCTGAAAGAAGGACAGGTTGTGAATCGCTTGTTGGAAGAATACGAGAAGGATCACAAAGAAGTACTCACAGACGAAAAGATCATAGAGCGTGTTTCTGAGGCATCGAAAAATAAAGTACATGTCACGAAGTCAAAGAGTGGAATTGTAGTCAAAGGTATTGATGATATGGCAGTACGTTTCTCGAGATGTTGTAATCCGGTTCCGGGTGATGAGATTGTTGGTTTTGTCACGAGGGGGCGTGGCATGTCGATTCATCGAACAGACTGTATTAATATATTGAATCTTTCGGAAACAGAAAGGCTGCGTCTGATAGATGCTGAGTGGGAAGCAGGTATTGCAGAAACGAGTGGACAGTATCTGTCTAGTATTAAGATATTTGCAAATAACAGGCAAGGCTTGTTGATGGAAGTGTCAAAAGTATTCACAGAAAGTAAAATAGATATTAGTTCAATCAATACACATGTCAGTAAGCAGGGAGTTGCTACTTTGGAACTGAGTTTTGTAGTTGGCGGACGAGAGGAACTGAATCATATTGTAGAAAAACTGCGTCAGATTGAAAGTGTAATTGATATTGAACGTGCAATAGGATAGTGAAGTATGAAAATAGAAAAATATGTGTTAGGACCGATGGCAACGAATTGTTATTTGATTGAAAATGAGGATACAAAAGAGGTTGTCATCGTGGATCCGGCTGTGTGCCCGGATTATATGAGAGCTTATATAAAAAGGACCGGTTACGAGCCGAGGGCAATTCTTTTGACACATGGACATTTTGACCATGTGATGGGTATTGATGGCTGGGTAGAAGAATTCCAGATTCCTGTATATCTTTACGAGGAAGAAAAAGAAGTGCTTGAAAGACCAGAGTGGAATCTGTCTGTAGCATTTGGAAGCAGTTATTCATATACAAATGGGAAAGGTGTGCGAGACGGGGAAGTCCTGCATCTTGCAGGATATGATTTCAAGGTGCTCCATACGCCGGGACATACAAAAGGCGGCTGCTGTTATTATGTGGAATCGGAAGCTGTGTTGTTTAGCGGTGACACGTTATTCTGTAATAGCGTCGGAAGAAGCGATTTTCCAACAGGCAGTATGGTTACTCTGGTAAAATCTATCAAAGATAAACTCTTTTGTTTGCCGGACGATGTTATGGTTTATCCGGGACATAGTGAATTGACTTGTATTGTGGATGAAAAACGATGCAATCCGTTTGTTGTGTAAAATGATGCAATTTGGGGACGTAGTAAAATAATTTAATTTTGCTACGTCCCGAATTTGTGAAATGAGGTATAAGATGATAAAAATACGAGTAAATAGTGAAATGTATGCGTACGACATGTATCACATGATGAAAGCTTTTTATCCGGGGATGGAAGTTCAACAGCAGGTAGAGTCGGAGAGCGAAATTCTAGTCGGTATTCAGATGGATGATGGCGATGAGAAGTCTATTGCAATTCATCAAGATGAAGTTGTAAATAAGGCGACAAGAAAAGAAAAAAAGCAATATGTTAATATAAAAGTTTACCAATGGGCTTCTGAAATTAGCGGTCAGAAACTAGCATGGGGGACTCTTACTGGTGTCAGACCGACAAAGATTATGATGGGATTGTTAGAACAAGGGATGTCGGAAAAAGATATAATTGCATATATGCAGGAAAACTATCAGGTCACAGGAGTGAAAGCAGGACTGGGGCTGGAAGTGGCGAAGCGTGAAAAAGTACAGCTGGAGCAGTTGGATTATAAGGATGGCTACAGTCTTTACATCGGAATTCCGTTCTGTCCTACAACCTGTTCTTACTGTTCTTTTACTTCCTATCCGATTGTAGAGTGGAAAAAACGTGTGGACGACTATTTGGATGCAGTTTGTAAAGAACTTACCTTTATAGGTTCTGTTTCGAAAGAGAAGAAACTCAACACAGTTTATATAGGCGGCGGTACACCGACGACATTGGAGCCGGCACAGCTTGACCGGTTACTGACTCACATAGAAGAAAACTTTTCATTTGCAAATCTGAAGGAATTTACTGTGGAAGCAGGAAGACCGGATAGCATCACAAGAGAAAAGCTGGCAGTATTAAAGCAGCATGATATATCAAGAATTTCGATTAATCCTCAGACAATGCAGCAAAAAACGCTCGCTATTATTGGAAGACGTCATACGGTAGAAGATATCGAACGCGTATATGGATTAGCGAGAGAAATTGGGTTCGACAATATTAATATGGATTTGATTGCGGGGCTTCCGGGTGAGACTACAGTGGATATGAAAGACACTTTGGAGAAAATTCAAAGAATGGGACCGGATAGCCTGACGGTGCATGCTCTTGCAATGAAGCGTGCATCAAGACTGGGTCAGGAAAGAAAAGGAAAAGCCATAAATATAAGTGAGAACGAAAAAACAGCCCGGACACTTTCTGAGATGATTGAGCTTGCGGCAGGGTATGCGAAGGAGATGAACCTTGTTCCATATTACCTTTATCGGCAGAAAAATATCGCAGGAAATTTTGAAAATGTTGGCTATGCAAAGGTTGACAAAGCCGGAATATACAATATACTTATTATGGAAGAGAAACAGTCAATTATAGCTGTAGGAGCAGGTGCTTCTACAAAGATTGTGGTTCCGGAAGAAGCAATTATCACAGACGAAAAGACGGGCAACCAGAAAAAAATTGTGCGGATTGAGAATGTGAAGGATGTAGAACAGTACATCAATCGTATTGATGAGATGATAGAACGAAAAGGAGAATGGCTATGGCATTGAAGAAGAAACCGATGACGGGCATGAAGGACATGCTTCCGGCAGAGATGGAAATCCGTGATTATGTAATCCAGATGATTAAAGAGACATATCGTACCTTTGGATTTTCGTCTATAGAGACACCTTGTGTAGAGCATATTGAAAACCTGTGCAGTAAGCAGGGGGGAGAAAATGAAAAATTAATCTTTAAAATTCTAAAACGTGGCGAGAAGTTGAAATTAGAAACAGCAGAAACAGAAAGTGATCTGGTGGACGGAGGGCTTCGTTATGATCTGACCGTACCTTTGTCGAGATATTACTCAAACAACGCGAACATTCTTCCATCGCCATTTAAGGCACTGCAGATGGGAAATGTATGGAGAGCAGATCGTCCACAGAGAGGGCGTTTCCGTCAGTTTATGCAGTGCGATATTGACATTCTCGGCGAGCCGGGAAATCTTGCAGAGATTGAGTTGATTTTAGCTACGACAACACTGCTTGGAAAATTGGATTTTAAGAATTTCACAATCCGTATTAATGACAGAAAAATACTGAAAGCAATGGCAGCTTACAGTGGATTTGCAGAAGCAGACTATGATAATGTATTTATCATTCTTGATAAGATGGACAAGATTGGTCTTGATGGTGTCGCAAACGAATTAGAAGCAAATGGATACGCAAAAGAATCGATAGATAGATATCTTGATTTGTTCAAAGTTATTACAAATGATATAGATGGTGTTATGTACTGTAAGGAAAAACTGGCCGGCTTCTTAGATGCAGAGACGGCAGACGGACTTGCAATGATAATGTCAAGTGTAGATGCTGTCAAGGAAGCGGAGTTTAAGGTAAGCTTTGATCCGACTCTGGTACGTGGTATGTCATATTATACAGGTACGATTTTTGAGATTTCCATGGATGAATTCGGCGGTTCTGTCGGTGGTGGTGGCCGTTATGATGAGATGATCGGCAAGTTCACAGGTCAGAATACTCCGGCATGTGGATTTTCAATCGGATTTGAACGTATTGTAATGCTTCTGTTGGAAAGAGGTTATCAGGTACCGACAAGTAAAGATAAGATAGCCCTTATGATTGAAAAAGGAATGTCTGCAGACGGTATGTTAAAAGTTCTGGAAACTGCAAAGGCAGAGCGTGCCAATGGAAAGCAGGTCATGCTTGTAAATATGAAGAAAAACAAGAAGTTCCAGAAAGAACAGCTTGTAAATGACGGCTATACGGATATTAGAGAATTTTTTAAAGACTCTATTTAATTATAATGAGGAAAGAGGAAAAGATAATGGCAGAATCAATGAAAGGCTTGAAGAGAAGCCACAGATGTGCAGAATTGAATAAAACCAATATCGGTGAGACAGTTACCGTTATGGGATGGGTACAGAAAAACCGTAACAAAGGCGGAATTGTATTCGTGGATTTACGTGACCGTTCAGGAATTTTACAGTTGATTTTTGAAAACGGGAGTGTAAGTGAAGAAGATTTTGAGAAGGCAGGACGCCTTAGAAGTGAATTTGTAATTGCAGCAGTAGGAACAGTAGAAGCCCGTTCCGGTGCAGTGAATGAGAATCTTGCAACAGGTGAGATAGAAATCCGTGTAAAGGCGCTCCGTGTATTATCAGAATCTGAGACACCACCGTTCCCAATTGAAGAAAATAGCAAAACAAAAGAAGAATTACGATTAAAATATCGTTATCTGGATTTAAGAAGACTGGATTTACAAAGAAATCTGATTATGAGAAGTAAAGTGGCCACATTGACACGTCAATTTTTGGCTGATGAAGGTTTCCTTGAAATTGAGACACCAATTTTAGTGGGAAGTACACCAGAAGGTGCAAGAGATTATCTCGTACCAAGCCGTGTTCATCCGGGAAGCTTTTATGCACTTCCACAATCACCACAGTTATTCAAACAACTACTTATGTGTTCTGGATATGACCGCTATTTCCAAATCGCAAAATGCTTCCGTGATGAAGATTTGCGTGCAGACCGTCAGCCGGAATTTACACAAATCGATATGGAGTTATCATTTGTTGATGTAGATGATGTAATTGATGTAAATGAGAGATTACTTGCACGAGTTTTCAAAGAAATCTTAGATGTTGAAGTGCCACTTCCGATTCAGAGAATGACATGGCAGGAAGCAATGGACCGCTTTGGTTCAGATAAACCGGATATCCGTTTCGGCATGGAACTTGTTGATGTGTCTGAAACAGTAAAAGACTGTGAGTTTGTTGTATTCAAGAGCGCATTGGAAAACGGTGGAAGTGTCCGTGGTATCAACGCAAAAGGACAGGGCGCTATGCCACGTAAGAAAATCGACAAGCTGGTAGATTTTGCAAAAGATTTCGGTGCAAAAGGTCTTGCATACGTTGCAATTCAGGGAGATGGAAGTATCAAATCATCTTTCGCTAAATTTATGAGCGAAGATGAAATGGCTGCACTTGTAAAAGCGATGGACGGTAAAAATGGCGACTTATTATTATTTGCGGCGGATAAGAATAAGGTAGTGTGGGATGTCCTTGGCAACCTACGTCTTGAAATTGCACGTCAGTTAGAATTATTAGACAAAGGTGATTATAAATTCCTTTGGGTTACAGAATTCCCATTGTTAGAGTGGAACGACGAACAGAACCGTTATACAGCAATGCACCATCCATTCACAATGCCAATGGAAGAAGATTTGCACTTAATTGACACAGAACCGGGAAAAGTACGTGCCAAAGCATATGATATCGTATTAAATGGTACAGAACTCGGCGGTGGAAGTGTCAGAATCTTTAATAATGAAATTCAGAACAAGATGTTTGAAGTATTAGGATTTACGAAAGAACAGGCACAGGAGCAGTTCGGCTTCCTGCTTAATGCATTCAAATATGGTGTACCGCCTCACGCAGGACTTGCATATGGTCTGGATCGTCTGATTATGCTGATGGCAAAAGAGGACAGTATCCGTGATGTTATCGCATTCCCGAAAGTGAAAGATGCGTCTTGTCTGATGACAGAAGCTCCAACGAGAGTAGAAAAGAAACAATTAGATGAGCTGGCAATTGCGTTGGTGGAAACTGAAGAATAGATGAATATAATTCAAAATTCATACAGGTATAGAAGTGGGAGCAGTTTTTGGATTGCTCCCATTTTTGATGTGAAAGAAAGGTTGTTTTTTGACAAAAATTAGTGTAGTATTTTAGCATAAGTTTAATAATAAAGGGGAATGCAGAGATGAAAAGGAAGATAAGCGTATTGCTTGCTTTTGTTATACTGTTTACCGGTTGTTTTGGTAATTTTGTTATGACAAGTGAAGCGGCAGGGAATGAAAAAAGTGGTAATCAGGATAAAGTTGTGGTCGCATTAGATCCGGGACATGATAGTAAGCATGGTGGCGCAAGCGCCAATGGCTTGAGGGAGCATATCGTCACATTGAAGATTGCGAACTATTGTAGGCAAAAGTTGGAAAGTCATGGTGGTATAGAAGTATATATGACCAGAACGCAGGAAACCTGCCCATATCCATTTACAACTTCAGCGAAATGTATTGACCAGAGGGCACTTGCTGCTGCGGCTGCAAATGCAAGTCTATTTGTGAGTTTTCATTTGAATGCAGAGACGGAAGGAACTACTGCAAAAGGTGTGGAGGTTATTTATCCGAACAGTAATTGGAAGCCGAAGGTTGGCGCGGATGGAAAACGTCTAGCTGAGAAGGTACATGATAAATTAGTAGGAATCGGTCTGAATGATCGGGGAATTTATTCCAGAAACAGTACAATCAATGAGAGATATCCAGATGGTTCATTATCAGATTATTATAATGTGCAGATAAGTAATAAGGAATCCGGTATACCGGGTATTATTATTGAGCACGCATTTATAACAAATTTATCAGATGTCCTCAAGTTTTTACAGACAGAGGCAGGTCTAAAGAAGTTGGGCGAAGCGGTTGCTGACGGAATTATTACATATTTGAATGGACAGAACGGATGGGAATACACGAATGGTAATTGGTATTATTATAAAAATGGTGTACGTGCAACAGGCTGGCATTTGATTAATAGCAAATGGTATTATATGAATAAAGATGGAGTGATGCAGACTGGCTGGTGTAAGGTTGATGGAACATGGTATTACATGAACAGCAGTGGAGCAATGCAGACGGGCTGGCAGCATATCGGCGGTGTATGGTATTATATGAACAGCAGTGGAGCAATGCAGACGGGCTTTCAGCAGATTGATGGAACATGGTATTATATGAACAGCAGTGGGGCAATGCAGACAGGCTGGCAGTCTGTGAACGGTGCGAAATACTATTTTGATTCCAGTGGGGCAATGAAGATTGGCTGGCAGATTGTAGATGGTGAGAGATATCTATTTGACGGCAAGGGAAAAGTTGTGGATGGAGCAAAGTATTTTATTATAGATGTTTCGCAATGGCAGGGCACTGTTAATTGGGATGAAGTAGCTCGGACAGACGTTGATGGTGTGATAGTTCGTTGCAGTCATGGTGATGAACTGACAGAAGAGGGGGATTC
Organism: uncultured Clostridia bacterium; assembly: GCA_937896665.1. Classification (GTDB taxonomy): domain Bacteria; phylum Bacillota; class Clostridia; order Lachnospirales; family Lachnospiraceae; genus Faecalimonas. Next base: position 103,444 of record CALBNS010000065.1, read on the forward strand.
ATGGAAGGACAAAAAGTTTGCAGAGAATATTGCAGCTTTGAATGAGAAGGGCATTCCATATGGAATCTATCATTACAATACTGCAACTACAGTGGAACAGGCGAGACAGCAGGCAAAGAATATGATTCGTCTGATGGAAAGCGCTAATGCTGTACCGATGCTCCCGGTTTTTGCTGATATAGAAAGTGAAGCGGAAAATTGTGATTTAGTAGCTATTGCTAAAGTCTATATGGATGAAATAATTGCCAATGGATATTTGCCTGGTATTTATGCTAATACTTATTATTGGAGCAATTTTTTAAATGATCCGACTTTGAATGCATATTACAAATGGATAGCAGACTATGGCTCTGCTGAAAATTTACAAAATGGAACGGCCAATCCGGCGTTCTCACCGAAAGATGGCATTGAAAATTATATGATGTGGCAGTATACGTCTAATGGAGTATTACAGGGTATTACGGAAAATACTGTAGATTGTAATGTAATGTACAAATGGCATGAAAAAGCAAATGGTTGGAAACAAATTAATAATAAATGGTTTTATTATTCATCAGGACGTTTGGCGGATGGATGGAAGAGGATTAACGGCTACTGGTACTATTTTTCAGATGGCGGAGTAATGCAGACAGGCTGGCGTAAAGTCGATGATACGTGGTATTACATGGATAGTAGCGGAGCAATGCAGACCGGCTGGTGCAAGGTTAATGATATATGGTACTTCATGAACGGTGGCGGAGCAATGCAGACGGGCTGGCGTCAGGTTAATGGCACGTGGTATTACATGGATAGTAGCGGAGCAATGCAGACCGGCTGGTGCAAAATTGATGATACATGGTATTACATGAATGATAGCGGGGCGATGCAGACAGGTTGGCAAAAAATTGGTGGATACTGGTACTATATGAAATCAAGCGGTGCCATGGTGACCGGAGATGTAGTAATTAACGGAGTAACAAACCATTTTAATAGCAGTGGTGTGTGGTTAGGCTAAAAAGGATATTTGACCACGAATGCCTATATTAGAGAGGAGCCGATTATGGCAAATAATTGTGAAACTTGCATGAATTACGAATATGACGAAGAATATGAATATTATGTCTGCACTAAGAACCTGGATGAAGACGAAATGTACCGTTTTATTAAAGGGGAATTTCGCGATTGCCCATATTATCAGTTTGGTGACGAGTATCAAATTGTGAAAAAACAGATATAATTCTGTATAAGCAATGCTGGAGGATTAGACTTATGTCAAATTGGATTTACACTATTGATGGATTTCTTGATTAATGCGTGCATTATCCGACAGATGTGCCTGGTGGAATTGTAGTTGGAATGATTGCAAGTACAGCTGCGTATTATCTCGTTCCATTGGCGAAGGGGTTCATGGCAAAAGATAATACTATTGCATAGATGAAATAATTTGTTGTATGATACAGCTTGTGAGTTAAAAGATAAGGAGATAAAGTATGAGTCAGGAAATATTGGCAGTAGTTGCCGGAAAAGAAATTACACAGGCAGAATTTGATGCCTTTTTACAGGGGATACCAAGAGAACAACAGCCGTATCTCTCCAATCCTCAGTTCAGACAACAGTGTCTGGACCAGCTAATCGCATTACACTTGTTTGCAAAAAAAGGGGAAGATGATCAATTAGAAGAGACAGAAGAATTTGCGAAAGTGATTGCAAACGCAGAGAGAGACATTTTAGCGCAGATGGCGATGCGTGGAGTATTAAAAGATGTTACTGTTTCGGAAGAAGAAATGAACAAATACTATGAAGCAAATCAAAATCGCTACAAAAAAGGAGAGACTGTAAGTGCAAAACATATTCTGGTAGATTCAGAGGAGAAATGCAGCAGTATTCTGGAAAGTATCGCTAGTGGGGAGAAAACATTTGAAGATGCAGCAAAAGAAAGTTCAACATGTCCTTCGGGAGCAAAAGGAGGGGATCTTGGAGAATTTGGTAAAGGTCAGATGGTAAAAGAATTCGAAGAGGCTGCGTTTGAAGCGGAAATCGGAGCAGTAGTAGGACCGGTACAGACACAGTTTGGTTTCCATTTAATTAAGGTGGAAAAGAAAAATCAAGCCACTGTGGCATCTTTTGAGGAAGTCAAAGAGAGTATCAGAAGAACATTGCTTCAACAAAAACAAAATGAAGCATATGACGCAGCGATTGACGCATTAAAAGAAAAATACATGGAAAAATAAAGAAACAAGCACCGGTTTGCATGTTGCAAGAGCCGGTGCTTATTTAAATCTAGTATCCTAATTCCTCACCGATTAGAATGACCTTTATACGTCCTTTGTGTCTTGAATGGCGAGTCACTACAATCTGACAGCACATGCAGTCTTCACTGTGGCAGTCACCACAGCATCCCGTGACACCACAAGGTGTTCGTGTTCCTAGTCTGGCCGCATTCGGCGGAGCGGCAATGTTCTGTATGCGAGCAATTCCTGCTGCCACATCAGACACTACTTTGTTCATGCCTACCATTAAAATGACATGTTCAGGACCGTGCATGAGACATGCAACACGATTAGCATTTCCATCGATATTAACCAATTCCCCATCAATCGTGATTGCATTGGAACTCATTAAGAAATAATCAGCGGCCATTGTTTCTAAAAATAATGCTTTCTTTTCTTCCTGTGTAGAAGCTTGATTGCGGTCGATGAAATGAAGAGAAGAATTTTTGACTGCATCTAACAGACCCGTTTCTTTTACTGTCTCGGTTCCGCCCATACCGACAGTTGCCCCGTCCTTCATAATATTCATTGCTAAGTCAGTAGCTTCTTTGCAATCTGGACAGTAGAAGCCTTCAATGTTCCTTTTCGCAAGGTTCTGAATTATGGTATTCGCCAGCTTTTCCCAGGCTTGTTGCTTTGGTGTCATAATAAATACCTCCGTGAATAATCATAAAAGACCCCGTATTATTTGAGGTCTGTACACATGTAATTGTTATGTATTATATTACAAGGCAGGGAGTTGCTTGTCAAATCCCACAGTGAATTTTTTGTATAGATACGAATTATCCAAACAAAAAAACACCCAAAATATTAGAAACTGTTCAGCCATGCAGAACCCAGACATGTCAGTAAACTGACCTTCGCTGCTAACGCAGCTTTTGTCCGGGACTTATGACTAAACACCATATATCGATGATACCACCAAATTTCGTTTGCAAACAAGTTTGCACGGAAATGGCGCATCATTGCTGTGGCTGAATAGTTAAAAAATATTATATAAAAATTAAAAAAGTAATTGACAAAGTGAATGTCAGCCGTTATAATAGCTATTGTTCGGTTGAGAAACAAGGACATGCACGAGTGGCTCAGTGGTGGAGTATCGCCTTGCCAAGGCGAGGGTCGCGGGTTCGAATCCCGTCTCGTGCTTTCTGTTTCATGAGAAGCAGTTATAATTTAATAAAGGTTCTGAATTAAGAACAAGATATGCACGAGTGGCTCAGTGGTGGAGTATCGCCTTGCCAAGGCGAGGGTCGCGGGTTCGAATCCCGTCTCGTGCTTTTTTGTTGTCCTAAAATCAATTAATTATTTTAGGTTTTGCAGAAAACAAAAGGATTTCAGGAGGATTTACAGTATGAGTTATGCAGATCAGGTATTTATAAATATGTGTCATGATATTATTGATAATGGAGTGAGTACAGAAGGTGAAAAAGTACGTCCGAAATGGGAGGACGGAAGTTTTGCATACACTGTTAAGAAGTTTTGTGTGGTAAACCGTTATGATTTGTCAAAAGAATTTCCGGCATTGACACTTCGTCGTACCGGAATTAAGAGCTGTGTGGACGAGCTGCTTTGGATTTGGCAGAGAAAATCGAACAATATCCATGATTTAAAGCCACATATATGGGACAGCTGGGCAGATGAAGACGGTTCGATCGGAAAAGCATATGGCTATCAGATGGGTGTGAAGCACCAGTACAAAGAAGGTATGATGGATCAGGTGGACAGGGTAATTTATGATTTGAAGAATAATCCGTATAGCCGACGAATTATGACAAATATTTATGTACATCAGGATTTACATGAGATGAATCTGTATCCATGCGCATACAGTATGACGTTTAATGTGACGAAGAAAAAAGGAAGCGACAAACTTGTTTTAAATGGTATTTTAAATCAGCGTTCGCAGGACGTGCTGGCAGCTAATAACTGGAATGTGTGTCAATATGCAGTCCTTCTTCATATGCTGGCACAGGTGTGTGATATGCAGGTGGGAGAATTTGTACATGTTATTGCGGATGCACATATTTATGACAAGCATATTCCACTGGTGGAAGAACTCATATCAAGAGAACCGTTCCCGGCGCCGACATTCTGGCTTAACCCGGAAATAAAAGATTTCTATGATTTTACACCGGATGATGTACGTCTTGATAATTATGTGACAGGTCCACAGATTAAGGATATTCCAATTGCGGTTTAGGAGCTTCCTGTATACTTTAAAGAGTAAAAGGAATTGACCAAAAAGAATACCTCA
>CALBNS010000066.1 GCA_937896665.1 uncultured Clostridia bacterium
GTTTCTGCAAACCACACCGCATGATGCTGATCCAAGCGGATATCAAGTATGGTCCAAAGCTTCCGATTGGGAGAAATGGGGCTAAGGTACAGACTTACCTTTCCACGGCAATCGATGACCATTCCAGATACCTTTTATCTTCCCGGTTCTATGATAATCAGGAAGAAGCGATCATTGAAGATACTTTCCATCAGGCGGTTTCCCGGTATGGAACCTTCGATGCTTGTTACTTTGACTATACCGAAGTTTCAACTATGCCGACATTTTGAAAACCGCTTGATTTTACGGCTTTTACACTGACAAATATCGGCATAGTTTACAGGTGTCACAGGCTATAGAGCCGATTGATTACATTTGGATTTTTCCATACCTTTTCTCCATTTTCTCCCGATTCATTTGTTTTTGCCATTGACCGTGCAAGTGTGTCAAGTGTTGCAAAGGCATAGAATCCAGTTGTAGTTGATATATCCTCGTGACCGAGAAGCTGCTGTATGTGTGCCAACGGAACACCTGATTGATATAAATCCATTGCCCGTGTCTTGCGGATCATGTGGCAATGATAGGAAGTAGGCATCTTGACCCCTTTTAGTTCTGCATTGTGAGCGCACTTCTGAATAAGTTTTTCCACTGTGTCCGGCGACAGATGGTGTCTGCATCCATGCGTGGTAGCATAAAATAATGCATCATTTTCGTCTGCGTCGGCATGGAATTCTTGTATATACCTTTTTAAATGTCTACAGGTTTTTGGCATAAGGGGAACATTTCTGTATTTATCACCCTTCCCATGCAATGTTACATATGGGATTTCAGCATCCAGATGTATATCTCTGAGCCGCAGTTCAATGATTTCCGACACACGCGCTGCGCTGTCGTACAAGAGGAACAGTATCATTTGATTACGCCTTCTTGTTTTTGTCCGTATGATGCTGTTGTAGCTAATGCAATACTTGACAGAGTGCTCCATCATTCACATGTGATTACTATTAATGGTCACTCATATAGGGTAAAAGATTATATCAAAGCATCAGAGTAATTGTACATTATTATATAAGATTTTTTGTACAAAAGTACCTGACACTTTATAATGAAACAGATGGGGATGTTTTACAGAACTTGATATTAAATGATAATGTATATACAACGATTTATTATAGGAAACAGTTTGATGATAATGGGAATCATGATACCATTATAGATGAATATTTAAAGACAGTCTGAACACAATAAATAGAATATGATACGAAAAAAAGTACAAATGTAAAAAAACGAACACTTGTACTTTTTTTGTTTGATCCTATATACTTTTGAAATGATTTTTGTTATAATGATGTCATTATGGAGTTAAAGATATTATATGATGTTTAGTGATATTTAGTCCTCGAAAAGAGCATTTGTGACTTTTGTCTTTTTGGATTCGTAAAAGGGTTCCATAAGGCTATTATTTTGAGGATTTCGTTACGAATCGCAGAGCAGTGGTATGGCTGACTGTGAACGTATCAAAAGTCACAAAGGAGGGTTTGACTATGAATAAATTTGTTTTAAAAGCCCCATATCAGCCGACAGGAGATCAGCCACAGGCGATTGCCCAACTGGTCAAGGGGTTTAAAGAAGGCAATCAATGCCAGACTTTACTAGGGGTTACGGGTTCTGGTAAGACATTCACGATGGCGAACGTCATCGAGCAGTTACAGAAGCCGACTCTCGTTATAGCACATAATAAAACGCTTGCTGCTCAGTTGTACGGAGAATTCAAGGAGATGTTCCCTGATAACGCGGTGGAGTATTTTGTATCCTATTACGATTACTACCAGCCGGAGGCTTATGTACCATCTTCAGATACGTATATTGCCAAAGATTCATCTATTAATGAAGAAATAGATAAGTTGCGTCATTCTGCGACGGCGGCCCTCTCTGAGCGGCGAGACGTGATAATCGTATCCAGTGTGTCATGTATCTATGGACTTGGCTCGCCGATTGATTATCAGGAAATGGTGATTTCGCTTCGCCCGGGAATGATTAAGGACAGGGATGAAGTGATTCAAAAGTTAATTGAAATTCAATATGATAGAAATGAAATGGATTTCAAACGTGGTACGTTCCGTGTGCGTGGTGATGTATTGGAGGTTTTTCCGGCAGTATCACAAGATACTGCTATAAGAGTAGAATTTTTTGGCGATGAAGTTGACAGAATAACAGAGATTGATGTGTTGACCGGAGAGATTAAGAATGCATTAAACCATGTGGCAGTTTTTCCAGCGTCACATTATGTCGTTTCAAAAGAAAGTATGGACCGGGCGACACGGGAGATTGAAAAGGAATTGGAAGAAAGAGTGCGTTTCTTTAAACGTGAGGATAAGTTATTAGAAGCGCAGAGAATTGCAGAGAGAACGAATTTTGATATTGAGATGATGCGTGAGACAGGTTTTTGCTCCGGGATTGAAAATTATTCAAGGCATCTGACAGGACTTGCTCCGGGACAGCCTCCACATACTTTAATTGATTACTTTCCAGATGATTTTCTGATTATGATTGATGAGTCCCATATTACAATCCCACAGATTGGCGGCATGTTTTCGGGCGACCAGTCTAGAAAATCTACGCTGGTTGATTATGGGTTCCGCCTTCCGTCGGCAAAGGACAACAGACCATTGAATTTTGAAGAGTTTGAAAGTAAGGTAAACCAGATGTTGTTTGTTTCGGCAACACCGGGTAAATACGAGGAACAGAATGAGCTGCTTCGTGCAGAACAGATTATTCGTCCAACAGGACTTTTAGACCCATTAGTGGAAGTACGTCCGGTAGATGGACAAATTGATGACCTAATCGGAGAGGTTAAGAAAGAAATAGCAGGAAAAAATAAGATATTAGTTACTACACTGACAAAGCGTATGGCAGAAGATTTGACTGATTATATGAGGGAACTTGGAATTCGTGTGAAGTATCTTCATTCGGACATTGATACTTTGGAACGAACAGAGATTATCCGTGATATGCGTCTTGATGTATTTGATGTTTTGGTCGGCATTAATCTCTTGCGAGAAGGCCTGGATATTCCGGAGATTACATTAATCGCAATTTTGGATGCAGATAAAGAGGGTTTTCTGCGTTCTGAAACTTCGTTAATTCAGACGATTGGACGTGCTGCGAGAAATGCAGAAGGTCACGTCATTATGTATGCGGATACCATTACGGATTCTATGCGCCGAGCAATGGAGGAGACTCAGAGAAGAAGAACGGTGCAGATGAAATATAATGAAGAACATGGAATTACGCCACAGACAATCAAGAAGGCAGTTCGTGATTTGATTAGTATTTCAAAGAAAGTAGCAGTAGAGGAAATGCGCATGGAAAAGGACCCCGAATCCATGAGCAGGGCGGAACTAGAAAAACTAATCAAAGATATTTCAAAGCAGATGAAAAAAGCGGCGGCAGAGCTGAATTTTGAGGCGGCGGCAGAACTGCGTGATAAGATGGTAGAATTAAAGCAAATTTATCAGGAGTCGGATTAAATAACGATACAGATAATAGTAGAATAATGGGAGTGTAACATAAAAGATGGATAATAGACAGTTTATAAAGATAAGAGGTGCAAATGAGCACAATTTGAAAAATATAGATATTGATATCCCACGTAATGAGCTGGTGGTACTGACAGGGCTTAGTGGATCTGGAAAATCCTCGCTTGCTTTTGATACGATTTATGCAGAGGGGCAGAGAAGATATATGGAATCTTTGTCGTCTTATGCAAGACAGTTTCTGGGACAGATGGAAAAGCCTAATGTGGAAAGTATCGAAGGTCTGTCACCTGCGATTTCAATTGACCAGAAATCAACAAATAGGAATCCACGTTCTACTGTGGGAACTGTGACGGAAATTTATGACTATCTTCGACTTCTGTATGCTAGAATTGGAATTCCACATTGTCCGAAGTGTGGGAAAGAAATAAAAAAACAGACGGTAGATCAGATGGTAGACCAGATTATGGAACTGCCGGAGGGAACCAAGATTCAGCTTCTTGCGCCGGTAGTACGAGGCAAGAAGGGGCGCCATGAGAAGTTGTTGGAGCGCACGAAAAAGAGTGGTTATGTGCGTGTACGGATTGATGGAAATTTATATGAATTGTCTGAAGAAATCACTTTGGATAAAAATATAAAACATAATATAGAAATTATTGTAGACCGTCTTGTCGTAAGACCGGGGATTGAAAAGAGATTGACAGACTCTGTGGAAAGTGTGCTCGCCCTGGCTGAGGGGCTTCTGGTTGTAGATGTGATCGATGGAGAAGCGATTAATTTCAGCCAGAGTTTTTCATGTCCGGATTGTGGAATTAGCATTGAGGAGATTGAGCCGAGAAGCTTTTCGTTTAATAATCCGTTTGGAGCATGTCCAGTCTGCTTTGGTCTTGGATATAAAATGGAATTTGATGTTGATTTGATGATTCCAGACCAGAGTCTCAGTATTGACCAGGGGGCGATTGCTGTTACAGGCTGGCAGTCGTGCACAGATCCTAAAAGCTACAGTAGAGCAATTTTAAACGCACTTAGTAAAGAATATAATTTCTCACTAGATACTCCATTTGAAGATTATCCACAGGAAATCAAAGATATTCTCATTCATGGGACAGATGGAAAAGAAGTAAAGGTGCACTATGTCGGACAACGTGGAGAAGGTTTTTATGATGTTGCTTTTGAAGGATTGATTAAGAATGTAGAACGTCGTTACAGAGAAACCGCATCAGAGACGGTAAAGGCAGAATATGAGTCGTTTATGCGCATTACGCCTTGCCACGAGTGTAGGGGACAACGTCTGAAGCAGAGTGCATTGGCTGTGACGGTTGGTGGCATTAATATTGCACAAATGACAGCATTATCGATTGACAAATTACAGAAATTCTTAAATGAGTTGACTTTGACTCATACCCAGGAATTGATTGGCGGGCAGATTTTGAAAGAAATCAAAGCGCGTATAGGATTTCTTGTAAATGTAGGTCTCGATTACCTGACATTGGCAAGGGCGACAGGAAGTCTTTCGGGGGGCGAGGCACAGCGCATCCGTCTTGCAACACAGATTGGCTCTGGTCTTGTAGGTGTAGCATATATTTTAGACGAACCGAGTATCGGTCTACATCAGAGAGACAATGATAAGCTTTTGGGTGCATTGAAAAATCTGCGTGATTTGGGAAATACGCTGATTGTTGTAGAACATGATGAGGATACTATGAAGGAAGCGGATTACATCGTGGATATTGGACCGGGTGCCGGTGAGTATGGTGGTGAGGTAGTTGCAACCGGTACAGCAGAGGAGATCATGGCAAATCCGAATTCTATAACCGGCGCTTATTTGTGTGGTAAAATGAAGATTCCGGTTCCAGAGGTCAGAAGAGAACCAAAAGGCTGGCTGAAAGTAATCGGTGCTGCTGAAAACAATCTGAAACATATTGATGTGGCATTTCCAATCGGAGTAATGACTTGTGTAACAGGTGTTTCCGGGTCTGGAAAAAGCTCACTTATCAACGAAATAGTTTACAAAAAACTCGCGAAGGAATTAAACAGAGCGCGCACTATTCCAGGAAAGCATAAGAAGATAGAGGGTATTGAACAATTAGATAAAGTCATTAGCATTGACCAGTCACCGATTGGGAGAACTCCGAGATCTAATCCGGCTACCTATACAGGCGTCTTTGACTTAATCCGTGATTTGTTTGCAGCAACAGCCGATGCCAAGGCGAGAGGCTATAAAAAAGGAAGATTTAGTTTCAATATTAAAGGCGGAAGATGTGAGGCATGTTCCGGAGATGGTATTTTGAAAATTGAGATGCATTTCCTGCCAGATGTCTATGTGCCATGTGAAGTGTGTGGTGGGAAGAGGTATAATAGGGAAACCTTAGAAGTGAAATATAAGGGCAAAAGTATTTATGATGTTCTGAATATGACAGTGGAAGAGGCAATGATTTTTTTTGAAAATGTACCAAGTATTCGAAGAAAAATGGAGACATTATATGATGTGGGTCTCTCTTATATTCGCTTAGGTCAGCCATCGACAACACTTTCTGGTGGTGAGGCACAGCGCATTAAACTTGCTACAGAGCTGAGTAAGAGAAGTACAGGGCGTACAATCTATATTCTGGATGAGCCGACGACGGGTCTTCATTTTGCAGATGTACACAAACTGACAGAAATTCTACATCGTCTGTCCGGGGATGGAAATACTGTGATTGTAATTGAACATAATCTGGATGTAATCAAGACAGCAGACTATATCATTGATATCGGGCCGGAGGGCGGAGACAGAGGTGGAATGGTTGTTGCACAAGGTACTCCGGAGGAAATTATAAAGAATCCAGATTCTTACACAGGCAAATATATTGCTCCAATCCTTAAGAAATACTAAAAAAACAAAAAAACTCTTTCCAATTATTAGAATTTCTATTATAATGAGTTAGATATATGAATGGAAGCTACAGAAGATATAATAGATAAGGCAATGAAAGGAGAAATCAGATGTCAGTGGATATCGGAATCGACTTGGGAACGGCCAGTGTTCTCGTATATGTAAAAGGTAAAGGTGTAGTTTTAAAAGAGCCATCAGTAGTGGCATTTGACAGAGATACGAATGCGATTAAGGCAATTGGTGAAGAGGCCAGGCTGATGCTAGGAAGAACACCGGGCAATATTATTGCAGTAAGACCTTTGAGACAGGGAGTTATTGCAGATTACACAGTTACAGAAAAAATGATTAAGTATTTTGTACAGAAGGCAGTAGGAAAACGAACATTCAAGAAACCACGTATCAGCATCTGTGTACCAAGCGGTGTGACAGAAGTAGAGAAGAAGGCAGTAAAGGAAGCAACTTACGCGGCTGGGGCGCGTGAAGTATTTCTGATTGAGGAGCCTGTTGCTGCAGCCATTGGAGCAGGTATTGATATCGCAAAACCATGTGGAAACATGATTGTTGATATTGGGGGCGGAACATCAGATATTGCAGTAATTTCATTAGGTGGCACAGTTGTAAATACTTCAATTAAGGTTGCCGGAGACGATTTTGATGAAGCAATTGTACGTTTTATGCGTAAGAAACATAATCTATTAATTGGTGAACGCACAGCAGAAGATATTAAGATTAAGATTGGAACCACATATCCATTGGTGGAAGAAGAGGCAATGGAAGTGCGTGGGCGTAATCTGGTGACAGGTCTCCCTAAGACTGTAACGGTTACTTCTTCGGAAACGGAAGAAGCCCTGAAAGAAACAACAGTACAGATTGTGGAAGCTGTTATTGAAGTACTTGAGAGAACTCCACCGGAATTGTCAGCAGATATTTTAGATCGTGGTATCGTTCTTACAGGTGGCGGTGCATTGCTTCGTGGCTTAGAAGAACTGATTGAAGAAAAGACAGGAATTAATACAATGACAGCAGAAGATCCAATGAAGGTTGTTGCGATTGGAACAGGTCAGTTTGTAGAATTCATGAGTGGGAAATAGAAGAGAAGAGCTGCCTCAATATGAGGCGGCTCTTTGCTGTATACGAGAAAAACGGTGCGCCCGGACTATTTTCTGGTATATAACAAATGATTAGAAAAATTTTGACGGAGGTGTCTGACCGAGGTGGAAACCATAAAAGGATACATAGAGCATATTGTATTTCGAAATGAAGATAATGGATATACCGTGTTCCGATTAGAAAATGAAGAGGGAGAAGTGACTTGTGTAGGTAGTTTTTCTTATATTAGCGAAGGAGAAACACTGGAAGTCACGGGAGAATATGTAAATCATAATGTTTATGGAAGCCAGTTTCAAGTCTCTGCTTATGAGGTAAAGGAACCGGAGGATTTAATTGCGATTGAACACTATCTTGGCTCGGGAGCGATTCAGGGTGTTGGTGACGCTTTGGCAGGACGCATTGTAAGAAGATTCAAAGAAGATACATTCCGAATTATTGAAGAGGAGCCGGAGAGACTTGCGGAGGTTAAAGGAATCAGCGAACGGAAAGCACGTGAAATCGCGATACAGGTTGAAGAAAAGAAAGATGTGCGAAAAGCTATGATCTATCTTCAAAAATATGGAATTAGTTTATCCTTGGCTGCGAAGATTTATGGACATTATGGTCAGGGGATCTATCGGGTGATGGAAGAGAATCCGTACCAGATTGCAGACTGTATTCCCGGAGTGGGATTCAAAACAGCTGATGAGATTGCATCAAGAATAGGTATTCATGCAGATTCGGATTTTCGTATTCGAAGTGGCATATTTTATGTTCTTTTACAGTCTGTTTCAGAGGGACATGTGTATTTGCCGCAGGAAGAATTATTATACAGGACAGCGGTTTTGCTGGAAGTAGAGATAGATGATATTGAAAAATATTTGATGGACTTAGCAATTGAAAAGAAGATTGTGGTCAAAGAAACAGAGGAAGAAAGAAGAATTTATCCTGCACAGTACTATTATATGGAACTTAATACAGCTAAAATGCTACATGAACTGAATGTGAAATATGAGATTGCAGATGTTGTGATGGAAAAGTGTCTGAGGAAAATTGAAAAAAATGCGGAACTTGATTTGGATGACATGCAGAGAATGGCAGTAAAGGCATCAGTTCAGAATGGTGTTTTGATAGTGACAGGTGGTCCGGGAACAGGAAAGACAACTACAATTAATGCCATGATTCATTATTTTGAAAGTGAGGGTATGGATATTTGCCTTGCAGCGCCGACAGGGCGCGCCGCAAAGCGAATGACTGAGGCGACCGGATATGAAGCAAAAACGATTCATCGACTTTTGGAACTCGGCTATATACCGGAAGACACGAATGGCAGAATGCAGTATGGAAGAGATGAGGGAAATCCATTGGATACAGACGTAATTATTATTGATGAAATGTCAATGGTGGACTTAGCTCTGATTCATGCTCTGCTTCGGGCGGTTATAACCGGCACCAGGCTGATTCTGGTGGGAGATAAGGACCAACTGCCTTCTGTTGGTGCGGGAAGTGTTCTGAAAGATTTGATTAAATCAGAATGTTTCCCGGTGATTACCTTGAAAAAGATTTTCAGACAGGCAGAACAGAGCGATATTGTTCTGAATGCACATAAGATCAACCGTGGCGAAGAGGTTGTTCTAGATAATAGGAGCAAAGACTTCTTTTTTCTTAAGAGGTACGATGCCAATACAATTATCGGTGTAGTATTAGCTTTAGTCCAAAAGAAGCTTCCAAATTATGTGGGGGCAGATGTGTTTGATATACAGGTGCTTACACCTATGCGAAAAGGAATGTTAGGTGTAGAACGTCTCAATTCAATCCTACAGCAATGCTTAAATCCCCCGGACAAAAGGAAAACAGAAAAAGCATATGGTGACAAATGTTTCCGGGTCGGAGATAAGGTTATGCAGGTGAAAAATAATTATCAATTAGAATGGAAAATCGCTACAAAATACGGTCTTGTTGTGGATAAAGGTGTAGGCGTGTTTAATGGAGATATCGGGCGAATTACAGAAATAAATTCTTATACGGAAACTATTACGGTGGAATTTGAAGAAAAGAAGACGGTGGAATATTCATTTCAAATGATAGATGAATTGGAACTGGCATATGCTATTACTGTCCACAAATCACAAGGAAGTGAATATCCGGCAGTAGTTATACCGTTGTTGCAGGGACCGAAACAACTGTATCACCGAAATTTGATATATACGGCCGTGACAAGAGCGAAGAAATGCGTGACGCTTGTGGGAAGCGATATGACATTTCAGGAGATGATTCGCAATGCCCATGAACAAAACAGATACACAAGTCTGGCGCAGCGAATACAGGAAATGATGTGACAGAGTCGGATGATGAATGAAAATATGGAATAAGGTTTTGGGATTTTTGTATCCGAAAACATGTTGTTTTTGCGGTAAAGTGAGTCAAAATGAATTGTGTGAGGCATGCAGTAAGTATGTGGTATATATTTCAGAACCAAGATGTAAGAAGTGCGGTAAACCAATTGAAGATTGTGAAAAAGAATATTGTCATGATTGTGAAAACAAAACATTTAATTATGAGCAGGGAAAGAATATCTGGCTGCATAAAGGAGCTGTGAGCTGGTCTATCTATCAGTTTAAATATCACAACCGACGTATTTATGGTGAGTTTTACGCGAAAGAGCTGTGCCGTCTTTATGGACACTTATTAAAAGAGTGGCAGATAGATGTCATTATACCTGTTCCGTTGCACAAAAAAAGACTGCGTAAAAGAGGATATAACCAGGCTGAAATTGTCGCAGTGTATCTGGGGAAAATGACAGGAATTCCAGTAAATCAAAATGTAGTTGTAAGGAAAAAATATACGAAACCACAAAAAGAACTGAATAATAAAGAACGAAGAAGAAATTTGAAAAATGCTTTTACAGTGAAAGAACATTTGGGACATGCAAAGCATGTATTGCTTATTGACGATATTTATACGACGGGAAGTACAATTGATACAATTGCGGAAGAGTTGAAAAAAACAGGTGTTCAAAAAGTCTGGTTTTTCACTATAAGTATTGGACAAGGCTTCTGAGTATGTGATATACTCAAATTGATGTTTAGACGAGAGGAAAGCGAACGAAAAGGAGAAGTTTTATGTTGAATGAAAAACGGATAAAGCTTATGGTAAAGTTAGCTTCTTACGAGGCCAAAGAAGGAAAAGAAGATTTGAAGATAAGTTCATTTTATAGGAAAGATTATACGAGTTTTCATGTCTTGTATACACTTTTATGGGTGACAGTCGGTTATGTGATTGCAGCAGGAGTAATCATGCTGGTTGAGATGGAACGTTTGTTGGAAAGAATGACAATGTATTCTTTGATTATGATATTGGCAGGTGTGATTGTCGGATATATAGCAGTTCTGATTTTGTATGGAATGGCTGCCTGTTACCTTTATAGAAAGAAACATAATCAGGCACGTCATCGTGTCAAGCAGTACAATCACGACCTGATTGTTTTGAACAAAATGTACGAGAAGGAGAATGAGTAATGAATAGTCTGTTTGAAAAAAAAGAGTATCTTCTTAGGTTCTATGGGAAAAATTCTAGATATATTGATAAAATGTTAAAGTTTTTATTGACATTGTTGGTTTTGATATTTATTGATACTAACATAGGATTTATGCCTGCAGTTTCACATCCACTGACAATCCTTGGAGTGTCAATTATATGTGCATTCCTTCCGAGTGTTGCGATAGCACTTGTAGTATCTGCTGTAGTATTACTTCAGTTTTATACATGGGCAGCGGGAACAGCAGTGATTGTCGCGGTGATATTTTTTTTGATTTTTATTTTCTGTTTGAGATTTACACCGAATAGAACTATTATCTTATTAATTACGCCGGTTGCATTCATGCTGAAAATCCCGGTTTTAGTTCCCATTGTGTGTGGCTTGATTGGAAGTCCGGTATGGGCATTACCGGTGGCATTTGGAACGCTGGTATATTATATGATTTATTATGTGAATGCGTATGGCGTCAGAATGGGAGATATTACAAAGGCCGGATTCTTAACACAGGTAATAGCATATCCACAACAGATTTTTGGAAGTAAAGAGATGCTTCTTGCAATTGTTTCCATGACTGTATGCTTATGGCTGGTATATGTGATACGCAGAATGTCGTTGGATAATTCGTGGAAGATTGCAATTACAGCAGGTGCAATCGCCAATGTAATTATGCTGGTGGCAGGAAGTGTTGTGTTAGAGCTTGATACATCATACATAATTGTAATCGTTGGCAGTTTTGTTGCTGTTTTTGCAGCTTTGGTTTTAGAACTGTTTGTTTTTTCGGTAGACTATTCTAGAACAGAATATTTACAGTTTGAGGATGACGAATATTATTATTATGTGAAAGCGGTACCTAAAATTTCATTGACTGCACCGGAAAAGACGGTAAAGAGAATTAATGAACGTCAGGAGACAGCTACAATTGATACAGGTGCAGTTAATAAAGCTACTAAGAAGAATAAAACACTGACAAAAAAGGAGGAAGTTTCATTGATAGATGAAAAAGACGAACTCCTTTTGGCAAAGACACTGGAAGACGAATTAGATATTCAAAAACTAATTGAAGAAGAGTTAAAAAACTAAGAACTTGTAACTAAGTGAAAAGAAGGGGAGGCGACAGAGTGGCACAGGGAATCAAAACCTTTATGAATCATTACCTAAATGCATGGTATATCCCAAATATAGAGATTATTGACATCATAGAGATTACAATCCTTGCATTTTTGATTTATCAGATTATGATTTGGATAAAAAATACAAAAGCATGGATGTTGCTGAAAGGAATTATTGTTCTCTGCGTGTTTATTCTGATTGCTTCTGTTTTTAGAATGAATACAATTTTGTGGATTGCACGAAATGGTATTAGTGTACTTGCAACTGCTGCGATTGTGGTGTTTCAGCCGGAGCTTAGAAGAGCATTGGAGCAATTGGGACAAAAAGACTTTTTAAGCACATTTGTGCCGTTTGAACGAAATAAGGAATTTGGAAGATTTAGTGAACAGACAATTGATGGTATTGTGACGGCATGTTATGAAATGAGTAAGGTGAAGACGGGGGCATTGATTGTAGTAGAGCGTGAAATTATGCTTACAGAATATGAAACTACAGGAATTGCGTTAGATTGTATAGTATCCAGCCAGGTGCTGATTAACATATTTGAGCATAATACACCGCTTCATGACGGAGCAGTCATTATCAGAGGAGATCGTGTAGTGTCTGCAACCTGTTATCTGCCGTTGTCTGACAATATGAACCTTAGTAAGGCGCTGGGAACCCGTCATCGTGCAGCTGTCGGAATGAGCGAAATAAGTGATGCACTTGTTATTGTGGTTTCTGAAGAAACAGGTAGCGTATCATTTACAATGGGGGGATTGCTTACTCGCAATGTGAAACCGGAATTGCTGAAGGAACAATTGATTTATATACAGAACAAACCATCAGATACAAAGAAATTTGCACTGAAGAAAGGAAGGCGGAACGATGAAAGGCGAAATAACGAAAGACAAGTTGAAAGATAACATTGGTCTTAAGATTATGGCTGTTTTCATTGCTGCATTGCTATGGTGGATTGTTGTGAATGTAGATGATCCTTTAAAAACCCAGAAATATACGACTGAGGTTAAGCTTTTGCATACGGAGGTAGTTACGAACGTTGGCGATAGTTATCAGATTGAAAACAATTTGAAAACAATTACAGTTACTGTAAAAGCCAGAAGAAAAGTGATTGCAGAAATTCGTTCAAATAACATTGTAGCTACTGCAGATTTTAGGGAAATGCAGAATAACTTAATTCCAATCAGGATAGAAATTCCAGGGTTTGAGGGTGACTATGTAGAGGCAAGTGCGAATCCAAGAAACCTTCAGATTAAGACAGAGCAAACTTTAAAGAAAACATTTCCGATCACACCAACGACAGTCGGTGAGGTTCAGACCGGATATGTTTTGGGAACTCTGACTGCACAGCCACAGACGATAGATATTAGCGGGCCAAAATCATTAATAGGAAGAATCAATAAGGTTGTGGCGAAGGTGAATATTTCGGAACTTTCTCGGGACAGTGAGCTGCAAGCTGAGGTTATCTATTATGACTCGGCGGAGAATGTAATCGACAAGACACTGTTATCCAGCAACTGTGATAAAAATGGTGTTACAGTCAATGTTCAGGTTCTAGAGACAAAGAAAGTGGAATTGAAGTTCGATACTTCAGAAATTATGACTGAGGCAGGATATCTGTTTGCGGGTCTGATAGTAGAGCCACAGACGATTGTTGTATCAGGTGCAACAGAAAAACTGTCGGATTTACAGTATATTGAGATCCCTGCGACTGCACTTCGGCAGAAAAATCTCTCTAAGAATATGGAAGTTATTATTGACATGAATGAGTATCTTCCAGAAGGCATTGTACTTGCAGATTCATCAGCCAACAGTGTAGTAGTTGCTATTACTGTTGAGAAAGCAGGAACAAAGTCGCTTATGTTACCGGTGCGTTCTATAAAGATTGAAAATTCGTCTGAAAAGATGGAAATGGCATACGGGCCTGAACAGGAGGTAGAACTGAAGTTCTCGGGTGCTGATGAGAATCTAAAGAATCTAACAGTGGAGAATATTGTGGCTTGTATAGATTTAAAAGAGTATTCGGATGAAGGAATTTATGATGTGGCTGTACAGATTACAAGTTTACCGGAGGGATGCACATATATTGGTGAAGCGACTGTACAGATTACGTTGAAAAAGATATAGTATTGGGGAGAGGATTATATGGTCAAACAAAAAATAGTGATTAAGAATCCAACCGGACTCCACGTAAGACCGGCAGGTGTGTTCTGCGAAGCGGCGGTTGAGTTTAAATGCAGGATTTCGTTTGTTTCCAGGAACACTATAGCCAATGCAAAAAGTTTTTTAAGCGTTTTGGGTGCTTGTGTGAAAACCGGAGATGAGATCGAGTTAATGTGCGACGGGGAAGATGAAGAAGTAGCATTGGCACATATGCTGAAAATAATAGAAGACGGATTAGGAGAGTAGGGACATGTTGAATTATCAAAGATATAGAAGAGTTCCTGTTATGGAATATAGTGAAAGAGAATGGCCTGATAAACAGATTGAAAAGGCACCAATGTGGTGCAGTGTAGATCTAAGAGATGGAAATCAGGCGCTGATTGAACCTATGGTGGTAGAAGAAAAGATAGAGATGTTCAATCTTTTGGTAAAATTAGGGTTTAAAGAAATTGAAGTGGGATTTCCATCTGCATCTCAGATAGAGTATGACTTCCTGCGTGAATTGGTAGACAGAAAACTGATTCCGGATGATGTGAGAATTCAGGTGTTGGTGCAATGTCGTGAGCATCTGATTAAAAGAACATTTGAGGCACTAGAAGGTGTAAAAAAAGCAGTTGTACATATTTATAATTCAACGTCTACACTGCAGAGAGATGTTGTATTTCATAAAGGTAAAGAAGAAATCAAGCAGATTGCAATTGAAGGCACGAAATTGGTAAAAGAATATGTAAAAGATTTCCCGGGAGATGTCGTATTGGAGTATTCACCGGAAAGTTTTACTGGAACAGAGCTTGATTATGCATTGGAAGTGTGTACGGCAGTTCAGGAAACCTGGAAGCCGACGAAAGAAAATCCAATTATTTTTAATTTGCCGGCAACAGTTGAGATGACAACACCGAACGTGTATGCAGACCAGATTGAATGGATGCATAAGCATTTTAAAAATAGAGAGACAATCATACTCAGTATTCATCCTCATAATGACAGGGGAACAGGTGTTGCTGCAACAGAGCTTGCATTGCTTGCAGGAGCTGACAGAGTGGAAGGAACATTGTTTGGTAATGGAGAGCGAACCGGTAACCTTGATATTCTGACAGTAGCTTACAACATGTTTTCACAGGGTATTGATCCGGAACTGGATTTATCCGATATCATGGAAATTCGGGATGTATACGAGAGATGCTGTAAGATGGAAGTACCGATGCGACATCCCTATGCAGGAAAATTAGTATTTACTGCTTTTTCTGGTTCACATCAGGATGCAATCAACAAGGGTATGAAGGCTATGAAAGAACGGCATCAGGATTGGTGGGAGGTACCGTATCTTCCGATTGATCCGTCTGATTTGGGACGCGAATATGAGCCGATTGTAAGAATTAACAGCCAGTCGGGAAAAGGTGGAGTTGCCTTTGTTATGGACAGCGAGTTTGGATTTAAGATTCCTAAGGGAATGCATAAAGAGTTTGCTGATGTGATTCAGGTAATTGCTGAAAAGCAGGGTGAGGTTGCTCCGAGCACAATCATGGAGGAATTCGAGAATCAGTATTTGAAATTAAAAGAGCCATTTGAGTTTATACGTGCCAAAGCAGAAGATTCTGGTGAAACAGATACAAAGATTGAATTGGTATTCAACTATAAAGGTGTAGAAAAGACTGCAACAGCAGTGGGAAATGGTCCATTGGATGCTGTAAAACATGCAGTTCAAGAGACTACTGGAGTAAGTGTGAAGATTTTAGATTACACACAGCACTCACTTGATGAAGGCTCAAACGCAAAAGCCGCGGCTTATATTTGTATGGAAGATAAACGAACAGGAAAGGTTACTTACGGAGTCGGTGTAAGCTCGAATATCACTAGAGCGGGCATG
The DNA here is from genome assembly GCA_937896665.1 of uncultured Clostridia bacterium. Taxonomy (GTDB): domain Bacteria; phylum Bacillota; class Clostridia; order Lachnospirales; family Lachnospiraceae; genus Faecalimonas. The sequence continues at coordinate 16,158 of CALBNS010000066.1, forward strand.
AAAGCGATGTTCAGTGCATTGAACAGATTGGAGAGTTAAATATGGCAAGAGCGGCATTGATAATCATGGCAGCCGGAATGAGAAGCCATTTGTAGTTATCAATGCAGATGATTATTATTGGAAAGAGTCTTACGGAGCCGCTTTCCAATCCCTTATACAGGGAACAACAGAACATAAGAAACTCCAAATTAGTATGATTGGACTTGTTTTGTGTAATACGCTTAGTGAAAACAGTGGTGTGACTTACAGAGAAGATCAAGAAGCAGTTGTTGAATCGATTAGACAACTGATATCATAGGGGATGTATCCGGAAAGAGTGTTTTAAAAGAGAAGTATGTGAAGCTGCGCCAGAAATGGCGCAGTTTGTTTATTCCCTTGAGAGTTTTGATGGTTAAATCATAAGGTTAAATCATAAGAAATAATTAAAAATAACAAAATGGTTGAGAAAAATAAATAATAGTGATATAATACGGCGTTAGTAATTGATAATTATTATTGAGGTGTTACACATGAATAAAAAGAAATTTGAACAATACAAAAAAATGCTTCGTTTTTTTGCATCTATGCTCATTGTAGTCTGCACGACTGTTATATTTATACAATTTTGGAAAATTAACTATAATGAAGGCATTGTTTTTCCTTTCTATTACAAAGGCTATTGGATGGTTGCCGCCTTTTATGTATTCTTTCTAATTATGTTTTTATATATTTATGGCGGTATGAGTTATGGATACTTGAAAAACACAAACATTATATTTTCCCAAATATTATCATTGCTTTGTGCCAATGTGGCAATTTACCTTGAAACCGTGCTTCTTTCAGTTCGGTTTGTAAACATAGCGCCTATGGTACAGATGACTGTATTTCAGGCAGTAATTATTGCAGTCTGTTCATTCTTTTTGGATCGATTGTTTAAAAAAATGTTTCCACCACACAAGATTACTTTATTATATCAAGAGTACGATCCAACCGATTTACTACACAAGGTGATGACGAGAAAAGACAGATATCGGATTCGGGATGTTGTAAATGTCAATATGGATCGGGATGAATTGTTTGAACTGATTGATAACAGCGAAGCGGTCATGATATATGACGTACATTCAGAGTTGAGAAATAAGATTGTAAAGTATTGCTATGAAAAAGGAATAAGACTGTATATTACCCCTAAGATTTCTGATATCTTGATCAGAAGTTCAGAAAATATTCATCTGTTTGATACACCATTATTATTATTAAGAAATAACGGATTGGCTTTTCAAGACAGATTTATCAAACGTCTGTTAGATATCGTGGTTTCTGTTATAGTAATCATAGTGACCTCACCGATTATGCTGCTTATTGCTTTGGCAATTAAAGCATATGATAGGGGGCCGGTATTTTTTAAACAGAAGAGATATACTTTAGAGGGAAAGGTGTTTGAGATTCATAAATTCCGAAGTATGATTGTTGATGCCGAAAAAGAAGGAATTTCCGTTCCTGCATCAGAGAAGGATCCTCGTATTACACCTGTAGGAGCCTTTATTCGAAAAACGAGATTGGACGAGCTTCCACAGATTTTTGATATCCTGTCAGGAAATATGAGTCTGGTGGGTCCAAGACCGGAAAGAGTTGAGCATGTAGAGAAATACACCAAAGATATTCCAGAATTCGCATATCGCCTGAAAGTAAAAGGCGGTCTTACCGGATACGCTCAGATTTATGGAAAATACAATACAACAGCATATGATAAGTTAAAACTTGACCTGATGTATATTCAAAATTATTCAATATTGTTAGATTTGAAGTTGATTTTGATGACAGTTAAAATCATGTTTATGAAAGAAAGCACAGAAGGCTTTGATGAAAAGCAGATTCAGGAGATACAAAATAGGGAGAATAATTAATAGAGGGGTATGGTAGAAAGTTAATGCAAAGATATTTTCAAAAAATATACCAGAATGGTTTTGGGGAGTTTACAAAGGTACTAGAAGAAAAGATGGATAGAGAAGAGAAGGTATTTGTAATTACTGCAAATCCGGAGACTTTAATGATTGGCGTCGATAATCCACAGTTTGATGAGGTTCTAAAGTCGGATAAGACTATGATTGTTCCCGATGGAATAGGGGTTGTGAAAGCAGCTCATATGTTGGACATTCCGGTTAAGGAAAGAGTAACGGGCGTAGAAATTGTGCAAAGCCTGTTTGAAATGCTGAATAAGAAACATAAATCTTTATATTTGCTGGGAGCAAAGAAAGAAGTGCTTGAGAAATTGAAGGAGCGCCTCCGAAAAGAATACCCGGGCATAGAGCTTCTGGGGGCTTGTGATGGTTATGTAAAAGATAAGGATGCGGTCTTTGATCAAATGGTGGAACGAAGGCCTGATGTGGTGCTTGTCGCACTTGGTATTCCTGCACAGGAACTTTTAATTTACAAACACTATGACAGATTTGAAAAAGGAATCTTTGTTGGTGTGGGCGGTTCTTTTGATGTCCTAAGCGGTACAAAAAAAAGGGCTCCAAAGATTTTTATTAAGCTGAACTTAGAATGGCTGTATCGAATTGCAAAAGAACCTAAAAGAATAAAGCGATTTTACGTCAGCAATGTAAGGTTCATCTCAAAGATTAGAAAAATGAAGAGGTAAAACAATGAAGATAAAGGTTATGACTGTTTTTGGAACGAGGCCGGAAACAATTAAAATGGCACCATTGGTAAAAGAATTGAAAAGCCGTGAAGAAATCGAAACAATTGTGTGTGTTACTGCACAGCATAGACAAATGCTTGATCAGGTATTGAATGCATTTAAGATTGTTCCGGACTATGATTTGGATATCATGAAACAAGGACAAACCTTGTCTGACATCACTACCAGAGTATTGCAGGGATTGGAAAATGTTATCAAAGAAGTGCAGCCGGATATTGTGTTGGTTCATGGTGATACAACAACTACGTTTGCAGGTGCTTTGGCTGCGTTCTACCATCAGGTTGCAATTGGGCATGTTGAAGCGGGACTTCGTACTTATAATAAGTATTCTCCGTTCCCGGAAGAGGTCAACAGACAGTTTGTTGGAGTTATTTCGGATATGAACTTTGCACCGACAGAACAGAGCAAAGAGAACCTTTTAAGAGAAGGAAAACGGCCGGAAACAATTATTGTCACCGGAAATACGGCCATTGATGCCCTTCAGACAACTGTACGTGACGATTATAAGCATGAAATTATCGACTGGGTTGGAGATTCCAGAATGATTATGCTGACAGCTCACAGACGTGAGAATCTTGGAGAACCAATGCGTAATATGTTCCGTGCAATTAAGAGAATTATTGAAAAATATGAAGATATTAAAGTCGTTTATCCGGTACATTTAAATCCTATCGTAGTTCAGACAGCTGAAGACATTTTTGGTGATTGTGACCGTGTAAAATTGATTAAACCATTAGAAGTTTTAGATTTTCATAATTTATTAAATAAATCATATCTGATTTTAACGGATAGCGGTGGAATTCAGGAAGAAGCACCGTCGCTTGGAAAACCGGTCATTGTACTTCGTGATACAACAGAGCGTCCGGAAGGAATTGCCGCCGGAACATTAAAATTAGCGGGCACAAATGAAGAAGTGATTTATGGGATGATTGATGAATTGCTGTCAGATGAAGCAGAATATACACGGATGAGTCATGCTTCAAATCCATATGGAGATGGTAAAGCAAGTAAACGAATTGTGGATGCAATTATTGAAAGGTTCAAAGATAAAGAATAAATTTTTATTAAAAAGGGGCAGTAGATAAGATGCGGGAATTTGATTTGGGAGCTTTGCAGTTATGTGAGCTTGATTTATTAAAAGAGTTTGTGAGAGTATGTGATAAACATCACTTGAAGTATTATCTGGCTTGGGGAACTTTATTGGGTGCAGTGCGTCACCAAGGATTTATTCCTTGGGATGATGATATTGATGTTTGTATGCCATATGAGGATTACGTGCGCTTTAAAGAAGTATGTGAAACGGAACTTGGTTCAGAATATTTTTATGAAGATTGGTATAACCACCATGACTGTTTCCTGCATTGGGCAAAGCTTAGAAAAAATGGGACCACTTGTATGACAAGAAGAGAGGCAGACCTGAAAATTCACTGGGGTGTAGGACTTGATATATTTCCGCTGATTAAAATAGATACCATGGGAATGAGTCGCACTAGGAAGCTGGCTAACGCAGTTTTGAAACTCATTCTACAAAGATCATATCTTCCTTATGGTGAAAAGAGTTTTTCAAAAAAAGTAAAAGGAATGATTTATGCAGTAATTCCCAAAGCAATGGATGAAAAAATTGTCAGACAATGTTATAAAATATTAAGTAAATCAAAGGGAAATGCTAAGTATGTATATGATTTCTCAGATACATGGGCACGTGCCGCATGGCCTGCTGAAGTTTTTGGAGAAGGTGTTAAGTACCAGTTTGAAGACGTAATGCTGAATTGTCCGAATGATGTAGATGCATATTTGAAACAGGCATATGGAGAGGATTATATGGATATTCCCAAAGTTGAAGATCGGATTGATCATGGAGATATCATCGTTGATTTGGAGAAGGATTATACATATTATCAATCATTGAAAGGTTAAGAAAATGAAGATCTTGTTTTTGCAGAAAGTCGATAACGCGCGTGGGGGAATAGCAAGTGTGAATCTAAAACTGATGTCTTATTTTTTTTCAATGGGTCATCAAGTGGATGTCTTGTCGATTCGCCATGGATATACATGGGAAAAAATAAGTTACCCTGAGGGGGTAAATGTGTATCTGATTAACGATGAAGAGATTTGGGGATGCCCGAGACTGAAAGATTTATTATCAAATTTAAAAAGCGGACATTTCATAAAGGGTGGTAAGCTGCTGTTTAATCGTGCACGATATAAAAAGAAAATAGCAGCTGATTATAAGGCATGTCAAGAAATGATTGAAAGCCTTGCGCCTGACGTTATCATTAATTCTCATTACGAAATACTGGAGGGCATTGATGATAAATATCTTAGGAAGACTATTATGCATTTTCACACAAGTTTTGATCAGGTTTTGGCAAATAAAAGTTATTTGAAAACTTTTAAACAGTATGCAGACAAGATATATAAGTTCGTTTGGCTGAGTAAAAAAACGAAAGAAGCGGCTGAAAAGCATGGACTGAAAAATAGTCTGTGTATCTATAATCCGTTAGCTTTTAATGAACAACGTAGTGCAGATATGACTCATAAAAAGGTAGTCTTTCTCGGAAGACTGTCAGAAGAAAAAAGAATTCATCTTGCTATTGAATATTTTCGGGAAGTAGTTCAGGAGAATGGGATTAAAGGGTGGATTTTCGAGATTTATGGCACCGGGGACTTAGAAGATACTATAAAATCAGCAATTAAAAACGACTCACAGATTTTTTATAGAGGCCAGACGGAGAAGGTCAATGAAGTTCTGCTTGACAGCAGTATCATGGTATTGACATCAAGTTTTGAAGGCATGCCGCTTGTGGTGCTTGAAGCAAATGAGTGCGGTGTTCCGGTACTCTCATATGATTTCGGAGAGTCAAGCCAGGAAGTCATTTTGAACGGAAAGACAGGTATTGTTATACCCCAAAATGACAAAGAAGCTTTTAAGGAAGCCTTACTAAAATTGTTTGTAGATGAGGAATATCGCAAAGAATTAAGCATAAATGCCAAACAATTTGCGAAGGAGTTCGCTATCGAAAACATTGGAAAACGGTGGACAGATTTGTTTGAGGAGATGGAGAAGTAGTTTAACATGAGAACGAAAAAAGTTTTATTAAATTTGATTACTGATGTTTTGCCTATGCTGATTGTAGCAATTTTAGGGATTTTTAAATTTAAACTCTTTGTACAGGTACTTGGACAGGAAGTACAGGGGATGTATCAGCTGTTTACTCAAATTATGGTCTATATAGCCATTGTAGACGGCGGACTTGGAAGTGCAGTACTCCATGCATTATACCGTCCAAATACTTCTGGTAATGTGGAAGAAATGAATGCTGTCCTTTCGGGGGCACAGCGTATTTTTTCGTTTCTAGGAATTTTAGTCTATGGGCTGGCATTTCTTGTTTCATTTTTTGTGCCATTTTTTATTAAGGATAATCCATTTGAGTATAGCTATGTTGTAATTACCTTTTTATTATTTGCTTTAAGCAGCGTGATAAGCTACTTTTTTGTTCCGTATCAATGTTTGCTGGAAGTCAAAGAACATCGGTATATATACAACAGTGTGACTCAGATGGGACAAATTGTTCAGAGTGCTCTTGAAATCGGAATGCTCTTGGCAGGTATTAATTTTTTTGTAATTCTTATGATGCACAGTGCAGTAAAACTGGTTGTCTATGTTTCAATTGCAATTATTGCAAAAAGAAAGTTTCCAGAATATAATTATAATAGTGAAACCAAAGATTATACATTTAAGCGTCAGGTAAAACATTTAATGTTTCATAAGATTAATGGTCTTGTCGGTTCAAATATAGATGTTTTGATTATTACTAAATTTTTAGGTCTGACAGCAACGAATGTTTATTCAACTTATAGTTATATCGTAACTATGGTAAAGCAGATTGTAGAGAGAATATATTCGTCGCTGTTGGCTATTCTGGGCAATATTTTAAGCAAGGATAGGGAACAGGCATATGAGCTATTTAAAGAATTAAACTCTATGCTGTTTTATATTGCCACAGTAATCTGTGTGCCACTTTTATTGGCAATCAATCCATTTATCGAAATCTGGTATGAAGGGATGATTCGGACAGACAGATTGGTGCCATATGCATTTGTTGGAATTTTGTTTTTAGCAATTGTAAAAATAGCAACCATTGTTTTTGTAAATGCTGGTGGATTATTTGAGCAGACAAAGAAATGCGCAGTAGCAGATACAGTTGTGAACCTGACTTTATCATTGATATTAGTTAATATATTGGGAATTTCCGGTGTTCTCTTTGCCACCTGTGTTGCCGTGTTTAACGCAGAATATGTGATGAAAACAATTGTAATTCATAAAGAAATATTCAAGCGCCCTAGCAGAATTTATTTTATAAAAAATATCAAATTCTGGGTGCTTCTAGCTATAGATATCATAATTGGTCAGAAAATAGTACCTTTTATGATGCTGGATAATATCTTTGTGTGGTTCTTATCCTTTGCAATTTATACGGTGATAAATGGTGTAGTGATTCTTGGTGTATATATATTGCTTCGTGAAGCTACATTTTTAAACAGAGTGAAGAATTTAGTGAAACGAGAAGGAAAATAGAATGGATATTAAGGTAAGTGTGGTTGTTCCCGTTTATGGAACAGAGCAATATTTAAGAAAATGTTTGGATAGTCTGATTGAACAGACGTTGCAAGAAATAGAAATCCTTGCTGTAAATGACGGCTCACCGGACCATAGTCAGGAGATTATAGATGAATATGAAAAGGAGTACCCTCAGATCAGAGGTTTGCAAAAGCCAAACGGTGGGTTAAGTGATGCGCGTAATTATGGAATACAGCATGCTAAAGGTGAGTTCATTGCATTTGTAGATAGTGATGATTATATAGAACCAAAAATGTGTGAGATTATGTATACAAAGGCGAACGAAGACTCTTTGGATATTGTGGTTTGTGATACATTTATGGAGTATCCGACACACTCTTATGTTATGAAAGGCGATTTGGGTTATACAGATGACTCTGTGAAAGCATATATTTTTGCATATCCGAATGCACCGGCACGGTTGGTGCGTACATCATTAATGAAGGAACATTTGTTTAGAAAAGGTATCTGGTATGAAGATCTTGATTTAATGCCGACACTTGCAGTCTATACTACCAAAATAGGTTTTGTAGATTTTCCACTCTATCATTATTTACAGCGGGACGCAAGCATTATGAATCAGATGCAATTTCATTCTAAGTTTCAGGATATTTTTATTGTGCTTCAGAATGTAATAGATGTATTTGAAACCAACGGGCTATATGAAAAGTATTATGAGGAACTAGAGTATCTTTTTATCATTCAGCTTCAGCGAAGTGCAATTCTGCGTTTCGCGGGGGTAAAAGGAGCTGAAAAATGCTTGAAAAGGGCGCATACAATTATGCAGACCAGATTTCCAAGCTGGAAACAAAATATATATCTAAGGCAGTCGAGCTGGAAGTTCCGGTTGATTTGTCGACTCGGAGCATGGCGGCAATATTGGATGATTGCGTTATTAAAGAAGTTTTTCTAAGGGAGGCGGAAGTTTGGAATTAAGTATTATTGTTCCTGTTTACAATGTAGAAACCTATTTGGAAAAATGTATCAATAGTCTGGTTAACCAGACACTTGACCATAACTGTTATGAAATAATTATAGTAAATGATGGATCACCAGATCACAGTCAGGACATCATCGACAGATTCGCAGTTCAATATTCCAATATCGTGGCATTGCAAAAAATAAATGGCGGATTAAGTGACGCAAGAAATTATGGTTTAGAACATGCGAAAGGGAAATATGTTGCGTTTGTAGACAGTGATGATTATGTAGATATCAAAATGTATGAGACTATGCTTGAGAAGGCAGCAGAACGTGATTTTGACATGGTTGTCTGTGATTTTAAAGAGATTTATGACGATCATGAATTTCAAGGTTCTTCAAGAGTGCAAAAGGATTTATTAAATAAAGATGATGTACGTTTTGCAATGCTGGATTTTTATCCGTCTGCATGGAACAAGATTTATAAAAGAGAGTTGTTTTCAGAAATTCGCTTTAAAAAAGGAGTTTGGTTTGAAGATGTTGAATGTCTGTACCGGCTTTTCCCGGCTGTCAACACAGTTGGGGTCGTAAAAGAAACATTCTATTTTTATATCCAGCATCCAGGTAGTATATCGAAATCGACTGATCCACGTATTTTTCACTGTGTAGAGAACTGGAACGGAATTGTAGAGTACTATGAAAAGAATGGCTTCATGAATTTGTATCGAAAAGAAATAGAGTATTGTTATGTGCGCTACATTTATGCCACTTTTTTGAAAGCTGCTTTAAAGTTTAATAAAGAAACTTATCAAAGAGCACTTGATATGGCAGTGCGGGAAGTTCAGCGGCATTTTAAACATTACAGAGGCAATTCATATTTTTATAGCTCTGCAAAGGGGATATACTGCGTAATGTTCAACAAGATGATTGGGGAGTTTCTGTATTTATTCAAAGGAAGAAAATAAGGGGGAATATCATTGGACAAAAAGTTAACAAAAATCAACCATTTACTAATAGGAATTTTAATTCTTGCTCAGCCGTTTATCGTAATGTTTCAGGCGACTGTTGTGCGCGATGTACAGCTGTTCGGGTTGTCTATATTTGAGTCATTTAATATTATTCTGGCATTGGTTAGTACATGCCTGACTATTTATACCTATTCGACAAAAAGAAAGTTTTTAAAATATATTCCGTATGTAGCTGTGTTAGCTGCTTATTTTCTGGCACATGGATATCATATATATCAATTTAATAATGTGGTTTATCCATTCCAATCACCTAATTTCCTCGTGGAAAGTTATTATATTTTCAGAACATTTATTGTACCTCTGCTGTTAGTGTTCAATATTTACTATTCGGGGATGAAAAAAGAACAGGTATTAAAAATATTGGAAGTGTTTATTTTGGTCATTGTGACGGTGATGGTAGTAACCAATATTTTCTATATTGCACAACGTAATTATTCGGACAAAACGATATATAATACGTTAAATCTATTTGATTGGTTTACTTTTCAAAACCCATACAAGTACAGTTATTACCAACTGACAACGAAAGGCTGGTTTTTGTCAGGAAACCAGATGGCAGGAATATTATTCATGTCATTTCCTGTAATTGTGTATCGTGCCTACAAGTTCAGAGATGTTTTTCACTATATATTAGTTGCTCTGCAGATGATGGCAATGTTCATGCTAGGGACAAAGGTTTCAAATATAGGATGTATTCTGATTATGGCAATGTTTGTCATGTTATGGTTATTGTTTAAACTGCTAAAACACAAAGAAAAAGGAATTATTATTTTACTTGTAATCAGTATCGGTTTTGCAGCCCTTTTTCCGTTTTCACCGTCGGGATATATGATTAAATATCAAAAAGAAAGGGAAGTAACTTCAACAGGAGGTTCCGATACAATCTTGGAGAGTGCGGTTGATGCTGAAGAAGATGACGATGGAGAATACGATTCTGAAATAGATCTTAAGAAATTAAGCGAGGATTCTAAAATCTTTATAAAGTTAAATCCAGAATCGCTAAGTGAGGATGAAAAACGATTTGTAAAAGAATATATGGCAGAATATTATACCTATTTTGGAATTTCGACATTTATTCTTAAACACTATGATGATTTAGAACACAGTAGCTTCTGGGCTCGTTATATCCAAAAGACGCCAAATAATGACTATCGTGTCCTAAAATCAATGATTTTAAAGGATATTTACGAAAAAAATAATAATCCACTCGATAAATATCTAGGTATGGGTTATACTTTAAATTATATTTATACAGAGTCCGATTATACATATCAATTATATAGTTATGGCATTTTCGGTGTGTTATTATTGATAACTCCGTATTTTTATATGTTGTTATATGTGATTTATCGGGGATTACAAAATTTTAGGGCGATGTTTACACTGGAATCTGCGATGTATTATATCGCTCCGCTGTTGGGACTTTGTGTGGCGAAGTTCTCAGGCCATGTTTTGGAGCGGCCGTTCCCACTGATAACATTAGGAATGCTGATAGGAATTATTTTGATACACACGCGTAATTGTGTAAATAGTTATGGTGTAGAATACGTTGATTCTGAAGAAAAGGGGCTGTAACATGGCAGGAAATGGGCTTATGACAGAATTGTCACCAGATGTTTTAAAAAGACTTCAGGAGACACAGATAAAGATATTAGAAGAGATTGTGCGCATTTGTGATAAATATCATCTTCAATATTTTTTGATTTATGGAACATTAATCGGGGCAATCAGACATCGGGGATTTATTCCATGGGATGATGATCTTGATATTGGAATGCCTCGCGTTGATTATGAAAAATTTATACAAGTAGCAAAAAATGAATTGAAAGAGGAGTATTATCTTCAAAATACAGATACAGAGCCGGAATATTGGCAGTCATTTGCGAAAGTTAGAAAAAATGGTACTCTTTTTGAAGAGGCTTCTGTATCGGGGATGTCCGATAATATTCATAAAGGGATTTTTGTAGATATTTTTCCAATTGATTATGTGAAAAAAAACAAAGGTTTTTTTGTCCATATGCAGTTTATTCTTGCTAAGGCAATCAACGAAACCATGTATTATAAAGCAGGGGTGTTTGCAAAGAAAGAAAAGTTAAGATATAAGAACCTTGATATTCTGTTGAAACACTTTTCTATGAAAACATTATGTAATATGCAAAAAAAAGTTGCAAGCATGCAGAATCAAAAGAAATCAAAATATTTTGCGGATTTTAATTCATCAAGACACTATTTGGAAGCTATTTTTCCTCTTGATTATTTTATACCGTTTCAGGATGGAGAATTTGCAGGGAGACAATTTAAGATTCCGAAAGAATATGACAAATATTTGAGGACTGTTTATGGTGATTATATGAAGCTTCCGAGGGAGGAAGAACGTGTCAATCATCGTACGTTACGAATTATTTTTGATACTACGAAAGAAAACAGTAGGTTATAACTAGTTACGAGGGGGATAGATATGGCAGATGTAAATTTGCGTGACTTACAGCTCTATATGTTGGATATTTTAAAAGAGTTGGACAGAATTTGTAGAAAAAATAATATTCAATACTATTTGGCTTATGGAAGCTGCATCGGCGCAGTGAGACATCATGGATTCATACCTTGGGATGATGATATTGATATTCAAATGAAGATGGAAGATTATTTGAAATTTATGGAGATATGTAAGACAGAATTAGATGAAAAATATTATTTGAACAATCATTTTCATGATGCAAAGTCTTATATTTTCTGGAGTCAGTTCGGTGTAAAGAATAGTACATCCATTAATAGGTCCATGAGTCATGTACATAAGCCATGGGGCATATGTGTTGATATTTTCCCACTATTCCCCTATTCAAGAGATCCTGAAATTCAAAAAAGACTACAACGGAACTTTAGAATTATGAGAATATTGAGTTTAAAACATTACCATGTTGGAACGATGAGAAATACAAAAGGGATAGAAAAACTCAAAAAGATGGTACATTGTATTATACCTGATCGCATGAATTGTGCATTGTTCAGATATTATTTTAAGAAACTCTGTCGCGCGGAAGGTTTAGGAGAGCAATGTTTGACAGATTATTTGGATGTTAGTCCACAAGATTACATGGAGAAAGCATGGTTTGAAGATACTGTGGAGCTTGACTATGAAAATTTGAAGATGCCTTGTCCGGTTAATTATGATGCTTATCTGACATTGATTTTTGGAGATTACATGCAGATCCCAAAGGATAAAACAAAACATAGTGATGACCCAAATGTAATTATTAAATTTGACGAATGCTATGAAAGATATTGGTCTTAATATGATACAAGGATAAAAGGTTTGATTTAAGAAATGGAGGAAAATTATGCAGGCACTAATTTTAGCAGCAGGGATGGGAAAAAGATTAAAAGACTTAACACAAAATAATACAAAATGTATGGTCAAGGTAAATGGTGTGACATTGATTGAGCGTATGCTCCGTCAATTGGAGAACCGAGATCTTTCTCGTGTTGTGATTGTGGTCGGATATGAGGGACAGAAATTAATTGATTACATTGCGACATTAGATATTAAACTGCCAATTGAATATGTAAATAATCCGATTTACGATAAAACAAATAATATCTACTCGTTAGCACTAGCAAAAGAGTATTTGTGTAAAGAAGATACTTTATTGTTCGAGTCGGATCTGATCTTTGAAGACAGTGTAATCGATGCACTCTTAGAGGATGAGAGAGAGACATTAGCTTTAGTGGATAAATACGAGAGCTGGATGGATGGAACATGCGTAAAACTAGCAGAAGACGACAGTATTGAAGCTTTTGTGCCGGGAAAGAAATTTAAATTTAATGATATTCATAACTATTATAAAACTGTAAATATTTATAAATTCAGTAAACATTTCTCAGAAACACATTATGTTCCGTTCCTTGATGCATATACAAAAGCATTGGGAGATAATGAATATTATGAGCAGGTGTTACGTGTTATTACTATGCTTGATGAACCAGAAATTAGGGCAAAGCGTTTAAATGGACAACTGTGGTATGAAATTGATGATATCCAGGATTTAGATATTGCTACCTCTATGTTTGCCCCTGATGAGGAAGAAAAAGTATCTTTGCTGGAGTCAAGATTTGGTGGATATTGGCGTTACCCAAAATTGGCAGATTTTTGTTATCTGGTAAACCCATATTTTCCACCACAAAAATTAATCGATGAAATTAAAGCAAACTTTGAAAACCTATTAACACAGTATCCTTCTGGTATGCGTGTGAACTCATTGCTCGCGGCGAAAAATTTCGGTTTGCATCAGGAAAACATTATAGTAGGAAATGGTGCTGCGGAATTAATTAAATCTTTAATGGGATATTTAGAGGGGAATGTGGGAATTGTCCGCCCGACTTTTGAAGAATATCCGAACAGATATAATAAAGAACAGACCGTTGTGTTTACCCCGGAAAATGAGGATTTTTCATATGATGCAGATGATCTAATGGGATTTTTTGGTAATAAAGATGTGTCAACATTGCTTGTTATCAATCCGGATAATCCAACTGGTAATTATATTTCAAAATCGGATTTAATGCGTCTTATCGAATGGACAAAACAACGCTCTTTATGTTTGGTGATTGATGAGTCATTTGTTGATTTTGCAGATGAAGAAGATAGTACTTTGTTGCTTCAGGATATTCTGAATGAAAATCCACACCTCTTTGTAATGAAGAGTATCTCAAAATCATATGGTGTTCCGGGTCTGCGTCTCGGAGTTTTGGCATCGGGAAATACAGATGTAATTGCAAAGATGAAAAAAGATGTGGCAATTTGGAATATTAATTCGTTTGCAGAATTTTATATGCAGATAGAGGAAAAATATAAGAAGGACTATGCAGCGGCATTGTTGAAAATCCGTGCAGAACGTGCGAGATTTGAAAGAGAACTTAGTAGAATTTCAGGAGTCCGGGTCATCCCATCGCAGGCCAATTATGTCATGTTAGAAATCACAAGTGGAATGAAAGCTAGGGAGCTGACAAAGAGACTTTTGTTAAACCATGATTTATTTATTAAGGATTTATCTGCTAAAATTCATAGGGATGAGAAACAGTTTATCCGTGTAGCGGTTAGAAATACAGAAGATAATAATAGATTATTAGAAGCATTAAATACAGAATTATAAATAAGGCAGAGAGGAAAAGACTGTAATGAATGTTACGATAGTTGGCGGCGGAAATGTAGGAACTCAATTTGCAGTTCACTGTTCTGAAAAGAAATATAAGGTAAGGATATATACTTCAAAACCTGAGAAATTTCAAAAGCATCTTTCTATTATCGATGAAGAAAAGAAAGTTATTCATGAAGGTAATATTGTAGAAGCAACAAATGATGCCCAAACAGCATTTTATAATGCGGATCTGATTTTTGTAACGATGCCTGCATATTGTATGGAAAGGATAGCAAAATCAATTGAACCATATGTAAGAGAGGGAATGAAAATTGGAATCTTACCTGGTATAGGTGGAGGCGAGTGTGCTTTTAAAAATTGCATACAAAAAGGTGCTGTTGTATTTGGTGTGCAAAGGGTACCTTCTGTTGCACGCCTGAAGGAGTATGGAAAGAGTGTTTATGCCTACGGGTATCGTAAAGAATTACATGTAGCAGCAATTCCTAACAGATATACGAAAGAGTGCTGTAATGTTGTTTCAGATATTTTGGATATGAAGTGTAATGAATTGCCAAACTACTTGAACGTGACACTTACACCGTCTAATCCCATCTTACACACGACGAGATTGCGCGTATTATTTCATGATTACTCAGAAGGTAAAGTTTACGACAGAGTACCTTTGTTTTATGAGGAGTGGGATTATGCTTCATCAGAGCTATTATTAAAATGTGATGCAGAGGTCCAGGAATTGTGTAAGGCATTAAAAGAATTTGATTTGTCCTATGTGAATTCTTTGAAAATACATTATGAAAGTGAAAATGCAGAACAATTAACGAAGAAATTATGCAGTATTAACAGCTTAAAAGGACTGGCTACCCCTACAGTAGAAAAAGGAAATCATGTAATTCCTGATCTCTCATCCAGATATTTTATGGCTGATTTCCCTTATGGGCTGGCCATATTGAATCAGATAGCAGAATTTATAAATTTAAATGTACCGAATATATGTGAAACATTAAAATGGTATGAAAATCTGTCACATAACAAGAAGGTGTTTCGATATAGCGATTATGGGATAACGAATTATGAGGAATTCCTGGCTTTTTATTTACAATAGTATTATTAGAGGAGAAATATTATGGCGAAAATAAAACCATTTATTTGTGTACATCCAAATAAAGATTTTTATAGTAAGATTGCAGCTCTTCCGTACGATGTTTACAATCGCGAGGAGGCGAAAAGTGTTGCTGTGCAACAGCCGTTTTCTTTTTTGAACATTGATCGTCCTGAGACACAGTTTCTGGATAGTCAGGATATGTATGCTGATTGCGTATATGAAAAAGCGTCTGAGCTTTTGCAAGAATGGTTAAGAAAAGAATATTTTGTAGAAGAAAGTACGGCCTGTTATTACATCTATTCTCTCACAATGAATGGAAGAGAGCAGACGGGTGTTGTAGCATGTTCAGCCGTTGATGATTATCTGAATAATGTAATTCGCAAGCATGAGTTTACACTGGCGGAAAAAGAGATAGACAGAATTCGTCACGTAGATACCTGCTCTGCTCAAACAGGTCCTATTTTTCTGACCTATCGCCATAAAAAAGAGATACGGGATATTGTAAATGAAATCAAGAAGGATACACCGTTATTTGATTTTACGTCAGAAGATGGTGTGCGTCATGCGGGATGGAAGGTATCGGATACTTGTGTGAATGATATGCTGACAAGAGCATTTGATGAAATTCCTAATACATATATTGCGGATGGTCATCATCGCTGTGCCTCAGCAGTAAAGGTTGCATTAAAGAGAAGAGAGAAAAATCCACAATATACCGGAAAAGAGGAATTTAATTACTTTTTATCTATTCTGTTTCCGGATGATGAATTGAGTATTCTACCTTATAATCGTATGGTAAAAGATTTAAATGGCATGACAGAAGGAGAGTTCTTGGCAAGAGTGGAAGAAAAGTTTGATGTAGTGTCATCTGATGTAATCGTGACCCCATCTGTTAAGGGCGAGTATGGTATGTGTCTCGATGGAAAATGGTATCGTCTGAGACAGAAGGAACGTTTCCTCCAAAAAGATATTGTGGAAAGTTTAGATGTTTCTTATCTCCAAAATGAGTTGTTAGAACCGGTATTAGGTATCGTAGATCCTAAAACAGATTCACGGATAGCTTTTGCTGGGGGAATTCGAGGTACGGAGTATTTGCAGGAACGTTGTGAACAGGACATCAAAGTTGCTTTTTCTGTATATCCAACCTCAATTCGAGAATTATTTAGCGTGGCAGATGCAGAAAAAATGATGCCGCCAAAATCAACATGGTTTGAACCTAAGTTAAGAAGTGGTTTATTTATTCATAGGTTTTAGGTCCCTTTTTATGCCGAGTGCATTGTTTTGCTATCTATTAATAAATGCGGATACAGATGAATTAAGTCATGCTGCATCCGTTTTTTTGTAATGCAATATAGAACTTTTTGTTGACATCTATATGATTGCAAAGTAAAATAGTCTTGTTCACAAAAATGAAAAGAGGAATGTATATGAACAAGCAAGAGTGTGATATTATGAACGTTCTGTTAAAAGAACCATATATAAATCAAAGAATATTGTCAGAACAATGTGGGCATTCACTTGGTATAGTAAATCGCTCGATTAAAACGTTAATAGAAAATGAATATTTAGATGAAAGTATCAGACCAACGGACAAAGCAATACAGGAGTTTCGTGGAAGAGTGCCCCAAAATGCAATTATTTTGGCTGCTGGTTTTGGAATGCGGATGGTTCCGATTAACACACAAATACCCAAAGGACTTCTGAAAGTAAAGGGAGAAATCCTGATTGAACGTATAATCAGACAATTGCATGAAGTAGGGATAAAGAAAATATATGTTGTTGTAGGGTTTATGAAGGAACAGTATGAGTATCTGATTGATGAATTTGGAGTGGAATTAATTGTAAACTCTGATTACGCAACAAAGAATAATCTGTATTCTATGAAACTAGCTTTAGGACATTTGTCTAATAGCTATATCATTCCATGTGATATTTGGTGTGCTAACAATCCATTCCAATGCTATGAATTGTATTCGTGGTACATGGTAAGTGATGAAATGGATGGTGATAGTACAGTACGGGTGAATCGAAAGAAAGAGTTGGCACTGGTTCCTTATCAAACAGAAGGAAACAGGATGGTTGGCATTGCATATTTGGCAGAAAATGAAGCGAAGATTGTAAGAGAAAATATTGCACGATTCTGTGTTGCCTCCAGATACGATAGAGAATTTTGGGAAATTGCGTTGTGCAAGAGAGATAAGATGATTGTTATGGCAAAGGTCGTACATGCATCGGATGTTGTCGAAATCAATACTTACGAACAATTAAGAGATTTTGACAGTAATTCAGATCACTTAAAATCGAGTGCAATATCTATCATTTCAGAGACACTGCAAGTAAGAGAAGATGAGATTACAGATATTACTGTATTAAAAAAAGGAATGACAAACCGGTCATTTTTGTTCAGATGCAAAGGAAAGAAATATATTATGCGTATTCCTGGTGAAGGCACAGAGCAACTGATTAACCGTGCGGAAGAAGCAGAAGTATATGGGGAGATTGCAAAGGAGAACATCTGCGATAATATTATATACATTAATCCACAGAACGGATATAAAATAACGGAATATCTTGAAGGAGCAAGAACCTGTGATTTGTCAAATGAAAATGATTTAAAAAGATGCATGAAAGTATTACGTCAGTTTCATGAAAAAGAACTGAAGGTAAATCATGAATTTAATCTTTTTAAGCAGATTGAGTTCTACGAATCATTGTGGGAAGGGAAACCTTCGATATTTAGGGATTATATCAAAACAAAAGAAAATGTATTCTCATTACAAAACTACATTAATGATCATATAGAGAAAAAGGTGTTGACTCATATTGATGCGGTTCCCGACAATTTCCTTTTTGCCAAAAATCAATACGGCGAAGAAGAAATTCGCTTAATTGATTGGGAATATGCGGGAATGCAGGACCCACATCTCGATGTTGCTATGTTCTGTATATATTCATTGTACAATAAAGAACAAGTGGATCAACTAATTGATTATTATTTTGTTGAGGGATGTACCCCTGAAATTCGTACTAAAATCTATTGCTATATTGCTGTCAGTGGATTGCTTTGGAGCAATTGGTGTGAATATAAGAGAAGCCTGGGAGTAGAGTTCGGAGAATATTCTCTGGGACAGTATCGATATGCAAAAGATTATTATAAGTATGTTCAGGAAGAATTAAAAAAATTGGAGGACAAAAAGTAATGCATCAGGTAAAACGAGCTATTATCATGGCGGCCGGTATTGGAAAAAGAATGCAGCCGATTACACTTACAATCCCAAAACCATTGGTTAAGGTGAAGGGTTTCCGGATGATCGATACAGTGATTCAGGGACTACATGCAAATGGAATTACGGAGATATACGTGGTAGTAGGATATTTAAAGGAACAATTTCAATGCTTGGAGACAGAATACGCAGGACTGCAGCTCATTGAAAATCCTTTTTATGATACATGTAATAATATATCATCATTATATGTGGCAAGAGATTACATTGAAGACTCTATTATATTAGATGGCGATCAGATTATTTATAATCAGGAAATTTTGACACCAATGTTTGAGAGATCCGGTTACAACGCAGTATGGACAGATGAGGAAACAGATGAGTGGCTTATGACCGTAGAAGATGGAATTGTAACTCACTGCAGCCGTACAGGAGGGCGCAAGGGATGGCAGTTGTACAGCATTTCGAGATGGAGCGCTGAAGATGGAAGAAAATTAAAACAACATCTGGAGGAGACATTTCGGGATGAAGAAAAACGACAGCTCTATTGGGATGATATTGCGATGTTTTGTTATCCAGAAGAATATACTCTAGGTATTCGGGAGATGAAAGCCGGAGATATTGTAGAAGTTGATAGTATACAAGAGTTAATTACTATGGACAGCAGCTATCAGAATTTAGTAAACGATATTGTGTAGTCAGGGAGAAATACATAATGAAACAGAAATATAATAATTTAAAAAGCCAAATCGACTGGGTGGCAACCATCGTACCGCTGATTGGTGTAGTGGCACTTTGCGTCGTTTTTATGTTAATGCCAACACAGTCTTCTATCATTCTTGGAACAATAAGAGGATTTTTTGGAGATACCTGTGGTATATACTATGCACTGCTAGGGGTGGGAATACTTGCCTGTTCACTTTATATTGCATTTTCAAAATATGGGGCAATTAAATTAGGCGATGTGGAAAAACCTCAGTATTCTTCTTTTACTTGGGGAACGATGATTTTTACTTCCACTATGGCGGCCGATATATTGTTTTATTCACTTTGTGAATGGGCACTTTACGCAAACGAGCCTCATATTGAACAAATGGGAGGAATCCAGAAATGGGCATCTACCTATCCATTGTTCCATTGGGGATCAATTGCATGGAGCTTTTATATTATTCTTGCGGTTGCATTTGGTTTTATGTTACATGTAAGAAAACGTGATAAACAAAAATTCTCAGAAGCATGCAGACCGCTGTTAGGAGATAAAGTTGATGGAGTATGGGGAAAAGTAATAGATTTAATTGCGATTTTTGCATTGATTGCCGGAACTGCAACTACGTTTTCCTTAGCAACTCCATTGCTGTCAACAGCAATTGGTGAGGTATTCCATCTTTCAACAAGTACAACCTTAACAATTCTTATTTTATTGTTGATTGCAACAGTTTATACGCTTACAGTATGGTTTGGTATGAAAGGTATTTCAAGACTGGCAGAATACTGTACATATTTGTTCTTTGCATTACTAGTTTATTTCTTAATTGGAGGTGGAGAAGCAAAATATATCATAGAAACAGGCTTTTCGGCACTTGGCAACATGGCACAAAATTTCATAGGAATGTCCACCTGGATGGATCCGTTAAGAGAAACCTCATTTCCACAGAATTGGACAATTTATTATTGGGCCTACTGGATGGTTTGGTGCGTAGCGACTCCGTTTTTCATTGGAACGATTAGTAAAGGACGTACAATTAAAAACACGATTCTCGGTGGATATGGCTGGGGGTTAGCAGGAACATTCACTTCATTTATTGTTTTCGGTAATTATGGACTCGCCCAGCAAATGAAACACGGTGTGGATGTGTCAGGCTATATTGCTGAAACAGGTGATTATTCTGCGGCAATCATGAAAATTTTTGATACACTCCCATTGAAGGAGTTGGGATTAATCTTGTTAGTTGTTACGATGATTGCATTTTACTCAACAACATTTGATGCATTGACAATGGTTATTTCTTCGTACTCATATAAACGACTTGCGGTTGATGCCGAACCAGATAAAAGAGTAAGGACTTTCTGGGCTATTATGTTTATTTTATTTCCGATTGCACTTATTTTTGCTGAAAATTCCATGTATAGTCTACAATCAGTATCTATCATAGCAGCGTTCCCTATCGGTATTATCCTTGTAATGATTGTAGCGAGTTTCTTTAAGGACGCAAGCGTATACTTAAAAAAGAATAAGTAATGTATTCGTTTAAGGATAAGGATGGAAAAACAAAAGAATAGACATCAAGTATGAGATATGTACATGGGTCCATATTCAAGTGATGCCATTTATGCAAAAACAGAGAATATAGTAAAAAAGTTGGAAAAGAGATATTGGAATCGGGGATTTATCGTACAAATCAGCGTATATTAGAAAATTTTTAAAAGGACAGTATTACTGGATGACAAATTCAAGTATTCATTAAATGATAAATCCTTGACTATGCCCCCTTTTTCTCTTATAATATCATAAGAGAAAAAGGGGATTTTTTGTATAAGGGGAGAAGTGAAAAAAGATGCAAAAGACAATTCTTAAAAGAGCATCCGTTGTTGCATTTGGTTTACTGATACTCGTCATTGTGGGAGTGCTCATTGGGGGAGCGTCAGCACAAGCATACGAACAAAAAAAGGCCACAATTAGGTGGGATATCGTAAACATTCGTCAGCAGCCAACAACGAGTAGTTCAGTTGTTTCAAAACTTGCGTTGGGACATGAATTAATTATCACAGATGAGAAAGATACCTCAGATGGCTACATATGGTACTATGTAAAGTACACAGCTTCGGGTGTTCAGAAGCAGGGATGGGTTCGTTCAGACTGTATTATTATTCATTCTGTAGATAATGATTTTGAGGCTTATCTTGTCAGTCAGGGATTTCCGGAAACATATAAAACTAAATTAAGAGAATTACATAAATTATATCCGAACTGGGTATTTCAGGCTCAGCACACAAATCTGAATTGGGATGACGTAATCAAAGCGGAAAGTAAGCTGGGTATGAGTCTGATTAGCGGCAATAGTATTTCTTCATGGAAGTCCACGCAGAATGGGGCTTATAATTGGGATACCGGCAAATGGGTCGGACTAGATGGTGACAGTTGGGTAGCTGCTTCGGAGGGAATTATTAAGTACTACATGGATCCAAGAAATTTCTTGGATGAGACTTATGTTTTTCAGTTTTTGGAGCAGAGCTATAATTCCAATCTTCAGACAGTGCAAGGCATGCAGAATGTAACAAGAAATACATTTCTTGCAGGTACTTATCAAGAGAATGGAACCAAGAAATATATTGATACATTAATGAAAGCAGCGGGGGAATCTGGTGTGAGTCCATACACGCTTGCTTCTATGATTATTGTGGAGCAGGGAGCGAATGGTACAGGAAAAAGTATTTCAGGCGTGGAGACCGGCTATGAAGGATATTATAACTTCTTTAATGTGGGTGCTTATGCAACCAGCAATATGACAGCAGTCCAGAGAGGTCTGTGGTTTGCAAAAGGCTCCGGTGTCGGTGCAACTAGTTATAATCGACCATGGAATAACGTCACAAACTCCATTATAGGTGGAGCCATACACTATGGTGAAGGTTATGTAAAGGTCGGACAAGATACCTTGTATTTGAAAAAATTCAATGTGCAGGGTAAGAATCCGTACACACATCAATATATGACGAATGTTATGGGGGCAGCCACAGAAGGACAACGTATGTCGAAGGCTTTTAATGAAGAAGCACGGAATGCGAATCTGGTATTTAAAATTCCTGTTTTTACAAATATGCCAACTTCAGCATGTGCGAAGCCGACCGGTGACGGAAGCCCGAACTATATGCTGAAATCATTGAGTGTGACAGGACAAAACCTGACACCAACATTTGATAAATACACGACAGAATATTCTTTGATTGTGCCAAATGATATTACAAGTGTGACAATTGCGGCTACAGCACTTGATAGTAATGCGTCTATCACAGGAACAGGAAAAGTAAATTTGAAAGTAGGTTCTAATAAGTCATCTATTGTAGTGAAAGCAGGAAATGGAACTACGAGAACCTACACGATTAATATTATCAGGGAAGAACCTCTAGAGCCGGAGAAACCAGATATTAAAGTGCCGGTGCTGAACAGTTCTGTATATACATTGAATACGTCGCAAGCTACGGTTGCCGGCATAAAAGTATTTCCGGTCAATGCCTCTACGTTTGCCAAGAACCTTAAAGTGGAAAACGGAAGTGTGAAAATTACGGATGCTAATGGAAATACATATAGTGGTAATGTGGGAACCGGTCATCAGGTCAGAGTTTACGATACAGCAGGTAAATTGAATAAAACGTATACGGTGGTACTTTATGGAGATACGAATGGGGATGGCAAAGTGAATTCATTGGATTTGCTGCGAGTTCAAAAGCATATTATCAAGGTAAACCAGCTTTCAGGAATATATGGCAGTGCAGCAGATACAAGTAAAGATGGTAAGATTAATTCGCTAGATTTGTTGCAGGTGCAGAAACAGATTATAGGGGCAGGCAGTATTAAACAATAGGGGAGAAAAAGTAATGAAAATAAAATATAGAATAAGGGAGCTTATGGTAAGTATATGCCTGTTACTCTCTGTATTTGGGATGACTTCGCAGGCAGCTTCAGGGAGCGTAAGTGTATCCGGAACCTCCGGTAATGTGGGGAGTACAGTAAGTGTAACAGTGACAATTAAGTGTTCCGAGGGTCCGATTGGCTCTGCTGAGGCTACGGTTAGTTATGATCCATCAGCTCTGCAGTATGTTAGCAGTTCTAGTGGTTCATATGGTAGCGCTGGCAGTGTAACATATGCAAGCTGGGGTGACGGAAGCACTTCTTCGTTGAGTTTTTCTATTAAATTTAAAATTTTAAAGGAGGGATCGCACAAAGTTTCCGTGACTAGTGCGGATGGTTATACATATGATGAACAGCAGTTGTCATTATCATCGGGTTCAGCAACTGTTACAGGGAAAGTTGTCGAATCGAATGAAACGCCGGCTAACCCGGGAAGTAACGGAAATCAAAACAACCCAACACCAGAGCAACCGTCAAAAAGCAATAATAATAAGCTGAATTCTTTGAAGGTTTATCCGGGAAGTCTGTCACCAGCCTTTTCTGCCGGGACGAAGCAGTATACGGTTAAAGTCGGAGAGGATGTCACTGAAGTGACAATATCAGCAGTCGCACAGGATAGTAAGGCAAATGTGTCTGTATCCGGGGGAAAGAATCTTCAGGTGGGTTCCAATCAGGCGAAGGTAGTTGTTACAGCAGAAAATGGTGGAGTGCGCAGTTATAATATTACAATTGTACGTGGCGAAAATACGCAGGAACCAGATGATGAAAAAAATGACGAAAAGGTTGATGAAACGCCACAAGAAATAACGGCAACCATTGACGGCACAAAGTATGTTGTGAACGAGGTATTTGCAGAGGAAGAAATTCCGGCAGGATTCACGAGAAAAAATGTCAGTTACTCAGGAAAAGATTGCGCGGCAGTATCTCATGAAAAGGGGAAGTTAACCCTTATGAATCTGACGGATGAAAACGGCAAATCTGAGTTTTTTATCTATGACAGTGAAAAGCAACGGTTTTATCCATTTTTGCAAATGCAGATTTCAGAGGTCCGGTACATCATTCCTCTGCCGCTTACGTTGGCGGAACAGACATTGTCTAACGTTAAAAATAGTACATTAACACTTCAAGAAAAAGAGTTTGACGTATGGCAGGAAGAGAATGGGGAATTCTATATTTTGAATGCCATGAGTAATGAAGGAACTGTTGGTCTGTATCGGTATGACATCGTGGATGCAACGTGTCAGAGGTATGTAGAAGCGAAGCTGGAAGTAGCAGATACGGAGACCGAAGCAATGGATTCGTTTATAGACAGATATAGGATATATATCATAGCAGGACTTGGCGTGTTAGTTGTTTTACTTACCTTATCAACGGTATGTCTTGCTGTTAAGAAGAAACCAGTGCATCATGCAAGAAGAAATAAGCATAGAAGGCGTAGAAAAAAAAGAAATACAGAAGGGAACGAACTAGAATAGTAGTATCGCTTGAAGCGTAAAATAATATAGTGTATGATGTAGATACAATGCTTAAGATAAACAAAGAGGGATTGATATGAGAAAAAAAAGACGCAGAAGGAGACAGAAAAAAGGAAATTGGTTTACTAGACTTAGTATGAAGAAACGTGTTGCTATATGTGTGGCAGGTGTATTACTTTTGTTGATCGCAGCAGTGGTTATTTTTGTTGCATCGAAATTTGCAAAGATGAATACGGAAACAATTGAGCCGGATGATATTATAATCAATGATTTGCCGGATGAGGTAGGTAAAGGTTATACAAATGTTGCATTGTTTGGTGGTGATTCCAGAACAGGTCAGTTAGGAAAAGGTGCCCGGACGGATGCTATTATAGTTGTGAGCCTGAATAATGCTACAAAAGAAGTAAAGATGGTTTCCATATATAGAGACACACTGCTTGATACAGCAAATGGGAAAATACAGAAGTGTAATGCAGCTCATAGTGCAGGTGGTCCACAGCAGGCAATCAATATGCTGAATATGAATCTGGATTTGGATATTCAGAAATATGTCACTGTAGATTTCAAGGCAGTATCAGACGTAGTGGATTTGGTCGGCGGAATTGAAGTGGATGTGTCTGAAGCTGAGATGAAAGCGACGAATCTGTATATTCCTGAGACAGCAAGAGTTGCGGGAAAGAAGGCAAATTATATATCGCATCCAGGTTTGCAGACATTAGATGGCGTGCAGGCAACCACTTATGCCAGAATTCGAAAGGGAGTTGGAGACGACTACCAGAGAACAGTAAGACAGCGTCTGGTAATAGAGAAGGTTGCACAAAAAGTAATGAAATCGGATTTGAAAACACTCAACAGTATCATTGACAAGGTATTCCCGGCGATTTCTACGAATTTTACAATGGCAGAAATTTTGTCATATGCAAAAGATATTACTAAATATAAGATTGGTGAGTCTCAGGGATTTCCAAAAGAAAAGACAAGCGCGACAATTCCGGGCAAGGGAAGTTGTGTGATTCCGGTAACATTAAAATCCAATGTACAGGCATTGCACGAGTTCTTATATGGGACAGTCGACTATCAGCCTTCTGCGAAAGTAAATAGCATCAGTAGTCAGATTCAGAGCCTTGTCGGAGAACGTAAGCCGGATGGTGATGTACCATATACAGAGAAACCGAACAGTGGAAATGGGAACAGCGGAACGAACACCAATACACCAACCCCACCAACTGTGGATAATCCAAATAAAGAGAAACCAAACAGTGGAAACACACCAGGAACGGGAGAAGGTGGCGGAAATACACCGGGAACCGGGGGGAGTAGCGGAAGTATACCGGGAAGCGGAGAAGGTGGAGGAAGTACATCAGGAACCGGAGAAGGCGGCGGAAACACACCGGGAACGGGAGAAAGCGGCGGAAATGCACCAGGAACCGGAGAAGGCGGCGGAAGCATACCAGGAACCGGAGAAGGCGGCGGAAACACACCGGGAACGGGAGAAGGTGGCGGAAACACACCAGGAACCGGAGAAAGTGGCGGAAGTACACCGGGGACCGAAGAAGGTGGTGGAGCCACATCTGAGCCTGGAGAATAATTATAGCATAATCGGAGTGAGGATAACTTACTCCGATTTGACGTTAGACGTATTATATTAATAATTTCTTAACAAACGAAAAAAGGGGAATCGTTAAATGGCAGAAAGAGGGAGAAGGCTGAAAGAAGCCAAAGCTGCCCGGGCAGAAAAGAAACGTAGAGCAAGAAAGAGAAAAAGGGCAGTATTTTTGATAGTAGAGATTTTGATTTTGACTATCCTGTTGGGGGCATGGTATGTTGTAAAAAAATATGACAGGTTTCAGATTAATACATTTGCAGAACATGAAATATCGATTAATGAAGGTGTAGAACAAGAAGGATATACAACGATTGCACTATTTGGAGGAGATTCAAGGGAAGGACTCTTAGAAGCGGGAACTCATGCAGATACTATTATGGTTGCTGCGATTAATAATCAGACGAAGGAAGTGAAAATCGTTTCTTTGTATCGTGATACCTTAATGGAACAGTGCGACGGGAAATTGAAGAAAGCGAATAATGCATATTTCCAAGGTGGTCCGAAGGATGCTATTAATATGTTAAACAAAAATCTGGATTTAGATATTTCTGACTATGTGACAGTTGATTTTAAAGCGTTGGCAGATGTGATTGATTTGTTAGGAGGTATTGAGGTTGATGTCAATGCAGCCGAGGCGCAGGAGGCGAATAATTTCATTCAGGAGACTGCATCAGTTGTAGGAAAAAATGCAAAATCTTTGAAAGAGGGTGTGCAGACTTTGGATGGTGTGCAGGCTGTTACTTATGCCCGTATTAGAAAAAATGTGGGTGGAGATTACCAGAGGACAGAAAGACAGCGCTTGGTAATTCAAAAGGTCGTAGAAAAAGTAAAGCAGAGTGATTTAGTTACAATTAATAATATCATTAATCAGACATTTTCACAGGTATCTACTAGTTTTTCACTGAAAGAGTTGCTTGGAATGGCTGTAAATGCGTTTCAATATCAACTAGGTGAAACAAGTGGATTTCCATTTGAATCAACAGATGGACGCGTTGAGGGAGTAGGAAGTATTGTTGTTCCGCTTGGTATGAAAGAAAATGTGGTAGAGTTACATGAGTTTTTGTATAAGGGAGAAACCTATTCTGTCTCGCAGACTGTGGAGAATATTAGCATAAAGATTGAGAATGCTACAGGTTATTCCCGTGCAGATTATCAGGAAGAATGACATCAAATGGCTAGACATTTTGGAAAAAACAGTGTAAGATATTAAAGAATGTCATGAAACATTTTAAAGAAGATTTAAAATACAAAAGTAAAGGAAGAGGAAAGACACATGAAGATTATGAAAAAATTGGCTATGATTTTATTGTCTGTATGTTTGGCAGTACCATGTTTTGCACCGTCGGTATATGCGGCAAATGGAGTGATACAATTTACAGACCATACTTCAGCAACTGCAGGTGAAGAATTAGAAGTGACCTGCGCGATTAAGGATGTAACTGGGAAAATCAGTGACATCGAGATTAATATGACTTATGATGGCAGCATATTGAAATTTAAAAGCGGAGAAGGTGTGACAGAAACAGCATCTGGTTCGATTACCTTTAAGAAAACAGATATCAGCAGCTTTCCTTATAGAGTGAAAATTAAATTTGATGTACTCAAAAAAGGAAGTACAAAGCTTGAAGTCGCTAGTTATTCGGCAAAGATGGCTGATGGCAGCACATTGACATGTGACAAGGGTTCTTCTTCCATCAATGTTACGAGTGGTGAGGATGTGGCTACAGTACCGGAAACTCCAGAAACACCTTCTGCGTCTACAACAGTAGAAGTAAATGGACAGACATATGAACTATCAAGTGAATTCCCAGAATCAGAGATTCCGGAAGGTTTTGCGGTGGCAACTTTAAATTATGCAGGCGCAGACTACAAAGTAGTTCAGCATGAAGCGTATGGCATGTATCTCGGCTACTTGGTGAATGCACAGCGAGAAGGAAAGTTCTTTGTATATAATGACTCGGATGCAACATTCTCTCCGTTTGCACAGGTACAGATTTCGGACACATCCTCTTTAATTCTGCTGGCAGATATCAATGATGTTGTAGTTCCGTCAGGGTACCAGGTTACAACGATTACGTTTAATGGACAGGAATTTCCTGCATGGCAGAGTGTAAAATATGTTGAGTACTGTTTGTTATATGCTGTAAATAATCGGGGAGACAGGGCGCTGTACCAGTTCGATTCTGTTGAGGGCACATATCAAAGATTTGAGGTAGAAGAACCGTCGACAGAAGGTGATACAGAAAAAGACAGCAGTACAGGGTTTGCAAAACTGCGTGATTTCTTAGGGAAACATTTTGATTATGTGATTCTTGGAACAGGTTTAGTATTTCTTTTCTTTTTGTTACTTGTTATTGTATTATCTGTAAAATTATATAATCGTAATGCTGAGTTAGATGAGTTATATGACGAGTATGATATCGATCCGGAGGATGAGGAACCAGAAACAAAAGAAAAAAAAGTATCTGAGAGGAAGATTGAGAGAAAAGATGAATTAGATGATTTTGAAGATTATGATGAAATCGAATTAGATAATCAGACTGCAGAAGCGGTATTGGAACAAGAACCAGAAGATCAGAATGAAGTGTTTGAACAAGAAACAGAAGTTCCTGAAGAGATTGAATTAGAAGAAGAATTTTATGCAAGTTTTGATGAAGAACTTGCAGACAAATCACAGGAAAGTTCATCATATGAAGATTTTGATTTGGATTTTATTGATTTAGATGACTAAATGACAGGGAGATGCGTAAAGTATCTCCCTGTTGGTATTTTACAATTTTTTCAATATTAGAACACAATTTTATCACAAATACTTGATAGACTACTCGCATAGAGAAAGAAAGGGGACAGTTATATGGATCAAGAATATAGTAATTATAATATCGATGGAGAAGACGAAAAGGTTCAGAGTTTTTCAGTAGGCGAAGAGTTGAAACAGGCTGAAGGACCAGGAGAGTCAGAAGGGAATGAAAAGGTGTCAGACATAGAAAGTCCGGAATCGGTGGAGATTGTAGAAGAAGTGGAACAGGTGAAAGAGGTACAAGAACCAGTCAGGGAAGCACAGAAAGCTCCGACAGGTAGCTTCGGACAGACAACGGGAACACAAGGCTGGACATACACAGCACAGGAAACGAAAAAGACATGGGACAATGTTCCGACGTATCATGTAAATTCATCTGCACAATCTAATTTGAATGGAGAATCAGGTTCATCTGGCAAAGGACCTGAAAAAAAGAAAAGGAAAGCCAACACAGGATCCAAATGGGTCACCTGCATATGCATGGCATTAGTGTTCGGAATTCTGGCAAGTGTGACATTTCAGGCGGGCAACTTTGTGTTAGGAAAAGTATTTAAGACAGGACAGAATGAACAGAAGATAGCAACAACGCAGACAACACAGATTACCAATACGAATCAAAATAAACAAGAGACTGTTTCTAGTATAGCGGATATCGCAGAAAATGTTATGCCATCAGTTGTATCAATTACAAATCTAAGTGTGCAGCAGATTCAGAACTTCTTCTGGGGTGTGCAAGAGGTTCCGCAGCAGAGCAGTGGCTCAGGGATTATTATCGGTCAGAGCAGTGACGAACTGTTGATTGTCACGAATAATCATGTTATCGAAAAAAGTACGACATTGACAGTGTCTTTTATTGACGGTGAAAGTTCAGAAGCATTGATAAAGGGAAGCGATGCAAATAAAGATATTGCAGTTGTAGCAGTTCCTATGGAAAAGATTTCACAGTCAACCCAGGATGCAATTAAAGTGGCAGTTTTAGGCGATTCTACAACAATTCGTGTAGGTGAAGAAACAATTGCAATTGGTAATGCATTGGGTTATGGACAGTCTGTAACCAACGGAATTGTCAGCGCGCTGAATAGAGAAATGGAAGATATTGCTGTGAGTCTGATTCAGACAAATGCGGCAATTAACCCTGGTAATAGTGGTGGTGCACTCCTAAATGCGAAAGGCGAAGTGATTGGTATTAACACAGCTAAGATTGCAGATAGTTCGGTAGAAGGTATGGGATATGCAATACCGATTTCTGAGGTAAGTGAATTGATTGACACATTAATGAACCGTGAAATCAGAACAGAAGTGCCGGAGAGTGAACGAGGATATCTCGGCATTACAGGTAAAGATTTTACAGCAAATGTTGCCGCTTTCCATAATCTCTCGGAAGGTGTTTTTGTGGAAGAAGTCAGCGAAGGCAGCGGAGCTGAAAGTGCAGGTCTCAAAAGGGGAAATATCATCACTAAGATTGATGGGATAACAGTAGGAAGCATGGCGGATTTGCAGGAACAACTGAAGTACTACAGAGCAGGAGAGACAGTTACAATTACAATTCAAAAAGTAAATGAAGATGGACAGTATGTGGAAAAGAATGTAGAGATTCAGCTGGGAAAAAGGCAGTAAATGGTTAAGAGGAAGGACAAAAAGTTCTTCCTCTTTTTGTGGAATTGTGGTATTGTAGCATATAAGTATGAAGATGAGGAGGTACAAGACAATGTACACAATGGATAAGATTAAGGAAGTGGATCAAGAAGTAGCAGAAGCCATTTCACAGGAGATGGAAAGACAGAATTCGCATATTGAATTAATCGCTTCTGAAAACTGGGTAAGCGAAGCCGTTATGGAAGCGATGGGAAGCCCATTGACTAATAAATATGCAGAAGGTTATTCGGGAAAACGTTATTATGGCGGATGCGAATGTGTGGACGTAGTGGAAGATTTGGCGAGAGATCGTGCAAAGGAATTATTTGGTTGTGATTATGCCAATGTACAGCCGCATTCAGGTGCACAGGCAAATATGGCAGTATTTTTTGCAATGCTGACACCGGGAGATAAAGTACTTGGTATGAACCTTGACCACGGCGGACATTTAACACATGGTTCACCTGTTAATATGTCAGGAAAATATTTTGATGTAGCGTTTTATGGTGTAAATGATGATGGTGTGATTGATTATGAAAAAGTAAGAGAGATTGCAATCAAGGAACAGCCGAAATTAATTATTGCTGGCGCAAGTGCATACTGCAGAATCATCGATTTCAAAAAATTCCGTGAGATTGCAGATGAAGTAGGAGCATATCTGATGGTGGATATGGCTCATATTGCAGGACTTGTAGCAGCAGGTGTACATCCGTCACCAATCCCATATGCTGACGTTGTGACAACAACAACTCATAAGACGCTCCGCGGACCACGTGGTGGTATGATTCTTTGTAATCAAGAAGCGGCAGATAAATTTAATTTTAATAAAGCTATTTTCCCTGGAATTCAGGGCGGTCCCCTTATGCATGTAATTGCAGGAAAAGCAGTAGCATTCAAGGAGGCATTACAGCCTGAATTTAAGACATATCAGCAACAAATCGTAAAAAATGCGAAAGCACTTTGCGATGGCTTAATCAAACGTGGTGTGAAGATTGTATCTGGAGGGACGGATAATCACCTGATGTTGGTAGATTTAAGCGGAACAGAATTGAGCGGAAAAGAATTAGAAAAACGTTTGGACCGTGCGCATATTACATGTAATAAGAATACAATTCCAAACGACCCACGTTCTCCATTTGTAACGAGCGGTATCCGTCTTGGAACACCTGCAGTCACTACCAGAGGTATGGTGGAAGAAGACATGGATAAGATTGCAGAAGCAATTGCACTCGTAATCGAAAGTGAAGATAACGTAGAAAGAGTAAAAGGAATGGTCGCTGAATTAACAGCAAAGTATCCTTTAATATAAGAGAGTGAAATACACCTAATAAAGGAAGCAGGCATAAAAGGAACATTAGTATCCTAATGGTGCTTCCTTTTTTTATGTGTTTTAAAGATTCACATATTGACAATAGGAATTGTCAGCAGTATTATATACATATACCCCCTATGGGTATGAAAGGAGTGAAAATATGATTACACAAAAATATAACATAACCGGTATGACCTGTGCGGCGTGTAGTAGTGCAGTGGAACGTGTGACGCGCAAGATGGACGGGGTTACAGAAAGTAATGTAAACCTCACTACAGGAATTTTGACAATTACATATGATGAGTCAAAGATAATACCGGACGATATTATCCGTAAAGTAGAACGTGCCGGTTTCGGGGCAGAACTTTTCGTGGAGAAGAACAAAGAAGAGAAGAAAGAAGCCGAAGAGAATATGGAAGAAGCGCTGGTAAAGACAAAACATCGTGTGATCTGTAATATTATTCTTGCATTGCCATTGCTTTATATTTGTCTGGGACACATGCTTCCGATTTCTATGCCTATACCAGCTTTTATGGATATGCATGAACATCCACTGACATTTGCATTGGTACAGATGGTGCTTACAGTTATTATTCTGATTAACGGCAGAAAATTTTATCTGGTCGGGTTTAAGAGTCTCGTCAAAGGGCATCCCAACATGGATTCACTGGTAGCAATTGGAACGGGAAGTGCATTTCTCTATAGTTTCGTAATGACTATCTTCATTCCATCGAATCCGTCATGTGTACACAATCTGTATTATGAATCGGCTGCTGTTGTTGTGACACTCGTTATGCTTGGAAAATATATGGAAGGCAGAAGCAAGAACAAAACTTCCGAAGCAATTCGTAAATTGATGGAACTTGCACCGGATACAGCGATTGTCATTCGGGGCGGTGAGCAGAAAGAAGTGCCGGTAGAGCAGGTTACACTTGGGGAATTGATATTGATTAGACCAGGCAGCAGAATTCCTTTAGATGGAATTGTGGTGGAAGGAAGTACCAGTGTGGATGAATCCATGCTGACAGGAGAGAGTATTCCGGTAGAAAAGAATGTAGATGACACGGTCATTGGAGGAAGTGTGAACTACCAAGGTGCAGTAACTGTAAAAGTTACCCATGTAGGCGCAGACACGACACTTGCTAAGATTGTAAAAATGATGGAGGATGCACAGGGAAAGAAAGCACCGATCTCTAAACTGGCAGATACTGTGGCAGGGTATTTTGTGCCGGTGGTTATGGGGATTGCGATTGTGGCGGCTGTAATTTGGACATTACTTGGCTATGATATTACATTTGTGCTTACGATTTTTGTCTCTGTGCTGGTTATTGCATGTCCGTGTGCATTGGGACTTGCCACGCCGACAGCGATTATGGTTGGAACAGGGCTTGGTGCAAATCATGGTATTTTGATAAAAAGTGGGGAAGCATTGGAAATCAGTCACAAGGTAGATGCAGTGGTTTTAGACAAGACCGGTACGATTACAGAGGGAAGACCGGCAGTTACGGAAGTCATGAGCCACAGCATAGATGAAGAAATGCTGCTTAAAATTGCAGCTTCCTGTGAGCAAGTGTCGGAACATCCACTTGGTCAGGCTATTGTAAATGGTGCAAAGGATAGAGGACTTGAACTTGAGAAGGTTGTTGATTTTATAAGCATTACGGGACAGGGGATTAAAGCTGTCATGGCAGATGAAACATATTATATCGGCAATCGCAAATTATGTATAGAGCAACAGATTGATTTTTCGGAATACGAGGAAGAAGCAGTTCGCATTGCCAATAAAGGACAGACACCAATGTTTGTGGGAAGTAATGGAAAGGTGATTGGCATTGTCAGTGTGGCAGATACACTGAAAGAGACCAGTGCAGAAGCAATCCGTAAAATCAAAGAACTTGGTATCGAAGTATATATGTTGACCGGTGATAACAGACTGACAGCAGATTATATTGGAAATAAAGTTGGAGTAGACCATGTGATTTCAGAAGTTCTGCCGAATGATAAAGCTTTTGTTGTAGAAGGACTGCAAAAACAAGGAAAATGTGTTATGATGGCTGGAGACGGAATCAATGATGCACCTGCACTTGTTCAGGCAGATGTGGGGGTTGCAATTGGCAGCGGTAGTGATATTGCACTTGATTCTAGTGATGTAGTACTGATGAAGTCGGATTTGCGGGACGTATATAAAGCGATTAAACTGAGCAAAGCAACAATCCGCAATATCAAGCAGAATTTGTTCTGGGCATTTTTCTACAATGCATGTGGACTCCCATTGGCAGCAGGTGCATTATATGTAATCAATGGAATGCTGCTTAGTCCGATTATCGGTGGATTTGCAATGTCATGCAGTTCTGTGTGCGTTGTAGGTAATGCACTGAGACTTCGCAAAACGAAGCTTGATTAGGAGGCAGATATGGCAGAGAATACATGTTGCACTAAAATGAAACATCGTTCAGAAAAGGAAACAAAGGATTTAATAACACGCCTGAATCGAATTGAAGGTCAGGTGCGTGGAATAAAAAGCATGGTAGAGGAAGAACGCTACTGTGTGGATATTTTAAATCAGGTGTCGGCCGTTCAGGCGGCACTGAACAGTTTCAACAAAAAGCTTCTGGAAAACCATATTCATTCCTGTGTAGTAGAGGATATTCGCGCAGGAAAGGATGAGGTCGTTGAAGAATTATGTGAAACAATTAAAAAGATTATGAAATAACAGGAGGAAAGAAATCATGGCAGTAATTAAAGTAGAAGACATGCACTGCGAAAAATGTGTAGAAAGAATCACTAAGATAATGACGGAAGAAGGATTAGATTTTTCTGTAAATCTTGCAGATAAGACCGTTACAATCAACGGATGTGAACACTGCGTGAAGACAGCATTAGATGCGTTGGATGATCTCGGTTTCGAGGGAGTTGTAGAATAGAACTGCAAACCAAATCAACGAATCCGATTTACGATACAAAACATGGATAAATCAACAAAAATAATTGCAATACCAATACTTCCATATAAATCCCCCGTTATTTTACTATGATGTGCTGGAGGAGAGTAAATGACAAAAGAACAGATAAAAGAGATTGTTGAAAAGCAACGAATGTTTTATGATACATCCACTACACTTCCCGTTGAATATAGAATTCGGGCACTGAAAAAATTAAAGCAGATGCTTGTTGACAATGAAGCAGCAATTGCAGAGGCATTGAAACAGGATTTGGGAAAGTCGCAGACGGAAAGCTACATGTGCGAAACCGGTCTTGTAATTAGTGAAATCAGCTATCTGCTTCGTCATATCAAATCTTTTGCAAAAGAAAAAACAGTTGCGACACCACTGGCGCAGTTTGCGTCCCGCAGTTATAAAAAGCCTATGCCGTATGGAGTGACTTTGATTATGAGTCCGTGGAATTACCCCCTGCTTTTAACACTGGATCCTCTTGCAGATGCATTGTCGGCAGGGAACACGGCAATTATCAAACCGAGTGCTTATTCGCCTGCAACAAGTGAATTGTTGGAAAAGCTGATAAGGGAGATATTCCCACAAGAATACGTGACGGTTGTAACCGGAGGGCGTGAGGAAAATGCATATCTTCTCGAAGAAAAATTTGACTACATCTTTTTTACCGGAAGCAAGACAGTTGGACAGATGGTGCTGGAAAAAGCTGCGAAACATCTGACCCCGGTCACGCTGGAACTGGGTGGAAAAAGTCCGTGTATCGTTGATAAGAGTGCAGATTTAAAACTTGCAGCTAAACGCATTGTTTTTGGAAAATATTTGAATTGCGGGCAGACCTGCGTGGCACCAGATTATATTCTTTGTGAGGCTTCCATAAAGGAAGAATTTCTTGGATATCTAAGAGCAGAACTAAAAAAACAGTATGGAAGTGACTATTTAGAAAACCCATACTATGGAAAAATAATCAGTAAGAAACATTTTGAACGGGTTGCCCGACTGATAGAGCCTGCAAAAGTTATTTCAGGTGGAAGATGTGATCTAAATTTACTGAAAATAGAGCCAACCATCATGGATGATGTAACGTGGGAAGACAAGGTCATGCAGGAAGAAATCTTTGGCCCAATTATGCCTGTACTTACATTTACCTCTATTGATGAAGTGATAGAGACAGTAAATAGGCGTGAAAAGCCTTTGGCGCTTTATATTTTTGCAAAAAATAAAAAAACGATTCAAAAGGTCACTTCCAGATGTACTTATGGTGGAGGATGCGTCAATGATGTTGTGATTCATCTTGCTACAAGCAATATGGGATTTGGTGGCGTCGGTGAAAGTGGCATGGGAGCCTACCATGGCAAGACAGGTTTTGATACATTTACCCACTATAAGAGTATTGTGGATAAAAAGACATGGTTGGATCTTCCAATGCGCTATCAGCCTTATCAGAAACTCAATGAGCGAATCATACGCTTATTTTTAAAATAGTGAATGTAAATTATTTAGTAAATGAAAGGAATTCTATAAACACAAATGTAGAATGAATAAGGACACATGTGCTTAAGAAAACGATTACAGAAGATTCCCCTTCTGGTAATCGTTTTCTTTATTTTGATGTCATTTTTTTGTATTATTTGCAGTCACAATTTCCTCTTGTGTCAAATTCCGGGTTAAATGCGTAGAAGTTCTTGCAGTCTAATTTATCCTGTACAATGCGCAGACTTTCACCGAATCTCTGGTAGTGTACGATCTCACGTGCACGCAGAAAGCGGATTGGGTCACATACTTCCGGATCCTTTACAAGACGCAGAATATTATCATAGGTGGTGCGGGCTTTTTGTTCTGCAGCCATATCTTCATGTAGATCAGTAATCGGATCGCCCTTTGACTGCAAGTAGGTCGCCGTCCAAGGGGTACCCGATGCCGCTTGTGGCCAAAGCGCCAAAGTGTGGTCGACGTAATATTTATCAAAACCAGATTGTTTCAATTCTTCCATAGACATGTCTTTGGTGAGTTGATAGACAATGGCACAAATCATTTCCATGTGAGCGAGTTCTTCTGTACCTATATCTGTCAGAATGCCGGTTACTTCTTTGTAAGGCATGGTATAACGTTGTGAGAGATATCTCATGGACGCCGCCAATTCACCGTCTGGTCCACCGAACTGTGTGATGATAACCTGTGCAATTTTAGGATTGGTCTGGGTAATTTTTACCGGATATTGTAAACGTTTTTCGTAATTCCACATAAACTAACACCCTCCTTCCTGCCAAGGCCAGGGCTCATTAATCCAGTTCCACCTGTCAGAGCAGGATTCCTTAGTTGTGTCAATTGTAAGTGGCCCATAATATTTAGCGTATTCACGCAATGCCTGATTACGGAGTTTACTGTATTCATGGAAATAGGCAAGTGCATCTTTGTCCGAAGGATGTGTATCTAAAAAAAGCTTTACATCATCTACTGCAAAACTGACAATGTTAATCCATGTGAGCATATCTTTTCTGCATGGTTTATTTGTCATCTTTTCACGCCTCCTTTTCCTATAAACGGCAAATTCAGTTCCTGAAAAATAGTTCCATGGTGGAAGCCTTTTTCTGTGTCATAAATATTGCACCATGTCTGCCATGGCACGTATGCCATGGCAAGTGGCATATCTTCTAAGGTGTCATGTTCCACAACCGGAATGACTTGCGGTGACTGACGATAGTTCACATAGGTCATTGCATTGTTTCTATAATTTGGCATAGAAATTTTCCTTTCTTTATTATATTCCTGATATATTGTATGTTTAAAAAAAAAATCTGTGCCTTATTATGGAGTTGGATAGAATAACGGTATAAGCATACAAGGAATAACAAGTGGAAAAACGGGTTGTTTTTGTGTGAAATACGTGATATATTTGTGTAAATATACGAGGGGAACATTTTAAATAAGGCAAAAGGAGACAGCGTATGTGTGGATTTACAGGATTT
The DNA here is from genome assembly GCA_937896665.1 of uncultured Clostridia bacterium. GTDB lineage: Bacteria > Bacillota > Clostridia > Lachnospirales > Lachnospiraceae > Faecalimonas. Next base: position 54,262 of record CALBNS010000066.1, read on the forward strand.
GTTGGGACAACTGATAATAGAGAAGAAGTACTTGAGAATATGATGAATACAATCGTACATCGTGGACCGGACAGTTCGGGGTTCTATATTGATGAAGAGGCGGCACTTGGTTTCAGACGTCTGAGTATCATTGATATTTCTGCTTCCGGTGACCAGCCGATTTATAATGAGGATCGTTCAAAAGTTCTTGTATTTAATGGAGAAATATATAATTACCAAGAACTTCGGGAAGAACTGATAGAAGCAGGGCATGAATTTAAAACTCATACAGATTCCGAAACTATCCTTCATGGCTACGAGGAATGGGGCGAACAGTTAGTGAACCGTCTGCGGGGGATGTATGGATTTGTAATTTGGGATCGGGAAGAAAAGAGGTTGTTCGGTGCAAGGGATATGTTTGGCATTAAGCCTTTTTACTATGCAAAGATGAATGATTGCTTCCTGTTTGGCTCGGAAATTAAGTCTTTTGTTGAACATCCGAAGTTTGATAAAGTATTTAATGAAGAAGCATTGGGGCATTATCTGTCCTTCCAGTTCGTACCTACGAACGAAACATTTTTCAAGGGAGTATATTGTCTGCAGCCGGGACATTACTTCACTTACGAAAATGGAGAGATGGAAATTACAAGATATTTTGAACCGAATTTTACCGGGGACACAACGCTTTCTTACGATGAAGCTGTAGATGCGGTAGAAGCAGTGATGAAAGAATCAGTTGCAGCTCATATGGTCAGCGACGTAGAGATTGGTTCCTATCTGTCGAGTGGCGTGGATTCCAGTTATATGGCATATCTGGGACAGGTAGATCGTACATTCACGGTAGGATTTGGCGAAGAAAAATACAGTGAGATTCGGGATGCAAAGGACTTTGCAAAGAGTATTAATCTGAAGAATGACAGCAAGATTATTGAGCCGGATGAATACTGGGATGCATTGTCTGATATTATGTATTTTATGGACGAGCCTGTGGCAGATCCAGCGGCGATTGCGTTGTATTTCTTAAGTCAGGAGGCATCTAAGAAAGTAAAGGTAGTATTGTCGGGCGAAGGTTCTGATGAATTGTTCGGTGGATACAATATTTATTGTGAACCATTGGAGTATAATGGATTTGACAAAATTCCGATGTGTATCCGAAGAGTGCTGGGAGTATTTGCGGAAAACTGTCTGCCTCGTTCCATGAAAGGCCGTGGTTTCCTGATGAGACATGGTAAGACTTTAGAAGAACGCTATATCGGAAATGCAAAAATATTTACTGAAAAAGAAGCGGGTAAGCTAATAAAACAAGGCAGCAGACCGGGATGCATGGAAGTGACAGCTCCGCTATATGCGAGAGTGAAAGGAAAAGATCCTGTTACGAAGATGCAGTACCTCGATATTCATCTCTGGCTGGTGCATGATATTTTAATGAAAGGTGATAAGATGGGTATGGCGAATTCGTTGGAAGTGCGTGTACCATTTCTGGATAAGAATGTAATGAAGCTGGCAGAAACTCTTCCACTAAATTACAAGGTAAATGCACCAAGGACGAAGGTTGCACTTCGTGCAGCTGCCGACAGAGCAATCCGCAAAAAGACAGCAGAAAAGAAGAAACTTGGGTTTCCAATTCCGATTCGTGTATGGCTTAAGGAAGACAAGTATTATAATAGGGTAAAAGAGCAATTTGCTTCTAAGGAAGCAGAACAGTTTTTCAATATTTCTTATTTACAGAGACTGTTGGAGGAACATAAAGCGGGAAAACATGACAATAGCCGTAAAATTTGGACGGTCTATATATTCTTAGTATGGTATGAACGTTTTTTTGCAAATGGCAGACCGGTTCATCCATCGCAGTGTAAATAGAAATAGAATGGGGAGTGTAAGTGTGGCAACACGAAAAGAACAAAGAGTAAAGATACAGATTAAGAATAAGACGATACAATATTTTGATTATAGTCTGTTAGCTGTCATTGTATTCCTGGTATGTTTTGGGCTTGTAATGTTATACAGTACAAGTTCATATAGTGCTCAGGAAAAATTCGGAGACAGCATGTACTATTTTAAAAGGCAGACAATATTTAGTGCAGTCAGTTTTTTGGGTATGCTTTGGGTATCAAAGATTCCTTATCACTGCTATGTAAAGATTGCAAAATTCTCGTATTGGGTGTCAATGGTGCTGATGGCATTGGTACTTACCCCTTTGGGGATTGAAGCATATGGTGCGAGACGCTGGATTCGCCTGCCATTGAGTCAGCAGATGCAACCATCGGAAGTGACAAAGCTTGCAATCGTTATCTTTATACCATTATTGATTTGCAAGGCGGGGAAAAAGATAGGAAGAATCGATGTATTTATGAAGATATTTATCTGGGGACTCGCGGCTGCGGCCGGGGTGTTCCTCTTTACCGATAACCTGAGCACGGCTATTATTGTCATGGGAATGGTGTGTGTGATGCTGTTTGTTGCACATCCAAAAACATGGCAATGGATTGCGTTGGCATTAGGCGGAGTTACCGGAGCGTATTGGTTAGTAAGAAAAATCGGTGAATTTATGATTACCAGCAAGAATTTCCGTATGCGAAGAATCCTGGTGTGGTTACAGCCGGAAGTCTACGCAGATGAGGGCGGGTTTCAGGTTATGCAGAGTATGTATGCGATTGGATCCGGTGGTTTTTTTGGAAAGGGACTCGGAAATAGTGCTCAGAAGATGATCATACCGGAAGTACAGAATGATATGATCCTCTCTATTATCTGCGAGGAATTGGGTGTCTTTGGTGCAATTGTTGTGTTTGTATTATTCGGATTTTTGTTGTACAGACTGATGTTTATCGCACAGAATGCACCGGACATGTATGGAGCACTGATTGTAACGGGGATTTTTGCACATATTGCGATACAGGTAATTCTGAATGTCTGCGTTGTACTGAATGTCATTCCTACAACAGGTATTACATTGCCGTTCGTCAGTTATGGAGGTACATCAATCTTGTTTTTAATGGCAGAGATGGGTGTCGCGTTAGGAGTATCAAGGCGCATCAAAATTGAAGAAGAATAGGACTTTTCAATTCCACAATAATGTGATATAATGGTATGTAGTAATCAAAACTATATATAATAGAAATAGATACACATATTTGGAGGAAATGTAAAATGAGTTATAAGATAATCGTAGACAGTTGTGGTGAACTCACGGAGGAAATGAAAAGAAGCGAATGTTTCGAAACGGTTTCGCTTGCTATTCAGATTGGAGACTATCACATCAAAGATGATGAGACATTTGATCAGGCAGATTTCTTGCAGAGGATTGCTGCATATCCGGAAAGTCCGAAATCATCTTGCCCGTCGCCGGAAAGCTATATGGAATCATACCGATGTGAGGCAGATCATGTCTATGTGGTGACTCTTTCGGCAGAACTGAGCGGGTCTTATAACAGTGCCGTATTGGGAAAGAATTTATACGAAGAAGAATATGGTGAAAAGCCAATTTATGTATTTAATTCTCGTTCTGCTTCCATAGGAGAGACGTTGATTGCATTAAAGATTGCAGAGTGCGAAGAGGCGGGTATGGAGTTTGATGCAGTAGTAGAAATGGTTGAGCAATATATTGAAGAGCAGGATACGTATTTTGTGTTGGAGAATCTTGATACACTGCGTAAAAATGGAAGACTGACCGGCATTAAGTCATTTGCGGCAAGCGCGCTGAATATCAAGCCGATTATGGGATCAACAAAAGAAGGAACGATTAAGCAGATTGGTCAGGCGAGAGGAATGAAGAAGGCATTGGCTAAAATGGTAGACGAAATTGTAAGCAAACTCCGAAATCGTGAAGAAAAAGTGCTCGGAATTACACATTGTAATTGCCAAGAGAGGGCAAATGATGTTAAAATGATGATTATGGAAAAAGCAAGGGTGAAGAACGTTATCGTTCTGGATACAAGGGGAATCAGTTCTATGTATGCGAACGATGGCGGAATCATTGTTGTTGTATAGAATGCAAAGGAGTAGATTGAGATGAGTCAGGAAAAAGTAGCACGCTACAAAGAACAAAAAGCAAATCGTAAGGAGATGATGAAGAAGCAGAAGGCAAAGAAGATGCTTGGCAGATGTATCTGGAGCGTAGTCGGCATTGCATTTGTAGTAATGGTTGGATTTTCTGCATATGATTTGTATGAAAAGGCACAGCCACGTCAGGTAGTAGAAGCAGATTATACAGAATTTGATAATTACTTGAATGAACTGTCAGAAGAAGCTGAATAATTGTATAGAATAAATTACATATGGTAAAGGCGAAGAATGTGTTTTGAAAAAGACACATTCTTTTTTTTACAAACTTATAAAAAACCCTTGAAATGGTGAGAAAAGTGGTTTACAATAAGTTCAAGTGGTGAATAGTGGAGGAAAGTGGAACAAAATGGGAGAAAAGTGGCATTCCCGTTTTGAGAGAAGGTGTTTGAAATGTTGACAGGAGAATTTCATCATAATATCGATGCAAAAGGGAGATTGATTATCCCTTCTAAGTTTCGTGAAATCCTTGGAGAAGATTTTGTAATCACCAAAGGATTGGATGGTTGTTTATTTCTGTATCCAAACAATGAATGGAAGACCTTCGAAGACAAACTCAGAACACTACCACTTACTAACAAAAGTGCCAGAACTTTTGCACGTTTCTTTTTGGGAAGTGTAGATGATGGCGGCCTTGATAAGCAAGGCAGAGTATTAATATCCTCACCATTGAGAACTTTTGCCGGGTTAGAAAAAGAGGTTGTGCTGGTAGGCATGTTAGACCGTGTAGAAATCTGGGATAAGGCAAAATGGGATGAAAATAATGCTGTTGTAGAAGAAGACATGGATAATATCGCAAGTCAGATGGAAGAATTAGGACTGAGGATTTAGAATATTCTTTGACTACATTGGAGGGAATTATGGTATTCAAGCACAAATCAGTATTATTAGAGGAAACAGTAAATGGTCTGAACATCAAGCCAGACGGCATTTACGTAGATGGAACGCTTGGTGGCGGCGGACATGCCTATGAGGTATGTAAGCATTTAAATGACAAGGGGAGATTTATAGGAATAGATCAGGACGAGGCAGCAATTGAGGCGGCGAGCGTCCGGTTAAGCGACTTCGGGGAGAGAGTCACTATAGTCCGAAGCAACTATTGTGATATGAAGTTGCGGCTTCAAGAATTAGGCATTAGCAAGGTCGATGGGATAGTGCTCGATTTGGGCGTATCATCGTATCAGTTAGATACGGCAGAGCGAGGATTCTCTTATCGCGTAGATGCACCTCTGGATATGAGAATGGACAGACGTCAAAAGACGACAGCCAGAGACATCGTTAATGACTATAGTGAGATGGACCTTTTTCGAATTATTCGCGACTATGGGGAAGATAAGTTTGCGAAGAATATTGCGAAGCATATTGTGATGGAGCGTGAAAAAGGTTCAATCGAAACTACAGGGCAGTTAATAGAGATTATTAAGCGTGCCATACCGATGAAATTTCAAAAGACAGCAGGTCATCCTGCAAAGAGAACATTTCAGGCGATTCGGATTGAATTGAACAGAGAGCTTGAAGTGCTCAGGGAAAATCTGGATGACATGATTGATTTATTAAATAAAGATGGAAGAATATGTATTATAACATTCCATTCATTAGAAGACAGAATTGTGAAAGGCATTTTCAGAAAGAATGAGAATCCTTGCATTTGTCCAAGCCATTTTCCTGTTTGCGTCTGTGGAAATGAATCAAAAGGGAAAGTGATTACAAGAAAACCAATTCTGCCAACGGAAAAAGAATTAGAAGAAAACAGCCGTTCTAAGAGCGCGAAGCTTCGTATTTTTGAGAGAAGCTGATTAAGTTGAAGGATATGGGGGAATGGGGTTGAATAACATGGAGTATATATATGGAAATACCGTCCGTAAGGAAGATATTCAGATTCCAAAGCATCAAAAGGAGAAAAAGAAAGTAAGCAGCCGGGTACGCAAAAATCGTTATCAGGCAATGCATATGAGCAGAGGTTATGTAGTTTTTCTTGCGGCAGCTGCAGTTTTTACACTTTTTGTATGTGTACAATATTTACAGTTACAGTCTGAGATTTCTAACCGTTCGGGAAATATTTTGTCTCTGCAGCGTGAGTTGGATAATTTGATAGAAGATAATACTACAGAGTACAATTATATTGTGAATTCCATGAATTTAGAAGAAATCAGGGATAAAGCAATGAATGAGTTGGGAATGGTATATGCGGATGAGGAACATGTTATATATTATCAAAGTCCGACAAGTCGTTCTATCATGCAGTACGAAGAGATACCGAAAAGCGGGATTGTTACCAATTCCAATTAATAGCATATAAAAGGTGAAATGATGTCAAAAAAGAAGAAAAACAGATGGCGGTTTATAAGACAAAAATTTCCCAAAAGAATGCAAAAAAAGCTAGTCCTGTTGTTTATGGCAATTGTACTGGCTTTTGTTTGTTTAGTAGGGAAAATTACGAAAATTAATGTATCCAAAGGGGAACAATATACGAAGATTGTATTGAATCAGCAGCAGTATAACAGTGCGATTATTCCGTATAGGAGGGGAGATATTGTTGATCGGAATGGAACTGTATTGGCTACAAGTGAAAGAGTCTATAATGTAATTCTGGATTTTGCAGTTATGCTGTCTGGTGAAAAGGAAGATGTGAAAACGAAGACAGTTGAACAGGTCAAGGAAGTCCTGAATATTTGTCTTGGGACCAGTGGCGAAGCTATAGAAGGATTGATGGCCGAGAATCCAAAATCCAGATATACAGTGGTGGAAAGAAAGATTTCTTATGAAAAGGCAAAAGAATTAAAAAGTCTGCTGGCAGATAAGGAAAAATATCCATACATTTCGTCCAGTATATGGATGCAGGAAGATTATCAGCGTGCTTATCCATATGGGACACTCGCTTCGGATGTGATAGGATTTACGGTATCAGGAAATGTTGGTAATTCAGGTCTTGAGACTTCCTATAACAGCATCTTAAATGGAACAGACGGAAGGAAATATGGATATCTGGATACGGATTCTACTGTGGAATATACGATAAAAGAGCCAATCAACGGATACACGGTTGTCTCAACAATCGACATTACACTACAGAGTATTGTAGAAAAACATATTCTTGCCTTTAATGAAGAACATAAGAATGAAGCAACACGAGGAGAAGGAAGTTTAAATACTGCAGTAATTATCATGGATCCGAATACAGGGGAAATTCTGGCAGAAGCTTCTTATCCGAATTATGATTTGAATAATCCGAGAGATTTATCTGCGTATTATTCAGAACAAGAGATTGAGGCAATGACTGACGAAGAGAAGCTTGATGCATTGAACCAGATATGGAGAAATTACTGTGTGAGTGATTCATTTGAGCCGGGATCTACCGCGAAAACCTTTACAATCGCTGCCGGATTGGAAAACGGTGCGCTAAAGGGAAATGAGACATATGATTGTACAGGTTCATTAAAGGTGCCAGGAGCAACCATACCATGTCATAAACGACAGGGACATGGAATACAAACTCTAAGTGATGCAATTGCAAACTCATGCAACGTGGTACTGATGCATGTTGCCAATAAGATTGGCGTGGAAGAATTCTGTAAGTTTCAGAGTATTTTTAATCTGGGACATTTGACAGGAATAGACCTTCCGGGAGAGTCTGAAGGTCTGCTCTTTAGTCCTGATAAAATGGGACCGACAGAATTGGCGACTTGTTCGTTTGGTCAGGGATTCAATGTGACAATGACCCAAATGGTTGCAGCATATGCTTCAGTTATCAATGGAGGTTATTATTATGAACCACATATGGTGAAGCAGATACAGGATGATAATGGAAATGTGGTGGAAAATAAAGCACCTGTATTGGTGAAGCAGACAATTTCAGAGGAAACCAGTGAATTGATGAAGCAGTATATGCATCAGACTATGACAACAGGTACTGGAAAAAATGCTCAGGTTGAAGGATATGACATGGGTGCGAAGACGGGAACGGCTCAAAAGATTCCGCGTGACAGTGGTAAGCATATCTTATCTTACATGGGATATGCACCTGCGGATAATCCGGAAGTATTGGTTTATGTTGTAATCGATGAACCGAATGTAGAACGCCAAGATCTCAGTAAGTATGTAACGGACTTATCGCGTGAGATTATGACAGAAGCGTTCCCTTATCTGAACATTACAAAAGCGACAGCAACAGAGTAAAAAGAACATATAAGAATAACCTCATAAAAGTACTAATAAATTATAATAATACTTTTATGAGGTTTTTTTTTTATGAAAAACAAAACATATAACCGGAAAAAGATTCTTGTAGTATTTGCCGGAGCGATGCTTATATTGGCTGGACTCATTGGGCGGCTTGTTTATTTAATGATATTTGATGCAGAATATTATCAGGAGAGGGCAAAAGCGCTTCATGAGAGGGAACGGGACATCAAGGCCGCAAGAGGGGAAATCATTGATGCGAATGGAACTGTTCTTGCTACCAACAAAACAGTCTGTACGATTTCGGTCATACACAGCCAGATTGAAGATGCAGAAAAAGTAATTGAAGTGTTAACAGAAGAATTAGGTCTTTCAGAAGAAACTGTGCGAAAAAGAGTTGAAAAGGTGTCTTCGATGGAGCGTATTAAGACAAATGTAGAGAAAGAGACAGGAGACCGTATCCGGGAATATGAACTACCAGGAGTCAAGGTGGATGAAGATTTTAAACGGTATTATCCATACAATGAGCTGGCCTCCAAGGTGCTTGGGTTTACAGGTGGAGATAATCAGGGAATAATCGGGCTGGAAGTAAAGTATGAAGAGTATCTGAAGGGTGTTAATGGTAAAATCCTTACCATAACAGATGCAAGAGGCATTGAATTAGAAGGTGTGGCAGAAGACCGGAAAGAAGCAATTCCTGGCAATACACTGCAAATCAGCCTTGACTATAATATTCAGAAATATGCCCAGCAGGCTGCTGAAAAAGTTATGGAAGAGAAGTCTGCTGACAAAGTGGGAATTATGATTATGAACCCACAGAATGGTGAGATTATGGCGATGGTGAATGTGCCGGAGTTCAATTTAAATGAACCATTTTCTCTGGAGTCGGTGGGAATGAATGAAGATAATGTGACAGACGAGGAAAAACAGAATTTGCTAAATCAAATGTGGAGAAATGGTTGTATCAATGATACCTATGAGCCGGGTTCTACATTTAAAATTATTACTTCCACGGCATGTCTGGAAGGGGGAGTTGTGTCACTGGATGATAAATTCAGTTGTCCGGGGTATCGGATTGTAGAGGATCGGAAGATCAGATGTCATAAGGTTGGCGGTCATGGAGCAGAAACGTTTGTACAGGGCGTGCAGAATTCATGCAACCCGGTTTTTATAGACATCGGACTGCGTCTGGGTGTAAAAAGGTATTATGATTATTTTAGAAAATTTGGACTAATGAGCAAGACGGGAGTGGATTTGCCGGGAGAGGCGGCTACGATTACCCATAAAGAAGAAGAGGTTGGGATGGTAGAATTAGCGACAATGACGTTTGGACAGTCGTTTCAGATTACCCCTATCCAACTTGCCACTACAGTCAGTTCTATAATCAATGGTGGTGTAAGGGTGACGCCACATTTTGGTGTGAAGGTGATTAATTCAGAAGGTGACACAGTGAAAGTGTTCGAATATGATGAACAGAAGAACATTGTTTCACAGAAAACTTCGGAAACGATGCGCGACATCCTGGAGAGTGTTGTCTCAGAAGGTTCTGGAAAAAGAGCATATATTGAAGGTTATAAGATTGGAGGAAAGACAGCGACTTCGCAGACCCTTCCTCGAAGTGCCAAGAAATATATTTCTTCGTTTCTTGGATTTGCGCCCGCAGACAACCCGCAGGTATTGGCATTGATTGTCATACATAATCCACAGGGAATATATTATGGAGGCACGATTGCCGCACCGGTGGTAAAGAGTATTTTTGAAAACATCCTGCCTTATCTAGGGATTGAAAAGACGGGAGAATAGTTGTATACTATAAACGATTATAGATAAATGACAAAAGAGATAAAGAGGTGTATTATGGATTATAAGATTTTTATTCCGGTATTAATCGCATTTGGGCTTAGCGTGATTATGGGTCCTGTTGTGATTCCGATTCTTAGAAGGCTGAAGATGGGGCAGACAGAGCGTGAGGAAGGCGTGCAGTCGCATTTGAAAAAAGCAGGGACTCCGACAATGGGCGGTGTGATTATTCTGGGAAGCATTGTAATAACATCATTGTTCTATATAAAGGATTATCCAAAGATCATTCCAATCTTGTTTGTGACACTGGGATTTGGTCTGATTGGATTTTTAGATGATTATTTAAAAGTTGTCATGAAGCGATCGGATGGATTATTTCCAATGCAGAAGATGGGACTACAGATATTGGTTACAGCCGTCTTTGCTTTTTATATCGTAAAAGTAACTGACGTTTCTTTAAAATGGCTGATTCCATTTTCAGGGGGAAAGTACCTGGATTGGGGCTTCTTGGCAATTCCGTTAATGTTTCTTGTGATTATCGGAACCGTAAATGGGGTAAACTTTACAGATGGACTTGATGGATTGGCTTCAAGTGTAACAGTTCTTGTTGCAACCTTTTTTACAGTTGTGGCAGTTGGAACAAAGAGTGGCATTGAACCGGTCACATGTGCTGTTGTGGGGGCATTATTAGGTTTCCTGCTTTTTAATGTGTATCCGGCAAGTGTGTTCATGGGAGATACCGGTTCGCTGGCACTGGGTGGTTTTGTTGCTTCGACAGCATATATGCTTCAGATGCCGTTTTTCATTGCAATCGTGGGAATGATTTATCTGATAGAGGTGTTATCGGTCATGATTCAGGTCACATATTTTAAGAAAACAGGCGGAAAACGTATTTTCAAAATGGCACCGATTCATCATCATTTTGAATTGTGTGGATGGTCAGAGACAAAAGTAGTAGCTGTATTTTCGATTATCACAGCAATACTCTGTCTGATCGCTTTGATGGCTATGTAGAAGATACTTGAGGAGGAAAAAGATGAGTGAACAGAAAGTGCTTGTGTTTGGTTCCGGGATTAGCGGGATTGGGGCGTGCAGACTGCTTGAACAGGTTGGAAAATCTGTGATTTTATATGATGGGAATACATCTTTAGATAAAGATGCGATGAAAGCACAGCTTGAAAAAGATACCAATATAGAGATTATTCTTGGAGAACTTCACGAAGAAGTGATGGATGTTTTGGAATTGGTTGTTATGAGTCCGGGAGTTCCAACAGACCTTCCGGTTGTGAATAAGATGAGGGATATGGGAATTCCAATTTGGGGCGAGATCGAGCTGGCATATACATATGGTAAAGGAGATGTGCTTGCAATTACCGGAACGAATGGAAAGACCACGACAACTGCTCTTTTAGGTAAGATTATGAAGAACTACAAAGAAAGTGTGTACGTGGTAGGAAATATCGGAAATCCATATACGACAGTAGCCTTGGACATGACAAAAGACAGTGTCGCGGTTGCGGAAGTCAGCAGCTTCCAATTGGAGACGATCCATGAATTCCGACCTTGTGTCAGTGCAATTTTGAATATTACACCTGATCATCTTAACAGACATCATACGATGGAAGCCTACATTGCTGCAAAAGAGGATATTGCAAAAAATCAGACTGGAAAAGATACCTGTGTGTTGAATTATGAGGATGCTGTCCTCCGAGAATTTGGTGAAAATGTGAATGCAGAAGTTCTATATTTCAGCAGTCAGCGTACATTAGAAAAAGGTGTGTATTTAGAAAATGGCAATATCATTTATAAGGTAGACGAAGAAGTATGCCTTTGTCATGTGAATGAATTGAAACTATTAGGAACACACAATTATGAAAATGTGATGGCAGCGGCAGCTATGGCAGCAGCATATGGAGTGCCGATGGATATTATCAGAAAAACAGTGAAGGAATTTGCAGGTGTTGAACACCGTATTGAGTTCGTGTGTGAAAAGAACGGAGTCGCATATTATAATGACTCCAAAGGAACGAATCCGGATGCTGCAATCAAAGGTATTCAGGCAATGAACCGACCGACATTCTTAATTGGCGGTGGCTATGATAAAAATTCCGAGTTTGAGGAATGGATTGAAGCTTTTGACGGCAAAGTCAAAAAGTTGGTACTGCTTGGACAGACAAGGGAAAAGATTGCCGATGCTGCAAGAAATGTTGGATTTGAAGAAATTGTAATGACAGATTCCCTGGAAGAAGCTGTAAATGTGTGTGCGAAGGCAGCAGAGCCGGGAGATGCAGTATTATTGTCACCGGCGTGTGCAAGCTGGGGCATGTTTAAGAATTATGAAGAACGTGGAGATAAATTCAAAGAACTTGTAAATGCTTTATAAGGAGTGAATGTGTTGATGCGTTCAAAATCAAAAAAAGGCTACGACTATAGTATGATTGCAGTTGTACTGATTTTGGTGCTTGTGGGGTTGATTATCCTTTTTAGCACGAGTGCGTATAACGGACAGGTGAAATTTGAGGACCGTTTTTACTATTTAAAAAAACAGGCATTTGCAACGACACTTGGTCTGGCTGCCATGTTTATTGTGGCAAATATTGATTATCACATCTGGAAGCAGTTTGCAGTGATTGCTTATATAGTGTCGATTTTGCTTTCTGTAGCAGTATTGTTTATTGGTGATGAGTATAATGGGTCCAAAAGATGGTTGTCTTTCGGGCCCTTATCTTTTCAGCCTTCTGAATTTGCCAAGGTTGCAGTGATTTTGTTTCTGGCATTTATTATCGAAAAAAATATAAAAAAAATGAATAAAATGCGGACACTTCTTGTGGTCATTTTATCCATTCTTCCGATTGTAGGACTTGTAGGGGCAAGCAATCTGAGTACCGCGATTATTATTCTGGGAATTGGTGTTATATTGGTTTTTGTGGCAAGCCCGAAATATGCACAGTTTATATGGCTCTGTGTCAGCGGAGTCGGATTTCTAACAATATTTCTCGCATTGGAAAGCTATAGACTGGAGCGGCTGGCAATCTGGAGAAACCCGGAGAAATATGAAAAAGGTTACCAGACACTGCAAGGACTATATGCCATTGGTTCCGGAGGTTTGTTCGGCAGAGGACTGGGATCTAGTGTGCAGAAACTTGGATTTGTGCCGGAGGCACAGAATGATATGATTTTTTCGATTGTCTGTGAGGAACTGGGGCTGGTAGGTGCATCTTTTGTTATTATACTATTTTTGATTCTAATCTGGCGTTTTTTTATCATTGCTACGAAATCAAAAGATTTGTTTGGTGCATTGATTGCGACGGGTGCAATGGGGCATATGATGATCCAGGTGATATTAAATATTGCGGTTGTAACCAATACAATTCCGAATACGGGAATTACACTCCCGTTTATCAGTTATGGAGGTACTTCAGTTGTATTCTTATTATTAGAAATGGGGCTTGTACTAAGTGTATCGAATCTGATAGAATGAAAGTATAATTCTTATTTCAGGGGAGGTAATAGGGGTGACAGATAAAAAGAAACGCAAGAGACGCAAAAGGAGCAGAATAGGTTATTATTTATATGCAGTAACTGCACTGATTCTAATGCTTGCGATTATAGCCCTGTCTACATTGCTTCTATTTCATGTACAAAAGATGGAAGTAAAAGGAACAAAGTATACAGACAGTAATGAGATTTTAAGGTGGGTACAGGAAGACCAATATGTCGTCAATTCAATTTACGCATGTGTCAAATTTAAAATGGGAGATTATGAGAAGCCGATATATCTTGAGGACGTGAAAATGCGTATGAAGGCACCATGGAGTCTTGTTGTGGAAGTAAAAGAAAAGGAAATCGTTGGGGGAATTCTATTGGGAAGTGCCTATGCCTATTTTGATGCAGACGGACTTTTGATGTTAACAAGCACAGAGATTCTGGAAAATATACTAATTATTGAGGGTGTTGAAGCAGAAAGTACAGGGCTTTATGAAAGACTTTCTGTGGACAACGATAAAATATTTCAGTATACTGTGAATCTGTCAGAAGAGCTGGAGGAGAGTCCGCTTGAACCGGATCGTATCGTATGGGAAGATAATGGTATGAATCTTTATTTTGGTGAAGTACGTGTGCAGTTGGGAAGAACAGATTTTGGTGAGAAACTATTACAATTACCGCCTGTTCTGAAAGAATTAGAAGGAAAAAGAGGGGTGCTTCACATGGAATACTACAACGAAATGAGTACAAACATCACTTTTGAAAAAGAAGTGGAGCAAAATCCATAAAAATAAAAAAAATACTATTGATTATTTCGAAAAAAGCCGATATTATATATCTATATGGCTGGATGCGATATAGTCGTGGGACGTATAAGATAAATAAGGAAACGAAGGAGGAGAAACCCTTGTTAGAGATTAAAACAAATGAATCAGAAGCAGCAGCAAAAATCATAGTTATTGGTGTCGGTGGAGGCGGTAACAACGCAGTAAACCGTATGATCGACGAACAGATTGCAGGTGTAGAATTTATTGCAATTAATACAGATAAACAAGCATTACAATTATCAAAGGCTCCAACATTGATGCAGATTGGTGACAAGCTTACAAAAGGACTTGGTGCCGGAGCAAGACCAGAGATTGGTGAAAAGGCAGCAGAAGAAAGTGCAGAAGAGATTGCAGCAGCATTAAAAGGTGCCGACATGGTATTCGTTACCTGTGGTATGGGTGGCGGAACCGGTACAGGTGCGACACCGGTTGTAGCACGTATTGCGAAAGAATTGGGAGCGTTGACAGTAGGTGTTGTTACAAAACCTTTCCGTTTTGAATCAAAGACACGTATGAACAACGCATTAGCAGGTATTGAAAAATTAAAAGAAAATGTTGATACATTAATCGTAATTCCAAATGATAAGTTGTTAGAAGTTGTAGACAGAAGAACAACTATGCCGGATGCTCTTAAGAAAGCAGACGAAGTATTACAGCAGGGTATTCAAGGTATCACAGACTTAATCAATGTACCTTCATTGATCAACCTTGACTTTGCTGACGTTCAGACGGTTATGATTGATAAAGGCATTGCTCATATCGGTATTGGATATGGTAAAGGGGATGACAAGGCACTTGAAGCTGTTAAAGAAGCAGTTGCAAGTCCACTTCTTGAGACAACCATTGCAGGAGCATCTCATGTAATTATTAATATTTCAGGAGATATTACTTTGATGGATGCAAGTGATGCGGCAGAATATGTACAAGATCTTGCAGGTGAAGAAGCAAATATTATCTTTGGTGCAATGTATGACGACTCAAAGACTGATGAAGCTACAATTACAGTTATTGCGACAGGATTACATAATGCAGGAGGCACTGCTTCTAAATTAAAATCAAGATTAGAAGGAAAACCGGCTGCGATTCAGAATGTAGAAAAGTATGAAGCACCGGTTGTACCAACACCAAAGGCACCGGAGCTTGATTTGAGCATGGCATTTACAGATAGAACAGCAGTACAGCCAAAGACGGCAGGTGGTACAGTTCCTTCATTACAGACTCCAAGAACACCAACAAGTCAGGTAAAAGAAACATCAATTAAAATCCCGTCATTTTTGAAAAAATAATATTAGGACAATGAAAAGTACAGTTCGAATGAGCTGTACTTTTTTTGGAAAAAATTATCATTTCATGGAGCCTAATGTCGTAAAAAACGAAGAAACCTAAGCAGTATTTTGACAAAATTCTTTTTTCGTTGGTTTGTATAATAGGATTTGCTTGAATACCAAATTTATATATCCAAAGAGAAAGAAGGTGGAACGTGTACTACGAATTATATGTAGATGTGCTGTTTTTAGTCAATTTCGTAATGGATTATTTTTTACTGCTTCTGGTAAAGCGAATGCTGAAATGTCAAGCCACACATGGAAGGATTTGCATCGGAGCAGGGATTGGCTCTTTATTGACCTGTGTTATAACGGTAATCTACATTCCGTATACATTCATAAAACTGGTACTGTTTCATGGCTTAGTAAATACGTTCATGATTAGAATAGGACTTAAAATCAAAAATGGAAGAGAATTCGTCAAAGCATTTATCATGCTCTACATAGGTGGATTTCTATTGGGAGGAGTGCTTGGGAGCTTACGTCCCTTTGTTAAAACAGGTAGTTTGTTTCTGGCATCAGCAATTGCAGGATATTATGTGGTTCTGGGAATATGGAATTTTATTTCTCACTTGCAAAAAATGCGTCAGTACAGATGTAAAGTAGAATTATACCAGCACGGAAAATGTTACTGTGTGGAGGCAATGATTGATACGGGAAATGGATTGTGCGATCCGGTTACCGGACAGCCGGTATCTATTTTAGGAAAAGAAGATGCGAGACGTTTTTTAGGAAATGAGAAGGCAGAACGGTTCCGATATATACCGTACCATTCCATTGGGAAGAGCGGGGGACTTCTTCCCACTGTAAAAATCGATAAGATGTGCGTGTTTCGCGAAAGAGAATATTGGATTAGAGCGCCGCTCATTGCAATTAGCGAAGAAAAAATTTCCGTTAGAGGAGAGTATAGTATGATTTTAAATCCAGATTTGTTTTAGGAGGGTTTTGAATGATTATAAAAGTAGCTGTACCGCAACAGTTTAAATTTAAAATGATACCGGGATTTCGTACAATATTATTTCCGGAGAAACGAGATATACATTATATTGGAGGCTCGGAAGTGCTGCCTCCCCCATTGGAAACAGAGGAAGAAAATGCTGTAATTAATGATTTAGGAACAGAAAGAGATGATGAAGCAAAAAAGATTTTGATTGAGCATAATCTGCGTCTCGTGGTATATATTGCGAAAAAATTTGATAATACGGGAGTGAGTGTGGAAGATTTGATTTCTATTGGGACGATAGGTCTGATTAAGGCAATTAATACATTTAATCCAACAAAAAAGATTAAGCTTGCAACGTATGCGTCGCGCTGTATTGAAAATGAGATTTTAATGTATCTGAGACGAAATAATAAGACAAAGATGGAGGTTTCGATTGATGAGCCGTTGAATGTGGACTGGGATGGAAACGAATTGCTGTTGTCTGATATTCTGGGGACAGAGGAAGATACGATTTACCGTGAGATGGAAAATGAAGTGGAGAGGAAATTGTTAATGAAGGCGGTGAACAGGCTCCCGGGGCGAGAAAAACTGATTGTACAGATGAGATATGGACTTAATACTACTGATGGGAAAGAAAGAACACAAAAAGAAGTGGCGGATTTGCTTGGTATTTCTCAGTCATATATATCCAGACTGGAAAAGAAAATTATGCAACGTTTAAAAAGAGATATTGTTCGCTATGAATTATAAAAAACAGTAAAAGTATACCGAAATGCTCTGGAAAGTGATAAAATAAAACAAAAAGGGGCTGAGTGCATGAAACTGACATTTATAGGTGCGGCTCATGAGGTGACAGGAAGCTGCCATTTTTTAGAGGCGAACGGAAAAAACATATTAATTGATTGTGGAATGGAGCAGGGACCGGATTTATATGAGAATCAGGAACTGCCAATTGGGGCAGAAAGTGTAGATTACATCCTTTTGACCCACGCGCACATTGATCATTCAGGCATGATTCCGATGATGTGCAAGAATGGTTTCAAGGGAGAAATTGTTACCACATTTGCGACGGCAGACCTTTGCAGTATTATGCTTCGTGACAGTGCACACATTCAGGAATTTGAGGCAGAGTGGAGAAACCGTAAAGCAAGGCGTGCCGGAGCACCGCTTTATGAACCATTGTACACCATGCAGGATGCATTGGATGCAATTGAGTTGCTTGCTCCTTGTGATTATAATCAGCGAATCAAGTTGTGTGAAGGGATTGAAGTACGGTTTACAGATATCGGGCATCTTCTCGGTTCTGCAAGTATTGAAGTGTGGGTTACTGAGGGAGATGTGGCACGCAAGATTGTATTTTCCGGGGATATTGGTAATGTAGAGCAGCCGATTTTAAAGGATCCAAAGCGGACGGAAAAAGCAGATTATATCGTAATAGAATCTACTTACGGTAATCGCATACATAGTGAGGAACGGCCGGATTATCTGGGTGAATTCACAAAAATTCTGCGGGAAACATTTGAAAAAGGCGGCAATGTTATAATTCCGTCTTTTGCAGTAGGAAGAACACAGGAGATACTGTATTTTATCCGAGAGATTAAGGAAAAGCAGCTTTTGAAAGAATTCCAGGATTTTGAGGTGTATGTGGACAGTCCACTTGCGATCGAGGCGACAAGCATTTTTACGAAAAATCAAAGGGCATGTTTTGATGAGGAAGCGCTGGCGCTTGTAGAGAAAGGAATTAATCCACTGGTATTTCCGGGGTTAAAGCTCTCAGTGACAAGTGATGACTCTAAAATGATTAATTTCGATGAAAAACCAAAGGTGATTGTCTCAGCGTCTGGTATGTGTGAGGCGGGTCGCATCCGTCATCATTTGAAACATAATCTGTGGCGAAAAGAATGTACCATCCTTTTTGTGGGTTATCAATCGGTGGGAACACTTGGACGAAAGTTGATTGAGGGAGCGCCTTCTGTGAAGCTGTTTGGAGAAAATATTGGAGTTTCGGCACGGATTGAGAGTCTCAAGGGCATCAGTGGTCATGCCGATATGAAAGGATTGTTAGATTGGCTGTCCGGATTTAAAAGTGATATTCAGAGAGTGTTCGTTGTGCATGGTGAAGACGACGTGACAGATGAATTTGCAAAGACAGTTACGCAGAACTTTGGCTGGAAGACATTGGCACCTTACTCAGGAGGCTGCGTGGATCTGGTAAACAATGAAGTTCTGACTGAGGGCGTGAAGGTTGCGAAGAAGGCTGTGGAAAAACCTGCAAAGGTAAAGGCTATGATTGTATTTAACAGAGTGGTAGCAGCCGGAAAACACTTAATGGAAGTAATTTTGAAAAATGAAGGACTTGCGAATAAAGACCTTGCAAAATTCGAGAGTCAGATTCAAAATCTGGCAGATAAGTGGGATAGATAATCACGTGTTTGTCAAGGCATAAAAGTTTTTTTAATTTTAAAAGAAAAGTATAGAGGAGAGCCATCTTGTAAATCATTTTACTATTACAAAATGTGATAGGAGGATGAAACAGGATGGCTCTTAGTAAAGTAGATATATGCGGAGTAGATACCTCAAAGCTGCCGGTGTTGAAAGAAGAGGAGAAGGCGGCACTGTTTGAACGAATTAAAGCAGGCGATAAAAAAGCAAAAGAGGAGTATATCAAAGGAAACCTGAGGCTGGTACTAAGTGTAATCAAACGCTTTGGAAACAGTAATGAGAATCCCGATGATTTATTTCAGATAGGATGTGTAGGTCTGATTAAGGCAATTGATAATTTTAACACAGAATTAGATGTCAAATTCTCAACATATGCGGTACCTATGATTATAGGGGAAATCAGACGTTATATGCGTGACAATAATTCAATCCGTGTAAGTCGCTCTCTACGGGATACTGCATATAAAGCAATTTACGCAAAAGAAGCATATTTAAAGCAAAATTTACGGGAGCCGACAATACAGGAGATTGCAGAAGAGATAGGAATCTCAAAAGAGGACATCGTATTTGCACTGGATGCCATACAGGCACCGATGAGCTTGAATGAGCCGGTGTACAATGATAATGGGGATGCACTTTATGTGATGGATCAAATTAGTGACAAGAAGAGTAAGGAAGACAAGTGGATTGAGGATCTGGCACTTCAGGCAGCTATGGAACGATTGGGGGAGCGAGAACGCTATATTATTAATCTTCGCTTTTTTCAAGGAAAAACTCAGATAGAAGTGGCACAGGAAATTGCAATTTCTCAGGCCCAGGTGAGCAGATTAGAAAAGCATGCACTAAAGGTCATGAAACAATATCTCACATATTGAAGGAGCATGATTGTTCTCTCATAAGGAATTTACTAGGCTACATCTTCTTTTGGACATTGGTGTAGCCTTTTTTCTGCGTGTATGCCCAAAACTGCTTCATTTTACACCATCTGACCTTGAAAATGCGCTTGTTTGGGCATCACGAGAAAAAGATTCGTCACTATGCCCACGGTATACTTGTTTTGTGGGCGTACAGAGAAGAACTTGCTTCTATATGCCCAGATTACATCAAAGTGACTTCATTTCAGCTTCAAAATGCGCTTGTATGGGCATCCAGAGTCAAAGAATGGTCGCGATGCCCACGGTATACTTGTTTTGTGGGTGTACAGAGAAGAATTTGCTTCTATATGCCTAAATTGCATCAAAATCACCGAAAAAAGCTGTTTTTCCTATTCACTTTGGGCATTGTTGTAGCTTTTTCTACGCATATGCCCAACTCATTGTTGACTTGTTGTGGTCAAGTTTTAGCGGCAACAAATGAAAACCTTGTGTAGCTGGAAATGAAGGCAAAGATGTCAAATTACTAGTGGATGTGTTTCCACAAAAAATACAAAACAGAAGTGCCAGAGCATATGGTATGCCACAGCATTAATATAGAAATTTGCCAAGTTCTGCATCGTCACAAAATGCTTTCTAAAAATTGTTATAAAAATATAAAATTGTATAATAAATATTAAAAAATATGTATTAATTTACTTCGAAACATGTTATAATGATATTGGTTTTTAAGGTAAGGTAATTAAGAGTGAAAGCTCTTATTTTCCTTGCCTTTTTTTGTTTACGTAGTTTTCTTATAAAGGAGAAAAAGGAAGAAAGAAGGGATGACAAATGAGGAAAGTATTTCAAAGGCTATGCAGTATCGTGTTGGTAATTGTAATGGTCGTGAACCTGCTCCCCGCGGATGTTTTGGCGCAGGAAGTGAAAGCTGATGCATCGGCAGTAACGATTG
>CALBNS010000067.1 GCA_937896665.1 uncultured Clostridia bacterium
AAGGGCATAAAAACATATGTTTTGTGCAATTTTTAATTTTCAAACACGCTCTAGCAAGTTCATTAAAAGCACTGCCACAAATTATACAGATTTAAAAGATATTGAAGACAATTTAGGTAGTGCAATTTATAATCGTTTTGATAAGATTATTCATTTCAACGATTTAAGTGTTGAATCAAAAATGAGAATTGGACAAATAGCATTTGAAAAATATGAAAAAGATTTCAACTACCACTTAAACGAAGCAACAAAGCAAAGATTGGAAGAATCATATACACAATGTGATAACGTAAGACAGATACAGCATATTATTGAGAATACTTTTGCATTATCAACCATTTTAAGTAGAATAAAGAAATAAATATTTATTACCAAGAGAAAGGCGGTAGAATTATGAAAAAATATATTTCATTGTTTTTATGTTTGATTTGTATTTTAACTTTAACTGCATGTGGGAAAAAGACTGACCCTATAACGTTGCCTAAAGCAGAAAACATATTATCTGTTGATGTAACAGTTGCAGGAAAGACAGAAAATCATTTAGATAAATTCTGGATAAGTAATATGCTTTCCAATATTTCCAATTCCAAACCAACTCGCAAGGAAAGTGTCCAAGATGTCCCACAAGTTGAAAGTTATATCAAGATTGATATTCAATTTAAAACAGGTACAAGTACATTATTTGCCTATGAGGACAATGGAAAATATTATATCGAACAGCCTTATCAAGGGATTTATGAAATTGATAGTAAACAGTATGAACAACTACAAGAAACAGAATAACTTGATGTTTGTGTAGAGTGACAAATTTCAGTTTAACAACTTTATCCCCGATACTTATAAAGCAGTTAGTCTTAGGGTAAACGTCAAATAGCGAGTACCTTGACATTTTTAGGCGGCTGCTTTGCAGCCACCAGTATTTAAGCTTTGCGAATCTCTGCTGGAAGTTTTTCTGACCAAGGAAGAAGATCTTTCAAAAAGGAACAATCCCTGTCGTCCATGTGTTGCGGAATCTCTTCCAAGAGATACTGCACATAATTGAATGGCTTCAGATTATTGGCCTTTGCAGTTTCCACAATGCTGTAAATGATTGCGGAAGTCTTGGCTCTGATTATTAGAGGATAGAATGGCATTTCTTTCCTCAAGGGAAAAGGAAGCAAAGTCAATAAAAGTGTCTGTTTCAAGAGCATACATGTAAAGGTGAAGCATCGGTTTGACATTGCCGGATTCAGCCAGAAAGTGCAGGAACTGGTGTAATGTAGACTCCTCGATAAGTCGAGATTGCTGTTTCAAGTGCCCCAGTTCCTTAAAATGATAATGATGAATATCCTCATACCCTATAAGGTTGAATTCTGTCTTTCCTGTTGATTGTATATATTTTAGGAATAGACGGCATCTGCGTAGTGCATTGGCTCGTTGTGACTCACTGAATCCGCTACATTCGGAGTTCATAAATTCGTCTAGGGCATTTGAAAACTTCTCCGTGAGCGTTAACCTAGAATAAGCTTTTGATGGAGATACCAGTACATTTTTTACTTCACCATTAAGGTAAACTGAATTCAGTTTTGCAATGGCAGCATTTCGTAGGGGTCTGCTGTTACTGTTTGAAAAGCTTTCTGGGTTCCCGGACAGGATTTTTACACCAAACTCAGGGGTATACTCAAGCCCCTCTTGATTGAGGTATCTGTCTAGTGCTTCATAAAAGGCAGAATAGCAATGCACTGTGTGGTCAGAATAATGCCGTTCATTCAGAAAACTTATGACTGTTAGTACGTTTTGTTTAAATGTATTCATTATAGTAACCTCCCTCAGAAGGTTACTACAGAAAACTTTTATCCGCACATTTTGGACGAAAAAACTTTATGATTATAGCGAAAAGTGGTATACTCACTTTAAAATGTGCGGATAACAAAAGTCTGCGGATAATCCTTCCCAGATAAGCCCTTTTATCCGGTCCGTACGCTTGCCGCAAAATAAGAATAATGTATTCTTATCATAAGGATCGAGCCGGAACTGAAAACGTATGATTCTGGCTAAACCGTCAATCCCTCTGCGAAGAT
>CALBNS010000068.1 GCA_937896665.1 uncultured Clostridia bacterium
CGTTTCTAATTATTGTAGGAGGGAAAAACCTTGGCTGGAAGACAATATCCATTAGATAGAACTAGAAATATTGGTATTATGGCTCACATCGATGCTGGTAAGACTACAACAACAGAACGTATTCTTTATTACACAGGTGTAAACCATAAGATTGGTGATACTCATGAAGGTACTGCTACAATGGACTGGATGGCTCAGGAGCAGGAAAGAGGTATCACAATTACTTCAGCAGCTACAACATGTCACTGGACTTTACAGGAAAACTGTAAACCAAAAGCAGGTGCTTTAGAGCACCGTATCAATATCATTGACACTCCGGGACACGTTGACTTTACTGTAGAAGTTGAACGTTCACTCCGCGTACTTGACGGTGCAGTAGGTGTATTCTGTGCGAAAGGTGGAGTTGAACCACAGTCAGAGAACGTATGGCGTCAGGCTGACACATACAATGTACCAAGAATGGCTTTCATCAACAAAATGGACATTTTAGGTGCAAACTTCTATGCAGCAGTTGAACAGATTAAGACAAGATTAGGTAAAAATGCTATCTGCATCCAACTGCCAATCGGAAAAGAAGATGACTTTAAAGGAATCATCGACTTATTTGAAATGAAAGCGTATATCTACAATGATGACAAGGGTGATGACATTTCAATTGTTGATATTCCAGAAGATATGAAAGAAGATGCGGAACTTTACCGTACAGAATTAGTAGAAAAAATCTGCGAATTAGACGATGACTTAATGATGCAATACTTAGAAGGAGAAGAACCTTCTGTTGATGAATTAAAAGCAGCATTAAGAAAAGGAACATGTACATGTGCTGCAGTTCCGGTATGCTGTGGTACAGCTTACAGAAACAAAGGTGTTCAGAAACTGTTAGATGCAGTAATTGAATTTATGCCTTCACCAGTTGATGTTCCTGCAATCAAGGGCGTTGATTTGGATGGAAATGAAACAGAAAGAAAATCTTCTGATGAAGAACCTTTCTCAGCATTAGTATTCAAGATCATGACTGACCCATTCGTAGGTAAATTAGCATATTTCAGAGTTTACTCTGGAACGATGAACGCAGGTTCTTATGTATTGAATGCAACAAAAGGCAAAAAAGAACGTGTTGGACGTGTTCTTCAGATGCATGCTAACAAGAGAGAAGAACTTGATAAAGTATATTCAGGAGATATCGCAGCTGCAATCGGATTTAAATTCTCTACAACAGGAGATACCATCTGTGATGAACAGCAGCCGGTAATTCTTGAATCTATGGAATTCCCTGAACCAGTTATTGAGTTAGCTATTGAGCCAAAGACAAAAGCTTCTCAAGGAAAACTTGGTGAATCTCTGGCAAAACTTGCAGAAGAAGATCCAACTTTCCGTGCTCATACTGATCAGGAAACAGGACAGACAATCATCGCTGGTATGGGTGAGCTTCACCTTGA
>CALBNS010000069.1 GCA_937896665.1 uncultured Clostridia bacterium
GCTATTTTCTAGTCGGTGCTATACCCAGTTAATTACTTGAAGGCTGAACTGTTACATTTACATGTATAAAATATAAAAGAACATTGACAAACCTGCAAATTTATGGTACATTCAAAAATGCACTATTGTGGAGTATTATGGACTTATAATGGTGTGGAAAAACGAGGAAGCAAGGATTTCAGCATTTTATATGCAATGCAACCCAGAAAATAAATAACAAGAGGAGTGAAACGTCAATGGAGAAAAACAGAATTCGTCCTATCAAAAGCGGTAAAAGTTCACGTATGAGCTATGCTAGGCAAAAAGAAGTACTGCAGATGCCAAACTTGATTGAAGTGCAGAAAGACTCTTATCAGTGGTTTCTTGATGCAGGTCTGAAAGAAGTATTTGCAGATATTTCACCAATTGCAGATTATAGCGGTCACTTGAGTTTAGAGTTTGTAGATTTTACATTATGCGAAGATGATGTGAAATATACAATCGAAGAATGTAAAGAACGTGATGCGACATATGCTGCACCGCTGAAGGTGAAAGTAAGACTTTACAATAAGGAAACAGATGAGATAAACGAACATGAAATCTTTATGGGAGATTTGCCACTTATGACAGCAACCGGTACATTTGTAATTAATGGTGCTGAGCGTGTTATTGTAAGTCAGTTAGTTCGTTCTCCGGGAATCTACTATGCAATCGGACATGATAAGATTGGTAAAGAATTGTATTCTTGTACTGTTATTCCGAACCGTGGTGCATGGTTAGAATATGAAACAGATTCTAATGACGTATTCTGGGTTCGTGTGGATAGAACAAGAAAAGTTCCGATTACAGTATTAATACGTGCTTTGGGTATCGGAACCAACGCAGAGATTATCCAAATGTTCGGTGAAGAACCTAAGATTTTAGCTAGTTTCGGAAAAGACGTTGCTGAGAATTATCAGGAAGGTCTCTTAGAGTTATACAAAAAAATCCGTCCGGGTGAGCCTCTTGCAGTGGACAGTGCAGAGAGTCTTATTACTGCCATGTTCTTTGATGCCAGACGCTATGACCTTGCGAAAGTAGGACGTTACAAATTTAATAAAAAACTGGCACTCCAGAACCGTATCACAGGCCAGGTACTTGCAGAAGACGCTGTAAGTGTAATTACAGGTGAAGTAATTGCGGAAAAAGGAGAAAAATTAACGAGAGAAAAAGCAACTGCCATCCAGAATGCAGCTGTTCCATATGTATGGATTGATGTAGAAGGCGAAGAACGCAATATTAAAGTTCTTTCTAACATGATGGTAGATTTGAAAGCTGTTGTTGACATTAATCCAGAAGAAGTCGGCGTAACTGAAGCAGTTTATTATCCTGTACTTGCTGGTTTACTGGAAAATACAGCAGGTGACATTGACGAATTAAAAGAAGAAATCCGTAAAAATATAAATGAATTAATTCCAAAGCATATCACAAAAGAGGATATTCTTGCCTCAATCAACTACAATTTGCACTTGGAATATGGAATGGGAACAGATGACGATATCGACCACTTAGGAAACAGACGTATCCGTGCGGTTGGTGAGTTATTACAGAATCAATATAGAATCGGTTTATCAAGATTAGAGAGAGTAGTGCGTGAAAGAATGACTACTCAGGATCTGGAAGGAATTTCTCCACAGTCATTAATCAATATTAAACCGGTAACAGCAGCCGTAAAAGAATTCTTCGGTTCTTCGCAGCTGTCACAGTTCATGGATCAGAACAACCCGCTTGGTGAGCTGACTCATAAGAGACGTTTATCAGCACTTGGTCCAGGTGGTCTTTCAAGAGACAGAGCCGGATTCGAGGTTCGTGACGTTCACTATTCTCATTATGGAAGAATGTGTCCAATTGAGACCCCTGAAGGTCCTAACATCGGTCTGATTAACTCGCTTGCAACATATGCGAGAATTAACCAGTATGGTTTCATTGAAGCACCATATCGCAGAATCGACAAAACAGATCCGAAGAACCCTGTTGTAACAGAAGAAGTAGTATATATGACAGCGGATGAGGAAGATAATTACCACGTAGCACAGGCGAACGAATTACTTGATGAAGAAGGACATTTCGTTCATAAAAATGTATCAGGACGTTATCGGGAAGAAACACAGGAATACGAAAGAACAGCATTTGATTACATGGACGTATCACCTAAGATGGTATTTTCTGTAGCGACTGCTCTGATTCCATTCCTTGAAAACGATGACCCTACCCGTGCGCTTATGGGTTCCAACATGCAACGTCAGGCAGTACCTCTTATGATTACAGAGGCGCCGGTTGTCGGAACAGGTATTGAGACAACTGCTGCTGTTGATTCCGGTGTATGTATAGTAGCGGAACAAGCCGGTGTAGTTGAACGTTCTGCATCAAAGGAAATTATTATCAAACATGATGACGGAACTAAGAAGACATATAAATTAACAAAATTCTTACGCAGTAACCAGAGTAACTGTTACAACCAGAGACCAATTGTTGTAAAAGGTGAGAGGGTAGAAGCAGGTCAGGTAATTGCTGACGGTCCATCTACATCGAATGGTGAAATGGCTCTCGGTAAGAACCCACTGATCGGTTTCATGACATGGGAAGGTTACAACTACGAGGATGCTGTATTATTAAGTGAAAGATTAGTTCAGGATGATGTTTACACATCTATTCACATAGAAGAATACGAAGCAGAGGCTCGTGATACAAAATTAGGACCAGAAGAAATCACACGCGACATTCCGGGTGTAGGTGATGATGCACTTAAAGATCTTGACGACAGAGGTATTATCCGCATCGGTGCAGAAGTTCGTGCAGGAGATATTCTGGTTGGTAAAGTAACTCCAAAGGGAGAGACAGAACTGACAGCAGAAGAAAGATTACTTCGCGCTATCTTTGGTGAAAAGGCAAGAGAGGTAAGAGACACATCATTGAAAGTACCTCATGGAGAATATGGTATTGTTGTAGATGCAAAAGTATTTACAAGAGAAAATGGTGATGAATTATCACCAGGTGTAAATCAGGCAGTACGTATCTATATTGCTCAGAAGAGAAAAATCTCTGTAGGTGATAAGATGGCCGGCCGTCACGGTAACAAGGGTGTTGTTTCCCGTGTACTTCCAGTGGAAGATATGCCATTCCTACCAAACGGACGTCCACTTGACATCGTGCTTAACCCACTTGGTGTACCATCGCGTATGAACATCGGACAGGTGCTTGAGATTCACTTGAGTCTTGCAGCAAAAGCATTAGGATTTAATATTGCAACACCAGTATTTGATGGTGCAAACGAAATTGATATTATGGATACTCTGGATTTGGCAAATGATTATGTAAATCTTGAGTGGAAAGAATTCGAAGCAAAACATGGCGAAGAATTACTTCCGGAAGTATTGGAATATTTATCAGAAAACCGAGAACACAGAAAGTTATGGAAGGGTGTTCCATTATCTCGTGATGGTAAGGTTCGTCTCCGTGATGGTAGAACTGGAGAATATTTCGACAGTCCTGTAACAATCGGACACATGCATTATCTGAAACTTCACCACTTGGTAGATGATAAGATCCATGCTCGTTCTACGGGTCCTTACTCATTGGTAACACAACAGCCATTAGGTGGTAAAGCACAATTTGGTGGACAGAGATTCGGGGAAATGGAAGTTTGGGCATTAGAGGCTTATGGGGCATCATACACACTTCAGGAAATCCTGACTGTGAAATCAGATGATGTGGTTGGACGTGTGAAGACATACGAAGCAATCATCAAAGGCGATAATATCCCTGAACCAGGTATTCCGGAATCATTCAAGGTACTTCTGAAAGAATTACAGTCTCTCGGTCTTGATGTAAGAGTACTAAGAGATGATAATACAGAAGTTGAGATTATGGAAACAATCGACTATGGTGAAACAGATTTACACTCAATTATTGAAGGAGACAGAAGATACAATTCGGAAGAGGAATCTTATGCTGCTCACGGTTTCAGCAAGCAGGAATTTGAAGGCGAGGAACTGGTAGACATAGAAGAGGAATTTGATGAACCAGAAGATATCGATTATGACGATATGTTTGAAGAAGAATAGGAGGATTGCCGTATATGCCAGGAACAAATAATGAAACAGCATACCAGCCAATGACTTTTGATGCAATCAAAATTGGCTTGGCGTCACCTGAAAAGATCTTAGAATGGTCAAGAGGCGAAGTAACAAAACCGGAGACAATCAACTACAGAACTTTAAAACCAGAGAAGGACGGACTTTTCTGTGAAAAGATTTTTGGACCTAGCAAGGACTGGGAATGTCACTGTGGTAAGTATAAAAAAATCCGCTACAAAGGTGTAGTTTGTGACAGATGTGGTGTTGAAGTGACAAAAGCAAGTGTAAGACGTGAGCGCATGGGTCATATTGACCTTGCGGCTCCTGTTTCGCACATCTGGTACTTCAAAGGAATCCCTAGCCGTATGGGATTAATCCTCGATTTGTCGCCAAGAACATTGGAAAAAGTATTATACTTTGCGTCTTATATCGTATTAGATAAAGGTGAAACAAATTTACAATACAAACAAGTATTGACAGAACAGGAATATCAGGAAGCCAGAGAAGCCTGGGGAAGTGCTTTCCGTGTAGGTATGGGTGCTGAAGCAATTCAGGAGCTTCTTCGTGCAATTGATCTTGATAGAGAATATGAAGAGTTAAAGACAGGGTTAAAAGGTGCTACAGGACAGAAACGTGCAAGAATTGTAAAACGCCTGGAAGTAGTAGACGCATTCCGTGGTTCGGGCAACAAACCGGAATGGATGATTATGAATGTTATCCCTGTAATCCCGCCTGATTTACGTCCAATGGTACAATTAGATGGCGGACGTTTTGCAACATCAGATTTAAATGATTTATACAGAAGAATCATCAATAGAAACAATCGTTTAAGAAGATTGTTGGAATTAGGCGCTCCAGACATTATCGTTCGTAATGAAAAGAGAATGCTTCAGGAAGCTGTGGATGCATTGATCGACAATGGACGTCGTGGACGTTCTGTAACAGGACCAGGTAACAGAGCATTGAAATCATTGTCTGATATGTTGAAAGGTAAATCAGGACGTTTCCGTCAGAACTTACTTGGTAAACGTGTTGACTATTCAGGACGTTCCGTTATTGTAGTAGGACCTGAACTTAAGATTTACCAGTGCGGTCTACCAAAAGAAATGGCAATCGAGTTGTTCAAGCCTTTCGTTATGAGAGAACTGGTTGCAAATGGAACTGCACACAATATTAAAAATGCTAAGAAGATGGTAGAAAGACTGGAGCCTGCAGTTTGGGATGTATTAGAAGATGTTATTAAGGAACATCCGGTTATGTTAAACCGTGCTCCTACACTTCATAGACTTGGTATTCAGGCATTTGAGCCAATCCTTGTAGAAGGTAAGGCAATTAAGCTTCATCCACTTGTATGTACAGCTTACAATGCTGACTTCGACGGTGATCAGATGGCTGTCCATTTACCACTTTCAGTAGAAGCTCAGGCAGAATGTCGCTTCCTTCTGTTATCGCCAAATAACCTTTTGAAACCATCAGATGGTGGCCCTGTGGCCGTTCCTTCACAGGATATGGTTCTTGGTATTTACTATCTGACACAAGAAAGACCGGGAGCAAAGGGCGAAGGCAAGTTCTTTAAGAACCTAAATGAGGCAATCTTAGCATACGAAAATGGTGTTATTACGCTTCATTCACGTATTACAGTACGTGTGACAAAGACACTTGCAAATGGTGAAGTAAAGACTGGCAATGTAGAATCAACATTGGGACGTTTCTTATTTAATGAAATCATTCCACAGGATTTAGGTTTTGTAGACAGAAGCATTCCGGGAAATGAATTATTATTGGAAGTAAATTTCCTGGTAGGTAAGAAACAAAACAAACAGATTCTGGAAAAAGTAATCAATACACATGGTGCTACAGTAACAGCTGAAGTATTAGATAAAATCAAAGCTACAGGATACAAGTATTCTACAAGAGCTGCAATGACAGTATCGATTTCAGAGATGACGGTGCCGCCACAGAAACCACAGATGATTCAGGATGCACAGGATACTGTTGACAAGATTACAAGGAACTTCAAACGTGGTCTTATCACGGAAGAAGAACGTTATAAAGAAGTTGTAGAGACATGGAAGAATACAGATGATGCACTTACAAAAGCTCTGTTAGACGGACTTGATAAGTACAACAACATTTTCATGATGGCTGACTCTGGTGCCCGTGGTTCTGACAAGCAGATTAAGCAGCTTGCAGGTATGCGTGGACTTATGGCTGATACAACAGGTCGTACCATTGAACTCCCAATCAAGTCAAACTTCCGTGAAGGTCTTGACGTACTTGAATACTTCATGTCAGCGCATGGTGCTCGTAAAGGTCTTTCCGATACAGCTCTTCGTACAGCCGACTCTGGATACCTGACAAGACGTCTGGTTGACGTTTCGCAGGAATTGTGTATCCGTGAAATTGATTGTGTAGAAAAAGGTGCTGAAATTCCAGGAATGTATGTAAAGGCATTCATGGATGGAAATGAAGAAATCGAAAGCTTACAGGAACGTATCACAGGACGTTATGTGTGTGAGACAATTTATGATAAAGATGGTAATGTTATTGTTAAGGCAAATCACATGGTTACACCAAAACGTGCAGAGAATGTCATGAAATATGGTGTGAATAAGGATGGCGGTCCAATCACTGAAGTGAAGATTCGTACAATCCTCACCTGTAAATCACACATCGGTGTGTGTGCAAAATGTTACGGTGCAAACATGGCAACAGGTGAACCTGTTCAAGTTGGTGAAGCGGTTGGTATCATCGCTGCTCAGTCAATCGGTGAGCCTGGTACACAGCTTACAATGCGTACTTTCCATACAGGTGGTGTGGCCGGTGGAGATATCACACAAGGTCTTCCACGTGTCGAAGAACTTTTTGAAGCAAGAAAACCAAAAGGACTTGCAATTATCACAGAGTTCGGTGGTGTTGCTACAATTAATGATACGAAGAAAAAACGTGAAATTATTGTAACAAATAACGAAACCGGCGAATCAAAAGCATACCTGATTCCATATGGTTCAAGAATCAAGATTCAGGATGGAGCAGTGTTAGGAGCTGGTGATGAGCTGACTGAAGGTAGTGTTAATCCGCACGATATCCTTAAAATTAAAGGTTTACGTGCTGTACAGGATTACATGATTCAGGAAGTACAGCGTGTATATCGTCTGCAGGGTGTAGAAATCAACGATAAACATATTGAGGTTATCGTTCGCCAGATGCTTAAGAAAGTCCGTATTGAAGAAAACGGAGATTCTGAATTCCTGCCAGGTACTATGGTAGATATACTTGAGTTTGAAGAAGCAAATAAAAAACTGATAGAAGAAGGAAAAGAACCTGCAGTAGGTGAACCGATAATGCTTGGTATTACAAAGGCTTCTCTTGCTACAAATTCATTCCTTTCAGCGGCTTCTTTCCAGGAAACAACAAAGGTTCTTACTGAGGCAGCTATTAAAGGTAAAGTTGATCCATTGATTGGTCTGAAAGAAAATGTAATTATCGGTAAGCTTATTCCGGTCGGTACCGGTATGAGAAAATATCGAAATGTGAAGCTGAATACAGATGACGCATTAGAAGAAATTGCATTAGAAGATGATGTGATGGAAGAAGTTTCTGACGAAATGTTGACAGAAGAAAATATGACGGAAGAAATCGATACAGAAGAAGCTGATACAGAAGAAGCTGATACAGAAGAAGCTGTGATGGAAGAAAACATTACAGAATAATAATAAAGAGTCTGCATTTAGCAGGCTCTTTTTATACGTATACAATTAGCAAGTCTTGCAATGAACTCAGAGTTAGTCGGTTTTTTGCCCGCAGAATCCTGAGAAGATCCGAAGAGAAAGTGAAGCAACTCTTGATTACCTTTACTGAAGACAATATTAATTGCATGACGGATTGCACGCTCCACCCCTATGGCAGTCGTACCGTTTCTTTTTGCAATCTCCGGATAAAGATATTTTGTGACGGAGTTTATAGCGCTATCATTAACAGATGTGATCAATAGAGCATCTTTCAAATATGTATACCCTACAATATGCGAAGGGATTCCTAAATGGTACATTAAGACTGTGATATGTATTTCTAAAATCAGTTCAGGTTTTGCCTGATACAATTGGCATAGTTGTGATGTAAAGCCTGCAATGGCATCCTGTGAAATGCTTAAATTAAGTTGTAATGTATATGAATCTGTTGGCTGCATAAATTCTCCCATTCTCTGAAATATTTTTCTTTATATTATTCTATTAAAAGGAAAGTATTACAATGACAAATATTGGCATTATTTGTCAATTATTGCGATGTACGGATCTCTGGCGTAGGGTGGAGGAGAAAAATGAAAGATGTAAACAATTTTATTGTGAGGAATGCTCTGGACTACATGGAGAAGAATTACGAACAAAGACTGACACTTTCTTTAGTCGCAGAACGAATTTATGTAAGTAAGTGGCACTTAAGCAGAATGCTGAATCAATGTATGCAGAAAAATTTTTCAACAATTCTGAATACTATACGCATAGAGCATGCAAAAGAATTTCTTGAAGAACCGTCGCTCTGTATCAGCGATGTCGCGGAACGGACGGGGTTCCAGGATGTTGCTCATTTTTCTAAGGTATTCAAGAAAATCACTGGTATATCGCCAAAACAGTATAGAAATTCGTATTTTTTAAAAAACAGGACTTGACTTTTAAAAAAAATCATAATACACTAATCTAGCGTGCATGAAAGTGCGTAGCATTTTTGTGTGCAAAAACTTATAAAGTTTTAACAGCAACCAACAGAATTCATAGGAGGTGAAAAGAATGCCAACATTTAACCAGTTAGTAAGAAAGGGACGTCAGACTTCTGTAAAGAAATCAACAGCACCAGCTCTTCAAAAGGGATACAACTCTTTAAGAAAAAGAGCAACTGATGCTTCAGCACCACAAAAAAGAGGTGTTTGTACAGCAGTTAAGACAGCTACACCTAAAAAACCTAACTCAGCTCTTAGAAAGATCGCCAGAGTACGTCTTTCTAATGGTATCGAAGTAACAAGCTATATCCCAGGTGAAGGACACAACCTTCAAGAACATAGTGTTGTTCTTATCCGTGGTGGTAGAGTAAAAGACTTACCGGGTACAAGATACCATATCATCCGTGGAACACTTGATACAGCAGGTGTTGCCAAGAGAAGACAAGCACGTTCTAAATACGGTGCTAAGAGACCAAAAGATTCGAAAAAATAAGAACTACAAAATCGTATCACAAACAGAACTATGATTCCTGTAGGTTGCGGGTTATATCGATAGAAAAGAAATCGCTAGTCCCGCACGAACACATGCATTGAATGCTTGACGGGTAAGTCTGGTTAGCATTCAAGTACACCTGCGAAGTGAGTGCATAAGTACGATACTGAACATGGTGTTTCATATTTCATAGAAAGACACATGTGAGTACCGATGAATTAATTAACGAAATGTATATTTCAAAAACATAATTAAGGAGGGAAGAACCGTGCCACGTAAAGGACATACTCAAAAAAGAGACGTATTAGCGGATCCAGTATACAACAGCAAAGTGGTTACAAAACTTATCAACAGCATTATGTTAGATGGTAAGAAAGGCGTAGCTCAAAAGATTGTATACGGAGCATTTGAAAGAATGACTGAAAAAGCTGGCAAACCAGCTATGGAAGTATTCGAAGAGGCAATGAACAATATCATGCCGGTACTTGAAGTTAAAGCAAGACGTATCGGTGGTGCAACATACCAGGTACCAATCGAAGTTAGAGCTGACAGAAGACAGGCATTAGCACTTCGCTGGATCACATTGTATTCTCGTAAAAGAGGGGAAAAGACAATGGAAGAAAGATTAGCGAACGAACTTCTTGATGCAATGAACAACACAGGTGCATCAGTTAAGAAGAAAGAAGACATGCACAAAATGGCAGAAGCAAATAAAGCATTTGCTCACTACCGTTTCTAATTATTGTAGGAGGGAAAAACCTTGGCTGGAAGACAATATCCATTAG
>CALBNS010000070.1 GCA_937896665.1 uncultured Clostridia bacterium
GAGGTATTCTTTTTGGTCAATTCCTTTTACTCTTTAAAGTATACAGGAAGCTCCTCCCTTAATTGAGTGCTTCCAACTTCATGGCTCTCCACTAGAAATATCAGCTGTCCCTTCTGATACTTCTAGTGTTGCGCACACATTTGATGTGGAAGCCAATCTGACATTTTGCAAATGTCAGTATCGAGGGTATGGGGAGCGAAATCCACATCAAGATAAAACTCAAAGTAATGGGAAAGCCAAAATGGCGATACCGTATTACTGGGTGGATCTTGCTCTTGAAAGATTAACCCTCTCATATAACGAAATGCTCAGAGGGAAAAATACAGGGCGAGATAGAAAAAAAGTAAAAAAACTGCTATACTACATTTCAGAATCATCCCCCAAAATAGACTTTGAGAATAGAGGGCGAGATGCACCTTATGAAACAGAAGATGGATGCTTATCTCTTCTATGTGTGCGTAAGACAATAGATGATGTATAATAGTTTTATGTAGAAAAAATTTTGAATGTGTGATTAGGAGTTGAAATTAATGTATTTGCCATTAGAGTACGTGAAACGTTATAGTGTTTTGACAGAGTTATATTGTAGTGAGGAATATATTAATTGTGAACCTGAGGTATTACTAGAGATGATTGCAGATGCTGATTGGGGAACCAGTAATTATTCGGGTCCAAATAAAGAAAGATATATTCATACATATAATATGTTTGATAAAAACTATTTTGCTATGCATACAATAAGTGCTTGTTTTGCAACAGCTGGATTTGCTGGAGTCTGGAAATATAATAAGATTGTATATGAACCGGATTATGATTTCTCGCAAGCACTCTTAGGCACAAATAAATTAAGAGTATATCCGGAAATGCTCAAACATATACCGTTTGATACCTTTTATTTGGACTTCTCAAAAAATGAACTTTTCGTATATGAAGGATTTTTTGTACAAGTAAAAGTATACGATACAGGAGTAATAAGAATATCCTCTCTTCCGACAGAAATCGGATATTCACATATACCGATACATGAGTATGAAGGCGAAAATCCCACGGCATATGCAGATGCATTTTGGATAAAACCAGAGATGTATAGTGTTGACAATGGCGTATATTATTTTGATTATAATTTGCATAAAGATTTGATGTATACATCAGATAGTTTTAGGACGCAGTGGTTTATTGGAGCTTCCTGTATACTTTAAAGAGTAAAAGGAATTGACCAAAAAGAATACCT
>CALBNS010000071.1 GCA_937896665.1 uncultured Clostridia bacterium
CTCGTATAATAAGTTTGTAAGCAAGAAAAACCAGCTTACAGACTTATTCTTTTTATATAGGTATAGTGGTAAGGACATCTCTGAGGATTCCCCTCTTCCCATTCCCATCTATACAGTCAATTGTTACATTTTAATAAGGTTAATCTTGTGGTATGATATCAGCAGAGTCTGATGTCCGAAGGCACTGCTTTTCCTCCTTTCAGCCGGTTCGTCCGAGACTGCTCCGTAAGCATGCAGCCTGGTTTCTATGACACATTCCGCTAACACAGAAGTTGCATCTCCAGCCGAAGCACCAGCAAAAAATGCTGACTGGATGAATGCTCATTACGCGAGGCTGCGGTCATCATAGGATACACAGGATAAACCTTCTGCTTCAGGCTTCACCAATCCAGATCAGAAAGGAGCGTGATAACATGATTAAGATCAACTATATGTCCACTTTGTTTGTCGGTATTGATGTAAGTTCAAAATCAAATGTGGTCTATGCCATGGATTTTGAAGAAAACAAATACATATCCTCTTCCTTTAAGAATAACCAGCCTGGTGCTGAGGAACTTGCCGGAATGATTTTAAAATGCATGATGGAACATTCCAATCTCAATACCATTATTGTTGCTCTGGAGTCTACTTCCGTTTACAGCATTCATATCGCCAACTATCTTTCGACCTGCGAATCATTGATGCCCTATAAGCCTTATGTGTACTGCCTGAATCCAAAAACTACGGCTAACTACCGTAAATCCTTTGTTGCCATGGATAAGACGGACCCTCTCGATGCGTATCTGATTGCTGATTTCGCAAGGGTGGGGCGTACAAAAAAGTGTGAACCGTGGCGTGGCAGCCAGTATCTGGCTCTCAAGCGTCTGACAAGGCACAGGCTTCATCTGGCAGAATGCATTACTCGGGAAAAGACCTACATGGTTTCCAATCTCTATCTGAAATTCAGTGAACTTCAACTTTTAGATGGAGAATATCAGCCATTCAGCAACATTTATGGTGCTACATCTTCAGCCCTTTTGACAGAGCTCCTTTCCCTTCAGGACATCATCGATGCCTCTGAGGAAGAATTGTTACAGTTCCTGGCAGAAAAGAGCCGCAACCGCATTACGGATATCTCCAAGACCTCTGAAATGCTCCGTAAAGCAGCCAGGGACTCCTACCGTCTGGATAAATGCATGTATGAGCCATTAAACGTATCTTTAGCAAGCTCATTTAACTGCATCCAGACCTATCAGAAGGAAATCAAACTGATTGACCAGGCGATTGAGAAATGCATTAGCGGCATGAACCCAAATGCTTTTATCATCCTCAAGTCCATTCCTGGCATAGGTCCTGTCTGGGCATCCGGCATTCTGGCTGAAATCGGCGATATCTTTGCCTTTCATTCCTCAGATGCTGTTGCCAAATATGCAGGGCTTACATGGCTGAAAAACGATTCTGGTGACTTTACTTCCGAAGATAACCAGATATCGAAAGCAGGCAATGCCTACCTCCGTTATTATTTAGGAGAAGCTGCCAACAGCGTTAGGCGGTATATCCCAGAATACAAGGATTTTTATGCTAAAAAGTATGCTGAGGTGACGAAACATCAGCACAAGAGAGCACTCGCACTTACATCTCGTAAATTCGTACGACTCGTTTTTGGTTTGCTGGTCAAAAACCAACTGTACACCGGCGAAAAGCTGGACTCCGAACCGAATATCGAATCGAACTAACATTCGAGAAAAGTCAAATTTTCTTGCATGTCTATTAAGTGCACCCTTTTTTATCTAAAACATATCAAAATCTTTTTCAAAAACCTCTTGACATATCACCAGAATGCT
>CALBNS010000072.1 GCA_937896665.1 uncultured Clostridia bacterium
TCATCTTCTATAACGAAATCCATATTCTATTTTTAATCTCTCATATATTTCAAATGGAATCGGACAGACTTCAACCGTTTCCAATACACTGTACAAACTTTGTAACCGTCCTGGCTGATCCGTATATCCTCTGATGCCTCAATTCCCAGTTCTTCTTTAAGCTCCCTTACCGCTGATGGAGCAAAATCAACTCCTGCCGGAATATGCCCGGCACTTGAAATATCATAGCAACCCGGGAATGATTCCTTCATATCACACCGCTTTTGAAGAAGAGCTTCTATACGTCCATTCTTTTTTCTCACCAACCATACATGTGAGGTTCGGTGCATAATCCCCTCTGCGTGCGCCTTTTCTCTTTCAACAATCTGCCCTGTTGGAAAACCGTTTTCATCGACTATATCTAAATATTCCATAGCCACGCACCTCCGTAGGGTACAAATACCCTATGATACTTTTAATATAGCATAACACCCTCTATTTTTCCATAAAAAATAACCCGACTAGGAATTAATGCCATAAAGATATTATTTTCTGTTTTAATAATAGTATGCGAACCCAAAAAAACGTTATACTAAGGGTGCTCTTTTGAACACCCCATCCTAGCCTTTTAGTTTCTCAATTTTAAATATTCTGGCAATGTAATCCACAGTCATTCCAGATAAAAGCTCCTAATAAAGCCTAATCATAATCTTGGCCTGTTACAGATTAATAACCAGATGTCCGTCCTCATCAGCATCGTAACTCTAGAAACTCTTTGTGCTCATTTTATGCTTACACAACTCAAAACTTCTGCGAATATCCCGAGTGCAGTTTTCAAAAATGATGTGACTCTAGTCCTGTACAGTAATATGAATCGTCTTTTTATATGATGAACATATAATCATTTCTAAAAATCCTACTCTGTTCTTTCTGTCTTCAACGGCTTCATTTCCCAGAAGATCGCATTCATCAAAATAACGATAACAGATACTACTGCCATTGAAACCCAAAATCCCATATCAAGACCAAACAACTCTGTTCTACCGAACAATTTCATCCATAGTGAAATCCAATTTATTGTCATCTTCTTTTACCTCCTGTCTATAATAATTCACCAAAGTGCTTTACATATGCTTTCTTCAAACTTGTTGCAAGACACATATAAAGTAAGATACATGGAATTAAATATGCAAAATATGCTCCTGGCAATGCTACGAATCCAAGCATTCTTCCGAATGATGTAAATGGAATAATGGTAAGCACTGCAATTCCTGTAAATGTAAGTAATGTCAGTGGTGCTGATGCACGGCTCTGAATAAATGGAATCTTTGGTGTACGAATCATATGAATAACAAGTGTCTGACTCCACATAGATTCAACAAACCATCCTGCTTGGAACATTGCTACATATTTAAACTGCATCTCGGCCAGTTCTGCTCCACTGAAATGATTAGCAAGATCATTAAATAAAACACCACCCGATACAAACATTGGACAGAACACAAAGTACATAAATATGTAAGTAGTGAAATCAAAAATTGAGCTTGTTGGTCCAATCCAAATCATAAAGTTTCCAACACTGGATGCATCCCATTTTCTTGGAACTGCAATAAATTCTTCGTCAACGTTGTCCCAAGGAATAGCTGTACATGATAGATCATAAATAAGGTTCAGGAAAATCAGATGGATACTTTCCATTGGAAGGAATGGTAACAATGCTGATGATGCAAGTACAGAGAACATATTTCCAAAGTTGGATGATGCTGTCATCTTAATGTACTTAATCATATTGGCATATGTCTTTCTGCCCTCAACAATACCTTCTTCCAAAACCATAAGGTCTTTTTCAAGAAGAATGATATCTGCTGATTCCTTTGCCACATCAACAGCAGTATCTACAGAAATACCAACATCTGCTGCTTTCATAGCTGCCGCATCATTGATACCATCACCCATAAAACCTACGGTATGACCTGCGTTGCGAAGTGCTGTTACAACTCTTGATTTTTGAGATGGTGTAAGTTTTGCAAATACTTGTGTCTCTTCTGCAGCCTTCATCAAATCATCATCACTCATATTATCGAGATCCGAACCAAGGAGCATATTGCTAACTTCAAGTCCAACCTGCTTACAAATTGTTCTCGTAACTTTTTCATTATCCCCGGTCAAAATTTTTGTGTTTACACCATGCCTCTTTAACGCTTCTATCGCATCTGCTGTTGATTCTTTTGGTGGATCTAAAAATGCCAGGTATCCCATCATAACCATGTCGCATTCATCCTTTACACCAAATGCACCAACAGGTGAGGGATTACTCTTCTGTGCGATTGCAACTACACGAAGTCCATCATCATTCAGCTCGTCCACTTTCGCAAGAACTCTTGCTTTTAACTCATCTGTAAGAGGTTTAACCTCTTTATCAATTTCTACATAAGTACAGATTGAAAGCATCTCCTCAACTGCACCCTTTGTCACCATCTGCGTTTTGCCATTTCTATCCTGAACAACAGTAGATAATCTTCTTCTGGTAAAATCAAAAGGTATCTCATCCACTTTTACATAATGTTCTGACAAATCTACAAGCTGTGGATTCTCGGCTTCTTCCTCTTCTGTCTTTTCAATGATGGCTATATCCATCAGGTTCTTATAACCTGTCTGAAAATAACTATTCAAATACGCATGTCTAAGTACTCTTGGATCCTCATTTCCTTCTACATCCATATGATATTCGAGTACAACTTTATCCTGTGTAAGCGTTCCTGTCTTATCTGTACAAAGAATATCTATCGCACCAAAGTTCTGAATAGAATTGAGATTCTTAACAATGGTCTGCTTTTTACTCATAGATACGGCACCCTTGGCAAGGCAGGTTGTAACAATCATTGGAAGCATTTCAGGAGTAAGACCAACCGCTATAGAAATACCAAAAAGGAATGCATCCAACCAGTCTCCTTTCGTAATACCATTGATGAAAAATACAACTGGAACCATAATAAGCATAAAGCGGATAAGTACCCAGCTTACTGCATTTACACCTTTTGTAAAACTTGTCTCTACCGCCTCTCCTGCTACAGCCTTTGCCATAGTTCCAAATAAAGTATTATCTCCTGTACAGATAACAACCGCTGTAGCACTACCCGAAATGACATTACTGCCCATAAATGCAATGTTCGTATAATCTGTAATGTTCTCCTGCTCATCACTTACCAATGCAATTTTTTCAATTGGCTCACTCTCACCAGTAAGAGAAGACTGACTTACAAATAAATCCTTTGTATCAACAATACGAACATCCGCAGGAATCATATCCCCGGCAGATAAATGAACGATGTCACCTACTACAACATCCTCCAATTTCACTTCCTGCTTCGCTTCTTCTTTTCTATCTACAGTACATGTAGTGGTAATCATGGCAAGCAACTTTTCTGCAGCATTTCCACTTCTTGACTCCTGTACAAACCTTAATGTTCCGGAGATAAATACCATCGTCATAATGATGATAACTGTTAAACAGTCAAAATCCTCCGGGCTACTACCAAACACTCCGTAATAAGGAAAAATCATATCAGTAACTGTAGATACCAAAGCCAAGAAAAATAGAATTGCAGTAAACGGATTTATAAATGCTCCTGCAAGTCTCTTTGGTGAAGATTTTTTCTTTTCCTTTGTCACTTTATTGTTTCCATATTTATCTCGCATCTTCAGTACTTCATCCGAAGATAGTCCTCTGAGTGTCGTTCCTAAATTCTTCAAATTTTCCTTAATCTGATGAGTAGCAGCATAATGAATTCTGCTGTTTTGCTCATCCCTTAGAACTGCTCTTTCAACAACTTTTCTTACTTGAATTCTGTTTTTTTCTTTCTGATTCATCACTGTGGCCCTCCTTTTTATCTCTTATCTATGTAAATCGCATCCTGCGAATTGTTGATATAGCGCTTCGATTTAGAAATATATCTGATATCTAAACCCGTACCTATAAACCATAAAATCATGTACCAAATAAAAATCTTATCCGCAAAAATAGGAACCGTACCGGCAATCACAAATCCGATTCCTGCAAGACCTATTACAATACCTGCATTTTTACACAAAGGCATAATCTGAATCCTCGATTTTTCCTCTTCACTCATTTTCTTATATCCATCGATATGCTCATGGGCTTTACCTATGAAAAACAAGAACCCAACAGCCA
Source organism: uncultured Clostridia bacterium (assembly GCA_937896665.1). Lineage (GTDB taxonomy): Bacteria > Bacillota > Clostridia > Lachnospirales > Lachnospiraceae > Faecalimonas. Next base: position 4,172 of record CALBNS010000072.1, read on the forward strand.
GAAATACAACTCCAAATATAATGCATGTTATGTTCATGACTCATCCTCCATTCTCTTTCCCATTCTACTTGCCCTTCTAGAAAGTCTTTCATTTCGCTCCTTGATTAATTCTTTCAGCCTATCTCCTGAAATTTTCTTCTTTAAGTTCGCAAGATAAAGAATATTTATCAAAATTGCTGTCGAAATCCACCATGTACAAAATGCTTCTGTCCTATAGTCAGCCATAAAAATAAAAATTGCCAGTAATGTTGCTGACCAGAATTTATAAAACCAAATCACTTTCTCAACCGTTTTATGCTTCATGTTAATAACCTCCTACGATATAATTTCCCAGCCTGCTCCAGTCACAGCATTATGTATCAGCATTTTATGAACAATCTGCTCCATTGCAGTGTTTTTGCATTTTCCAAATGAACAAAAATCGGCATAGATTTCTACCTTTTCGCCAATCACATCACTGCTTTCAAGATTGCTCAAAAACAAAGTTTTACAGCTGTTGGAGTTAAGCAGCATCGACCTGACTTCTATCTCTGCATTTTCGCTACATACAACTGATATCCGATATCTTTTTTCCTGTTCATTGCTTTCAACAATCGGAGATATCTTGACTGCAAGTGGACGTAAGACTAAATTGGAAAGAACCAAAATAGCAGTCGCTGTTATGGCAAAAATGAATTGTCCTGTGCTTGCCAAAATGCCAATCGCTGCTGTGCACCATAAGGTTGCTGCTGTGTTTATCCCGCTTACTTGTCCCTGTTCCTTGAATATCACACCACTACACAAAAAACCGACACCAGAAACGATATAACTTGCAATCCTATACACTTCTTGCGTCTGATACATCATGGGGAAAAGTAAAAACAGACAAGTTCCCATGCAGATCAAAACATTGATTCTTATTCCTGCCCTATGTCCTGTCAGTTGCCTCTCTAGCCCTATACCTGCACCAAGCACTAGAGCAAGCAGTATTCTAAAAGTAAACTGTGTATAAGTCACCTTGGCATCACCTCCTTCGTTTTTACATTGAGAGTATAAAAAAATCGCAAGGAAATTCACATGGCTAAAGCCTTGCGATTTCCTTGCGATTTAGCAAGAAATATAATTACTTGTCATTAAATTTGTAACCAATCCCCCAAACTGTCAAAATAAATTTGGGAGCATCAGGGTTCGGTTCTATTTTCTTTCTCAATTTCCTGATAAAAGACATAATATTGCTGTCATCCATCAGATATTCATCTTCCCAAACAGCCCTGTAAATCTGCTCTTTGGTAAATATCTCGCCACGATTACTGGCAAGAAAATATAAAATATCATATTCCTTTGGTGTCAGCACAATTTCCTCTCCTGAAACAGTGACCCTACGAAATTTGTGTATGATTTCAAGTTCATCATAACAGATACTTTCATTATAATTTCCCGCTTCTTGGCTGTCTCCAACCTCTAAAATCAACGAACTGCATTTTCCTGTTTCCAAGTCAGAAAGCTGCATTCCCAGTTCCTTTGCACCTTCAAGATTAGTACCTTTTAGTTTCCCTGATAGAAATTTAGCCAAAGAGGTACTAAGGCTTGCATATTCAATATTTTTCTTCAATCCTTCTCCCTCCTATGTCAATTCATGATATTTCTTCACAAAAAATGCCTTTACAATAGAAACCAAAGCCATATATCCCGCAATAACACATACTAGGAATGCAAAGTATTTTATTGGAAGTACTGTAAGACCAAACAATGCTCCAAGTGGAGTAAATGTAAATAGCGTAAATAATACAACACCAAATAAAGTTACAGCCACAACTGATGCTGCTGGCTTGCTTTGAACAAATGGAACCTTTCTAGTTCTGAGCAGATGCAGTATCAACACTTGCGTCCACATAGATTCCAAAAACCATCCAGTCTGAAACAAGGCCACAAACTGTTCCTGATTACCTGCGCTATATGCCGGACAGATAACGAGGAAAAGAAAAGCAAATGTAATCATGTCAAATACTGAACTAATTGGTCCAAAACACCGCATAAAACGTCCAAGGTTTTTTCCTGACCATTCCTGTGGTGTCTGATAGATATCTTCATCCACGTTATCCCACGGGAGCACCAAACATAAAATGTCATATAACAGATTCAGCAATAGTAACTGCAAAGAAGTCATCGGTAAAAATGGTAAGAAGATACTTGCAATAACAATCGAGAAAATATTACCAAAATTAGACGATGCCGTTATCTTTATATATTTTCTCGTATTTGCAAAGGCTTTTCTTCCTTCGAGGATTCCCTCCTCCAGTACATTCAAATCCTTCTTAAGCAGAATCACATCTGATTCCTCTTTGACCACATCAGATGCCTGATCTACAGAAATACCCACATCTGACTGAACGATTGCCGGAAGGTCATTCATTCCATCGCCAAGAAAACCAACTGAGTGTCCATTCCCCTGCAAGATGCTTACAATCGTGCTTTTCTGCTTTGGAGATACATTTGTAAAAAGGCAGTTCCTCTCAACTGCTACAAGCTGCTCCTCTTCAGATAAAGAATCAAATTCAAGTCCACTAATTCTATTTGCAACATCTATTCCCAGTCTTTGGCATATAGAAATCGCAACACTCTCTTCATCACCTGTCAGCACTTTTACTGCAACGTTTAGTTTTGCCAACTTTTCTATAGCACTCTTTGCTGACTCCTTCGGAGCGTCAAAGAAAGCCAAGTATCCTAAGAGAACTAAATCATCTTCATCCGTTTTACTTATGACATCAGATGAATGCTTTTTGTATGCAACCGCTAAAACCTTCATTCCATCATCAAGCATTTCATCCACAACAGCATGAACACTTTCAGATTTTGTCTCATCCATAGGATGAATTTCTCCCCTAAAAGAAACATAACTGCATCGGCTGACAACTGCATCAACGCTTCCTTTTACGAGAATTACGTTTTCATCATTTTTTCTTACAAGAACTGATACCATTTTTCTGTCATAATCAAACGGTATTTCATCCAGCTTATCTGTATTCGTTTTCAGTTTCTCGTAAAAATTTTCTTTTCCCGGCATTTCTTTGCATTTAAGAATTGCCTCATCAAGATGATTTTTCACACCACTATGATACACACTGTTTAGATAGGAATATTCCAAGACTTGACTACTCTCATTTCCCAAAATATCCATGTAATACTCTAAAATAATCTGATCTCCGGTAAGTGTTCCCGTCTTATCAACGCAAAGAATATCCATGCTGCCAAACCCCTGCATGGCACTTATATTCTTAACGATAGTCTGTTTCCTTCCCATAGAGGCTGAACCTTTGGCCAGACAAGCATTTACCACCATAGGAAGAAGTTCTGGTGTTAATCCTACTCCTACCGAAAGTGCAAATAAGAGAGACGTTCCCCAATCTCCTTGTGTACCTCCTGTTGCAATGAATACAACAGGAACAAGAATGCACATAAATCTGATGAGTACCTTTGCAATAGATGCTGCACCCTTATCAAAACTTTTTCTTTTATCTGAGGTTTTATCCTTAATCCCACCAAAAACAGTATCGTTCCCAACTGCAAGAACAATTCCCTCTCCTGTTCCACCAATGACCGCCGAGCCTGCAAATGCTATATTTTTATAACCTGCATAAGAATAAACATTCTGTTCTATCAGTACATCGGAAGTCTTTTCAAGTATTGCGCTTTCTCCTGTAAGAATTGACTGCGACATAAATAAATCATTTGCTTTACTGATTCTAAGTTCCGCCGGAACTCTGTCTCCTGCCCGCAAATGCACAATGTCACCCACGACCACTTCTGTGGAACTAATGCTTTCCCATTCTCCGTTTCTTCTGACCGTGCTTTCTGTATTAACCATATCAAGCAAACTGTGTGATATTTTCTTTGCTTTCATTTCTTGCACAAAACGAACAATTCCACTTAATGAAAGCATGCAAAATATAATAATTGCTGTAGAGTAATTATGACTGAATTCATTCTCCATGATCAGCTCCGTAGCAAACGAGATTATTCCAAGCACAAACAAAATGATAGAAAATGGATTAATGAATGCCCTTCTCAATCGATAAATAATAGAGTCCGGCTTACTTTCCAACATGCTGTTTGTTCCATATTTCAATCTATATTCAGACACCCGTTCTTCATCAAGTCCGTTCTCGCTTGTATTAAGATCGGTCATTGTATCCTGCCACGGTGCGTGTGCATACATATCAATCCGATTATTTTTAAGATGCATTTCGCTCACCAGTTACACCTCCCAACTCCACTCTATCATAACATGCACATTTGTAAGTTCAATGAACAAATTCTTGCTTTTTTCTTGCTTTCTTATGTACAGAAAGCCTTTGATAAGCTGAACAACCGAGAGCAGACATTACTCGAAAAGCGGCTTTCTATCTGCATGACCTATGGGCGTGTCGGCTCATGGAAGAACCGCCCCACCTTTGAAGAACTGGCAGTTATGTTTGAGGGCAGCACAGCCAGCGGTGCAGAGTGAGCCTATCGGAAAGCGGTGGACAAGCTGACAGAGCTTCTGCTTGCTGAAGGTGCGCTCCATGCTGTCCGTCTGAAACAGGTGTCCAAAACTAACCGCTTTGCAAACAGGGCAGTAGCGTATCTCTTGAACTGTGAGAATGAGAAGCTACCAAAGGAAACGATGGTAGTATATGAGCAGATATAAATCATCAATAGTGGCAGTTTAGTAAAAAATATCAAATTCTCTCTAATTTTCTCTTAAAATGGTGGATTCTCCTATCGCTGTACCTCTCTTTTGAGCCATTCTCGTGCTACTCGGTTGCATTTTGTGCCTTTGGGCACTAAACTTGGATTAAGAAAAACAAGGGAGGATAAATCGTGTTTGATATTGACAAGAAAAAATTTGGAGCTTTCATCGCAGAGCTTCGCAAGGAAAAAGGCATCACGCAAAAAGCATTGGCAGAGCGACTTCTTGTTTCGGATAAAGCTGTGAGTAAATGGGAAACCGCTTCTAATGTTCCTGATATCGCTTTGCTGATCCCGCTGGCAGATATATTGGGTGTTACAGTAACGGAACTCCTAATGTGTAAGCGTATGAAACCGGACAATACAATAGATGCGGTAAAAGTCGAGGAAGTGGTAAAAACAGCGATTCCCTATTCTCAGGAAGAACAGACAAGAACCTATCAGAATAAGAAGCAATGGGGATTTTCTTATGTGGTTGCCGTTGTTCTGGCGGTAATAGAAGTTCTTATTTCCTATACCAATGGGCATATCTCCCCATGTATGATTGTCGCAGTTATTTTAGGTGCGATTTTTGGGTTGTACTTCTGCTTCTTTGCGAAAGCAAAACTTCCAACATATTATGACGACAACCGTATTTCCATGTATTCAGACGGGATTTTTGAACTGAACTTGCCTGGTCTTGTATTCAACAACAGCAACTGGGGGAAAATTCTGAATGTTGGACGCATCTGGTCTATTGTTTTATTGATAACATATCCAATCATTAGCTACATCATGGCACAGGTGTTTACTGGCGATTGGATGGTTTTGAACGTTGTGGAGATTGTTGTTGCTCTGCTTTGTATTCTGGGGGGACTTTTCGTTCCTATGTACATTGTTGGAAGAAAATTCGAGTGATTGTTGGATCGAATCTACATTGTGGAAGCAAGCTACACTAACAACAAACTGCGAATCAAGATAATAATTGCGAAAAAATAAGCCCTGTTGTTTTTACCAACTTCAATCCCGCATTTCCGTTTAATCTGTGAGATATACAGGTTGGATACCTTTAATCCACTATGCCCCAGTACATAGTCTTTAATCTGTGTGTAGGTTGCCCCATCCTGAAATTCCGACATATCCATATCTTCCAAAGAGAACTAAACCCGAATCTTTTTCGAGTCGACCTCACCCTTGGAAAGCAAGACTACCGTCTCCACATGGCACGACAAAACCTTACGGTTTCCTATATATATGCGGGTTTTCCGCGCCTAAAGATTAACCACAAAAAAATCACTGTTGTTTCCTCATTCCCGCTTTTGTCCAGTTCGAAAATTAAATGTTCGAAACTTTGTACACGGGAACAAATCATTTATACTGTTTTTTCCTTTTTTGCTCATTTTGTCACGATTATTGTGTAATTATCATGACATCTTGAAAACAACCACAGTGTTTTTTCCCTACTTTAATCTGATGTAAAATGTAGCCTTGCCACTGCCTTCCCTGCGAAGTTCTCCTTCTTTGACAAGCTTACGCAAAGAACCTTCTATCGAACTCACACTGAGTGCCGGGCATAATTCACGAATGTCCTGTTTATTAAACTTCCCGATCTTATTCTGTGTTGCTTTACGCACCATCTCAAGAGCAGGTAGTTTCTCTTCCACAATCTCAAAGCGCTCTTCAAAATCTTTATAAGCATCAAGAATTGTTCCAAGCAGATATTTGATGAATGGAACTACATCCTCTTCACCTTCATGCCAGCCATCCTGTGAACGACCTAACGCCTCATAGTACAAATCCTTATTCTTTGCAATTTTAGCTTCAAGAGAAATATACTTACCTACATAAAATCCACTGCGATAAAGTAGCAGGGTTGTAAGCAATCTGCTCATTCTGCCGTTACCGTCATTGAAAGGGTGGATGCACAAGAAGTCATGAATAAAAATCGGAATAGCCAGTAATGGCTCCACCTCATAATTACCAATCACCCTGTTATATTCATCACAGATTTTATCAAGAGCCTCTGGCGTCTCAAATGGAGCAAGTGGTGTAAATAGAACCTCTGTATGTCCATCTGGATAAGTGGCACTAATATAATTCTGCACAGTCTTGGTTTGCCCTGCGACTGGGTTATTCATGTGAGTATAAAGTATTTTGTGCAACTGCAATATATAATTTTGTGTAATAGGAACTACATCGAAACTCTCATGGATGATATTTAGCACATCACGGTATCCGACAATTTCCTCTTCGTCTCTATTCTTTGGTGTAGTCTTCTCCTCCACCAACTGTTTAATTCTTGTATTTGTAGTTACAATACCTTCAATCGCATTCGAAGCCTCAGTACTCTGAATCCTTGCAATCTCCACAAATTTCTCCAACTCGTCTGGTCTTTGCTTAAGATAAAGTTCCTGCTTACCTGCGAACTTATAAATTGCTGCTATCAAGCCAAGAATCTCAGAATCCCATTTTTCATTTTTTAAAGCTGAATAGTTAAATGTTCTCATTCCCTTAAAGTGCCTACCTTTCCCTTAAATTATAGTCAATATTAAGGGAAAGTCAATCTCTTTGTGCCAACTTCCCCTTAAAATATGTTCTATTTTACGGCATTATTGCTATTTTGTGCGATTTTAATGGTATTGTACATAAACTTGATAATTTCGCAGTATATTGCATCTAATATTTTTGCCGTAAACGGCATTTTTATGCAAACATCAGAGTTTGCAGACCTCTTATCAGACTGCTCTTCTTCTGAAACACAGAGCATTGCAAGCACACACAGGCTCTGCCTTAACCTCTTCTACAGGAGTGCTGCCACAACAACATCCCTTCTTTTCTTCCTCTTCCATTTTCTTTCCAAATCCAAATAATGCCATCCGTCATATCCCGGAAAAGCATTACAAAATGATCCGCTATGGCGGCATTTACG
>CALBNS010000073.1 GCA_937896665.1 uncultured Clostridia bacterium
AGAAGAACATGGGATTACATGGAAAATCCTCATATTGGTCCATTACAATTCCGAGCCCATTAGTATAATGAAGTAAGAGATTCTCAATTTCATCAAAGAAGACACCAATGCGATTTTTGGTGGGCTAGATTAAGAGAAGATCTCGAATACATTTCAGATCGTTATTGGGGTTAGAAAGCTTCGCACTCTTTTTCGCAGTGGGTTGAACATTCGAGTCGTTGTCGCCATAAAGAAAAAGACATCATCGATGTCTTAATTCTTTAAATGGCTATACACTCAAGAAATGATACAGTGTAGCCACCTCGAGTGATTTTTGAGTAGCTTGTAGCCACCCCTAACGCTTTCTATTTTATATTTGTTTTTAATAACAAAATATGATTTAATTATGATAAGAATTCACCCGTGGTAGCTAGTGACTACCGCCTAGTGGGAATTCTTTTTCTTTATTATCTCCCATATTTTATCAATATCATCTGGGCATAAATTATAATCTTTTAATACTTCGGACAAATAATCTTTGGAGTCAATGCTGATATCATCCCTTAAAAATGACGTTTTATTCCAATCTTGAGGATTATGAATTGGAGTATTTTTGTGGTGCCCTCTTTTTGAACTATTAGTTAAACCAATATTTACATAAGATTTACCATCATCTGATTCACCAATAATTAAAGCTGGATGTCTTCCTTTATTTTTGTTTCCCATTTTTCGTTTTGCATTATTTCTAAAATGCCATTTAACAGTTTTCATTGTTTTTGCTCAATATTTCAAATATGTCAACATTTTCGATAAGTGCACACCCACCCCAACTTCCATGGATTTGTCCTATATCATCAATTAATTCAACAAATCCTGTTTTACCACAATATTGTGGTTCTCCATCCATGTAAATTATTTTTATTAAGTCGCCAACTTCAACCATAAATAAAATCTCCTTTCGTCAGCATTCTTTGTGCTTCCAAAAGGAGAAAATAAAAAACCATCCAAATGAAAAACACATATGCAATTAACTGCTGATATCCCTATCAACCATAATTGCTGGTGTTTCATCATCCTTGTGATGGCCACATTCTCAAGTTAATTACTTGTGCGGAGCATTGACATTGATTAATCTAGGCCCCGGATTTACGGAACGTTCCTAGAGGTATCCTCTTTGAATCTGGACGATACTTCCCGCATTGATAGATCCTAACACGTCCAATCTACCAGTTCTTGATATAGTTTCCTGTCGTTTACCTGCGTTTTAAAGTCCACTTAAGGACGCGAGTCTAGTCTGATATTAAGAGCAAATATATTGCCACATTATTACATAAATAAAAATTCCTATTTTTAGTGATTTAACTTCGGTTAAGAGAATTTTTTAGAAATTTAAAGAATTAAAAAATGATGAAAAATTAAGCCAAGCTTCTTTTATATCCTTTTTCGAATTTTTTAATAAATTCAAGCATATCAGTTTCAATGTTTTTCCAATCATCAGCCAAATTTATTGTTTTAAAAGCAATCGGAGTACCTTGGATATTTTTGATTCTTCCGTTTTTCAAATTGTTATTTGTCATCGGATAAATTAAAGTACTAATTTCGTTGCCTTCTACATTAAAAATACCTGCAAAAAGCAAACAAACTACAGAAAAAGCCTTAATTTAATAAAAAACAGGATGATTTATTGTATCATTCCTGTAGTTTTCGATGTAGTGAGTGTCCTATTTTGATACAAAATCGTACTGTACGAAATTGTAGGACGTTTTTATTTTGGTTTTTCGTACACCTTATTTTAATCAAAAAATTTCTGTAATCATCTTGATGATGAAATCTTTATTGAACCAAAAACTTCGTTTTGTGTAAGAAGTAATTCTGATTATTTTGTCTGCGACTGGTAATTGATACTTGCTGGAAGCTTTTCTAGCGCGTGGCCTAACATGGCATACACCATTGCTATTTCTTTTTCCTCTTGAAATTTATTTTTAATATTGCCTTTTTCTCTTAACTCTATAATCTTTTCTCGGTTAGTCATGATTTGTACCTCCGAGAGTTTATGAATAATTACTACTAATTTTATAACCACTAAGAAAAAAGCAGGACAAAGTCCTGCAGAATTAATAACGGCCTTTTATACGGTATAAATGCTTTTTAATGTCCAACAAATTCTCAACAGTTTAGGCAAACGCCCCAATCAGAGATACATTCAGCATGTTAATCATTATACATACATAAAAGATATGCATTAATATCAACATTGTTACTAGGGTGACCATTGAATACATCAATATAATAATCACCCGCTGGCAAACATTGAATTTCATCAGATTCTTCATTGTAAGTTGTGTAGAATCCATCAACAATTGAAATTGGTTGTTCGACAAAATTTCCATTATATATATGTACAAATAAATATTCTGCTCCCAAACTTGCGTTGAGTCTAATAGGCTGAGGTGCGTCTAATGTGAATTTAAATGACACTGCATTCATTGGGCCAAGATTAAATTTATTGTTTGCATTATTATTGTCATATGGATCGCTCATTTCTATTAGATTATAAACACCGACTTCGTAGAGATGATGAGATGAAGTTTTTTTAGTGCCTGTTATTGTGATGATACCATCCCTTTTTGCAGTAATGACATAAAATACTTTATGCATATCAAACTCAATTTCATAAGCAGAAACATCGTCTCTGACTTCAAAATCCCAATTTTCACCATTGATGAGAAGAATATAGTTTTTTCCTTCTTCAACTTCTACTTTGGTTTCTAATGTTGTGAATTCAGGTACATTAAAATTTACCTGATTACTTTCACCAACGGAAATTGTCTTTGATGTCGCTATGATTGAGAAATCATATGTACTATAACAATATTCAGTTTCAGTTTGTACTATTACCTTTGCGTAATAATCACCCGGCTCTACAGGTGGAGTATAAGTGCCAAAAATCCCATTTCTGTCAATTTTAATATATATAACACTGACATCTCCTTCTTCGCTAGTAGCCTCAACGATGAATGGTTCTCCGTCATATATTTTATATTCTTCTGTGGTCGTGATATGTGGCGGTAATAAACCCCATATTTTATCTATTCCATCGTCAATATAGACGACGAAGTCATCATATTCTTTATCTAATGTAAGAGTAAGATAATATTTAGTATTCAATTCAAGGTCTTCAACAGTCTCCCACTTAAAATACCTGTCAGCAATGGAGTATTCATAATCTATAAATTCTATTTCATGATTAAAATCACCATCTTTATGTAATTTGACATCTTTAATAAGACAAGAATCTAAATCTTCTTCTTTAATACCATCATCAAAATATTGTTGTGCTTCTATATCGAAATAGAGTTTGTCCGCTACTTTTGGTGTAAAGTTGATATAAATTTTATTGCCGACTGGTGCAAAATGAATATAAGAATTTCCAAGCAATTTGTCTTCAAACGTTACGGTGCGACCGGCATCGTATGTACAACGTGAACATTTACCAGTAATTGGATTAAGATCATGTCCAAGTGCTACTCCACTTTCAAATGTTTCTGTACCTTTTGCACCGCATTCACATGATTTGTAATAAACTGCCGGATTTTCACAATCTGCGGCCGATTTAAAATATTTTTCATCAACAACTTCTTTATCGAAAGTGTGACCTTCGAGAGGAGATATTGCCTCTTGTTGAACCTTGTGACAAACTGAGCATTCTCTTTCCTTCAAGCCTGTTGCGACATGTGATGCAGGAGTTTTAACGCTCCAATCGCCCCAAACGTGCTCTGCTAAATCTTTCATTAAATCTGTGTGTTCGCAAGTGGCAGCATGCCAATGTTTTTCATTATCCATTGACCATTCACTTGAAAATGCATGTTGATGTTCAGTGTTTTGATGTTCATCGTTATGAGAAAGTGCTATTGGAAGTGCTATCGATGTAGCAACAACACCTACTGTCGCAACTCCTATTAAAACTGTTTGCCATACATGTGATTTGCACCAAGCACCTATCATACTAAAAAAATTCTTCATTGTTATATTCCACTCTTAAATTATTTATATTTTACTACAATTTAATTTTTTACACACCACTTTTAGAAAAGCAGATCTGATATGCTTGTGATATATCAACTAACTATTGTGATATTAAACATCACTATTAACGTTTGATATAACACGAATTATATAAAGCGTAAAGTAAGGTTCCCTAGAGAGGTTCAAACTCTGCGAAAGGACTAGTATAAAGGCACACGCTCAGCCAAAAAAAGACCGCTGTTAAGTAAATTTAAATCTTATAGAAACATCTAAAAATACGTCAAAAGTAAATAAAAAGCGATTGAGAGCAAGTATCAACCGCGTTTTAGTTTAATGTCTTTGTTGAATACAAATAATACATATTTTTTTGAAAAAGTGAATGGAACCAATACATAAAATCAGTGATTTTCGGTAGTTCGATTCTG
>CALBNS010000074.1 GCA_937896665.1 uncultured Clostridia bacterium
CCTTTTTGATGTAAAATTTAATCACCAAAAAAACATTACTAAACAAAAAAGAGGAGGATTCCCTATGGTTAATTTTACATCAAACACTTATCAAATGAAACGGGAAATTTTAACTTTTTCAAATAAAATTTCCAAACATCCTTTCAAGCCGGATAGAAAATTTACCGCTGACATGACTTACGGCATGCTCGCTTCCGGTAGCTGCTTGCTGACTGATATCGTGGATCAGCTTCTCGGATCGTGGTAAGGTACGATTTCAATGCTTTTTTTGGAATTCCTTTGTTCAAATGCCTAGTAAGGCGTTCTACTTGATGAATTAAAACAGGATTATGTCATCTGGCTTACCGCCAAACGGAAGCTGTATTTTCATGGGAAATGGGTTCCTGCTACACAGCTTCGAAACCAACGAAAAGGGAAAATAAAAACACCTCTCACCTACAAAGGTAAAAAGCATGATGCCTATCTTTCTCATGTAAAGGTACAGATTTCTGCTTCTAAGAAAGACATTTACCTTGTACTGGTTTACGGCATTACCGAGTATCCCATGATGCTTGCAACCAATAAGGAAATCAAATCAAAAGAAGATGTTATAAAAGTTGCAAAAACATACTTTTCAAGATGGCGTATTGAGGAATACTTCCGCTGCAAGAAACAAATGTTTCAGTTTGAAAATTTTCGTGTGCGGAAACTTGCTGCCATTAACGCATTAAATTTTTATATCACCCTGTGCATGGCATTTCTGGCTCATATATCCATGAAGCCGGAATCAAATGCCCTCAAGGTTTCCATTATACAGAAAGCTGATCCCATAAAGAAAAAAGTTCATTTCTGCTATTACCGGTTAGCAAAAGGTATCTCAGGCATACTATCGTATGCTAAAGAAGGCATCAGGCTTTGGTTTCGGACCAAGCGTCCTGCATACCGACAACTCTGCCTTAAACTGACCGCTTAAATAGATAAAAGAATATGCCTCCCAAAGTCCGGTTCCGGCGGGGCTTATTAAAGTGCCTCCATTCATAGAACTGCCATTCTTAAATTCCTAAAAAATCGGCAGATTAGTGCTTTGGGCAGATATGATTACTTTTTCATTGCATTTTGCGGAAACTCAATAAAATGACCATTAGTCAAAAAAATATTGACTAATGGTCATTTTAGGTGTATAGTCTCATATGAAATGACTAATGGTCATATTTTGTTGGGAGGTGTGTATATGTTTAAGTTTGGAAAATGGATTGCAAAGCACCGAATTCCGGTAGTCATCATAAGTTTATTACTGTTAATACCTGCAGCATTTGGGTATCTAAATACTCGTGTGAACTATGATATTTTATATTATCTGCCGGATGATATTGAGACGATGCAGGGGCAGGATATTTTATTAAAGGATTTTGGCAAGGGTGCCTATGCTATTTTTATGGTTAACGGCATGGGAGACAAGGATGTATCAGAGCTCAAATCTAAAGTAGAGGAAGTAGATCATGTGTCCCAGGTAATATGGTATGATACGGTTCTTGATCCATCTATTCCTCAGGAAATATTACCAGATTCTATCTACAAGATTTTCCATTCGGATGAAGGTACTCTTATGGCTATATTTTTTGATGAGGGAACTTCATCTGAAAGCACTATGAATGCTATTGAAGAAATCAGAAGTATTTCAACGGACCAATGCTTCCTTAGCAGCATGTCAGCCATCGTAACGGATACGAGAGATCTTGTTAATAAAGAGTTGTTTTGGTATGTGCTGATTGCTGTTATTCTATCAGCTATCATTTTGGCATTGACAATGGATTCTTGGATGGCTCCGATTTTCTTTTTGACGACCATAGGAGTCTCTATTGTCTTAAATCTTGGTAGCAACATTATTCAGGGCGAGATTTCCTTTATTACCATGTCATTGGCAGCAATACTCCAGCTTGCTGTTACTATGGACTATTCCATCTTCTTATGGAATAGCTATCGGGAAGAAAAGAAAAATCAGCCATCCAAAGAAGATGCTATGGCAAGTGCCATATCCCGGACTATACTTTCTGTAGCTGGTTCGTCCCTTACAACCATAGCCGGATTTATCGCTCTTTGCTTTATGACATTTACGCTGGGGTTGGACCTTGGAATCGTTATGGTAAAGGGTGTGGTGCTGGGCGTTATTGCCTGTGTAACGGTTTTACCGGCACTTATTTTGATATTTGATGGTCTTATAGAAAAGTTAGGACACCGTCCAGTTAATATTAAGGGAAATATGCTTACCAGTTTTGTAGTAAAGCACCACAGGATAATTTTTATCGTATTAATGCTTCTTTGGATTCCGGCATTGTTTGGCTATAAAAACATGAAGGTATATTACAATCTGGATGCCAGCCTCCCTAAATATCTGCCATCCGTTGTAGCTAATGAAAAATTGGATGATGGATACGATATGAATAGCATCATGATGGTGCTTGCCGATGAAAATCTAGATTCACGCGATGGCAAAAAGATGCTTTCGGAGCTTGAAGAGGTAAAAGGTGTTGGCTTTGCTTTAGGAATTGATTCTCTAAAATCGCCCACAATACCGGAGGAGTTCATGGGAGATGCGTTAAATGAAGAATTAACGGAAAATCTTAAAGGAGGGGGATATCAATTAATCTTATTAAGTTCAGAGTATGCGGTTGCTACGGATGAAGTAAATGAGCAGGTGGAAGAACTAAACAAAATTGTAAAACGATATGATCCGAATGCAATGCTTATCGGTGAAGCACCCTGTACAAAGGATTTGATACAGATAACAGACCATGATTTTAAGGTTGTAAGTCTTGTATCCATATTTGCGATTTTCTTCCTGATAATGTTTGTGCTAAGGTCCATTTCCCTGCCGTTTATATTGGTGGCGGTAATTGAACTTGCAATATATATAAACTTGGGAATGTGTTTTTTTACGGGAACAGTTGAATCTTTTGTTGCTTCCATTGTTATAGGAACTATTCAATTAGGAGCTACCGTGGATTATGCGATTTTAATGACAAATCGGTACATGCAGGAGAGATCCCTTGGATTAAATAAAATCGAAGCGACCAAAACAGCGCTCTCCACATCTATGGAGTCAATACTTACCAGTGCGTTGGGATTCTTTGCAGCTACTATCGGTGTGGGAGTATTTTCAGATGTTGACCTAATCAGTTCTCTCTGTGTCCTAATGGGTCGAGGAGCACTGATTAGCATGGTTTTGGTACTATCATTGCTGCCAGCTTGCTTTCTGATGTTTGATGGCTTGATACAAAAGACGAGTTTACATACGAAAAAGAGTGACAATTAGGAGGGAATACATGATGAAACATACAAGAGCAATTGCAATGTTAATGACTGCTACAATGATTATGATAAGCCTTGTCGGATGTGCAACAGAAAATAAAGAAGCATCCAATACAAATGCCAAAGAAGATGGTACTGCTAAGGAGGAGTCTTTGGAAAGTACTGCAAAAAAAATGCTGAATTCTCACGGAAGTGAGGAAGGAAAGGAGGAAACCGTTTATATTATCGGGGATGTAAATGGTAATGCTAAGAAGCAAATTGTAAGCGCTTGGCTTAAAAATCCGGATGAAAAGAATGAAATAAAGGATGTTAGTAATCTGAAAGATATTGAAAATGTCGAAGGTGATGAAACCTATAGGGAAGGCAGTAACGACGAACTGATTTGGGATGCTAAAGGAAATGATATTTATTATCAGGGAACGACAGACGGGCAGCTTCCGATTACAACAAAAATAGATTATGAACTGGATGGGAAAAAGGTAGACGCAAATGATCTGACAGGGGCAACAGGACACCTAAAAATAACATTTTCCTATGAAAACAACACGAAAGCAACGCGCATAGTGAATGGAAAAAATGTAACCATGTATCAGCCCTTTACTGTTATATCGGGAATGGCATTAGATAACGAAAAAGCGACTAAAGTAACAGTATCTAACGGAAAAGTTATAGAAGCAGAAGGTAAAACCTTAGTATTTGGTATGGCAATGCCCGGTCTTAAAGAAAGCCTCGGCTTAAATAATGCATCCGTTGATATAGATATTCCCGAAAAAGTGGAGATGGAAATGGATATCAAAGATTTTTCACTTCTTACCTCAATAACCGTATTTGGAAATTCTGCATTATCAGAACTTGATTTAGATGATACTAATTCTGTAGAAGATTTAAAGGCATCCATAAAGGATTTGAATGAAGCATCGGGTAAGTTAGAAAATGGCACCTCAGAATTATATGATGGGGTCGGAAAATTAAAAAGTGGTGCGGATTCTTTAGCAAGAGGTATGACACAGATAGATAGTGGAGCAAAGCAGCTTGCCGACGGACTTTCAAAATTAAAAGCTAAAAATGATGAACTAAACAGTGGGGCATCTGCGCTATCCGGTGGATTGGAAAAGATGCAAGAATCTATGAAAAATACTGATGGTATAACAAGTTTAGTTCAAGGCTCGGCTCAGGTAAAGACGGGAATATCAGGTTCTAAGGACGCTGCAAATAGCCTCAAAGAATTGTTAACCGCAATGAGTCAAGCCGATCCTTCAAACCCGCAGCTTCAAGGGGCACTGGCTTACGCAACAGGCTTGTCTGATGGATTAACAGGTTTAGATAGTAGTTATTCCCAGATAGACACCGGAATAAAATCAGTCGCTTCATCTATGGGAGATATATCAACCGGAGTTGACCAACTTGCAATAGGTGCATCACAACTATCAGATGGCATCGCATCCTATACAGCAGGTGTTGGGACCGCAGCTGATGCAGCAACCACATTATCTGAAGGTACTTCAAAAGCTAACTCAGGAGTAACAAGTTTAAGTCAGGGGTCTTCACAACTTTCCTCGGGAGCAAAAGAACTAATGAATGGAATGACAAAGTTTAACAAAGAAGGAATTGAAAAACTTACCAACATGGTAGAGGATGACTTAGTAGGCGTAGTAGACCGCATAAAAGAACTTCAAAAATATGCTAACGAATATACTTCATACTCCGGAACAGCAGATAACGAAACAAGTAGCGTAAGGTTTATTATGCGAACTGAAGGTATATAAAATATCATAGAATTCCTATTAAATATGTATCTTTTGCATTTAGTGGATTTAGTGGCATAAAATTTGTGCCTCTTCTAACACCTTATTGTTTATGATATACTACAAGTAAGGATATGTTACGCAAAAGGTAAACGGAAGCAGCTTTTGGCAACACTTTGGCAACAAAAAGTCAGAAAGGCTATAGAAATAGGATAATATGAATAACTGAAGCCATGAGCAATACAAAACTTAAACATATATAGTTAAGTTTAAAGATTTTTTATGGAGTGGGAATAGGAGAAAATGTTTGGGAAGCCTTATAGAATAGGGCTTCCCTTTTTAGGTGCTTGCAAAATGCTTGCAGAATTATCAATATGATAATTAAAGATAGATTAATTTGTATTTCTGACAGTAAAATCAGTCGATTTTGTTTCATTCCAACTGTTATAAAAATACTCCTTTTTGATAAAAAATGTCACACCTGAAATTCTTACCAAAAAGGAGTAAATTTTTAATAGAAACACAAACTATTTCACACGACATCATGATTGTCTATATATTTATTTCATAAGGGTCTCTTGCGTCAATACATTTATATATAATCCATTCTTTTCTAGCAAAACATCGTATCCACTTTCAGGCATTCCATAATTAAGCATGCTGAGAGAGGTGTGTCTGAACATATGTGTCTTGATATAGCGAGCAGCTCCAGAAGCTTTTAGGAAATCCTGAGATTCATCCAAGAGCCGGCGGAACCTGAAGAATAGCTATTGAAAACGACTAAAGCACCTCACAACGAGGCTTTAGTCGTAAAAACTCTGGAAGTTAACATGTAAGCAGAAGGCAAACTTTCGGATTTGTTATGAGATTGGAACAGAGAAAAAGATTAAAGAAAGGTATTGACTTGTAGTGCACTCCAAGTGCTAGTATTCAATACATCATGTGGTGTATTCCACATTTGCTAATTAAGCATGAGACAAGATGGTAATTCATCAGAGTCTTATAAGCGATTTTACAGGACCACTCCTCTAGGAGTTAAGGCCATACGGACAGCCGGGTCCACTGCCGATTGGCGGCTTGCCGCCTTATTGATTGAGTTA
>CALBNS010000075.1 GCA_937896665.1 uncultured Clostridia bacterium
AAAAAAGGAATCTGAAAGCCTTATATTTACTGGTTTAAAGATTCCGAGAGATTATTAAATAATCCAGGAGGTGCTGAGTATGAAGAATGTATATCGTATTATTATTTCAGTTGTATTGATTATTTCAGGAATGGCTGGTTATTTAGTCACACTTCATGCGGGTATTATTGCGAATGGAATAGATGGCTGGAAAACTCTCGAGGAGTTAGAGGAGTGGTTTGTCCGGTTTGATGCAATGTTTTGGATTGGTCTCATTCTTTTGGTTGCATGTGCAATTTTAAACAGATTAGAAGAACGTGGAAAGACAGAATCCGTCAAAAAAGGTTTACATAAAAGTAACAAAGATTGAATTCCTTAAAAGGTGTTGAGATGGGAAACGATGATAATGTATTGATTGTTTGAAATGGACAGTATTTTGCAGCGTTTTGGTTTGACATATCAAAAAACTGAAAAGGGAAAGTTGTATCGTTTAATGATAAAGTGCATCAAAGTTATTTTGGAAAGAATCCCATTTCCTACCACATGGGGGGATCCATGTGGTAAATAGAGCTTAAAAATGTGGCAGAGATTATCATTGCAAAGCAGAGAAATGGTGCAATCGGAACCGTGAATCTGACATGGCTTCCAAATTACACCAAGTTTGCAAATTATCTGAAAAAAGAGATATAATAAAAGAGGTTCAGAGGTTTTCCTCTGAACCTCTTTCAAATTCCAATGGGGATTCCCAAATGAAACGTCATTTGCTATTTGTGTTTCTCTATGATAAGATAAGACCACAGAGTGCACTTTTTTTGATAAGAGGATGATTTGGGAAAGGAGGCGTAGTATATGAGTAAAATATTTAATGTGACTGGGAATTGCAGACCTGAAATTCATTATATGGTCGATATCAGAGTGCGGTTGGAGAAAATAAAGGAAATTGTGGGCAAGGGAGACTATCTTACAATCAATCGTGCCCGGCAATATGGAAAAACCACGACACTAAGGGCACTTCGTGGTTTTCTTGCAAAAGAGTATCTTGTTATCAGCATGGATTTTCAGAAGGAAATGAGCGATGCGAAATTCAGGGATGAGAATACATTTTCTGTAGCCTTTGCGAAAGCTTTTCTGTGGAAAATCAATGAGTTCGAAAAGGAGTTTACAGAAAACGTACGGACTGCTGTTGAAAAATTGCGTGCCGCTATGCATAACAATAGAGAGCAATTGGAACTAGTGGAATTGTTTCGGCATTTGAGTAACATCTGTCGTTATTCTGAAAAGCCGGTGGTTCTGATGATTGATGAGGTTGATAGTGCAACGAATAATCAGGTGTTTTTGGATTTTCTAGCTCAGCTACGTGGGTATTATATTGACAGGGATGAATCACCGACATTTCAATCAGTGATATTGGCAGGTGTCTATGATATAAAAAATATTAAGCGAAAAATCAGACCGGATGAGGATCATAAGGTAAACAGTCCGTGGAATATTGCGGTTGAATTTCCTGTGGACATGAGTTTTTCAGCAGAGGAAATTGCCGGGATGCTTACAGAATATGAGCGGGATTATAAAACGGGTATGAATATACATGCGATGGCGGAGCTGATTTACGACTACACTTCTGGATATCCTTTTCTGGTATCTCGTATTTGCAAGTTGCTGGATGAAACAGTTACAGAAAGTGAGGGATTTCCTGATAGAGCAAGCGTATGGACGAAGGAAGGCTTTTTGGTGGCGGTGAAAATTCTGCTGGAGGAAAGCAATACATTATTTGAATCCTTGTCTGGGAAAATTATGGATTATCCGGAACTCCGACAGATTCTCTATACTCTTTTATTCCGGGGGCAGAATGTTTTGTATGGACCGGATAATATAGGGATTAATATGGCACTCATGTTCGGATTTGTGAAAGTGAAAAATGGCATCGTGGTAGTTGCAAACCGAATTTTTGAAACGCGTCTTTACAATATGTTTCTAACTACACCTGAGGAGCAGAACACGGATACTTATCGTTTTGCCTTGCAGAATAAAAATCAGTTCATACAAAATGGTCATTTAAATATGGAATTGGTTCTTGAAAAATTTGTGACGCATTTTGATGATTTATTTGGAGACCAGAATCAGTCATTTTACGAGGAGGACGGAAGAAGATATTTTCTACTTTATTTGAGACCAATTATCAATGGAATCGGTAATTACTACATTGAGGCTCGGACACGTAATATGGAGCGAACGGATGTGATCGTGGATTATTGTGGTGAACAATTCGTGATAGAGTTGAAAGTGTGGCGGGGAAATGCCTATAATAAAAGAGGAGAAGAGCAACTGTTAGATTACCTCGAGTACTATCATCTGAAAAAGGGGTATATGCTCAGCTTTAATTTTAATAAAAACAAAAAAATTGGAATTAACCGTATTACGTTAGGAGATAAACTGTTGGTGGAAGCAGTTGTGTGATTTGTTCGCTAGCCAACCCTTTGCACTTGTGTAATAAGAACATATTTCACCAATTTGTACATTTTCCGGAAAAATAGAAATCCCAATGGAAAGTCAGGTATTGAACCTTGATTCCATTGGGATTTTTCATTTTTGTCCCCTAGCGGAACGATTAATCCCTTATGTCTCTAAAAGTCTCCGTAATCTGTGAATTGGAGTGGAACGTGCCGATTCTTTTCGAAGAACCTGCTGTTGGCGGATTAAATGATCGAGCTTCTTGTATCGTTCTTCTTCCTGGAGCTCCTTTATATGTAGCAAATGGTCCATTTCTTTAATCACAGTTTCTGAGACTGCCTGACTGACAGATTGTCCAAGCAGCTTATTATTTTCTACAAGAATATTTTGCAGGATTTCACTGATAAGATTTTGTGCCTGCAAGAGTTTTGAATCTGCTGCTGCGTTTAACATCTCATCGCGATTTACAATAAGCATGGTGTGGTTTTCAGGAGCACCTGCAATTTTCCTCTTTGCCTGTAGTTGTGTGCGGGTGCGGAGCATGTCTGGAATGAGCTCTTTTAATTCCTTTAGCTGCATGCCTTGTTCCTTGAGTTCTTTAATACAACGAAATAGCTGTATGTCTTCTTCTGTATAGTATCGATGTCCCATTTCAGTGCGGTTTATAGATAATGAAAGTTCTTCTTCCCAGTATCTGAGTACATGTGTCTCAACACTTACCTGCTTAGCCGCTTCTGAAATCATATAATGAACTTCGCCCATACATATACCCCCTATGAATAATATAGATGTATTTCCAACACCTACATCATATCATAAGATTGCTCTGTTCTTGCAAAAAATCAATCATCAAAGTTCGACAAGAAAAAGGCTTGGACATAATTGTCCAAGCCCATATATAATGATTTTGAAGTTAATAAAGCATTTTCTGAATGCTGCTTTCACCGAGACTTGCCCGGGTAACCCATGTGAACCCGCTGTCAATCGGAGCTTCATTTGGAAGACCAAGAGCAGATCTTGCTCCTGCAACTACAGTTGCATATCCCATGGCATAAGGATTCTGTATAATTAACCCTTCCAATGTACCATTCTCTAATAATTCAATCTGTTCTTTGCCGCCATCAAAACCAACGATTTTCAAATTGGTCTTTTGCATATCTGTTACGACATCTGCAACTAATTGTGTAGTGTCTAAATTCGTTGCGAAAATTCCTTTTAAATTCGGATGTGTGTCTATAATATATTTTACCACATCTTCCTGCGTTAGAGATTCTGCAGAAATATCCGCCTCACCTTCTGCTTTCTGTGCATTCATCGTCTGTGCAATCTGTTCAGCAACAATAGCTAGTTCATCTAGGTGATACACCTCGACGATGGAGATATTAGGATGAGAAGCTGTCATTTCATTTGTAAAACCTTCTTCACGTTGCTTGGCAGTAGTGGATTTAGAATCTTGCACAAAGATAGCGATCTCTCCCTTTTCATCAATGGAAGAAGCAAGGTGTACAGCAGCTGTCTTAGATGCATTCAAATTATTTGTTGAGCAGGTTGCTGTGACGCCATGATAATCACTTACGGAATCAAATGCAATAATTGGGGTTCTATTCTCCGCAGCAAGGTCAAACTGCACTTTGCAGGCTGAGGCGTCTATCATTGCAATGCCAACTGCTATCGGGTAATGATCCAGTTCTTCATCCAAAATACTAATCTGCTCCTCTATGTCGTCGCGCTTATTAGGAGAAACATAGTTCAACTGAATTTTGTCATCTCCTTTATAACCAAGCATATCATTGATGTCTGATACAGCCTGCTCGGCACCTGCCTCTATCTCGTTCCAATAACTGTCGCCATGGTATCTTCCTATAATAGAGATGTAAGAACCAGGTTCCAGATTCAGACCCTCGACACTACTGTATGCCATTGGTTTTAATACATTTAATTTATCTTGCGTATCATTTTCGGTTGTGGAAGGATTAGGATTAACTGGCTTGTTGTCTGGCTTTTTAACACAGGAACAAGCAATTAATGTGGTACACAGAACACCTGCCATCAATTTCCAACATCTCTTCATAATAATACTATCCCTTTCCTGCAATAATATGTATCCTTAGGTGCTAAATAATACTATACACTATAAAATAAAAAAAAGGTTAAATAAATTCTTAAATTTTACTAAAAATGGATATTTATATTAGATTATTGTATACTGTATTCATTTTTGTACAATTTATGTGTAAATTCTGCCTTGTGCATAATATATATATAAGTTATAATAATTTTAGCAAATAAATATCTATTTTTTAACAAAAAAAGTGAAATAAGAGTATAGGAGGAGATTGAAATGGAAAACAATTGGAATTCCCAATGGGACGGCTTTAAACCAGGCCGCTGGAATCGTACATCTGTAAATGTGCGTGACTTTATTCAGGAAAACTACACACCATACGAGGGAGATGACTCTTTCCTGGCAGGTCCAACAGAAGCTACAACAAAGCTTTGGGCTCAGGTTATGGAGTTATCAAAACAAGAGCGTGAAGCTGGCGGTGTATTAGACATGGATACAAAGATTGTATCAAGTATTACATCTCATGGTCCTGGATATCTTGACAAAGATTTAGAGACTATTGTAGGTTTCCAGACAGATAAGCCTTTCAAACGTTCATTACAACCATATGGTGGTATTCGTATGGCACAGAATGCATGTCGTGAGAACGGTTATGAAGTTGATCCTGAAATTGTTAAAATATTTACTGAATATAGAAAAACACATAACCAAGGTGTATTTGATGCATATACACCGGAGATGAGAGCAGCAAGAAAATCCGGTATCATTACAGGTCTTCCAGATGCTTACGGACGTGGACGTATTATTGGTGACTATCGTCGTGTTGCATTATACGGAACAGACTGGTTAATCGAAGACAAGAAAGAACAGCTTGCTACATCATTAGTAAGAATGACAGGCGAGAATATCCGCCTTCGCGAAGAATTATCAGAACAAATCCGTGCACTTGGTGAATTAAAGAAATTAGGTGATATCTACGGATATGATATTTCAAAACCGGCTGCTAATGCAAAAGAAGCTATTCAATGGACATACTTTGGATATCTTGCAGCAGTAAAAGAACAGAACGGTGCAGCAATGAGTTTAGGACGTACTTCTACATTCATTGATATCTATATTCAACGTGATTTAGACAGAGGATTAATCACAGAAGAACAGGCACAGGAATACATTGACCACTTCATCATGAAGTTACGTCTTGTAAAATTTGCCCGTACACCAGAATATAATGCATTATTCTCAGGTGACCCAACATGGGTAACAGAATCAATTGGTGGTGTTGGTATCGATGGACGTCCATTAGTAACAAAGACATCATTCCGTTACTTACACACATTAGATAACCTTGGTACTGCTCCTGAACCAAACTTAACAGTTCTTTGGTCAACACGTTTACCAAGAGCATTTAAAGAATACTGTGCTAAGATGTCAATCAAATCATCTTCTATCCAATATGAAAACGATGATTTGATGCGTGCAACTCACGGTGATGATTACGCAATCGCATGCTGCGTATCTTCAATGAGAGTAGGTAAGGAAATGCAGTTCTTCGGAGCTCGTGCAAACCTTGCAAAATGTTTATTATACGCAATTAACGGTGGTGTTGATGAAAAATCAAAAGTTCAGGTTGGACCAAAATACCGTCCGGTAGAAGGGGAATACCTTGACTTTGATGATGTAATGCAAAAATTTGATGATATGATGGAATGGTTAGCAGGACTTTATGTAAACACATTGAATATCATTCACTATATGCATGATAAATACTGCTACGAAAAACTTCAGATGGCTCTTCATGACAGAGAAGTAAAACGTTACTTTGCAACAGGTATTGCCGGACTTTCAGTAGTAGCTGACTCACTCAGTGCTATCAAATATGCGAAAGTAAAAGCAATCCGTGATGAAGATGGTTTAGTAGTAGATTACGAAGTAGAAGGCGATTTCCCTAAATATGGTAACGATGATGACCGTGTTGACGAATTGGCAGTAAATCTTGTTCGCACATTCATGGATAAGGTTCGTAAACACCACACATATCGTCACGGTGTTCCGACAACGTCAATCTTAACAATTACTTCTAACGTAGTATATGGTAAGAAGACAGGTAACACACCAGATGGTAGAAAATTAGGTGAACCATTAGCACCAGGTGCTAACCCAATGCACAGACGTGATACACATGGAGCTTTAGCTTCACTTGCTTCTGTTGCTAAGATTCCATTCAGACATGCTCAGGATGGTATTTCAAACACATTCTCTATCATTCCGGGAGCCCTTGGAAAGGATGATCAGATCTTCATGGGCGAATTAGACCTTGATAGAATCCAAGAATGTGGAAATCAGGCTTGCAATATTCCAAACATCATGGAAAGCATTGACCACGAATAAAAAATAATAGAATAAGAATTTATAAGGAGGAAGATTACTATGGCAGTAAACCAGCAACAAGTTAATAACCTAGTAAATATGTTAGACGGATATGTAGAGCAGGGTGGACATCACCTTAATGTAAATGTATTCACAAGAGATACATTATTAGATGCACAAAAGCATCCAGAAAATTATCCACAATTAACAGTGCGCGTATCTGGTTACGCAGTAAACTTTATCAAACTTACAAAAGAACAACAGGATGACGTAATCTCACGTACTTTCCATGAAGGTATGTAATTTGAAAAATAGATACTGTTTGCAAACAGGAGATGGATATTTTCCATCTCCTGTTTTATAATATAATAAGCTAGACGAGGCAATCTTGAAAAAACTAAGCGAGGAGATGTAATTATGACGAAGGGATATGTTCATTCTATAGAAAGCTGTGGAACCGTTGACGGACCGGGACTACGTTATGTAATATTTTTACAAGGATGTCCGATGAGATGCCTGTATTGCCATAATCCAGACACGTGGAAACCGGGACAAGGCGAGCAGATGACAGTTGAAGAAGTGCTGAAGGGTTTTTACAGTAACACTCCGTTTTATCGCAACGGTGGTGTGACTGTTACAGGCGGAGAACCTATGATGCAGATGGATTTTTTGATAGAATTATTTACAAAACTTCACGAAGACCACGTGCACACATGTATTGATTCTTCCGGTATTATGTTCAGTCCGGACAATAAAAAATTTATGGAAAAACTGGACAGACTTTTGGAGGTAACAGATTTGGTTATGCTGGATATCAAACATATTGATGAGGAAGAGCATAAGAAATTAACATCACATTCTAATAAGAATATTTTAGCATTTGCAAAATATTTAGATGAGAAAAATATTCCAATCTGGATTCGCCATGTAGTTGTGCCGGGGATTACGTTGTATCAGGAATATCTGGAAAGGCTTGGGGAATTTATGGCTACACTCGGTAATGTGAAAGCGCTGGATGTGCTTCCTTATCATTCTATGGGGAAAGTGAAATATGAAAACCTTGGGATGGATTATGCATTGAAAGATACGAGAGAGGCGACAAAGGAAGAGGCTGTGGCTGCAAAAAATATTATATTGAGTGCGTATAAAAGAGCAAAAGGAAAGAAATTTTAAAAGCAACATAAAACATGAAAATCCCTTGTATATTTTCGATAATTGTATTAAAATAGTGAAAAGGGCAGACTTGAGGAGTCTGCCAAATGTAAAAAAAGGAGGATACATATTATGGCACACGTAATTAGTGATGAATGTGTAAGCTGTGGAGCTTGTGCAGCAGAATGTCCAATCGGAGCTATCTCTGAAGGCACAGATCATTTTGAAATTGATGCAGATTCATGTGTTGATTGTGGAGCTTGCGCAGCACAATGTCCAGTAGGAGCAATCTCAGCTGAATAATCATAGTAAAATGATTTTAAAAACATACGACCTCTCCAGAATTGGAGAGGTCGTTTTGTTGTCATTCGTCATAAGAAAATTTCTGGTTATAGCTTCTGTAGGTTATGCTTTTGGCAGCATAAAGGTGAACTCAGTTCCGATGCCTTCCGTGCTGACGACATTAATGTTCTCGTTATGGGCTTGTATAATTTCTTTTACAATTGCAAGTCCAAGACCGGTTCCCTTTTTATCTTTTCCACGGGATAAATCTGATTTATAAAAGCGGTCCCACACTTTCGTAAGACTTTTCTTTGGAATTCCAATACCGTGGTCTTTTACAGAAACATATACTTTTTCATTTCGCTCGGTTGTTTCCACTGTGATGGTAGAGTCATTCGGGCTAAATTTAATAGCATTATCAAGTAAATTATAAAGAACCTGCTGAATTTTACTTTTATCTGCATTTACAGATAGATTTTTACTTGCAAAAAGCAATTCAATGGAGATATGTTTTGCAGTGCAGGTTCCTTCAAAAGTCGTAGCTGTACTTTTGATGATTTCATGGATATCAAAAGTAGTTTTGTTTAACAGAAGATTTTTGGTATCAAACTCGTTTAAAGTAAGCAAATCCTTGGTTAAATCTGTCAATCTTTCCGTCTCAAATAAAATGATTTTAAAATATTTATCCTGCATTTCTACTGGGATTGTACCATCGGCCATTGCTTCAAGATAACCTTTGATGGAAGTCAGTGGGGAACGGAAATCATGAGAGACATTTCCGATAAATTTTTTCTGATAATCCTCCATGTCTTTCAACTGTGCTGACATGTAGTTGAGTGATGCGGATAAATACCCCATTTCATCCTCGGTTTCCACTGGAATTTCATAATCGAGGTTGCCGGAGGCATACTGTGTTGCGGCTTCTGTAATCTTACGCAATGGACGATATACCAAATAATGAAAAATAATTAAGAATCCAAATGATAATAAATAAATCATGAATGCTGTGATATGGCAGGGAATAAGCTGAGTATCACGCTCGGCCTCCAGAATAGACATTGGCTTGTGGAACAACAGATAACCATTTGTTTTAAAACCAGAGGTAATTGGTACAATGATGGTCATTACGTCTTCAGAAAAATGACCGTGGTAGGTTCCTATGCTGTATGTGTGACTACCATTTTCGGCAGGATTAAAGTTTTCAATGCTAGATGGAGGAGGCGGCTGCCGTGTCAAAGAAAAAGACGTAATATGTTCGCCGGTCCTATTTACAAGCCAAATATTAGTGTCTAGATATTCCTGCATTCCGCGAAACTGCATACGAACATCAGCGAGGCTCATATCGCCGGAAAAATAAGAAGGCAGATATACAGAGGTCATAATAGAGGCCTCTGTATACAAATCTTCCGCTGTTCTCTCTTTCACTTGGGACATGCACACCTCTGAGGAAACTGCTGCGACAGAAAATAAGCACAAAAATCCAAAAAGCACGTATGCAATAATTAATTTTAGGTACAAAGTACTACGCATTCTATTTCACCTCAAATTTGTAACCGATTCCCCAAACCGTGCCCAGACACCATGTGTCATGATCTTTGATTTTTTCACGAAGACGCTTGATGTGCACATCGACTGTGCGTGTATCCCCTACATATTCATATCCCCAAATCTGGTCTAAAAGCTGTTCGCGTGTGAATACCTGGTTTGGAGAAGAAGCCAGAAAATATAATAGTTCCAGTTCCTTTGGGGGCATATCAACATTTACATTATCTACAGTAACAGAATAGTTAGTGAGGTTGATTGTAATACCCGGGTATGAAACACACTTGCTTTTTGCGTCTGATATGGGTTCTGATTTGACAGGCTGATACCTCCTCAGCACTGCCTTTACACGTGCAACCATTTCTTTAGAGTCAAATGGCTTAATAATATAATCGTCTGCTCCTAGTTCTAAGCCGAGTACTTTATCAAATACTTCACCTTTTGCGGAAAGCATAATAATTGGTGTATTAGATTTGGAGCGGATTTCACGGCAAATCTGATAGCCATCGATTCCCGGAAGCATCAAATCTAAAAGGACGAGATTTGGTGCGTACGTTTCAAATGCTGCCAATGCATCTTCGCCATCATGTACCATCATAGTATCAAAGCATTCTTTTGTGAGATAAAGGGAAATTAGTTCCGCAATATTCTCGTCATCATCAACAATTAATATTTTTTGTTTGTTAATCATGTACCCCTCCTATTATTTAAATTCCACAATTGTTACTCCCGCATCACCCTCGCCGAGTGCACCAAGCCGGTACGATTTCACATGTTTCTGACGTTTTAAATAATTATGAACACCTGCCCTGAGTGCACCGGTACCTTTTCCGTGTACAATGCGCACTTGATTCAAATGAGAAAGGTAAGCATCGTCCAAATATTTATCCAGTTCTGCGATTGCCTCGTCAACTGTCTTTCCAAGCAGATTAATTTCCGTGCTGATATTCATGGATTTGCTCATCTTCATCTTGCCGGTAGAGGTACGATGCATCTGTTTGGCAGTGATTGTCATTGGCTCCTCAATAATTTCAAGATCTGACATGTGTACCTGTGAGCGGAGAATACCCATCTGCACATAAAGATTTCCTTTTGCATCAGGCAGTGAGCTTACGGTTCCCGTCAGGTTGAGACTGTGTACCTTTACGGATTCACCAAGCCGGAAATCACTTGCTTTGTGCTGCTTCTTCGGTTTCGTCTGGGATGGTGTGATACCGGACTGTGTCTTGGAAATCTTTTGTCTGAGGCGTTCACGTTCACGCTCCATATCAGCAACAGAAATATTTTCCTTGCCAAACTTGCGGAACTGTTTCATTGTCTCGTCAGCAACCTCTTTTGCTTCACGTAAGATAGCATTCGCTTTTTCATTTGCTTCCTTAATAATGCGTTCTTTTCGTTCTTCCAATTTTTCCTGTTTTTTATGCAGTTCTTTTTTTAACAGTTCTGCCTCGCGTTTATAGGCTGCAATCTCAGCCTGTTCCTTTTCGATAGTGCGGCGACTGGTTTCCAAATCAGTCAGCAAGTCTTCAAAAGATTCGTCCTGCTCGGATAGATGTGTCTTTGCACTCTCTATTATATAATCGGGCAGTCCCAATTTGCTGGAAATTGCAAATGCATTACTTTTTCCGGGAACCCCGATGAGTAAATGATAAGTCGGACGCAGAGTCTCGATATCAAATTCACAGCAAGCATTTTCTACTCCGTTTGTGGAAAGTGCAAATACTTTCAATTCACTGTAGTGAGTTGTTGCCATTGTGCGTATACCGCGATCATGCAAGTGTGACAGGATTGCAGTTGCAAGAGCTGCGCCTTCTGTCGGGTCAGTTCCGGCTCCAAGTTCATCGAACAGTACGAGAGAGTGCTCATTTACTTCCTGAAGAAAAGATACGATATTCGTCATATGGGAAGAGAATGTACTGAGACTTTGCTCGATACTTTGCTCATCTCCAATGTCGGCATACACATTTTCAAAGACAGCCAGTTCCGAACGGTCTAATGCCGGAATATGGAGCCCGGCCTGCCCCATCAGAGTAAATAAGCCAACTGTCTTTAAAGAGACGGTTTTTCCGCCTGTATTTGGACCGGTTATAATCAGCAGATCAAATTCACCACCGAGTGTTACTGTAATCGGAACGACGGTTTTTTTATTTAATAACGGATGTCTTCCTTCACGGATGTGGATATATCCGTTTGTATTAAAAATCGGTCTGCTGGCATTCATGGAAAGCGCCAGACCGCCCTTTGCGAAAATGAAATCCAGTTCTCCTAATATTCTATAGTTCGTTCGTATCTCCTCAATAAATGAGGCAGTTTCAACACTAAGTCTTGCAAGAATCACCTGAATCTCTTCCTGTTCTTTGGCATAGAGTTCTTTTAAGTCGTTATTGAGCTTGACGATAGCCATTGGTTCTATAAAAAGTGTAGAACCGGTAGAAGACTGGTCGTGAATCAGACCATTTACCTGACTTCTGTACTCTGCTTTTACTGGAATACAGTAGCGGTCGCCACGCATGGTAATAATCGTATCCTGCAGATAAGAGCGCAGAGAACCGTTTACCAGACCATTCAAAGTAGAGTGTACTTTGTCGTTAATCATATTCATACTTTTGCGGATATGTCTTAAAGAGCTGCTTGCGTCATCGCTTATCTCATCTTCGCTGAGAATACAGCGGCGGATCTCAGTGGTCAGCGGTGTCAGAGGGGATAACTGTTCAAAATAAGCATCCAGACAATCAGCCTGCTCGTCAACTGTCTCGTGTCGTCCGTAAGATTTTGCACGATTTGCGGCCTCACAAAGTTTGCAGATGCACAAGAGTTCTCCACTGCCAAGTGTTGCACCGATCTCCAGACGCATCATAGAGTCTTCAACGCTATGACATCCACTAAAAGAGAGCCGCCCTTTTTTGACAATTCTTGAGAAGGCGGCAGACGTCTGTTCTTCTGCGATGTTTATTTCTTCCAGATCAATCATTGGTGTAAGAGCACGACAACGTTTTTTTCCGATTTCGGAAGATGCATGCTCAGTTAATAGTTCAATAATTTTGTTGTATTCTAATTTTAATAATGTTTTTTTATTCATTTTCCTCACCCTAATTACATTTTAACCTATTTGAGTTGCAAAGGAAAGAAGAAATATTGTATACTAATGAAAGGATTACTTAAAGGGGAAATGCGTATGCCTACAAACAGGGAATATGATTCAGACAATGAGATTCCACAGGAGTCAGAGCAATATGCCTTTATAGAGGAAAAGATTAAGAGTGATACTTTTGATATAAAAAAGACCATGAATAAGCTATCTTGGATAGCCTGCATAGGGCTTGTCTTTGGAGCTTTTGCATGCATTAGTTTTTTTGCACTTAAACCATGGGCAGAATCGGTATTTCAAAAGGAACCTGATAAGATAGAAATTCCGGCAGATGCGCCGGTGGTAGAAGAAGATGAACCTGTTCAGGAACAAGAGTCTACATTACCGGAATTGACAATAGAAAATCTTGAACAATTGAATTATGAGCTAAATAAAGTGGCGAGTCAGGCACAAAAAAGCATGGTAAATGTTATAGGAGTTATAGTGAATGACCAGGAGGAGGAAGAAAAACTCAGTGTAGCCGGGGTGCTTGTAGCAGATAATGGGCAGGAACTTTTGATGCTGGCCGATGTCTCAGATATCGGGAATGCCAAGTTGTATAAAGTAAAGTTTTTTGATGATGCCGAGTATGATGTAAACTTAAAACAGATGTCCGAAAATAGTCATATAGGGATTTTCAGTATAAAGAAGAATATAATCAGTGATGCTACGTGGTCAAAGATTGCAGTTGCCCAATTTGGGAGTTCCAATGCATTTGCGCGAGGCAAGACAATGATTGCACTTGGAAATCTTTATGGATACGAAAATGAAATGGGTTATGGTATTGCAAGCTCTGTAGATTTGCACATTGCACGTACAGACGGTGAGTATAGCATGCTTGTAACAGACATTCCGGGAAGCGCAGGGAACAGTGGAGTGCTGTTCGATATTCATGGAAACATTGTAGGAATTATTAACAATGAGATTGCTCAAAAGTCACAGGGAAGTGTTATTGTGGCATATGGAATTTCATCTTTAAAAAATGAGATTGAACTGATGTCCAATGGAAAACCGATTCCGTATATTGGAATTATCGGAACTGTGGTCAATGATATCATTGCAAAAGAACAGAATATTCCAGAAGGTTTATATGTAACAGAGGTAGAGCCGGAATCACCGGCTATGGCAGCAGGTATTCAGAGTGGTGATATTATCACAGATATTGGAATCCGGACAATAGAGAGTTTGGCGGGATATCAAAGTGAGCTTATGACAAAAGAGGTGGGGGAAGAGATTCGCCTGAAAGGAATGCGTTATGGAGCAGACTCTTATGTTGAGATTAATTTCAATGTGACAGTCGGAAAAAATGATAGAAAGAGGAAATGACATGAGATTTATTAATACATTGCGTGAAGGGGATACAATCAGGGCAATTTATCTCTGCAAAACAAAGCGCCAGGCAGAGACCCGAAATGGAAAACCGTATGACAATCTGGTTTTGCAGGATAAGACGGGTACATTAGATGGGAAAGTTTGGGACCCGAATTCCGGTGGGATTGCGGATTATGATGAGATGGATTATATTGAAGTGTTTGGCGAAGTTATCAGTTATAACAATAATCTGCAGTTGAATATCAAGCAGCTTCGCAGACCATATGAAGACGAGTATAATGCCGCAGATTACATGCCTACGACAGAAAAAAGCGTGGATACGATGTATGAAGAGTTGCTTTCATATATCAGACAAGTAGAAAATATTTATTTACGCCAATTATTGGAATATTACTTTGTGAAGGATGAGGAGTTTGTGAAATGTTTCAAAGCACATTCGGCAGCAAAAAGTGTACATCATGGCTTTTCCGGAGGGTTGCTGGAACATACATTAAGTATTGTAAAGATGTGTGAGTATTATGTGAAAGCATATCCAATATTGAGTAGGGACTTATTATATACAGCTGCCATTTTTCATGATATTGGCAAAACCAAAGAGTTATCCTCATTTCCAGAGAATGATTACACCGATGATGGACAACTTCTCGGGCACATTGTTATGGGTGTGGAAATGATTAGTGATGCTGTTCGTACAATTGAAGGATTTCCTGCAAAAATTGCCAGTGAATTAAAACATTGTGTGATTGCACACCATGGAGAATTGGAATATGGTTCGCCAAAGAAACCGGCACTTGCAGAGGCAGTGGCACTTCATTATGCAGATGCGACAGATGCGAAACTGCAGACATTGACAGAGATTTTTAAAGATAAGAATACGAACGACTGGCTTGGATACAACAGGCTATTTGATTCGAATTTGCGAAAAACGAGTGTTTAATTATATGAAGAAAAATGAAACAGTTATTGTGACAATTGAAGATATTGGCATAAATGGTGAAGGAATTGGAAAAGTCAACGGCTATACCCTGTTTGTAAAAGATGCATTAATTGGCGATACAGTAGAAGCAGTCATTACGAAAGCAAAAAAAAATTACGGTTATGCGAAGATGCTGAAGGTAATCGCGCCGTCGCCGGATCGTGTTGTAAAACGCTGTCCTGTGGCGAGGCAGTGTGGCGGATGCCAGATTCAGGAACTTTCCTACAAAGCACAGCTTGATTTTAAGACAAAGAAGGTATATGGGAACTTAGAGCGAATTGGTGGATTCGCACCGCAATTTCTGGATAGTGTTATGGAGCCGATTTGTGGTATGGACAATCCATTTAATTATCGGAATAAAGCACAGTTTCCAATCGGAATGGATAAAGAAGGAAAGATTATTACCGGATTCTATGCGGGACGTACCCATCAGATTATTCCAAACATGGAATGCGATTTGGGTGTCAAGGTCAATCGGGAAATTTTACAGATTATTGTTGATTTCATGAATCACTATGGTGTAAGTGCATATGATGAGGGAACCCAGAGGGGACTTGTACGCCACGTATTGATTCGCTATGGATTTACAACAAAAGAAATTATGGTTTGCCTTGTAATAAATGGGGATAAAATTCCAAAATCCCAGGAACTTGTGGATAAGCTTGCTTTCATTCCGGGTATGACAAGTATTACTTACAGTGTGAATAAAGAAAAGACGAATGTCATCATGGGAAAAGAAATAGGTGTTCTATGGGGACTGGGTTACATCACGGATTATATCGGAGATGTGAAATATCAGATTTCCCCACTTTCGTTCTTTCAGGTTAATCCGGTGCAGACGGAAAAATTATATAGTCTTGCCTTGGAGTATGCGGGGCTTACGGGTAACGAAACTGTGTGGGATCTGTATTGTGGAATTGGAACAATTTCTCTTTTCCTTGCGCAGAAAGCAAAGAAAGTATATGGTGTAGAGATTATACCACAGGCGATTAACGATGCAAGAAATAATGCAAAGATTAATGGAATCGAAAATGCAGAGTTTTTTGTGGGGAAAGCTGAGGAAGTGCTGCCTGAGTATTATGCTAGATATGAGAAGGAACATGGCGGTGTGAAGGCCCATGCGGATGTGATTGTGGTAGACCCGCCACGAAAAGGCTGCGAGGAGACATTGCTTGAGACGATGGTGCAGATGCAGCCGGAGCGGATTGTGTATGTGAGCTGCGATAGTGCGACCCTGGCAAGGGACTTGAAGTACCTGTGTGAGCATGGATATCAGCTAAAGAGGGGGAGACCTGTGGACCAATTTCCGATGACGGTGCATGTGGAAGTCGTGACATGTCTACAAAGGGTGAACTCGTAAAAATCCTTAGATTTACGCACTTTTCGAGGGTTTTCAAATTTTCCAGACAAGCCAATTTTGGACGAAAAAAAGAGATTTTTAATGAGATAAAAGTGTCGGTAGTTTTGGAACTGGTATGAGTGGACACATAAAATGTACCGTTCATATTTAAGAAAATTATTATCAACAATTAAATAAAAGACGAAGCGAGAACCGCTTGTTTTCTACATTTTTGTGTGGAGAGCAGGCGGTTTTCTTACTTTCAAGACACTGCCAGCACTCCAGATGATGCCTCTGAGAAAGACAAGGAGGAAGAAAATGGAGAAGATAAAAGCAATGTGTTCCTTTGGGACAGACGAGTATGGTTTACGAACGGGAAACGTTAAAATCAGCGAATTGCACGATTTTAAAGGACATCCGTTCAAGGTGGAACAGGACATTCAGCTTTTTGAACTGATGCGAAGTATTGAAGATAAAGGAGTGTTAGTTCCATTGATTGTAAGAAGCAATCCTTATGGTGAGGGTTATGAGATTATCGCAGGGCATCGAAGAAAGGCTGCCTGTACTTGGGCTGGAATTGAAGAAGTGCCTGTAATTATTCGTGAAATGGATGATTCGGATGCTGTGATTGCAATGATCGATAGCAATTTACAGAGAGAGTATATCAAGCCCAGTGAAAAAGCATTTGCCTATAAGATGAAACTGGAAGCAATGAAGTCTCAGGGAAAGCGTAATGATTTAACCTCGTCCCAACTTGGGACAAAGTTGGAGAAAGAAGAAGTCACAGAAGGAAAATATATTCTGCGTGCAGATGAACGACTGGCAAAGGAAGTGGGGGAAAGTAGAAATCAGATTGCAAGGTATATTCGACTTACTAATCTGATTCCAAAGATTTTGGATATGGAATACGGATTATATAATTCTGTCCGAGATTCTTTCTACAATCCGAATAAAGACCGAGAAGAAATTACCTTTGCAGAACATCAGATGAAAAAGCGTAGTAAGTTATCATTTAAGGATGAAATTAAAACCTATATCCGTCTGGTAATGAATTATGAGTGTACCAAAACAGTGCAGGATGTAGTGGAAATGCTAAAGCTTATTTATGGGATGGATATCCGGTTAAATGGAAAGACCATCAGTTATGCACTTCCTTATGACTTGAACAAAGGCGGTAAAACAAAAGCGGTACGTGGCAGTAAATTGGGGAAACGATTTACAGTAGAAGGGATTGAGCAATATTTACAGGAGAAAGAACGAAAACGTTTGGAATATCAAAGAACCGAGAGAGAAATTGAAGAATCAAAACTTACGGTGGAGGATTATTTTGATTGGGAAGACCAGCCGACCGAAGAAAAGTCAGTGTATCAGGCATTTGATGAATTTGTGGAAAGAGAAAATATTCCAGAGAACGATGAGTCTGTGTTCTATGGTGGTGCGTTTCAGGATTTTCACAGGGAATGGCAGGGAATTCAGGAAGAAAAGAAAGAAGAGCCAATTGATTATGCGAAGATTCCAATGAAAGACAGGGAACATCTGCTTCCACCACCTACGGATAATACGATGGAGGAATTTGAACAGTATAAAATTCGTATGGGATACAACGAGGAAAAAATGAAATCTGTTCGATACCGAATGAGCGTGTACGATGATTTCCTAAAGGAATATGATTATCGTAAGAAGGTGAAGGGAGTACAGAGAACGG
>CALBNS010000076.1 GCA_937896665.1 uncultured Clostridia bacterium
AAAACATTTGAGAGAAAAACAAAGAAAAAGTTGCCAACGTTTACTTGACACAAACGTTATGGTACAGATAGTTGAAAAATACGGAAAGACTGTTTTGCAGGAATTGGATTTTGCTGCGTAGGTTACGCAGCCTTACATATCACATTTCCCTATAAATTTATGGAGGTGGTACGATGAACAGAGAAGGAAAGAAATGTGTCCTATATCCGAGAGTAAGTACTGAAATGCAGGTGGACGGATATAGCCTTGGAGGGCAGAAGAATAGCCTGAAACGATTTGCTGACAGAGAAGAAATGGAGATTGTTGGTATATATGAAGATGCAGGTAAATCGGGAAAATCTATTGAGGGGAGACCTGCTTTTAAGAAGATGCTTTCTGATATAAAGAACGGATTGGAGATAGATTATATTCTGGTTTATAAACTTTCACGATTTGGAAGAAATGCGGCAGATATTCTAAATTCATTGGAGTTTGTGCAGTCGTATGGAATAAATCTCATTTGTATTGAGGAAGGTATTGACTCATCACAGACAAGTGGAAAACTTTTAATTTCTGTATTATCTGCGGTTGCAGAAATTGAAAGAGAAAATATCATTGAACAGACAATGAACGGACGCAGAGAAAAAGCAAGACAGGGAGGTTGGAATGGCGGTTTTGCTCCGTATGGATATTATCTGAAAGACAATCAGCTCTTAATAGAAGAAACCGAAGCTGAAGCAATCCGAATTATATTTGATAAGTTTGCCAATTCAGACATAGGGCTTGGCGGAGTTGCAAAATATCTTAATTTGCAAGGAATAAAAAAGATACCCCGTCAGAATGGAACATTAGAAACTTGGAGCAGCCATTTCATACGGTTGATATTAGATAATCCTGTCTATTGTGGCAAGATTGCTTATGGCAGGAGAACACGAGAAAAGGTAAAAGGCACAAAAAATGAATATAAGCAGATTCATACAGATGATTATATTCTGGAAGATGGACAGCACGAAGGAATAGTCAGCGAAGAATTATGGCAAAAAGTTCACGCAAAACGTATGGCAACAGGAATTAAGCAGCCGTCCAAAATTGGTAAGGACAGGGCGCATCTTTTAACGGGAATATTAAAGTGTCCTCTTTGTGGAAGCTCAATGTATACGAATAAACATGCTTGGACAAATAAAGATGGCACATACAAAGAAGTTTACTATTATATCTGCGGTAGGAATAAGCAGGAAAGAGGGCATCATTGTGATTATAAGGCATCTCTTAGAAAAACAGACATTGAACCACTTGTAATTGAAGCCGTCAAGGAATTGGTAAGTGATAAATATTTTGCAAAAGAGATAGAAAAGCGTGTTGGTGTGCAGACTGATACCACTGCAATTGATAAGGAACTTGCCAATTATGAGAGCAAGCTGAAAGAAGTAGATTTGAATAAAGCCCGTCTGGAACGAGAGATTGATAATCTGCCTATTGATGCTCGTTTCAGAGAAAGAAAAATCCACGACATGACATTAAGGCTTGATGGATTGTATGATACGATTGTCGAGTTGGAAGAACGGATTGAAGATGCAAAGCTGAGAAAAAGTTCTATCGAAATGGAAGCAATCACTCTGGACAATATTTACAAGCTTATGCTGAATTTCGGAAAGCTCTATGATATAATAAGTGACGAGGAAAAGAAAAGTCTTATAACTTATCTAATAAAGGAAATTCAGATATATCCTAATGGAGAGTCAGAGATGCCTTTGAAGTCGATAGAGTTTAATTTTCCGATATATCGTGATGGACAAGAGGTAAGGCGGCTCTTGTGGGAAAAAGGTAATACCGTTGAGTGCGTGGTTCTGTTGACTAAAGTACATAATTAATAGTGTGAAAATGCTTGAAATATAAGGCTTTTCCGAGGATTTGGATACAAATTCAGGTCCTCGGATTTTCTTGTTTTAAGGAGCGAAAAATAAGAGTAAAATAGAAGTTGAGAATACAAGACTATTGATTTCGGGTTGAATATACAAGACTATTGAATAAGGCGGTGAGGTAAAATGAAATCAAAACTAAGTATAATGCTCGCTGCAAAACGAAACGAAAAGCAACTTACAAAAAAACAAACTGCTGAACTTATGGGAGTTACACCCATGTATTATGCTCGTTTTGAAAATAATAACCTAACTCCATCAAAGAGAAATCTAGATTTTTTTGCCGATTTTTTAGAGATGGATAAAGATGAACTTTGGAATATTATCGAAGAAGAGAAGAAAATGAAATTGTAAATTTTCTTCGTACTTCTTGAAAATTATAGCGCACTGCGCTATAATTAAGAAAATAAATACAAGGAGTTGTGAAGATGATTTCAGTAGAAAAGAAGTTGTTAACAGGATATACATTTATAGATTTGTTTGCAGGATTAGGTGGGTTCAGAATTGCATTAGAATCATTAGGTGCAAATTGCGTTTATTCGAATGAGTGGGATGCCCCTGTGCAGAAGGTATATGCAGAGAACTTTGGAGACACGCCGGAGGGGGATATTACGCAAGTTGATGAGAATACGATTCCTGATCATGATATACTCTGTGCCGGATTTCCTTGCCAGGCATTTTCTATTAGTGGCAAGCAGCGTGGCTTTGAAGATAGTAGAGGAACATTGTTTTTTGATGTTGCTAGAATTGTAAAAGCGAAGAGACCCAAAGTTGTCTTTATGGAGAATGTGAAGAATTTTGCGACACA
Organism: uncultured Clostridia bacterium; assembly: GCA_937896665.1. Classification (GTDB taxonomy): domain Bacteria; phylum Bacillota; class Clostridia; order Lachnospirales; family Lachnospiraceae; genus Faecalimonas. Next base: position 2,707 of record CALBNS010000076.1, read on the forward strand.
TGATGACGGAAAAACTCTTGAAGTTGTAAAAGGCACTATGGAAGAATTGGGCTATACATTCTATCAGAAGGTGTTGAATGCTGTTGATTACGGTGTTCCACAAAAACGAGAAAGAATTTATATGGTCTGTTTTAGAAATGACTTAGAGATTAATGATTTTAAGTACCCTAAACCATTTGAGTTAACACGTCATGTAGAAGATTTTCTTCTTGAAGACGAAGAAATGGTCAAGGACTTATATGTTGATAGACCAGATACTTACTACAACGGTGTAGAAGACAACCAGTATAGCAATAAGTCTATTCGTTTAGGTATTGTAAACAAAGGTGGACAAGGCGAAAGAATATACAGTACTAAGGGTATCGCAATTACTCTTTCTGCATATGGCGGAGGTGTCTTTGCAAAGACAGGTGGATATTTAATAAATGGAAAGACGAGAAAGTTGCATCCACGTGAATGTGCTAGAATCATGGGATATCCAGATTCCTATAAAATCTGTAAGAGTGCAAACCAAGCTTATAAGCAATTTGGAAATTCAGTAGTAATTGATGTTTTGCAGCTCATCGCAGTGGAAATTGGTACAGTGATGGAGGGAAAATAAAGATGAATGAGGTTGAATTCAGAAATTGGCTTATCAATAAAGGTGTAAAAACAAAGGTTGCAGGAGATACAATTTCAAGATTAAAAAGAATAGAACGAGAAATTGAAAACTGCGATATTGATGAACAATACCGCAGTGATAAATGTGAATATCTGTTAAAACTCTTTTTGGATATGGGTAACAATGACGAGATGAAGAAATACCCAAACGCAAATCTTCCGATAGGGAAGTATTACATGAGTACATATCGTCATGCCCTTAAACAGTATATTCAGTTTTCGGATGACGTTACTTCAAACAAGCAATAAACTCTGGTTCAGACATACCAGGTGTAGATGCTTTATGCTTGATTGAAAAAATAACATTAGCGTTGTATGTGTTTGAGAGTTTACGAAGCTCATATTCATCTCCACGTAGAGAAAACATATACTCAATTCCACGAAGGATGAATCTGTGATCGTGTAGCTGCTGTGGCGAAACAACAAAAAGCTTATCCCCGGCAACACGAGAATCTGTAATAACATAATCGTGAGTTGATATATAATCCATCACAGGCTTAAGACGGCTTTTACCAACATTGCCTGAACCGCTTCGTTTGATTCGATACTTAGCTGTTACTTCGAAATAATCTCTGAAACGCTCAATAGGTAAAATTGTATAGTTATTTGTGATGAAGAAGTCGGCTCCCTTGTCTTTATATGCCTGGATAATCCAGTCAGCGAAGATATCGGAGCCGTTTGGCATATCAATATCTTTTCCGGCTGTACCGGCTTCTCTGAATGCATCGAAATCCTCATTCATATAGTTCATTATCATTTCTGCGTATCTATTGATACGATTAACATTGAGACGGCTATATTCAAATGTTCCTGTATCGAGATCTGGTAATAAAACAAACTGTCCGCATTGAGCAGGTGAGTGTTTAGCATCAATATAAAATGAATTGCCAGACTTGGTCTCAACTAAGATGTCGGGTACAGTTGAATCAGCACCTCCTTGATGAAAAAATCTTGCGTATCTTCCATAATTTGTTGTAACTGATTCGCATAATCAACCTCCTTGCTTTACAACCAAAAATCAAATGATTCTTCTTGCTGTTTTTCTGTGAGATAGTTTTTCAAGAGTTCTACATCTTTACTGATATCTCGTGGTCTGATTCGGTTAATAACCTTTTCCTCGACTTCAGGAGTCCAGTAGATTTTTAATTTTTCTCTGGCTCTTGTGATAGCAGTGTAGAAGATATTGTGAGTTACTAATTCTTCCACCTCATCGGTAATAACTATCTTTACAGAGTCATATTCGAGACCTTGTGCTTTGTGTATTGATACAGCATAAGCAATTTGGAATGGTACAACAGTGAAAGAGGTACTTTCATCTCCATCTTCATCAGCACTCTTTAATTTATGTACACAAAATCTAACTAACGATTTTCCTTCGCTTTCCCAACATTCAAGTAGTTCAAGATTAATACGCCAGAGATCACTTTCATGAAATATATATGTAAAAATCCATCTGCTGATTATGTAGTGGATCGTGAATGGG
>CALBNS010000077.1 GCA_937896665.1 uncultured Clostridia bacterium
TACGTCAAAGCCAGTAAAATCAATAGATTTGGGCTTGACAGAATAGGAAGGAAATCTGAAATGAAATTACTGTATTCAAATATTCTCCCTCTTGGAACATCTGATGACCAGCAGACCATTACCGACTCTTTTACAGAAGAATTGCAGAAGTCCGATCGTATTGACATTGCCGTTGGTTACGTTTCAAGAGCATCTCTCGAAGAACTTGACTTTCTGATAGAGCATAATGATATAAAAAACATATGCCTTAATATAGGAATGTACTTTGTTGAAGGTATGCCAGAAGGTTCTTACCATACTGCTCTAAAATTAAACAAAAAGTGGAGAGATTCTGGTATCGGTGAAATCCGAATTGTAAAAACGTTTAAGTATCATGGAAAGCTTTATGCCTTTTATAAAGATGGTGCGGCACGTTCTGCTATTATTGGCTCTGCAAATCTCGGTGCAATTAAACTGGAAGCTTCAAACCGCAGACAATATGAAATTGCTTCCATAACAAACGTTCCCGCAGAAGTAATGGAGATAACATCTTTCATTGACAGTCTCAAGACTCCAAATATATCCGCAAACATCGCCGACATAGAAGGCATGCCGCTAATCCATGAGACAAATACTGCTCTCACTGGAATCGAACTTGTTACTACAGTGCCACAGTCAAATGTTGATTTTTATAAACGTTGTGCCGCATATGCTTCATTCCTGCTCCCGCTTAAGGTTCCAGCATATGATGAAAGACACATGGATGATGGAAAACATTTTACCAAATCAAACGTAAATGTTTGTTATGCGGCGCCAAGAAGCAAACGTAAATCCAGAGACTGGTTTGAAACTCAGCTCACAGTTGCCAAAGAAATCACTCGTACCGAAGGCTATCCCGAAAAAAATGTGCCATTTTATGTTGTTACGGATGATGGTTACTGGTTCAAAGCACATACAACCAGCGATGGCAACAAGCAATTCAGTGCAGTAGGTGATGAACTGATTATGGGGCGCTGGCTAAAAGGACGTCTTGCCGCTGCTGGTCTTGTAAAACCTGTTAATGATACCCAACTTGATACTGATCGTACAGGTATGATTACACAGGAGATGCTTAAAGAATACGGATGTGAAAATCTATATTTGAAAAAAACAGGACAAACCGCAATGGATGAAGAAGGCATGCCATTAGATGTATGGATGCTTTCATTTAAACCAACCAATCCGGAAGGAGATGAAAAATAATGCAGTATCTGAAAACATACCTCAAAAAAATTACAGATCGCGGAAATATAAAACTTGCTGAATCCATCTCCAAGACTGCTGAAGAAGTTGGAAACAAGCACATAAAAAATTTTTCATTCATGAGCCATGAGATTGGTCTATTGTTTGGAAATGTCCAGTCCGGAAAAACCGGGCAGATGTTTGGAATTATGTGTAAAGCTACGGATCTCGGTTTTCCAGTTTTTGTTCTTCTGACAACAGACAATGTGGTATTACAGCAGCAAACTTTAGACAGAGTAAAGGCTGATTTGGAAGGCTTCTGCATTTGCGGAGAAAATGATGCAAGAATTTTTACAGAAAACAGTTTACTTCTTCCAACTATCGTTGTTCTTAAAAAGAATGCAAGAGTCTTGAAATTGTGGGCAAATATCTTCAACTCCACAGGCTTTATGCGCGGAAATCCTTTATTCATTGTAGATGATGAAGCAGATGCCGCATCACTGAATACATTGGTAAATAAGGATCGCCAGTCTTCTATAAATAAATATCTTGATGCTATTAAAAATGGTGCATCCAGCAGTTTATACCTGCAGGTCACTGGTACACCTCAGGCTCTTTTATTACAGACCCTTGCATCTGGCTGGCATCCACTGTTTACATATTACTTTCAGCCTGGTGACAGTTACCTTGGCGGTGATTTCTTTTTCCCTGCCAGCAAACCAGACTGTATTACTTATTTAGAGACTTTAGAAAATCCAACTCGCTCTGTCGTGCTCAGACACATTGCCAGCACTGCACAGATTCTTTCAGCTGGCGGTAAAGTTTCTAACTGCTTATTCCATCCAAGCGTGCGACAGGCTGTTCATCAAAAGTTCGCAGATGAAGTTACACATGAGCTTACATGGTGCATTAACAATATAGATGGAGAATTTGAAACAGCCATTCAAAAAGAGTATGATAATTTGCTTCCTGCGAAGTCCGAAAAAGTCAGTTATGCTTCGTTTCTTGCGACAGCGAAAAAAATAATATTGTCAAAATCTATTAGAGTTTTGATAATGAATGGAAAGAACGATATAGACAGTTCAGAATATGAAACAGGGTGTAATTTTGTCATCGGCGGCAACACTCTTGGACGCGGCGTCACATTCCCTGGTCTGCAAACAATTTACTATACTAGAACAAACAAAAAGCCGCAAGCCGATACAATGTGGCAGCATAGCCGTATGTTTGGATATGATCGAGATTCCGGTATGATGAAAGTATTTATTGACGAAAACTTATATAAACTCTTTTCAGACATCAATGCAACAAATAATTCCATCATTGCTCAAGCGGAACGCGGAATTGAAGATATCAAAATCTACTATCCGGAAGGACTTAATCCTACCAGAAAGAATGTATTGGATAATGACCACGTTGAGATCATTTCCGGCGGTACTAATTATTACCCATTTAATCCTGATAATGATTCTATTGAGACGATTTCCCAATTATTAGAGAACTTCTCTAATGACGAATCATACTATCAAGTTAATTTACGCTTTATTAAGGAAATCCTTAGTCATATTATTCCAAGCTCGGATTTCAAACTTACCGCCTTCCAGTCAGTTATTGATACAATCTTGTCTGAAAAACCAGCAGGACAAGGTATTTTGATTGTTCGTCGAGGAAGAAATGTTGCACAAGGAACCGGAGCTTTGCTTTCTCCTAATGATTGGCAGTTAGGGGCTTCTTTCCAAGATAAGGTTGTACTGACAATGTATCAGGTTACCGGAACTAAAGGCTGGGGCGGCAAACAGCTATGGGTTCCAAATATCAAACTGCCGCATAATACTATGTATTATGATGTTATTGAAAGTGAACGTTAAACGGGAGGTGTTATATGTATACAGCGGATATCGCAGAAAAAATACTTTTCGCCCCAATCAAAATGGGGGCTGATCATCTTTGTATTTTATCCGCACATGCCACACCAGCTATGGCTTCTTGGCTTCTCAAAAGTTATGATGAGCAAAATATTTCTGGAATTTCTATTGAACTGATTATTGGTACAACTGCTGATGAAGGAATCAGTGTTGCTTACCATGAGGGGTTTAAGAAATTGCATGGCAACCGATATTCAAACATTTCCGGGAACTTTTCCTGCAGCTACATATACAATCAGCCAGTATTACAAAATAATATATATGTATGGTTGAAAAATGATATTCCAGTCTGCGCTTTTTCTGGAGAATTGGAATTTACCCAAAATTCATTTCTCCAAAATCTGCATGAAACTATTATTGAGAGTTCTGCTTTGGATGCATACACTATTTTTGAAGAAGCAGTCAGACGCTCTGCTTACTGCACATATTCAGAAATTGAAGAAGATATCATAATATATCAATCTCCTGTAAATAAAAATTCACAGGCAGATGCTTTAAGGGTGCAGAACAGAATCGATCTATCCTTACTCACAAGCAAGGGAAACGAAACAGGAAAACGTTCAGGTTTAAATTGGGGACAACGAAATAAGCGGAACAAAAATGAAGCCTACATACCTTTACCGTCAAAGATAGCAAAAAGTGGTTTCTTTCCTCTTAATAAACAACACTTTATTGTCCTTACAGATGACCATTGTGCCTTACTTCTTCGTGTAGAACAGCAGAATGATAAAGCAATCACTACCCCTGCAAGCAATGCACAGCTAGGTGAATATTTCAGAAAGCGCTTGAAACTCAATAACGGTGCTTATGTCCATGCAGAGGATCTCATTGCATATGGCAGAACCGATGTAACATTTTACAAGATTGACGATGAACAGTTCTATATGGACTTTTCTGTTGATAAAGGAATTTAAGAAAGATGGCAGATAATCACTCAAAAGAAGTGCGGAGTATGAATATGTCCCACATTCGCAGTAAGAATTCAAAACCAGAAGAACGCGTCCGAAAATACTTGTTCTCGCGCGGACTTCGATATAGAAAAAATGTCAAGAAATTGCCGGGATGCCCAGATATTGTTTTAACCAAATATAAAACTGTTGTATTTGTAAATGGATGCTTCTGGCACCATCACGATTGCGGCCGTTTCGTATGGCCATCCTCAAATGTAGAATATTGGTATAATAAAATCAATCGCAATGTGGAACGTGATCTACAAAACACTAACCTACTCACACAACAGGGGTGGCGGGTACTTACCATTTGGGAATGCGAGCTCAAAAAAAACGTCGCAGAAGAAAATCTTTCTTTGTTGTATCAAAAAATCATTATTCCAATTGAAAACGTACAATAACCTCATTATAATAAAAGTTATCATACTATAGTAAAGGAGGCCCTATTATGGCACAAGCAGGTGATTCATATTCTATCCCACTAAAACCTTCACATCTAGCATGGGGCGATTATAGAAATCCAACCAACAGAGATATGATTCCGGGAGAAGCATACATTCCTATTCATAAAAAAGATGCTATCAAATATAGTATTTATAATTCTAATCATACACAAACCGGATTGGGTTATAACCTATTCTATGCAAGTTCTGCTGATGGTTTTTTAAACAATGTGTTATTATTAGCTCAAGGATCCACTATTGGCGGTGACATTTATGCAAAGCAATTCTCCGTACAAGGTGATTTAAAAAAGATCGGTTCTTGGTATAAGTTTTGCAATGCCAACACAAATAATTCTGTACTTGTCACATGGACTAGTCCTACTACTATTTTACTTAAAATAATTTAAAGTCTAAAAAAATACCTGTGTTTTTCAGCCGAATAAACACAGGTATTTTTTTATTCATTAATATTTGCTTCAACGTATGGATATTCCATACCTGCAAAACATTTTAAAATTGCTTCAAAAATAATTTTAGCACCTTCACACGGAACTGCCATTCCAATTTGTTTGCGTACACTTTCTTTGCTTCCTTTAAACTCATATGTGTCCGGAAATGTTTGAAGCCTTGCTCTTTCACGATTTGTCAAAGCTCTCGGTTCCTCCCAATGATAAATATGAGTGCCACCGCCGCCACTTCCCGTTACTGTATATGATGGTTTACTTGGATCAAGGCGTTTGTATATTTGACTAATCCTTGCCCCTTTAATATTAAGCTGCAACTCTTCTGGCAGATCTGCTGTAAAAGCATTTTGTCCTGGTAAAATGTGTTCTAATCGTCTTACAACTATTGCAGACTGCTTTGTTCTTTCGTGGTTATGTGCATTTGCCGGAATCGGCGGCACTTCAATCGCTGTTCTGCAAGTATTGTCAATGCCTTTGTACGGCTCTGTAGACGGCACTTTATATGTCACATCAATATCGTTACGTATTCCAACGATAATCAGTCTGTGTCTCGCCTGTGGCACACCATATTCCTCAAACTTGTATAAATGGGGTGTTATGGTATATCCTGCCTCACGAAGTTCAGCAAGTATTTTAGTAAATGCTTTTCCCTCATTCGCATTTCTCAGACCTCCAACATTTTCGGCCAAAAACCATTGTGGTTTAAAAAGCTTTAATGCTTTTACTCCATACGAATACAATGGACCATAAACGCCATCCATGCCTTTTTGTTCGCCTACCACACTATAATCATTGCATGGGAAACCAAATGCCAATGCGTCAATAGGTGCAAGCTTCGTCATATCAAATTTACGGATGTCTTCATGGTATACTGTCTGCGGTGCATCTGGACATATATTATGTCTGTAAGTCTCACATGTACTCGCATCATAATCATTCGCCCACTGATGAACAATTGAAAATTCGGGGTTTCCAATATCAGCGTGCGTAGCTCCCCATGCTATCCCACCTGGGCCACAGAACAACTCACCTAATCTAAATTGCATGTCTCTAACCCCTTTCTTCATTTTTATTATTTTTTCTGTATAACAGGAAATTCACATATTGCTGTACTTCCTGAAGTTCATTTGAATCTAATTCCTCAAGGTGATGAAGATACATAATAGGATGAATGTCTTCTTCTGTGATATAACCGGCTGCTAATAAAGCCTCAAAAATATGGAAATTACCTAATACTTTTGATATATTGCCTAATTCTTCCCACTTTACTTTTCTGGTTCCGTTTTCTATATTGCATAGTGTACTGTCATGTTTCAAACCACACTCTTTTGCCAATTGTCCTTGCGAAAAATTAGCGGCTTCTCTTTTTTCTTTTATAAACTTTCCTATTTCAGACATGCTTTCACCTCTCCCGTAGAGTTTACCATATTGCTGCTATTTTGTCAATATTCTTTTTATTTTCGCTGCTAAAATCGCAGCGTTCTGACCAAAGAAAAGAGAGACCTGTCACGGATCTCTCTTAATCTTCATCACATTATTCCTATCAATAAATATTTTTCTTTTCGAATCTTTATGGAAGCTCCTATTTCAAGACCAATCAAAGATTTTGGTTCAGTAAGAAACTTATTTTTATTTACTGAGATTACAATCTTCTGTTTCGTAGTTTGGTTTTCAAGGATTATTCTATCTCTAGATTTAGTTTTTCTATCCTCCATTGACTTTTCAATTTCATCAACGATTTCTACTGTTTTATTAACCAAACCATCGATTTTCTTTTTGATTTTTTCTTTAATCCATTCTTCTGGCATAAAATCCAGAATATACATCCCGCCAAGAAGATTTAAATATTTTGCAAGTTCACCTGCATCATCAGTATTAATATCAATACCTTCCTTACCAGCTTCCAAAATGGCTTCTAAAAAAGGCCTCATAACATGAATATTATTAGATGTATTTCTCTCAATAAAATGCATAATAAAATCAGCACGGCTACTTACCAATTTAGTCAATTCAAATGGGTCAGATCTGTCTTTATCATAAGTAAGTCTTCCAATCCACCATAATCTAGCTATTGCATTTCTAGTTAATGATCGTCTATTCGAAAAACCAAAATAAAAATGCTGGTAAATATTTTCCACAGTTTCGATTTTCCATCTATATTTCACATACTCGTAGAAGGGGCCCAAACTTAATGCTGCCCATATTCTTTCATCAGATGCGCTTGAATCTGATAAAAAGCTCAACCCCGAATACACGCGTTTAATATTTTCAAAATCGGTATCTTTAGGGTCAGCTGCACTTGTATCTAACGTAATATCTTTGATATTATTATATTTTGTATTAATAAATGGTGTTTGATCACAAACCTCCTCTATCCATGCATTCGTATCATGGTTTTGATATTTGTTCAGACAAGCGTTTATTGTTGCCTTATCTTTCATAAAAGACAAGCCCTCTGAAGTCATGATTTGGAGTATCATTCTGCGTCATCCTCCTCCCCATTTCGATCACCAATATTCGCCAATTCCATAATCGCTTCATTAATAGGTGTACGCAATAATTTCTGTGCAAGCTCAAAAGCATTTTCATCTTTCAAATTATCCATTTTTATCCCGAAAGAATTAACAAGTGTCGACTTAATAGAAATATACCAAGGAAATTTTCCAAAATCACTTTCCATGTCATCTTCTGTCATTTGCTGCATTTTTCCTAAGACATATATTAACGCAGGAACAACAATCGCTGAATTTAATATGCCTCTCAAAGATGGATTCTTTTTCATTTTTTTATACAAAGAAAAATCCTCTTCGTTTAACTTTATTTTTATTCGAGGTTCAGATTCAAATTCAACAACCATCTCGTTATGAGAAGTATCCATGTTTTTGAGAATACGAAATGGAGACGCAGATCGTGTCAAATCACTTATTTTCTTTTCAATCGTCCAATTTCGTTGTTTTCCTACTGCTAACACAAAGCCTTTTTCGATAATAGGTATCGGAAATTCATAATCTGGATGAAATTTATCATTGTAATAATTATGCAATGTCTTATTCGCTACAATAAATGGGCAAAAATGTAATTCTCCATTAAGCAAATCATCTCTGATTACAAAACTACTATTAAAATTGTCTGTTGTAATAATTTTCCTATATCCTGATTGTGCACACTCCAAATGGTACAATATAATAGCATCTCCAACTTTAACCATTTCCATCAACTGATCGTTTTCAAGAATAACTTCTGTCGTTATAGAAACATCATACCCTTCATTACCACAAACCGCCTGCACTTCAAACTTACTATCAATATAACTGTCATTAAAAGCGGCTAGTACTGGATACGGATACAGTTTATATCTAATATCCATACACTTTCACCTCCATGGAACAATAATCATAATAATTTAAGTGCAGATCAATTTTCACCTTCTGATTTTTCGCCGCTTTCACACCATAAATATTATTGCCATTTATAGTACACGGCTTTCCATCTACTAATGCATTCAGAATTTCTGCTTTATATTTATCTGTTTCTGCCATTAAGAATATTGAAACGATTCCATTTTCAATATTTTCATTAGCATTAATGACAATTTGATACTGTCCCTTATCAACATTTACTGCCCAAAATCTAATATTAGTTTTAATTGTCTTAGCCTTCAATTTAGACGTTTCTCCTGATGGATCCGGATTCGTCCCTGGATTTGGCCCCGGCTCTGGTCCCGGTCCTGGCCCTGGTCCTGGGCCCGGTCCTGGTCCCGGTCCCGGAGGTGTTGGTCCTGGGCCTACTCCCGGACCAGATCCACCCGTTGCTGGCGGACCCTCTATCTCTCCCTCGTCACTTTTTGCCTCACCCGTCGTTCCTTGAGATATATTTTGCTCTTTTCCGCCTCGAATTTTTGCGACTGCATCATTAATAGCTTCTTGCTCCTCATTATTATCTGCAAGAGGATCAGGTATGCAATCTCCAATATCCGGATCTATTTCACCGTCAGTATCCTCTTTTCTCAACTCAATAAAAACATCTTTAATGTCTTTAAAAAGCTGCTTAGTATATTTTTCGGCCTTACTCTTTATTTCCGGTTCGTCTTCATATCTTGAAATCTCCCATTTATTGTGTTGGATATTCTCTAACCCACCAAACAAGGTACTGACTTCTTTCTTTTTTATGATACATACACCAGCAAACGGAATCGTTGCAGATATATTACCTTTATCAAAAACCTTCATTCCTGGGTAACGAATCATCGCAACTCTTCTATGAAGCTCATCACGTACCAACATATATAACTCAATATCATCTTTCTCAAAATACGAGAAGGTTCTAAAGGTTGTTTCCGGATCGATTAGCACTTGATAATAATCATATGTTTTTTCATCAATATACTCTTTATATTCTTCCAATAAGTCCGGCAATGTTTGTGACGATACTTCTTTATCTCCTATAGTAACAATTAAATTATTTTCTTTAATTGCAAAAAAGAATCCATCCAATACAGCGACAATTAATTCTCTCTGCCATGTTTGCTTTGAGAACTTAAATCCCATTACATATACATCAGTTCCACTTTCGTTTCTTTCAAAACCTTTTTGTAAACATAACTTTTCAAAAATAGGAAGTGATTTTGGCTCACTAAAATATCCTACATCCGAATGCATATCATCATTTGTATCCTTATAACAAATTAATTTAGACACACCCTGATATGCCTCAACCTTGCTTCCATCTTCCTCGTTATATAAAGTATTATAAAAAACAGTCTGCATGCTTGAACATCCAAAGCATGCCAATTTACCGCTTCCATACGCTCCAATCGAACCTTCTGCTTTATCAGAAGAACCAACCGATCTTACTAACCTAAACCAAGGAGAAGTACAATCACTTGCAGCTGTTTTAGCTCCTACTAGCCCCTTAGTATTAAAATCGCTAATTCTTAATACAATAAACTTTTCACCTTTTAATACCGGTATCTCTCTTTCAAAATATTTAATTGCTTTTCTAAAATTTTGTTTTTTGCAAAAAGAATATGCCTGCTCATATGTATCGATCAATTGACTCAAACCCAGAAAAATATTCTTTTCTATTTCGAAGCATTCAAATTCTACCTTAACTGGTTTATTCTCATCTTTTCTTGCATCTATTGAATTTTGACATATTTCTCTCGTAAGTGATTTTACAGGATCACCTTTAAATAAATCTATACCAGAATCACCTATGCCATGAAACTGTCCATCATTGTTTAACGGAAACTTCCAAGAATATTTGTTTACTGTATTCATATTCATCACCTTATCTTAATGTAAAACGTGTTCCTTTAACACTTTCTGTTTTTGCAAACTTCTTTTTTGCCTCTTTTACTTCTGCTTCAATAGCCGTAAAAATTTTATCTACATCTTGTTGTGTATATTCATAAGCAGAAGTATTTGAACAATTTCCCAGCAGTTGCAACATATCAATTATTTTGTTAGTCCTTGCTTCCGCTAGGCGGACAAACTTTTCTCTTTTGCTCTCTGTATTTCCCATATTTTTCCCTCCTTACAACTATATTTTACATCTTTGCACGAAATATGTCAATAATATTCTTCGTATATTTGCAACATTTTTCATATATTATAATTATTTTAAATCTATAAATTTATATTATTAAAACACGACAATCAAAATCATATCTCATTTTTCATTATTTCTCAAAAAAAGAAAGAGCGTCCTACAACTGCAAGACGCTCATGTTACAAATATTCAACTAATAACAACAATTCTCATAGAATCCTCTATACTTAGATTAAAAATTCATCGATGTCCATTTCATAACTAACTGGTTTAGACATCATCCAAGTAAAATGATTATCCTTATCTTTATAGAATTCCACATGCCAATGAGTAATATTGCCTTCATCATCCCAAGATACCCGCATGTTGTCTTTGTATTTTTCCAACTGCATTACCGGTATTATAACTATGGAATTTTCATCTTTGCATCCATACACAATGAATTGTTCATCAACATCACTAATTGCTTTTAGTGGATTTTTTCTATATGCAAACCAATATCGTTCGCGTCCGCCTTTACTATACATCCTCGATGTTGTAATCAAGAATCCCTTTTTACCGTCAGATGTAACATATGCATTACGTCCAACCTTTATTAGTTCATCAGACAAATACTCCTCAAGTTTAATGGCGCACTTTTCCGAAAAATTCACTTTTGTTTTCTTTACTTTTGTCTGTACCTTCTCCGGAATAATAGTAATCGTATCATCCACATTTTCTTCTACAGAATTATTATACTCAATTCCTAATGACTCGCAAAACAGATGTTTCATTTTTTCAAAACGTTTTGTACAGTAGTCCGTATAATATTCTTTCAAAACATCAAAATCTTCAGGCTGCTCATACGGCATGTCCATCCATTCTAAATCATCAGCATCTGTAAAACTATATTTATTTTCCACCTCGCTTAAGTTGATATGAACCAGATATTTTTTGTCCTGATAAAAATTTTTGGCACCTTTGCTCCGATTTGCCTTTTCTGGCAAATAGCACAAGTTTGCTATACAACTAACCGGTAAACCATCTCCTTTACAGGCATCAATCAATTTTCGCATTTGCTCCTTTGGTGCGATATGTTCCACATCGAATTTGTCAATCGACAATTGATCCATCGCAGTAAAAGTTTTTAAGTAAATACAGTTTAGAATGACATACTCTTCGCTCTTTGGATTAGCGATATTTTTTCTCTCTGTGCGAAGCATTGAATGTTCAAAAAAACCATCCAATGCAACTCGCCATGCTCGGCTTGATATTTCTACCGCATAACGATTTGGCTTAGCCGCACTATGGATTTTATTTGTTCCACCTTCACTCCAGTAATTCGTTATGATATCGTACACATAATACTGAAGCAAATTACGAGATATTATAGATTTTCGTTCTGTCCATGTATCAGATAATGTATCAAAATTATTGTCAGAATACATTTCTTTAAATGTTGTAGATATCATAGACATAATTTGATATTTAGAATGAAACTTCTTATTCGTATTTCGGCTATTTCCTTTAAATTTTGTAATCACTGAAACTGCCTGATTAACAAAATCTATAGCTCTACATAAAGCATTTTCAAATGCGTCTATATCCATATCATTAAAATTCTTGTACAGAATTTTAATTTTGTCTGAATCATTCAAGCACGCATTTACCAATTCGAATGCTATAGGATTAACCTCATCATCAGCTTTAGTCGTATTGAAGCTTAATATGTCATATTTATGTACAAGATATTTTCCCAAACCAAACAAGTATTCAAAAGCATTCACTTGTTTTTTATCACGCATTTCTTCTCGGTTATATCCGTGAATTTGATAATCATCCTCTGTAAATGTATCGTATTTTTTTATTACATATTCTATAACTTCTGAATTACTTATTCTATATTTTTGATTAATTGGCCAAGACGCAGCATATACCTCGTACTGATCCAACGGAGTTCCTTGTGAATTAATTCGATCAAATATTTCCGGCAAATTGTTTTCATCACCTGAATAAACAATAACAGGAATATAAGTGCTCGCAATCCTATCATATAAATTTTGTCGTTCTTCAAAAAATACCTGAATAACCTTTATCAGTTCTCCAATAGGCTCATATCCTGCATCGAATTCTTTCGATATCTGCATTGCCACTGAATAATATTGCAAGTTTTTAAAAGTTCTTTGCTCTTTTATAAAATTCGTCAATACGGTGCGAACTATTGGATATTTTTCCTCGCCTGTCTGTTTTACTATTTCTAAAATACGCGAACAAAACTCATCTGATATGTTATTATCATAGAAAAACTCCGTTGGATTAGTCATATACTTTTTTATACTGTTCCCTCTTTGAAGCCCATCAACCAAAATGTATGTTTTCTTATTGGCTTCATAAGTTTCATAAAACAACATCGTTCCAACTGGATATCCTTTAATCAAAGAATCTATAAATTTCTGTTCTTGCGCTTTCTTCCAACGCTTTCCACGCTGAAACATTGGCACAACAATTCTTTTATTATCTTTATGCATATCTCTCAATGCACTAGACAAATCTTCTAACGTCCAATTTTCACAAGTACATCCTGCCATATTATCCCTTTCCTTTGCAAATGAAGATAATTTATTTTACCACTTTAGTCAGCCAAAGTCTACACTTGCACGTTACGTGCAATAAAAATAAAAACGCCCCACATCTGCAGGACGTTCTCTCTCAAATATTCATTTAAATCTCACCTGTAGTAGTCTCCCCGTAGAACCCTTTTAACGATTCCCCCAAGGGGTTCACTTCTATATATACCCTCTTAACGATAACTGTTACACAATCCACTTTAACTCGCCTGAGGAGTAGTCTTTCAGTAGTCCCGTAGCACTATGACTGCCGTACTATGCCCTGTTCTGCGCGACTTTTCACTACACATTCGGTAGTCCGTTCACCCTGCCGTGGCAGATGAAAAGTACTTTTATCATATCTCTAAAACTCCTTGTATTTGCTGTATTTCCTTGATTTATCGGCTTTTTCTGTATATCTCTATATCCTTTTGTCCGTGGCATATTGTAGTCTAAATTGGCATATCTTTGACCTGAAAAGTAGTAAATTAAGCGTAATCATGCCATTTTACTACTCGGCATTTGCCACTCGTTTCAACTCCTCTTTCGCATCATCATAACCGATATGCGTATAGGTATTCAACGTTACTCCAATATCAGAATGCCCCATAAGATACTGAAGTGTTTTAGGATTCATGCCGCTTTTCGCCATATTAGAACAAAAAGTGTGCCTGCATACATGGGGCGTAACCTTTGGCATCTGCACTTTATAAATACTGTTATACTTCTCGCAAATGTGCTGAAAGTATTTCTCCCAATGCAGGGCTACCATCGGCATATCATTTTTATCCAGATACAGGAAACCACATCTACCATCAATCATGGGCTCTTTTTCAACTTTCTTTCTATTCGCAATAATCCGTTGAAAACACGCATACACTTCGTCGGACATTGGAATTTCCCTTGTGCCGCTTGTGGTTTTAGTATCTTCAATCACATACTCCATATTTCTTTTCCGCTGTAATTGATGATTGACCTTGATTTTTCTATCCTGCATATCAATATCATTCAGCGTTAATCCTACAAATTCGGAAATGCGAAGCCCTGTTTTAAATAGAATGTAAATTCCGTCATAGTATCTGCAAAAATGTTTGTCCTGTGCCACAAATTCCAGAAATGCCCGTTCCTGCTTTCTTGTGATAGCTTCCCTTGTTACGCTGTCATTCACAACAACAGTGGCAAGTTGAAACTCAAACGGATTCTTGCGTATCAAATCATCATCGACAGCCATCTGAAAAGCCGGTCTGACAACACCCCTTACAGAATGAATAGAGCTGTAACCCCTTCCGTCTTTCTGTAATTTGATAAGCCAGCATTTAGCGTCCGACAATTTCACTTTATCAATTCGCTTCTTCCCGAAATCCTCTTTTTTGATGATGTTGACCACAAATTTATAATTGGCTTCGGTATTGTGACGTACTCCTGTTTTCTGCAAGAGATATTTTTTTACCAGTTCCAGAACGGTCATTTCCCCACCTCGTGGAACAATCTCATCATCAAGGTCTTTCAGTATCAGTTTCTCTTTCTCTCTTAATGAAATGTCATCTCGTTTGCCTTGCGGCGTCTTGTCCGTTTTTTCCAGTTTCCAACTATAAACAAACTGCTGTTTTCCTGTGGTATCAATGTATTTGAACGCATACCGTCCGTCTTGACGTTGGCTCTCTCCGTTGCGGAGAATACGGTTTTTACTGTCACGTCTTTTTCCACTCATGTCAAATGCTCCTTTCATACAAAAAGAGCCCCGTCACGATATATTGTAGTATATCATAGACAAAGCTCCTTTGCCATCTTAAAAAAGCAGCATTTGAATCTGAAATGCAATAAAGCGTCCGTTTCATGCTGCACAATATCTTTCCTAAAATCAAGAGTTTCAGATTGCCGTTAATTCTCTTAAAAATTCTTCAAATTGTTTCCGTTTGATTAAAAATTTTACTCCATTCTGAATGATAAATCCCGTATCTAAATTGTCCGCAATAATCTTTCTTAATTTCTTTTCTCCAATATTGAAATAAACTGATGCTTCATCAATAGTAAGACAGAATTTATCTTTTATTTCAACCTGTGTTTTTTCTACCATGTACATATCCTTTCCTAGCTATAAACTTACGGTTCAGCTTTTTTGAACAAATCAAGACTAATGGCAAGAGCCTTATCAACTCTTGCCATTATGTGGTCGGGCATCAT
>CALBNS010000078.1 GCA_937896665.1 uncultured Clostridia bacterium
ACTATAATTTGAGGATATAATTGAAATTTGGGGGATAATTTCTCGCAATTCTATAATAAGGATTTAAAAACGAAAAATGTGAAAAAAGCGAAATTATTTCATAAAATTGTTAAATTCCATTCTTATACTGTCAGCCGTTGCTTTTCGTCCAATCCTAACAGCAACCTGCTCCCAAGTCATTTCCTCAAATATTTTATAACGAATAATACGCTGCATACGATTGGGAATTGTATTTAACCATTGTTCCACCTGAACTTTTAACTCTTGTGCATTGTTTTTCCGTTCTTCAAGTGTCTTTTTATAAAGACTAAGCGCACGTTCATCACTATAGGAAAACTGCATTCCCTGAATTTTGAAATGCTGTTTTTCATAGGGAAAATCTGGATTGCTCCCAGTAACATTAGTCTGAATAATCGTCTTCTTTCTCTTATTCAGCTCTCGTATTTCCGCCTCAGTTTCCTTTATATTCTCACATGCATCTATGTAATCATTTAGAATTTTCTTATCCACCGGTATCACCCCTTCTCCTTAAATACTCCAATATACTCATCCTTGGAAGTCATTTACTCTCTACTTGTTTCTTTTTGTAAAACCCACACTTCCCGTTAGAACAATAGAGTTCTTTTAATGCATCACAATATGCTGTGTTACAATCACTTCTATCTGTTCTGAAAGCAAAGCAGTCTGTTTTGATTTCATTTGCACGACCTTTTCTCATTCGCTATCCCTCCAATCTTTTTCATTTTTCTGTATTTTTTTTGAAACTGCGTCAGTTTTTTTTCAGAATTTCATTCTGATGTGGCATAAAATGTAAATCAGCCATTTATATCAATACCAGTACACTGTTTGAAAATGTCAGGATCAAAATTCGGTATTGACTTGATGATGTTCTTCTGACGGTCTGACAAACTGCCCCACCAAATCTGACCACAATCAGATTCATCAAGCACTTTGAGATAACCGCCTGTTGTTTCGTGTGTCGGATGCTCTGCTTTTTCTTCATCCGTCATATCCTCTGAATAAATCCATTCAACAACATTCTTTGGAATCTGATTCAACAATTCTCTTGCATCTGAACATAACCAATCGTCATAAGTCCAATCAGAAGGTTTGTTGAACATGAGAATCTTCTGTCGTTCTGTATTAAAACAACCAGTATTACAAGAAGATTTGTTCCAGTCCCCGGTGTTCCAGTTCCCGGTGTTTCTGTTCCCGGCGTTCCAGTTCCCGGTGTTGCAGTCCCCGGTGTTGTCGTTCCCGGTGTTCCAGTTCCCGGTGTTGCAGTCCCCGGTGTTTCTGTTCCCGGTGTTGCAGTCCCCGGTGTTGTCGTTCCCGGTGTTTCTGTTCCCGGCGTTCCAGTTCCCGGTGTTCCAGTCCCCGGTGTTGTCGTTCCCGGTGTTGCCGTTCCCGGTGTTGTAGTCCCCGGTGTTGCAGAGTCCAGTGCAATCTTTTCCTGTATTGACAATACGCAATAATTCATCCCAAGGAATTTCACGCACAATTTGAATCTTATTGGTGCAAGATTTCTTTCCATCGGAATCTACATCACCAAGGGCAATGACTTCGGCAACCTTATTATCAGGATTGAAACTATAATAATCAAAACAGTCCGATGCTTTTTCACAAAAGTGAAAACCCCTGTCACAAGCCATAGGATTCACATCTTCTTCATAAGTCTGACCCACTTCATACTGAAAATCTCTACAAGTCCAGTCAGGGTTGAAAACCTTATATCCTTTTACCATGTCTTTATTCCTCACTTTCCATTACCTATTCTTTCTTCTTTCCTCTCGTACATCCATCTCCTGGTTCCAGATTATAACCAAGTCCATGAGTACTTCTGCAAAATCTGTGTTCAATTCCATGTTTATTGCTCATGGCACAATACTCACATTCGTCACAGTGAATAAAACCTTTGTATTTCTTCATCAGCCTTACACTATTCGAATTATCAAAGTCGATAATTACGTTGTATTCTTGTAAGATGTTTTTTACAAATTGCTCCATCTTGCATACTCCACAAGTAACATCTAATTCCTGTTCGTCGCAGCTAATAGGATGTTTGCAGATACGGTCGCAAATGTACTCCTGCATTTTTGTGGTTATATCTTCCATTGAGGAATAGTCTTCCTGTGTATGCTTACATCTATCTAGTTCCTTTTTCATCATTTTTCCTTTCTCTGAATGTATTTTAGAAATTCCACTAACTCTGTCTCACCGTTTGGATGCTTGCTGTAGACTTTATGATTATTCCATTTAGTTACACCGTATTTTCCCTTTGGTGATTCTGGTCCGCCTACAAGATGCAGATGAGATGATTCATATTCTCCGATATACTTATTTCCAGTATTTGTGTACACTTCAGCAATCAGCCTTGCTCCATTTTCAAAATCGTATTTATAGTACTTGCAACCAATATGTTCATCTTCGTACCAAATTCCCCACGATTCATAATCTCTAAGCCACTCCTTGCGTTCCTCATTATTCTTCAGCAATGGAAGTTCCGGTTGTTCCGGTTCTGGTAATTCTGGTCGATTTAGTATATCGTCCAATTCACATACATAGGATGCTAGTGCAGCTACTTTGATTTTCTGCTTTCTTGCAATCTCATCACTGTCTGTATAACATTGCAGGATATCCGTTAATAATTTCTGCTCCTTCTCGAGCAGGTCCTTTGCAAGTCGCATTTCGGAATAATTTGTATTTCCTTCTTCCTGCTGCTCTTCTTCCACAACCTCCCTGTATTCCGCATCAATCACATCAGCCTGCTGCACATCTTCTGTATCATCCGGCATCAGCTCTGGATAATCTTCCACTGTCATTTGTCCCGGGATCTGCTCTTCCTGGACAGGCTCTTTTTGTGCGACGTCGCACAGTTCTTTTTCTTTCTCATGTCTGGCCTTGGCAGACCTGCTGCACTCATTCCCACAAGGATTATCGCATTCCTTACAACACGGAGAAGCTTCTCCGTCACCCAATCTTTTATATGCAAGTTCCTGATTGATAAATTGGCACTTAACACCGATTTCCTCTTTCAGCATGTCCAACGTATACATCGTGGTGCAAGGGAATGGATTTCCCATAGGAGCTTCCTCGCAGTACCTTTCTTCCTGCCTGATTTCGCATTCTTTTGTGCAACAGGAACAATTATGTCCTCCTTCACATCCCTCTGTGGCACATAGGCTGTCTTTTGGATATTCCTTTTTCTTCGTACCATAAGCCGATAACTTCTCCGGTTCCCGCGCTTTCCGAATCTCTTTTACGGTCATATCCGGCGATACGCTTTCAAGCTGTTCCTCTGTCAGATACAGCATCTCCTGGAGCTGACTTTTATCGAATCCAACGTATTTCTCATCCAGCTTCGGACTATTGCCACCTTCCGAGAATTTTTCGTTAATCTGCATCATACGTGTAGCCCAGGTCCTGCTCTTTCCGTATACTTGTTTTACATAATCTTCAAATTTTTCATACCCTTCTTCCTCATACATCTTTTCATTATGCTGCCGGCGCAGGTAATACCCGTTTGTAATAAACAATGACGCAATCTGACCCATCTTCTCATCGATTGTTCTGATATTGCCTTTTATGATTTCTTCAATGTCCTGACAATCAAATGACTCGTAAATTCTCATTTCACTCATCTTCTTTTCCCTCGAATTCTTCACAATAATCATCCGGTGCCGTTTCTAAGGCATATCCTTCGCTTTCTTCACAATCACATGCGAATGTATCTGCCATAGGCACGTAATATTTACATTTCTTACAACATTCCATATTTTCTCTCCTGCCTGCTGCCATCTGCAGCTTTATGTACTGCTGCCACCCTTACTGTAATGGCAGGCTTTTCTTACTTTGTTTCTTGCATCATCCCATTCTTCCTTGAATGCTTCCCACTGCTCGTATGACATTTTCCATACCTTCAGTTTCTCGTACACAGAACGATGGCTTCTACATATTTTTCCTCTTTTTTCGCAATACCTGGTACAATTTTCACACGTCCTTCCCATAGTGTTTCCTTTCTCCCCCTTCCCCTGATGAAGAAGGAGGTTTGACAATGGTGTGATATATTACATCCCTTTACAGGTTGATGCCTTATAAATAATCCTTTCCCACAATCTCCATCCAGTCTTTTTTCGGATAAACTTCCATAAACCGTTCCTGTGCCTTCGCTTTTAGGATTTCTGCGTTTTTTTGATTGTTATGTACAGCTTCCGAACCGATTCTGTGATGGTTTAAGCATAAATTTACGCGTAGCCCATACCAGTCACTCAGTTTGTGCTGGTTCCCGAACAGCACATGGTGTTCTTCTGTGTAAGCATGCTCTCTATAATCTCCATCCAAAAGCATACATAAGTAGCATCGTTTGTCTGATTTCTCCTGCATAATGCTTTTTACTTTTGGATATCCTTTTGTTAGCTTTATCGGCTTTTTCTTTGACTGCTGCCGCTTCTTTCCTTTTGTATTCGTCCAAGAAGCCTTTGGAAATTTCATATCATTTATGCTCATTTCTTTCTCTCTGTTTTCTGTCGTTTTCTTCTTCGATTTTTAACAATGTCTTTAAATCTGAATCCACCCCGCACTCTTCCTTCAGCATTTGTGCGTAATCGGATATTCTTGCATAGTGCTGTCCTTCCGGATCTAGTGCATCCACGCACTCTACCAGATGTTCAAAATGCTCTTGAAACTCTTGCAGGCGCTTTCCGGCAAATCCCCACTTTTCACGGAGTGTAGTCTTTGCTAGAATCATAAATGTCTGCAGTACTCTCATAGCAAGCAGTCCATAAATATCCAATGCATCCTTTCTTGAGATTTCCAAAGGTACAAAATGTACGTTTCGGAACTCAATCTGCTTTCGCAAGGCTTCAATGCCGTCTTTTTCTGCAATGCTTAGAGCCGTTGCCATTCCATCCATTCTCGCCTGATAGGTTGTGTCAATTTTCTTTGCCATTTTTTCTCCTTCCAAATGCCTTTCCATTTAAGTATTTTCAATGTTCTTTTCTTCTAGCTGAAGCTTTAACCAATTATCAAATTCATGTTTTCCCGGTTCTGTTACAATCAGATGCTGCCGCATTAACCTCCACAGCTCTATCCATAGCTCTCTGTCTGATACCGGCTTTCCTTTACTGGTCTTAAAATCCTTTGCAGCCCACTTGTGTATGTAGTTTTTTAACATGTCAAGTATGTAAGTGTTGCCCGAATGAATATGGATTTCACACGATTGATTAAATCGCTTGAGCCCTTCTACCAGCGCAGTCAATACCGCGTGATGATAGGTGCCGTCTACTGCTCCAAATCCGGTCACTGTTGTTTCTTTTCCTTCACACTGCAGTACATAGCCGTATTGCTTTCTTGTGACTCTCGGAGCTTCACTGTCCACCGTGATATAAATGTGCGCTCTGTGCATTTTAAATCCTCCTATTTAGCCGAATCATAGTGTATCTTCTGTACCTACAGCCCAGTGGATTAATTCCCTCGTAGATATTCGCTATGTAATACCCTTTTTTCGGCTTCACCTCTTTTTTCCATCGCAGGAGCTTGTCCACATCCGGCTTTGGAAGCTGCATATTTCTTGATGTATTGTAGCTCGATTCTTTTATCCTTGACTTTGCCGGTGTACCATCTTCCTTGTATTCCTGCGTATTCTCGTTTTTCGTCATGTAATTTGAAAGCTTTGTGAAATCTTCATCGTAGTATTCACTATCCTTGATTTCCACGATGTACGTTCCGCCATGTTCCCATGCGCTTTTTACTATTTCTGCTGCTCCCGGTATCTTGTTGATCACAAAATGAATGTGCCATGCACCTTTTGTTCCTTTTTGGATATTCCGAAAGAAAAATGGATTGTCGTAGCCTGCCTTTTTATATGCTTTTCTCACATATCTCATTGCTTTCTCTAAATGCTTCTTTGCGCTTTCCATATCTGGAGGCCTTTTGTCTTTCTTATAAGTCCATGTACCGAAGTAATCTCCCGGTTTTATGTATTCCAGCATTTTTAGCCTGCAGGTTCTTGCCTTGTTCCATAAATTAATTTGTATCATCTGTTCCTTTGTTGGCTTCTCTTTCTTTTTCCTCGTTTCCCCAGGTGCTCCATATCTCCCATCCGGATACTCCATTACGTCGAGGATATCTCCCTTGCGTAATCTATGCGTTTTTCTTCTTGTAGCCATACTATTCTGTCCTAACTTTAATAATCTTATCGAGTTTTAAAACGGGGCAAGAATCCCCTTTTTTCTTGAACTTTTGACCCACAGATGATATAATATTTGTGTGTTATTTTTTCTGTGACCAAAGGTCAATTGCGCTCCCATTTCGGTGGAAGCGCTATTTGTTACCAATGTGCATCAGGCATATTTTCTTCTTCTATTTTCCCGGAGTTGCTTTCTGAACTCCCTTCCGTAATCTGTGTCATAGTAGTATTTGTCTGTTTCCTTGTCTTTGTAAAAATAATAATTCTTGCCGCTTGTATTCTTCACGCCCAAGTAAATCATACTATCTATCATGTTCTCCAGTTCTGTAGGAATAGACCGCCCTTCTTTACTTGCTTTTTCCAGCTCTAATTCATACTTATCTATGTATTCCTGCATCATTTTCCCTCCACTTTATTCGTATCCATTGACAAATCTGTGTTCCTTATCTGTTCTTGTTTTTCCTGTGACTCTGGTGCGCTTAAAAATTCTTTCTGAAATTTCTCCAACTCATTAATTATTTTGTCGAGATTTTCTGATGCGTAATTCCAATCAAGGTAAACTTTCATATCCTTATCAGGCATCATCCCTGCATCCCAGCCATTTTTATGAACCGAGATATCACATGCTTCCACATGACCTTGAAAATAAAAAAACGCTGTCGGACTCCCCTTAGCACTTGGCTGAAGTTTTCCTTCGAAACCATTAATATCCATTACCAAATCTAATATTTTATGTAATTTTTTTCTTTTTTCTAAATCTACCATCTTGTATTCCTCCAATTTCTACACTATAATCAAATTGTTTAATTTTTTGAGCGCTTATTGGATTGCCGTCCTTAGGTGCTCTTTTTCTGTCTGCATGTATTTCTCTTGCGAATTCTTCTCTTGCTTCTTTCGAAGTGTAGCCAGCTTAAGTACTCTTCCCAGAGCAGTGCGGCCATTCCAACTACATATCCAATAAACCCCATCTCTATGCTTATATCCGGAATAATTTCATCTTTCTTAATAGCTAACACGGCCAAAATCATTCCGGCTACTGCCAGTGCAAAAGAAGCCTTCTGTACTGCTATCGCTAATTTCTTCCACATCATTTAATTTTCTTCTCCCTTCTCTTCTTAGATCTGTTCTTGTTTCGCTTAAATCTCTGATACTCTTTGTATGTTCGTTTCAAGCTTGTCCTCCCTTCTACCGCCTAAGCGGTTTTCTCTTTTTTTCTGTAACCTAATCTGTTGAGTGCACGTTCCGTTAACTTATCAGCAATTTCACGGCGCTTTTCTTCGTTTAGCTCTTCTAAGTCATATTCCTTACCATTTATTACAATAATGTTCTTGATGAGCATTACCGTGCCCCCTTCCTTTTTCTACTAACTTATTCCTTTCTGGATGTCCTCTTTCGTGAAAATCCTTGCAGATACCTCTGCGTTCCAGGCAGTATTTGTATTTTCTGCAATCTTTACATGTCATTGTTCCTATCACTCTCCTATTCTGCTTTCTCGTCATTGTTCTCCTTGTCTGCTTCTTCCTTTTCAGAAACCATTCTCTCGGCAGAGCCTAAAAAATATCCCTTTTCAAATTCGGACATCTTTGGAAGTGCCTCTGAAATAGATTCGATGATTTTTTGTTCTCTTTCGCTCATTGCATTTCTCACCTCTTTCCTCTTTTACTGTCCTCTGCCTTTCTCATAGCGACTTGGAACGCTCAACGGTGGCATTACAGTCCCCGTATAGCCGTTAGGTCAGCTTTTTATTAAATGTGTAATAATCCAACTTCTTTTAAATTGTTATTCTTGATATAACCAAGAACTTTTTCTTCATCTCCTGCTACCACTGTGCATGAACACCCTTTTGTCACTTTATCCAAATGGTAGAATCCTTCATTGTTTCTTAAGAAGAAATTTGAATTTCCTTTTTTGTAATGTGTTACGTATTCGCCTTTTCTCATTGTTCTGATTACCATATCTAAAACTGTCATTTTCATTTCCTCGCTTTCTGTATCTTATAGACACAGTATAATATCTTTAAGATATTTTGTCAACACTTTTTTGTATCTTTAGGAAACTTTTTGTCTTGACTTTATTATCTTCTTAATATATAATTGGTCTTAGAGAGGCAGGTGAATAATTTGACACAAGGCGAAAGAGTTAAAGAGTTGCGAAAAACACTTAATTGCACACTTGATAAATTTGGTGGAAAATTAGGTGTTCAGAAATCAGCTATTTCAAAAATAGAAAAGGGAGAAAATAATTTAACAGAACAGATGTTACTCTCTATATGCAGAGAATTCGATGCTAATGAAGAATGGCTCCGCACAGGCAATGGAGAAATGTTTGTTACATTAAATAGAACACAGCAGATTGCACAGCTTACTGCTGACTTATTTAAGGGAGAAAAAGACTCATTTAAAGAAAGACTGCTTCTAGCATTGTCAAAATTAGATGAGGAAGAATGGAAAGTGCTGGAGAAAATAGCAGATGATTTGACAAAAGGAAAGGACTAGGCTCTCCCTAATCCTTAATCCTTTTGAGAATTTCAAGCAAAAATAGAAGCGTTTCTTCGTCTTCTATATCATTGACAATTTCAATGATGCTTTGTTTGTAATTTTCGCAAATCATATGTACCCCTCCCGTGTCCGTTGTATCTGAACGCACGTTCGAAATTCCTTAATTGAATATTACTACTTTTTAAAAATATTTCAATAGATTTTGCGAACATTTGTTCTTTTTTTAGTCTTGGATTTTATCCCTTTACTATATATACACATGACTAACGGAAATCTAACGCGGTTTTGGGGATTTGTCCCAGATGTGGGACACTTATTTGTATGGAGAGTCTAAAAGGTCTGAAATTCGTACTTTTAGACCTTTTGCTAGACATTCAAGAGTATCAGCTGATGGAGAAATTTCATTATTGGCAATTCTTTGAATAGAAGATTTTGAAATCCCTGTAAGATTTGATACTTGACGAATTGTTAAGTTTTTACTTATCATTATTTTATCAAGTAGTATTCTCATGCCTATAATTTTACAATTCACACTGCGAAAAAACTACAGGTAAATATTGGATATGATATAACCGCTACGGCGTTTATATAAAAGAGGTGGTTCTCTAACGATGTAAGTGAAAGAGAGGAACAAAAGAAAATGAAAACAAACAAATGCAAACACTGCAACACAGAACTTGCAAAAGGAGCTAAATTCTGTCCTAGTTGCGGTAAGAAACAGGGTGAAAAGCTAAAATGGATCATTATCGCAATTATTGTTATCGCTGTAATTGGTTCTGCGCTCGGTGGAGGAGATGATGAAAGCAAAAAGACTGCTTCGCAAAATAATTCTTCGGCTTCGAA
Source organism: uncultured Clostridia bacterium (assembly GCA_937896665.1). Classification (GTDB taxonomy): domain Bacteria; phylum Bacillota; class Clostridia; order Lachnospirales; family Lachnospiraceae; genus Faecalimonas. Next base: position 9,529 of record CALBNS010000078.1, read on the forward strand.
AAATCAAACTACTGATAACAAAGATAAAACTACCGAAGAAAATCCATCCGAAGACAATAATATCCCAACCGAATACAAATCAGCATTGAAAAAGGCGAACTCCTACGCAAAAACACTCCACATGTCAAAGCAATCAGTATACGATCAGCTCACATCTGAATATGGAGAAAAGTTTTCTATAGAAGCTGCTCAATATGCGATTGATCATGTCGAAGCAGACTGGAGCACAAACGCATTAGAAAAAGCGAAAGATTATAGCGAACAGATGCATATGTCTAAAGCCGGAATTTACGATCAGCTCATTTCCGAAAATGGCGAGAAGTTTACGGCAGAAGAAGCTCAATATGCTGTCGATAACGTGAAAGCGGATTGGAATTCAAACGCATTAGAGAAAGCAAAGTCTTATCAAGATTTAATGGCAATGTCTCCTGATGCAATTCGTGATCAGTTAACTTCCGAACACGGAGAAAAATTTACAGCAGAAGAAGCTGATTACGCTATTCAAAATCTTGAATAATTAATAAAACAAAAACCGCCCCTGCGCCAACAGGAACGGTCTTACATACACATCCGAAGATATGCACTTATTCTAGCAAAATATATTGTATCATCTTCGGACAGCCTTTGCAAGAGAACGAAAGTTCGCCGGCTGTTATTTTTATACCCCAAAATCAATATATTTACACAGGAAGGTGATGGAATATGAAATCTGCTGCACTCTATATACGTGTTTCGACGAATATGCAGGAGGAACTTTCTCCTGATGCACAGAAAAGACTGCTTCTGGAATACGCAAAAAAGAATAACATGATTGTATCTGAAGAGTTTATATATGTTGAAAATGGAATCTCCGGAAAGAAGGCAACCAAACGCCCTGAATTTATGCGTATGATATCTCTGGCCAAGCAAAAGCCTGCTCCCTTTGATGTAATTCTCGTTTGGAAGTACAGCCGTTTCGCTAGAAATCAAGAGGAATCCATTGTTTATAAGTCTCTCTTGCGAAAGCAATGCAAAATCGATGTTATAAGCGTTTCGGAGCCGGTATTAGAGGGACCTTTCGGCTCTCTGATTGAACGAATCATTGAGTGGATGGATGAATACTATTCTATTCGCTTGTCTGGGGAAGTATTTCGTGGAATGTCCGAAAAGGCACTTCGTGGTGGATATCAAGCGCGTCCGCCTTTAGGTTACAAGGTTATAGAACGTGGAAAACCTCCTGTTATTGTTCCGGAGGAAGCTGAGATTGTGAAATTAATCTTTCACAAGTATGTTAATGAACGATGCAGCTTCTTTGACATTGCCAGGTTTTTAAATCAATGTGGCTACAAAACTTCTCATGGTAAGAATTTTGAAGTTCGCTCCATTGATTATATTATTAAAAATCCTACTTACTGTGGAATGATCCGCTGGAATCGTACTCGTAATGAAACAAATGAAATCAAAGATGAAGATGAATGGATTATTACGGAAGGTGAACATGAGTCGATAATTGACAAGGAAACCTTTGAGAAAGCACAGGAAATTTTTAAATCCACCTATAAGCCTAAAGGAGCACGCCCCTCTTCAACCTACAAGCATTGGCTTAGCGGACTTCTTAAATGTCCTTTCTGTGGACGCACTATGATTGCAAGAACCCTTCACAAAAAATCAAATGGCGATATTTATGCGTATTTTGAATGTTATGGGTTCAGCAAAGGCAAATGCCTCGGCAATAATCGTGCTAGTTCCCTAGTATTAGAGCCTGCAGTTATAGAATCTTTGAAGACTACATTAGAGACCCAGAATGTTGAATACGAACTCATAAAAAAGCAACCTGTCGAACCAATTGACCGGACTTCTATTCTACAAAATCAGCTTGAGCAATTAAAACAAAAAGAGAAACGCATTAAAGATGCTTACCGTGATGGAATAGATACTCTGGAAGAATACAAAGAAAATAAAATGATACTTTTGAAAGAACGTGAAGAAATCGAAAAGGAACTCGCTGATCAGACTATTATACCGCCTGCTGCCAACGGAAAAGAAACGTTACTTAGAAATATTCAAGGTGTTTATGAAACGATTATCTCAGACAAATTTACGAATCAGGAAAAGAATGAAGCACTTAGGGATGTTGTAGAAAAAATTATATATGACAAACAAAATGACACATTGAAAGTGTACTATTATCTCATGGAGCCTTGAAAAACCAAGGCTTCTTTAAATATACATGTTCTTGCATGTTGGTTGACGCAGTGGGGTTCTAAATCCCTCGGTGACCAAGGCTACTCTGCCATTGAGATTCTCCGATATTTCTACGGCGATAATATCTATATTAATACCGCCCAGGAAATCTCCGGTATTCCTTCCTCATGGCCGGGTTATAATTTGACAATCGGCTCTTCCGGTCAGAAGGTACGCCAAATGCAGGAACAGATTAATGTCATCTCAAACGCCTATCCTGCCATTCCAAAAGTATCCGTAGACGGTATCTATGGTCCCGGCACGCAGGCTGCTGTGCGTGAATTCCAATCCGTCTTCGGACTTCCCGCGACCGGTGTTGTCGATTACCCAACCTGGTATAAAATATCAGAAATTTATGTGGGTGTTTCCAGGATCGCAGAATTGATGTGACATATTCATTGTCCAGCTTTCCGTTCACTATTGTACAGGGGCGCAGCCAGCTTTCCACCGGCTACGCCTCCTAATCCTAAAAGATTCTCTTTATATCATTTATAAGCACAAACATCATCAATGCCATTAGCAAAACAAATCCAATCATATGGACAAATCCTTCTTTCTCAGGCGCCACTCTCTTGCCTCTAATTGCCTCTATAATCAAAAATATAAGTCTTCCACCGTCCAGTGCAGGAATTGGAAGCAGATTCATGACTCCCAGATTTGCCGACAACAGAATTCCAATATTCATCAATTGCAAAATTACTATGACAGCACCATGTACCTTGCTCTCCTGATAGGTATCGTCTACTACATTTACAATTCCTACAGGACCAGACAACTGATCCATTCCAACATCTCCCAGAATCAGCATTTTCAAACTTTCCAAAGTTGTAGAAATCCAGAATTTCACTTCATATGCACCATACTGTAATGCAGTGAATACATTTGCCTTCTGATACTCTCCCGGGCTCAATACTCCGAGAAGATATTTGCCTTCTTCATTTTTCTGTGGTGTAATTGTCGCTTCGTATTTTTCACCATCGCGTTCATATACCATCTTTACCGTTTCACCAGAATGAAACATATTGTAATAGGTCACTTCACGCCAGAGATTGATTTTCTTTCCATTCATCCTGACAATTTTATCACCTGCCTTCAGACCTTCTGCCTCAGCAGAATAACCTGCAATTGTTCCGGAAATCACAGGTTCATCATACCCTGTCTTTCCCACAATAATGACTGCTAAAAGAAATGCTAATATAAAATTAAACACCGGACCAGCTGCGATGACCGACATTCTCGCCCATACAGACTTACTGTTAAAGCTGCCCTCCGACATATCATCTGCATCATCCTCTCCCATCATGCAGGAACCACCGATCGGGAGCAGTTTCAGACAATACTTTGTCTCGCCTACTGTCTTTGACAACAACTTCGGTCCCATTCCAATAGAGAACTCATCTACTCTGATTCCATTCTTCTTAGCGAGCAAAAAATGCCCCAGCTCGTGGATTAATACTATGATGCCAAAAACTATTAATGCCAAAACTATACCCACTTTACCACCTGCTTTCTATCTGTTCATACACTTCTCGTTCTGTCTGCAAAATCTCATCAACCGACGGATTCTCAATATTTTTATGATTCATCATACAATTTTCTATAATTTCCGGTATCTCCGGATACTTTATTTTCCTCTCTAAGAATTTGCTGACTGCCAGCTCATTTGCCGCATTAAATACAGTCGGAAGCGTTCCCCCAATCCGTCCTGCCTCGAATGCCAGACGCAGTCCGTAAAACGTTTCCATATCCGGTGTCTCAAAAGTCAGCTGCGACAAGGCCTTGAAATCCACCCTTGAACCTGGTAAGAACCGACGCTCCGGATAATATAATGCATATTGGATCGGCAGCTTCATGTCCGGCGTACCAAGCTCTGCAACAATCGCACCATCCACATATTCTACCATAGAATGAATAATACTTTGTGGATGTACCACAACCTCAATCTGGTCGATATCCACATCAAAAAGCCATTTTGCCTCAATGACTTCCAATCCCTTATTTACCAAAGTAGATGAATCAATTGTAATCTTTCTTCCCATCTCCCAGTTTGGATGTTTCAAGGCATCTTCCACCTGAATATTTATAAGATCCTCACGTTTTCTTCCACGGAATGGTCCGCCGGAAGCAGTCAGTAATATTTTATGAAGTGCCTTCTCCTGTCCACCCTGCAGTGATTGAAAAATCGCACTGTGTTCACTGTCAACCGGTAAAATACGTACTCCATATTCTTGAGCGAGTGGCATAATGATATGACCTGCTGTGACCAGTGTCTCTTTGTTTGCCAATGCAATATCTTTTCCTGCCTTAATTGCTTCAATCGTCGGCCGTATTCCAATCATTCCTACAATAGCTGTCACAAGAATTTCTGTCCCCTCCATTGCAGCAATCTCAAGCAGTCCGTCCATTCCAGCGACTACTTTTACATCTAAATCTTTAATATTCTCACGCAGCGCATTTGCCGCTTCTTCTTTCCACACTGCCACAAGTTTCGGCTGAAACTCTCTAATCTGTTCTTCTAACAGTCGGATATTGCTTCCTGCCGCCAGTCCAAGCACTTCGATATCTTTATTCTCTCTGACTACCTCTAAAGTCTGTGTACCAATCGACCCTGTCGATCCTAAAATTGCTATTTTCTTCATGTAAATTCCTTTCCTGTTCTTACATCAATGCAACTGCCATATAGTAAATAATCGGTGCCGTAATAATCACGCTGTCAAAACGATCTAAGATACCCCCGTGCCCCGGTATCAGTGTCCCATAGTCTTTGATATCATGATTTCGTTTGATCCCGGAAGCTGCCAAATCTCCTATCTGAGAAATCACAGCACCCACTGCACAAATTACTGCATAGTGCAGAGTATTTGCATCTACAGCTGCAAAATGATTGATTGCCAATGCATAAACAGCTCCCAAAAGTGCTGCGCCTGCAACGCCTCCGACTGCTCCTTCAATGGATTTCTTCGGGCTCAACACCGGCGCCAGCTTATGTTTTCCAATCAGCACGCCCACACAGTAAGCACTTGTATCACATCCCCATGAGCAAAGGAAAATAAGCCATACAAGAAATGCTCCCTGCTCAAGCATTCTTGTCTGATATACATAGGATAACATTGCACTTACATAAAATAATCCAAAGAACGCAAGCATAATATGTTCCGAACAGTATGCCGGATAAGTAAACACATACATTGCCATAATTGCAATCAAAAATCCGATTACAAGCAACATCACCATATCCGTTCTGCCCATACGGATTATGGCAAAATAAAGCATTGCTGCTGCATATCCTATAAAGCCCAGTGGTTTATTGTTTATCTGTAAAATCTTGTATAATTCTGTCATCCCAATCAGACTGATGATCAGAATTGTTGCAAATAAAATATCGCCGCCACTGATAATCGTCAGCAATGCAAGAATCACAAGTAGTATTCCACTTAATAGCCTTGTCTTAAACATCTATTCCTCTCCTCCTTTGACACCGCCGTAACGTCGTTCTCTACCATTATAATGCTCAATCGCCTTTATCAATTCCTCTTTTGTAAAATCCGGCCATAAAACATCTGTAAAATAGAATTCGGTATATGCCATCTGCCATAACAGATAATTTGACAGTCTCTGTTCTCCGCTTGTGCGAATCAAAAGATCTGGGTCTGGAATATCATGTGTGTCCAGATAGCTTTCAAATACAGCCTCATCAATCTGCTCTGCATCCACTTTTCCAACTTTGCAGTCTGCACACATCCTACGCATAGCCCGAAGCATCTCATCTCGGCTTCCATAGTTCAGTGCAATCTGAAAATTCAGTCCGTCATAATTTTTAGATGCCTCCTCAAGTTCTGCAATCCGGTTACGTATATCTTCATCTAATGCTGACTTATCACCTAAAACACGCACTTTCATACGATTTTTATCGGCTGTTTTGAGACAAGTTTTCATGTAATTGCGAAGAAGTTTCATCAGTGCGTCCACTTCACTCTTTGGTCTGCTCCAGTTCTCTGTAGAGAAGGCATACACAGTCAGATATTTGATTCCAAGCTTATATGCCTCTTCACAAATACGTTCCACATTTTTACTGCCCTGTGCATGACCATAATTTCTAGGCATTCCTTTTTTCTTTGCCCAGCGTCCGTTTCCATCCAGAATAATTGCTACATGTTGTGGTACGTTCATATTTTTCTCCTCCCTTTTGTCACGAAATATATCTCTGTAAGTCTAGCTATTTCGTGACATGCAAAGAAGATAAGTAAAGCCTGTACATACATTCTTCACTTATCTCCCTGTTATGCTCATATTCTATACCGTAAGAACTTCTTTTGATTTTGCTTCTACGGTTTTATCTACATTTGCAACATACTTGTCTGTCAGTTTCTGTAATTCTGTTTCCAAATCTTTAATCTCATCTTCTGAAACTTCAGTGCCTTTTAACTTTTTGAACGCATCGTTACCATCACGACGAATATTTCTCAATGCTACTTTTGCAGCTTCGCCTTTTTTCTTAACGTCCTTTACTAACTCTTTTCTTCGCTCCTCTGTAAGTTCTGGGAATATCAGACGAATTACAGTTCCATCATTAGAAGGGGTAATACCGATATCTGATGTCAGGATTGCTTTTTCGATTGCTTTTATCATGCTCTTTTCCCAAGGCTGAATCTGAATCATACGTGCTTCAGGAACAGAAACATTCGCCACCTGCTGGATTGGTGTTGGCACTCCATAGTAATCTACTACTAATTTATCCAATACATGTGGATTGGCACGTCCTGCACGAATTGTCATCAATTCTTTTTCCAAACTTGTTAATGTTTTCTGCATCTTTGTATCATATACTTGTATTCTCTCGTTCATGGTAATCTCCTTTTTCTAATCATTTTCTATCATTACACAGTTACTTTTGTACCTGTAAATGTCCCTGTCATAGTCTCTACAATACTGTTCGGTTCATTCAATCCAAACACTAACATCGGCATCTTATTTTCCATACACAAGATAGACGCTGCAAGGTCAACAGCCGCAAGTCTTTTGTCAACTGTCTCCTGAATGGTAATTTCATCATATTTCTTCGCATCAGGATTTAATTTCGGGTCGCTGTCGTAGATACCATCAATTGCTTTTGCAAGCAGCATTGCATCTGCTTCAATTTCAATTGCACGAAGCACTGCTCCTGTATCTGTTGAAAAATAAGGATGGCCTGTTCCGCCTGCAAAGAAAACAACCTTTCCTGCATTCAACGCTTCCACTGCCGAATCTTTTGAAAAAAGACTCGTAAATGCTCCGCATGTAAACGGAGTAAAAATCTCTGTCTTCATGCCTACATGTCTAAAAATATCAGATACATAAATACAATTCATCACAGTTGCCAGCATACCGATCTGGTCTGCCTTTGTACGATCAATCGTTTCGCTTGTTCTGCCTCTCCAGAAATTGCCGCCTCCGGTAACGATTGCCACCTGAATTCCGTCGTCTACTAACTGTTTAACTTGTTTCGCAACACCAATGCAGGTCGCTTCGTCAAATCCTGTCTTTTTATCTCCTGCCAAGGCTTCGCCGCTGAGCTTTAATAGCACTCTCTTCATTTGTTGTTCTCCTCTCATAGCTATCGTTCATATTATACCATAAACGTTTTCGATTGGACAGACTATTTTCTTATCCTTTTATATTTTTTTAATTTTTCTTTATACTTAAACCATATTTTTTTCTGCTGAAACATGCTATGATATCACAAGAGGTGAACGATATGAAAGAAAAATTACAACGTTTTATGTACGGTCGTTACGGAGTGGATTCTTTCTCAAAATTTTTAATGGGATTATTCCTTGCCGGATGGGTTCTAGATCTTTTCGTTGACAGCCGTATATTAAGTTCCTGGACCCTTCTAATATTAATTTATACATACTATCGTATGTTTTCAAAAAATTGCACAAAGCGTTATCAGGAAAATCAACAGTTTTTACAGTTAAAAGGGAAAGTGCTTTCGAGATTCCGAAAAGAGCAGTCTCTGATGAATCAGCGAAAAACACACCATATTTACAAGTGTCCTACCTGCAAGCAAAAGATTCGTGTTCCAAAAGGGAAGGGCCGCATCTGCATTACATGCCCAAAATGTAAAACAGAATTCACAAAGACCAGTTAAGCATAAGTATAATAAACGGGAAGACTCATACAATCTTCCCGTTTTTACACTCTATTTACAAATCCTTTTTTCCAGCCAGTTCAGAATATCCTCATACGCCTGTTCTTTTCCATATTCATTTAAAATTTCATGACGAGCGCCCGCATACATCTTTATTTCTACATGATTCATCCCCCGATTTCGATAGGCCTGACAGACTTTTTCTACCCCTTTTCCAGAGTTTCCAACCGGGTCTTCCTTTCCTGCGACGAAAAGTACAGGTAATGTCATTGGTATTTTTCCTGCATTCTCCTGTCGATTCATTCTCACCATTCCACAAAACAGATTATAATATGCATTCACTGTAAATATAAAGCTGCACAGAGGATCATTTTTGTATTTTCTTACACTTTCAGGGTTCCTCGAGAGCCAGCTAGAGCCATCTGTCGCAGATTGGAACTGTTTCTCATATCCACCCGCTGCCATATTGTTTACGAGCTTGCTTCGGTACTCCCAGCCTTTGCATGCGGCAATCAGTCTGCACACCACTTTTCCTGCATTTAACGTAATATTTGACTGGTGACCTGTTCCCATAATAACAGCACCAGCGATTCCTTCTCCATAAAGTCCCAGATATTGTCTTACCAGGAAAGACCCCATACTGTGCCCCATAATAAAATACGGAACATGAGGATATTTCCGTTCTGTATATACACGAAGCTGATGAATATCAGCAATCACAATTTCATTTCCATTTTTTTCATGAAAAAACCCTCGTTTTTCTGAAGATGTCACAGACTTTCCGTGTCCCAGATGGTCGTGTCCTACAACATAATATCCATTCTGAGCCAAAAATTCTGCAAAATCATTGTAACGGTTGATATGCTCCACCATACCGTGGCAGATTTGTAATACTGCTTTCACTTCCTGCTTCGGTTTCCATTCAATTGCATGGATCCGAGTCAAGCCATCTTTTGACGGATAATAGAATTCATTTTTCACAGTTTGACCTCTCCTTTTTCTCTTTTATTCCTTTTTTCCGGCAATCGAATCGGAAGCTTCCATGTCCCCGGCGATAACAGCACCAACATTGGGAAAATCTCTAAACGTCCCACCAGCATATCAAAGCTTAATATTAATTTGGAAAACACGCTAAAGCTACCGAAATTACCGGTCGGACCCACCACATTAAGTCCCGGACCAATATTATTAAACGTTGCCACAACGGCTGTAATATTCGTTGTCATGTCTTTTCCATCCAGACTGACTGCAAGAACAGATAGGATTCCAATAATCGAATACACTGCCAGATATACCAGCACGCGCTTAACCGTTTCATCAGGCACCACTCTTCCGTCGGTTCTTACTTTTCTGACACTCCGGGGATGAACGATTGCCAGAACTTCATTTTTAATAGACTTCAAAAGTATAACCAATCTCGATACTTTAAATCCACCACCTGTACTTCCCGCACATGCACCCATCAACATCAAAAGTACCAGCACTGTTTTTGAAAACTCAGGCCATTGATTAAAATCCGCAGTCGCATATCCGGTGGTACTCACAATAGAAGACACCTGGAATATCGAAGTCTGAAAAGCTTCAAAAATATTACGAAAACTATCCTGAATATTGATTGCAATCAGGATTGCCGAAGTAAATACAATTACTAAAAAATACCGCAGTTCGTCATTCAACAATGCCTCTTTCGGTTTGCGTATCAGCAACAAATAATAGACAATAAAATTAATAGAACACAACAGCATAAAGACTGTTATGATTATCTGTACCGCCAAATTGTAAGAGCCTATGCTGGAATTTAACAGAGCAAATCCACCTGTACCTACTGTACCAAATGTTAGTGTCATTGCTTCAAACAAATTCAAACCCGCAAGTAATAATGCAATAATCTCGATTACAGTAATCCCAATATAAATGCCATATAAAATCATGGCAGTACCTCTTACTTTTGGTACAAACTTTCCAACAGATGGTCCCGGACTCTCTGCACGCATCAAATGCACATCAGAACTCCCTGTCGACGGCAGAATTGCCATAATAAATACCAGTACGCCCATACCACCTACCCAGTGCGTAAACGAGCGCCAGAATAAGGCTGTGTGCGACAAAGCCTCTACATCTGACAAAATGCTGGAACCAGTTGTAGTAAAACCGGAAATCGTTTCAAAAATTGCATCCACATAAGATGGGATTTCACCAGTCAGCGTAAATGGTAATGCACCCACAAGACTGAGAACAATCCAACTCAGTGACACACTGACAAACCCTTCTTTCGAATAGAATAACTTACTTTTCGGTTTCTTCAGACGGCCAATCCATCCAACAAGAAGACTTCCTGCTGCCACCGCAAGATATACTATCCCCCCTCCTTCCTGATAGACCCACGACACTACAGCAGGAAGCATCAGAAACAGACCGTCAAACGTAAGTACCCACGCTAACACATAGCGAATCATCGAATAATTCATAGCACGCCTCCTACATCAACGCATCCCTGATATCATGGAATCCGGTTCTTGTTGTAACCAAAATAACTGTATCCCCAACCTCAATCACACTCTGTCCATTTGGAATAGTAACTTTTCCTCTTCGTGAAATACAGCCTATTAAAACATTAGATTTTAATTTCAGATTTTGAAGCGGAATTCCAACAACCGGAGAATCTTCACGAATTAAGAATTCCAAGGCCTCTACCCTGTTATCCTTCAACCGATAAAGCGTTTCAATATCACTGCCGATAGAGTTCTTCATCGCACGGACGTATTTGATAATCGTCTCTGCCGTAATATATTTCGGATAAATGGTACTTCCGACATCAAGATTACCGATAATCTCATCATAAGAGATTTTATGTATCTTAGTAATCAACTTCGCCTTAGAACAGCTTTTTGCATACAAAGAAAGCATGAGATTTTCTTCGTCAAACGCCGTATTGGTAATGAATGCCTCTGTCTCCATCAAACCTTCCTCTAACAAAAGATTCTTATCAGTGGCATCACCCTGAATAACCATTGCTTTTGGCAGCATTTCAACCAGTTCTTCGCATTCTGTTTCATCATTCTCAATAATCTTAACTTTAATTCCCATATCTATCAACTGCTTTGCAAGATAAATTGCCGTTCTTCCTGCACCTATAATCATTGCATCTTTCGCAGTTGTAGTTGGAACCCCGATACTTTTAAAGAAAGATACGGTTCTTGTCCTGCTCCCGATAATCGTAATGATATCTTTTTCTTTTAATTGAAAACTACCATCAGGGATAAGTACTTCTTTTCCACGTTCTACAATTGAAACCAAAATCTCCCTGCCCAATTTGTGACTTAAATCCTTAAGCCTCATATCGCACAAAGGATTACCTGCCTCCAAGCGGTAATTTACAAGCTCTGCACGGCTTTTGGCAAAAGATTCTACCTTCAAGGCAGATGGGAATTTTAGCTGTCTTGCCATCTCAGTTGCTGTTGCAAGCTGAGGATTAATGACCATCGCAAGGCCCAGCGCCTCTTTAATAAACGGAATCTCATCGTTATAAACAGGGTTACTGACTCTTGCAATGGTATGACACCCTCCCACCTTTCTTGCAAGCAGACAGCACAACAGATTCATCTCATCAGAACCGGTCACCGCAATCAAAAGATCTGCCTCATTCACACCTGCTTCCATCAAAACCTTCAGGCTTGTACCATTGCCTGTGATTCCAAGTACATCACAGCTGTCCGAAACATTTTGCACTTTCTTTTCCTGTGCATCTACTACTGTAATATCATGGTTTTCCTTGCTAAGTTGCTCTGCCAATGTATAACCTACATTTCCACATCCAACAATAATTATCTTCATGACTTTTCCCGCCTCATATTTATAATTTACACTAAATTAGAGCATATCACATATACTGTATAGTTTGCAAGAAGCTTTCCTAATTCTTAACTATTCCTTTACCAATTTTACAAGTCTGCTTGTTCCAAGACGGTCTGCACCACAAGCCACAAAATTCTCTGCATCCTCAAAAGAAGCAATTCCACCCGCAGCTTTCACTTTCACACTTTTTCCCACACATTTTTTCATCAGCGTTACATCTTCTATCGTTGCTCCTGCTTTTGAAAATCCAGTTGAAGTCTTAATGTATTCTACTCCGGCCCTGGTCACAATTTCACACATCTTCACTTTTTCCTCTTCCGTCAACAGACAAGTCTCAATAATCACCTTCAGAACATGTCCTTCGCAAGCCTCATGAATTTCTCTGATTTCCGTCTCAAGTTCTTCATATTTCCTGTCCTTCAGCCAGCCAATATTAATTACCATGTCAATTTCTACTGCACCGTTTACGATGGCATCTTTTGTTTCAAACACTTTCACTGCTGTAGTACTATAGCCATTTGGAAAACCAATGACTGTACAGATTGGAATCTTTCCTTCTACATATTCTGCCGCCTGTTTCACGTAAGAAGCAGGAATGCAGGCAGAAGCTGTCTGGTATCTCATCGCATCATCTAAAATCACTTTTATTTCTTCCCATGTTGCTGTCTGTGCAAGCAAGGTATGGTCTACCATTGCCAGTATTTTTTCTTTTTCCATCATGTTTCCTTCTTTTTTCCTCTATACTATTTTTTCTAAAATGGATTCTCCTATCGTATCCTTCGGCATTGCAATTCCAAAGTTGTCTGCAATGGTTGCCCCGACTACCGCAAATGTATCTGCAATCCCAAGATTGCCTGCTCCTTCCATTGAAGGTGAATAAAGCAGAAGCGGAACCTTTTCCCTGGTATGATCAGTTCCTGTGTGTGTCGGATCGTTTCCATGGTCTGCCGTCAAAATCAAAAGATCATCTTCCCTAAGAAGTGGCAGGAACTCACCAAGCTTTTCATCAAACCGTTCCAATTCCCCCGCATATCCATATACATCACGCCGGTGCCCCCAGAGTGCATCAAAATCCACCAGATTGACATAACAAAGTCCGGTAAAATCACGTTTCGCAATTTCCATCATCTGTTCCATTCCATGCACGGAGCTTTTTGACTTATAGGCCTCAGTGATACCTTCCCCATCAAAAATATCCTTGATTTTTCCTACCGAAATCACATCAAGCCCTGCACTCTTCAATACATCCAGCGCTGTCTTTCCATATGGTTTTAGGGCATAGTCATGACGATTAGCAGTCCGCTTAAACTCGCCCTTCCTGTTGCCCACATACGGCCTGGCGATCACTCTTCCAACCTTCCACTCATCTTTCATCGTCAGCTCTCTTGCGATCTCGCAGCATCGGTAAAGTTCCTCTAATCCAAATGTCTCTTCATTGCCGCAAATCTGCAATACCGAATCTGCTGATGTATATACTATCATATGCCCCGTCTCAATCTCTTCTTCTGCCAGTTCCTCTAGAATTTCTGTTCCACTTGCACTCTTGTTGCCTATCACAGTTCTCCCGGTCCGCTTTTCCAATTCTTCAATGAGTTCCTTTGGGAAACCGTTCTCCGTAAATGTCTGAAAAGGTTTTGTAATATGAAGCCCCATCATTTCCCAATGTCCCGTCATAGTGTCTTTCCCTGCACTGGCTTCCTTTAATATCATATAATATCCCAAAGGTTCCCGTACCGGCACGACATGCTTTAATTCATGCAGATTTGCCATACCGAGTTTCTGCAGATTCGGAATACGAAACTCTTCGACAGACTGAGAAATATGTCCTAGAGTATCTGTTCCTACATCTCCATAATCCGCTGCATCCTCCATCGCACCAATACCTAACGAATCAATTACAACCGTAAATATACGTCTATATTTTCCCATATTTGCCCTTTCCTATGCCTTTGTTTTGTCGGCACGAATCAATTTGCGTAGCGCTTCTACTCCTACCTTTATAGCTGCATCCGTATCATGAACGATTGGATTATCAAGCCCTGCTGCCATACGTTCCTGGTTGCCGACTACCAGAAAAACCGATCCACAACGCACTTTAAGATGACTTGCCACTACAAACAATGCAGCCGATTCCATCTCTGACGCTTTACAGCCGAGACGTTTCCATGCCTCCCATTTATTCAGCAGTTCATAACTTACCGGGAGCGCTTCCGGCTCATGCTGTCCGTAAAATGCATCTTTACATTGTACGACACCGGTGTGAAATTCATATCCAAGCTCTTTTGTCGCTGCAACTAAGGCATTCGTGACATCCAGATCAGCCACTGCCGGGAACTCAATCGGCGCATATTCTTTACTTGTTCCCTCCATACGGACTGCCCCGGTTGCAATCACGATATCTCCGCCTTTGACGTCGATGTCAATTCCGCCACAGGTTCCCACTCTGATAAATGTATCCGCTCCACAACGCACCAATTCTTCCATGGCGATGGAAGCGGAAGGTCCGCCAATTCCTGTAGATGTAACGCTTACCTTTTCTCCCTCAAGATACCCTGTATACGTCACAAATTCCCGGCTGTCTGCCATCAGTTTTGCATCATCAAAATATTTTGCAATCTTCTTACATCGCTTCGGGTCACCCGGCAGTATTACATAACCCCCCACATCCCCCGGCCGCAGTTGTATATGGTATTGTAAGCCAACTTCTCCTGAATAATTCTGCATCCTGCATCCTCCTTCTCTTTATTCTATGCAAATAAGTCTATTTCATAGCATTTTCCATAATTTGTGTTTCACATCCTCTGTCGCAAACGCTGTCTCAATCGCATTTTTTGTCATCTGGAGAATATCCTCCCCTGATATTCTATAATTTTCTTTTATAAATCGAAGCTCTTTTTGAACTGTCGTATTACTGACAGTACGGTTATCCGTATTCACTGTCACCAATAGACCTTTTTCTAAAAATAGTCGAAGCGGATATTCCTGTTTACCTGCCGCTGCCTTTGTCTGGAGATTACTGATTGGACACAGCTCAATGCCAATTCGCCTTTCCCTGCAAAGTTCCATAATCTCCGGATATTCCTTCATCGCAATTCCATGGCCGATACGCTTCGCGCCGCATAAAACTGCATCTCTTATATTTTTGGCATCTCCACATTCTCCGGCATGTATGGTAAATGGCATGTTCATTGCTTTTACCTGTGCAAAAAGTTCTAGAAAACAGGACATCGGATATGCTGCTTCATTACCCGCCAAATCTGCCGCACACACTCCATCCCCCAGATATTCCCTTGCTGTTTTTATCATCGCAAGACTTTTCTCTGGTTCGTGGTGGCGCATGGCACAGATAATCACACCGTAATCTACATCGAACTCTTTCCTTCCCTGCTCCAGCCCGGCAAGCACCGCTTCTATAATTCGGCCTGTCCGTAATCCTTGCTGGCAAGAAAGAAGTGGTGCAAAACGCACTTCCACATAATTCAGTTTCTCTTTTGACACTCCTTTTATAAAATCATATCCTGCCTTTTTTAATCCCTGTTCATCCTGCAGGCATGTCAATGGTAAATCAAATTTTTCTAAATATTCTGCAAGACTCCTGCATTCTTCGCTGACCTGTAATTCCTTTTCATTGACCACTCTTCCCTTCAGTTCTTCCACAAAAGATTTAGACAGCGATCCATCCAGATGACAGTGCAGATCAAGCTTCGGCAAACTTTTTTCTCCCATTCTCACATCATTCCTTTCCAAGATTTGAAGGGCCAAACCCAAACGGAAGTAAATCTTTCAACAGGAAGCATTTTAGTCCTTCCTCATTATCTTCTAAAATAATATGAAATTCTTCTGGACTACAAAACTCCATCATCACCTGTCTACAAATTCCACATGGTGCACACATACCCCCGACAGCTTCACCCTGCCTTCCTCCAACGATTGCAATTGCTTCAAATTCTCGCTCGCCTTCCGAGATAGCCTTGAAAAAAGCCGTACGTTCTGCACAATTGGCTGCACCGTAAGAGGCATTTTCAATATTACTGCCCAAATATACTTTTCCCTCTTTCGTCAGTAGTGCTGCTCCTACACAATAACCGGAATAGGGAGCATAAGCCTGCACCCTCGCTTTATGTGCTAATTCAATTAATTTTCTTGATTCCATCTGTATTTCCCCCCTATCAAACGAATCGTCTCTGTCACCAGCTCCTTAAATTCCTTTGCCACGCGGTCAGCCGTCTCCTGCACTTCGCTGTGATTTAAAGGCTGCACTGTCATACCTGCTGCCATATTCGTGATGCAGGAAATTCCACATACTTTCATGCCCATATGATTTGCAGCCATCGCTTCACATGCTGTACTCATACCTACTGCATCTGCTCCCCATGTTCTGCACATTCTAATTTCTGCCGGTGTCTCATAACTTGGTCCTGTAAACTGCACATATACACCTTGTTGGAGCGTAATACCTGTATTGCGAGCCGCCTGACGAATCGTAGCGCGCAATTCCTTATTATAAACTTCACTCATATCTGGAAAACGCGGTCCAAGCTTCTCTAAATTTACACCTATCAACGGACTTGGAACAGCCGTCGTAATGTGATCTGTAATCATCATCAAATCCCCCGGCTGAAAATTCACATTAACACCGCCTGCCGCATTCGTCAAAATCAGCGCCTTTGCACCCAGCATCCCCATCAGACGAATCGGGAGTACCACATCGGTCATCGAATATCCTTCATAAAAATGAACTCTGCCTTGCATTGCCACAACCGGAACCTCTGACACATATCCAAATAAAAACCGTCCACTATGCCCTGCAACCGTTGAGACCGGAAAACCTTCAATCTCCGCATATTCGATGCCTTCTACTACTTCCATTTCATCTGCATAATTACCAAGTCCTGAGCCTAACACCAGCGCAATCTTTGGTTCAAACTTACATTTATTCTTTACAAATTCTGTACATTTTAATAACTTTTCATAGATTGGATTCATAGGTAATACCTTCCTATTCTGTCAAGCCCAAATCTATTGATTTTACTGGCTTTGACGTAT
>CALBNS010000079.1 GCA_937896665.1 uncultured Clostridia bacterium
TCGTTAAAAACGGCGCTTTAATTTTAAACTAGGGCGTCAGATTTGACGCTTACATTCAGAGCGTTATGGGACATAAGAACATCAAAACTACGATGGATGTCTACGCAGAAGCTACCGAAGAAAAGAAGCAGGAAGTTATGCAGAGTTTATCTGCAAAGTGGAAGAACTTATAGAAAGGGCTCGCCACTCTGACCAACTGATTTTAGGAATGACAAATGAGTGACTATTTTGGGCAAAACCAATGTACCCACGTGTACCTTATAAGGATAAGTGGTAAATGACGTAATGGTACGGAATCGTGACTGATAGTACTTAGTAGTACCGAGTATATATTTCAGTCATGAATTCTCGCTTTGATGCCATATGTTCAAGATTAATAAGAAGTCAAAGGGTGCTTCCGAAGTGTTTCGGCAGCACCTTTTTGCTGTACATGATAGGAAAGTGACACTCTCAGTATTTTTTTTGTTTTTCAAATCGTTATTAAGGTCATAATTTCTTTAGTAATGTTGTTAAAAATGTAAAGTCTAAATTAAGATACAGCCACAAAAATAGAAGAGATTGATTTTGCAAGAGGAATAAAATGTGGATGATTTTTATAAAAGTCGAATTTTGTTTTAATAAAAATGTATCAAATTATACAAAATAGGGGGCGTAAAACACGTTGAAGCTTTGTTTTTTTGTTTAAAATTACTATTTGTTAGAGGAAAAACAATATATATAAAAAAAACAACAAAATAACACTTGAAATAAAGGTGTGAAATGATATATCCTATATCATATACCGAAAGGGGAGAGGAGTTCTGCCCTTAACTAAGAAGGAGGAAAAAAGGTATGAAATTGAAAAAGTTACTTTGTCTTGCTTTAGCAGGCGTAATGACACTTAGTGTTGCAGCTTGTGGTGGCAAAGACAACAAAGACAACGCAGACAAAGATAGCAAAGTATTAAAAGTTGCAGCTATCGAGACAGCTTATGGTACAGATATGTGGAAAGAAATCTGTGCAGCATTTGAAAAAGCTAACAAAGGGGTAAAGGTTGAACTTACAATCGACAAAAACATTGAAGATGTAATTTCACCAGATATGAAAGCTGGTAACTACCCAGACGTTATCATGTGTGCAACAGGTCGTGAAAAAGCTATGACAGAAACATTTGTTAAGGACCAGAACTTAGTTGACTTAACAGACGTTTTATCTATGACGGTTCCAGGTGAAGACGTAAAAGTTGGAGACAAGATTGCTGCTGGTTTCACAGACAACACAACAACTAACCCATACGGTGATGGCAAAACATACTTAATGCCAATGTTCTACAGCCCATGTGGATTATTCTACAATGCAGGTCTTTTTGCTGAAAAAGGCTGGACAGTTCCAACAACTTGGGATGAAATGTGGGCATTAGGCGACAAAGCTAAAGCTGAAGGTATTGCATTATTTACATATCCAACAGCTGGTTACTTTGATGCTTTCTTATATGCTTTAATGCATGAAGCATTTGGTGACAAATTTGATCAGGCTGTATCATTTGCTGAAGGTATCTGGAATACACCAGAAGCAGAACAAATCTTTGCAATCCTTGACAAATTAGCTGACTACACAGAAGCTACAACACCAGCTAATGCAAACGACGACAACTTCCAGAAAAACCAACAGTTAGTATTAGACAACAAAGCATTATTTATGCCAAACGGTAACTGGGTAATCGGCGAAATGGCTGAGGCTCCACGTGCTGAAGGTTTTGAATGGGGATTCACAGCTCTTCCAGCTGTAACAGCAGGCGGAGAAAGAGCTTCATTTGCTTGGTTCGAACAAATCTGGATGCCATCAGGCGCAGCTAACCAAGAACTTGGAAAACAATTCCTTGCTTACTTATACTCAGATGAAGCAGCAGAAATCTTTGCAGCTAAAGGTGCTATTCAACCAATTACAGGTTTAGCAGACAAATTAGAAGGTGATAGCAAGATTTACTACAGCATTTATGATACAGGTGCAACAGGAGTATTGAATGGCTTTGCAGCTACAAGAGCGGTTGAAGGGAAATCAATAGCAGAAACATTCTTTAACCCAATTAACTCTCTTGTAACAGGAGACAAGACAATCGAAGATTGGAAAGCACAGATTATTGCAGATAATGACATTTTCAGAGGAGCTCTTATCAAATAATTGAATGATTATTATCAGTGCTTATGATGGCGTGAGAAAATAAAGACTGGTGCTTCATTGGCACCAGTCTTTTATAAGTAAAGTGTATTTAGATTGGAGATGAGCCAATGCGAAAAGAAAAAGGTAAAGGGAGATTCATATTCTGTTGTGTGGCTCCTGCTATTATTTTATTTATCATTTTTATGATTTATCCTACTATCAACGTATTTCGTATGTCCATGTATAAATGGGGCGGATATACTGTAGACAAGACATTTGTAGGATTTAACAACTTTAAGATATTATTCCAAAGTGAAAAATTCTTTAAGACGTTCCAAAATTCAATATTACTGATTGTAATCGTTACAATCGTCACTTTTGCACTTGCACTTGTTTTTGCGGCAATTTTGACAAGAGAAAAACTTAAAGGACAGAATTTCTTTAGAATTATATTCTATATTCCTAACATTTTATCAGTAGTTGTAATCAGTGCAATTTTCTCTGCAATTTATGATCCTAACCAAGGACTTTTGAATTCAATTTTGGGAATTTTCAGAGGTGATGCAGAAGTACCAATTCTTTGGCTGGGTGATCAGAAGTTGGTTATATGGAGTATCATTATTGCAATGATCTGGCAGGCAATCGGTTATTATATGGTTATGTATATGGCAAGTATGGCAAATGTGCCGTTAAGCCTTTATGAGTCGGCAAGTTTGGAAGGCGCAGGCAAAATTAAGCAATTCTTTTCTATTACGTTACCATTGATTTGGACAAATATTAGAACGACATTAACATTCTTTATTATCAGTACAATTAACATGAGTTTCCTTTTCGTAAAAGCGATGACAGGAGGAGGACCGGACGGAGCTTCAGAAGTATTCTTAAGTTATATGTATAAAGAAGCTTATACGAACTCTTCGTATGGTTATGGTATGGCAATCGGTTCTGTAGTATTTATCTTCTCATTTGCGTTAGCCGGAATCTTGAACATGGTTACTAAACGTGAAGAGATTGAGTTCTAGAAGGAGGTAGAGAAAATGAGTAAGAAAAATAAAGGACCAATTAGAGAGACATCTAGTCTTAGTAAATTATTTATTTATCTTCCATTGATTTTTTTAATGGTAACAATCATTGTGCCGGTGTTCTGGGTATTTATGGCATCTATTAAAGAAAACTCAGAGTTTTACAGAAATCCATGGGCACTTCCGGCAGGGGTACATTTACAGAATTTTGTAGATGCATGGCAAAGTGCAGAGATGGGCTCATTTATGCTGAATACAGTAATTGTTACAGTGATTGCACTTGCACTTTTGATTGTTATTTCGTTGCCGGCATCTTATGTATTGGCAAGATTTAAATTCGTTGGAAGTAAATTCTGGAACCTTTTGATTATGGCTGGTTTATTTATCAACGTAAACTATATTGTAGTGCCAATCTTCTTGATGTTAAGTGATGGAGATACTTTCTTAAGAAAGACAATAGGACACCCATTTTTCCTGAATAACATATTTATGTTGGCTGTAGTATACGCTGCAACTGCACTTCCGTTTACAATTTACTTATTGTCAGGCTACTTCAAGACTCTTGCAAAAGACTATGAGGAAGCTGCTTATGTAGATGGTGCCGGATATTTCAGAACAATGGTACAGGTTATCATCCCAATGGCAAAACCAAGTATTGTAACAGTGCTTCTGTTCAACTTCCTTTCATTCTGGAATGAGTACATCATTTCAATGACATTGTTGACAAAACCAGAATTAAAGACTTTACCTGTAGGTTTGATGAACCTTATGGCAGCACAGAAATCAGCAGTTCAATATGGTCGTATGTATGCAGGTCTTGTAATTGTAATGCTTCCAGTATTATTCTTCTATATGTGTGTACAAAAGCAACTGACAGAAGGTATGACTGTTGGTGGTTTGAAAGGTTAAGGAGGATATATCATGAACGAAAATACAAAGAAAATATTAGTTGGTATTATTGTTGCTATTGTGTTCGTTGTATGTCTTGCGCTGGTTATTATTGGACAAAAAAATATTGGACCACAAGGACTTGCTATGGAGATGGTTGGGCTTGCAGGGTTGATTTTCCTGCTTTGGTTATATAACAGACAGTACAAATAAGAATTAGACAGTAACAAAGAAAGGAGAACCGCTTTTATGTGCAATGAAAAAGCAAAAGGTAGAGTAACAATCCCTACAAACTTAGACGTTGTCCCAGAGACAATTGAAATCTTAAAACGTTGGGGAGCTGACGCTATCCGTGACTGTGATGGAACAGAATTTCCAGAAGAGTTAACAAAAGTGGGGGCAAAAATTTACTCAACATATTACACAACAAGAAAAGATAACGTTTGGGCAAAGGCTAATCCAGATGAAGTACAACAATGTTACATCATGACAGGATTCCATACTGCTACAGAAAACGAATTAGCTATTCCATTAATGAAAGGTATCGCTGATGAATTAATGCAAGTTAATACAAGAGATGATATCAAACGTTGGTGGGAGGTTGTTGACCGTTCAACAGGAGAAGTTGTTCCGGTTGAAAAGTGGGAATACAACGAAGAAACGGGTTGCGTAGTAATTAAAGACGCAGCGACTTTCCATGAATATACAGTAGCTTTCTTGGCTTACTTAATCTGGGATCCAGTACATATGTACAATGCCGTAACAAATGATTGGAAAGACTTTGAACATCAAATTACATTCGACGTTCGTCAACCAAAAACACACGAATATACAATGAAACGTCTTCGCAAATTCTGTGAAGATCACCCATATGTAAACGTTATTCGTTATACAACATTCTTCCATCAATTTACATTAGTATTTGATGAACTTAAGAGAGAAAAATATGTAGACTGGTACGGATACTCAGCATCTGTGAGTCCATACATCTTAGAACAATTTGAAAAAGAAGTTGGATACAAATTCCGTCCAGAATATATCGTAGACCAAGGTTACCACAACAACCAATACCGTGTACCTAGCAAAGAATTCAAAGACTTCCAAGCTTTCCAAAGAAGGGAAGTTGCTGCTTTAGCTAAAGAAATGGTAGACATTACACATGAATGTGGTAAGGAAGCTATGATGTTTTTAGGAGATCACTGGATTGGAACGGAACCATTTATGGAAGAATTTGCTTCAATCGGTTTAGATGCAGTGGTAGGTTCAGTAGGCAACGGTTCAACATTACGTTTAATCTCTGATATTGAAGGTGTTGAATACAGAGAGGGCAGATTCTTACCATACTTCTTTCCAGATACATTCCATGAAGGTGGAGACCCTGTGAAAGAAGCAAAAGAAAACTGGGTAACTGCTAGACGTGCGATTCTTAGAAAACCAATCGACAGAATCGGATACGGTGGATACTTAAAGTTAGCTTTAGATTTCCCGGAATTCATTGATTATGTTGAATCTGTATGTGATGAATTCCGCGAATTATATGAAAACGCAAAAGGAACAACTCCTCACTGCGTGAAGAAAGTAGCCGTATTAAATGCTTGGGGTAAAATCAGAAAATGGGGATGCCACATGGTTCACCATGCTTTATATCAAAAACAAAACTACAGCTACGCTGGTATCATCGAAACATTAAGTGGTGCTCCATTTGATGTGGAATTCATTTCATTTGATGATATCTTAGCAGACAAATCTATCTTAGACGACATCGATGTTATCATCAATGTTGGTGATGCTGACACAGCTCACACAGGTGGATATATATGGGAAAACCCAGACGTTGTTGCAACAATCCGTGAATTCGTATACAACGGTGGTGGATTCATCGGTGTTGGTGAACCTTCAGGACATCAATACCAAGGACATTTCTTACAACTTGCCAGCATGTTAGGTGTAGAAAAAGAAACTGGCTTCACATTAAACTACGACAAATACAACTGGGGAGAAAACCCAAATCACTTTATCTTAGCTGATACTACAAAACCAGTAGATTTTGGTGAAGGTAAGAAGAGCATCTTTGCTTACGAAGGAACTGACATCTTAGTTCAAAGAGATAAAGAAGTTCAGATGGCTGTTAACGAATTTGGTAAAGGACGTTGTGTATATATCAGCGGTCTTCCATACAGCTTCGAAAACAGCAGAATTTTATACCGTTCAGTAATTTGGTCATCACATGACGAAGAAAACTTAAATAAATGGTATAGCACTAACTTCAACGTTGAAGTTCATGCTTATGTTGCTAATGGTAAATACTGCGTTGTTAACAACACATATGAACCACAAAGCACAACAGTATACAAGGGTGACGGAACAAGCTTTGACTTAGATCTTAAAGCTAATGAAATCATCTGGTATGAAATTTAAGAATTTCGGAAAAAAAGATAAAGAAATACAGATGGGTGTATGATTTTTAAATCATACACCCGTTTTTTTATGATAATTTTGATTTGCGATATTGAATTGGCGACATACCCGTCTCTTTCTTGAAGATCTGTGAGAAATATGACTGCGAAGAAAAGCCTGTTGTATTTGCAATTTTGGCAACAGAATAATTCGTATTTTCTAACAGATGCTTGGACTCAGTAATTCGTCTTTCTATCAGGTAATTAATCGGTGAGATGCCCTTGTATTCCTTAAAAGAATGCACTAGATAATATTTATTCAAATAAGTGAGGTCGCTTAGAGTCTGGAGTGTAATATCTTCTGTAAAATGTTCATTAATATATTGCTCAATAAAACGACATTCTTTTGTGATTTTCTTTACAGGGGTCGCAGAAACAGTATTTTTAGTATTACGTACTAAGGTTAGAATCATAGATTCTAAAAGATGCTGGCATATTGTCTCATGATATTCCTGTTTCCCTTGTGCCTCATCAAGGAGAAGCTTTAAATATGGGAAAAGTTCCTCCCGATTATCGCGAAGGTTATTCAGACTGTAGTCGTAGTAATGTTCAAGATTCTCATCTTTAAATTGAAGACCACTTATGCCGAGCACAATATACTCCAGAGATTTCCCGGCAAGTCCGAGCTCCGTGTGCGTAACGTTCGGATTAATGATAATTAAATCATCCCTTTTTACGGTAAAAGTCTTATCTTCTACCTTAAAAGAGCAGTTTCCATTTATAATATAGAACAATTCTGCAAAATGATGCGTGTGTAGTATACTGTTCCAGTCTTTCCCATAATTTGAATAAGATACATACAATAAACGGATGTTCAGTTCCTCTAAGGGAGGTGAGTCTAGATTATAGCATTGTGTACTCAAAGTCTCATGTCCTTTCTATAAAAGTGAGTCATTATAATTTATCTTTCAGATATTGCTTTGATACTTGAGGCATATTCTGAAGGTGTCATTCCACAAAGTTTTTTAAATTGTCTGGAAAAATAGTGAATCGAAGTATAGCCAAGTTGTTCTGAAATCTGTGTGAAATTCATATTTCCATTACGAATCATCTGTTTGGCAGAGTCGATTCTCATATGTGAAAAATACTCAATAATTCCATGGTTGCTTTTGTCGTGAAAAAGTTTCTGCAATTGTGTACGTCCAATCATGTTGTCAGTACATATTTTTTCAATCGTGACACGGGAGGAAAGGTGTTGTTCTAAATATCGAACAATTTGATTGAAAGTATCGCTCTCGTTTTTCAGGCGTGTTGATTTTGGCAGAGCGTTTTCAGAAATCTTTTCGTACGAGTAGCGTCGGAATAAGCTGATTAAAAATTGCTCCAAATAAATATGTATGAGTTGTTCGGAGGCAAAAAAGATATCATCCTTTAATGAATATTGCTGCAAATATGGGTTATTTAGCGTGCAGGAGAATGTGTTACGCGCCTCGATAATTAACTCACCTAAGAAAGTTCGTTCTCTGGAGTCGATTTTAAAAATACGGTTCGAAAAAAAATCCATAGGTGAACTGTCGCACGAGAAAGAGGCAACCAACAGACTTGGTGCTATTTTGCCATTTGCTTGTAGCATATGAAATTCATTCGGCTTATGAAAAATTACTTCTCCTTTTTGCAGTGTATGGGTGCGAGAATCAGCCACCACTACAATTTCACCTTTGTCTACATAACAGAATTCCCAAAAATCATGGGATTCACCTTTGAAATAAAAATCGCTCATATATTCAAAGTAATGCACACTGTATATGTCATGAATATTGAATTCATCTCGAAGCGAAACACACTGATATTCCATTATTGGCTACCCTTTCTTTACCGGATTATCTTTTTATATATTATATAACATACCGAGGGGAAGTGTAAAGTAAAAAAGTGCAGATAATGCAAATATAGGAACTGATAAGATAAAGAATTTTATTGACTTTTGTTATAAAATAAATAGTAAGAATACAGTATGGAGGGAATTGATATGAAAAAACCAGTATTAGTTATTATGGCAGCAGGTATGGGTAGTCGTTATGGAGGATTAAAGCAGATTGATCCGGTAGATGAGCAAGGACACATTATCATGGACTTTTCTATTTTCGATGCTAAAAGAGCCGGATTTGAAAAGGTTGTCTTTATTATCAAGAAAGAGAATGAGGCAGATTTTAGAGAAGCAGTAGGAAACCGTATGGAACAAGTTATGGATGTGGAATACGTTTTCCAGGATCTGAACAATCTTCCGGAAGGGTATGAAGTACCGGAAGGACGTGTGAAACCATGGGGGACAGCACATGCAGTGTTAAGCTGTATTGAAAAAGTGGACGGACCATTTGCAGTAATTAACGCAGATGATTACTATGGAAGAGATGCATTCCAGAAGATTTATGACTACCTGTCAACACATGAAGATGACGAAAAATATCGTTATACAATGGTAGGTTATCAATTAGAAAACACATTGACAGAGAACGGACATGTAGCGCGTGGTATTTGTACATTAAATGATAACAGTGAACTTGTAAATGTAGTGGAGAGAACACGTATTGAGAAAAAAGGTGATGGTGCAGCATTTACAGAAGATGACGGTGCAACGTGGACTGATCTTCCGGCAGGAAGCATTGTTTCCATGAATATGTGGGGCTTTACAGCCAGCATTCTTCAGGAAATTAATAATGGTTTCAAAGCATTTTTAGATGCAGGACTTCAGACAAATCCAATGAAGTGCGAATATTTTCTTCCAACAGTTGTAAGTAATCTGCTTGCAGCAGACAAAGCCACAGTTGCAGTGCTGACTTCAGCAGACAAATGGTACGGAGTAACTTACAAAGAGGATAAGCCTGTTGTAATGGCAGCAATTAAGAATTTGAAAGCTTCGGGAGTATATCCTGAAAAATTATGGGGTGAAAACTAATGGATAGAATTTCTAAAAAACAAAGAGATGAAGCAATTACGAACTTTCAATTTAATGGTATTTTAATTGAAGAAGGACCATACGGTAATGGTCATATCAATGATACATATTTACTTAAATTTAATTTAGGTGAAGGCGAAGAGAAAAAGGTCATTTTACAATGTATGAATAAGAGCATTTTTACACAGCCTGTAGAGTTGATGGAGAACGTGCTGAACGTTACTTCTTATCTTCGCAATAAGATTATTGAAAATGGCGGAGATCCTGAGAGAGAGACACTGA
This sequence comes from uncultured Clostridia bacterium, assembly GCA_937896665.1. GTDB lineage: Bacteria > Bacillota > Clostridia > Lachnospirales > Lachnospiraceae > Faecalimonas. Next base: position 9,684 of record CALBNS010000079.1, read on the forward strand.
ATGTCATTCCTACAGTAGATAATAAACCATATTTTGTGGATTCAGAAGGTGAATATTGGAGAGCATACAAGTTTATTGAAGATGCTACATGCTATGAGCAGGTAGAGACTCCTGAAGATTTCTATCAGAGTGCAGTGTCCTTTGGTAACTTCCAGAGATTACTTGCTGATTATCCTGCTGAGACACTTCACGAGACAATTAAAGGCTTCCATGATACAAAAGCAAGATTTGAAGTATTTAAGAAAGCAGTGGCAGATGATATTTGCGGACGTGCAGCTTCTGTACAGAAAGAGATTGATTTTGTACTTTCACATGAAGATGTTGCAAATGTATTTGGTGATATGCTTGCAAAAGGTGAACTTCCGCTTCGTGTAACACACAATGATACAAAGTTAAATAATATCATGATTGATAATGCTACAAGAAAAGGTATCTGTGTAATCGACTTAGATACAGTTATGCCGGGACTTGCAATGAATGACTTTGGTGATTCTATCCGTTTTGGGGCAAGCACAGGTGCAGAAGATGAAAAAGATCTTGATAAAATCTGGTGCGATATGGAACTGTTTGATATTTATGCAAAAGGTTTTATCGAAGGTTGTGGTGGAAAACTTACACAGAAAGAAATCGAAATGATGCCAATGGGTGCAAAAGTTATGACGTTTGAATGTGGTATGAGATTCCTTACAGATTACCTTCAGGGAGATACGTATTTCAAGATTCACAGAGAAGGCCATAACCTTGACAGATGTCGTACACAGTTCAAATTAGTGGAAGATATGGAAGCTAAATGGGAAGTAATGAACGAAATCATTAAAAAATACAATGTATAAAAAGGATTTCTAAAAAGGAGGAGTTTACAATGGCAATTTTAGTAACTGGAGGAGCAGGCTATATTGGAAGCCACACATGTATCGAATTAATTAACGCAGGCTATGACGTTGTAGTACTTGATAACTTATGTAATTCAAGTCCGGAATCATTAAAACGCGTGGAGAAAATTGTAGGAAAGGAAATTAAGTTTTACGAAGCAGATATCCGTGATGCAAAAGCAATGAAAGAAGTTTTTGATGAAGAGGACATCGATGCAGTAATCCATTTTGCAGGTTTAAAAGCAGTTGGTGAATCTGTTGCAAAACCATTAGAATACTATGATAACAATATCAATGGTACATTGGTTTTATGTAATGCAATGAGAAATGCAGGCGTTAAAAACATTATTTTTAGTTCATCAGCAACAGTATATGGGGATCCGGCTTTTATTCCTATTACAGAAGAATGTCCAAAAGGACAATGTACAAATCCATACGGATGGTCAAAATCAATGTTGGAACAAATCTTAACAGATCTGCATACAGCAGATCCTGAATGGAACGTTGTATTACTTCGTTACTTTAACCCGGTTGGAGCTCATAAGAGTGGTACGATTGGAGAAAACCCAAAGGGAATTCCGAACAACTTAATGCCATACATTACACAGGTTGCAGTTGGAAAACGTGAATGTTTAGGTGTATTCGGTAATGATTATGATACACATGATGGTACAGGCGTTCGTGACTACATCCATGTAGTTGACCTTGCACTTGGACACGTAAAAGCATTGAAGAAGATTGAAGAAAAGGCTGGTGTATGTGTGTACAATCTTGGTACAGGTAATGGATACTCTGTACTCGATATGGTAAAAGCATTCAGCAAGGCTTGTGGTCATGAAATCAAATATGAAATCAAAGATAGAAGACCTGGTGATATTGCAACATGTTATGCTGACCCTGCAAAAGCAAAAGCAGAACTTGGCTGGGAAGCAACACGTGGTTTAGATGAGATGTGTGAAGACTCTTGGAGATGGCAATCACATAATCCAGACGGCTACGGAGCATAATCATGTAATAATTACATGTTATGTATAAAGACAAAGGTGTGTAGGGATATGCTGCATCCTTACATGCTTTTGTAACGAAAAAAGGAGGAGAAAAATGAAAAGAAAACAGTTATCAAGGATTGTAAGCATGGTGCTGGCTGTTGCACTTGTGGTGACTATGGCTCCTGCCAATTTAGTAAATGTAAGGGCAGAAGAAACCGCAGCAAAAGAGCAGACAGTACTTGCGGATGGCATCAATGACGCATGGACCAAAGAAAATGTAGTTGGAAATGATGCAGTTTGTGCAGTAGAAAATGGATGGCTGCACATTAAGGCCGGAGTTGGAAACGGGAATAACCCAGGAAGTAATCCGGCAATGTTTGTAAATCCAAATACGTTTAATTTTAATGAGGCGGGCTATTTTGAATTTACAATGAAATCAAATAATACAAATTCTAGTCAGACTGACAGTGATCGCTTTGGAGTGTATTTGGGATACAATACGGATCAAAACGGTATGTTTATCGGATATGATAATGGCGGCTGGTTCTGGCAGAAGTATCAAGGCGGCAATGGTGATTGGTATAAAGGCACCAGACAAAGTGCACCTGCAGCCAACACGGAAGTAGCAGTAAGACTTGAATGGACAGCAGATAAGAAAGCAACTTTAAAGCTTGATGATCAAGTGGTATTTGATCAGGAAGATTTTTCCGGAATTGCAAATGGATTGGGCAACAAAATTGCAATCAAAGCCGGAGTATGGGGTGAAGCAGTAACAGATGTTCTTCTTCGAGATATTCACTATACAGGGCAGGTACAGGCAGCAACATATGGAGTATCTGGCACTGTAGTAGACGCAGATGGCACTGGTGTAGAGGGGGCTACTGTGAAGCTGGGAGAACAACAGACAACTACCGATGATCAGGGTGCGTACAGTTTTGAAACAGTTGTTTCAGGTACATACACAGTGGCAGTTACAATGACAGGCTATGAAGCAGCTTCCAAAGAAGTCGTGGTAGGAAGTCAGGATGTTACAGTTGATGAGATTACACTTGTGAAAGCAGCTGATGTAGCAACCGAAATGCTTTCGACAAAGGATATGGATGTTTATGTGTCAAAAACATTCCCAAGTGTAGTGAGATACGAAATGAAAGGGGATTTAGCAGGAAAAGTATTCTATGGACAATCTGCCCCAATTTCAACAATCCGTATCAATGGAACAGACGTTGTTCTTGAAGAATCAGATGTAAAAGCAGCATTTTCTGAAAAACAAGCAGTTTACACAATGACTGTAAAAGGTGAAAACATTGACGCAGTGATTACAGCAGAATTGGTTGCAGAGGGCAACACGTTAGCATTCAACATTACAAAAGTAGAAAACAAACTGAAAGATGCTGTAGACGGAAATCCAATCCAGACAATTGAAATTCCAAATCACAGCCTGGTTTCGATCAGAAGTACACAGGCAGGTGCTAACCTGAAAGGTGCTCGTATGTCTTCTAACACAACAATCAGTGGCGATGAATACGTAGAGCTTACTAGTGAAACAGCAGCAAAAAGCCAGGATTATATGTATGCATTTATCTCTAATAATGAATTAAGTGCAGGGCTTTGGAGTAACTCGGAAAACGAGGGAAGTGCAAAAGCAGTAGGTGTATATGGTGGAAGCCATAACACAAGAGTCATGGCTGTTACAGAAGCAGAACAGGATTATATGAAAATTGGTCTTGGAAGCACAAAATGGTACTACCACAGAATTGAAACTGACTCAAAAGGCAACAATTTCATGCTGGAAGAAACAGAAATGCCAAAGACAAAAATCATCATTACAGGAGAACAGAATGGTGATGGTCAGATTGACTGGCAGGATGGCGCAATCGCATTCCGTTCAATTATGAATAATCCATATAAGAGCGAAGAAGTTCCTGAGTTAGTTGCATGGCGTATTGCAATGAACTTTGGCGGACAGGCTCAAAACCCATTCCTTACAACATTAGACAACGTAAAACGTGTTGCAATGCATACAGATGGTCTTGGACAGTCTGTTCTCTTAAAAGGATATGGAAGTGAAGGACATGATTCAGGACATCCGGATTATGCAGATATCGGAACTAGAATCGGTGGCGCGGAAGATATGAATATACTGATGAAGGAAGGCGCTGAATATGGCGCAAGATTCGGTATCCATGTAAATGCAGGAGAAATGTATCCGGAAGCGAAAGCGTTCAGCGAGGAACTTGTACGCCGTAATCCAGATGGAAGCTTACGTTACGGATGGAACTGGATTGACCAAGGTGTAGGAATCGATAGTGTATATGACCTTGGAATGGGCTTAAGAAAAGCACGTTTCAACGCATTGAAAGAAAAAGTCGGCGATAACATGGATTTCGTATATGTAGATATCTGGGGAAACAGAACCGGCGGTAGTGATGACTCATGGCAAACACGTAAATTGTCGAAAGAAATTACGGATAACGGCTGGCGTATGACAACAGAATGGGGTTCTGCTAATGAATATGATTCAACATTCCAACACTGGGCAGCAGACCTTACATATGGCGGATACAAGTTAAAAGGTGAAAACAGTGAAGTAATGCGTTTCCTTCGTAACCATCAAAAAGACTCATGGGTTGGTGATTATCCAACTTATAAGGGAGCTGCTATGGCACCACTTCTTGGCGGATACAATATGAAGGATTTCGAGGGATGGCAGGGAAGAAATGACTATGATACATACATTACAAACCTGTATACTCATGACCTTACAACAAAATTTATTCAACATTATGAAATTATTAAATGGGTAGACGGAGAAGCTTTCACAGATACAAACTCAGAAGGCGGAACATATACATGGACACCGGAGAAGTCAATCACATTAAAAGATGATGCAGGAAATATCCTGGTTCTTGAAAGAGGATCTGATAATCCTACTGAAGCAGCATATAGAGACAGAACAATGACCCTGAATGGTAAAGTCGTTGCTACGGGTGCTGCTTCTTCCGGAGACAGAACAAACTCTGATATACAAAATGGTCAAAGAAAAGGTACAGAAACTTACCTGCTTCCATGGTTCTGGGATGCACAGACAGGCGAATGGGTAGAGTCTGAAGACGAAAAACTTTACCACTGGAATACACAGGGCGGAACAACAACATGGGAACTCCCAGACAGCTGGAGCGGACTCAAAAATGTTGTAGTTTATAAATTGACAGATTTAGGTAAGACAGAAGAAACAAAAGTAGATGTTGTTGGCGGTAAAATCACATTAACTGCAGAATCAGAAATTCCTTACGTAGTTTTCAAAGGTGAAAAAGAAAACCTTGACATCACATGGAGTAAAGGAATGCACATCGTAGATGCAGGATTCAACAGCGGTAACTTTGATGCATGGGAAAAAGCAGGCGAAGGCAGTGCAGAAATTGCAAAAAGCCAGTACAGCAACCCAATGATGAAATTAACGGGCGAAGTTTCAATGTCTCAAACTTTAACAGATCTTGAGGCTGGAAAACAGTACGCTGTTTTAGTTGGAATCGACAACAGAAGTGATTCAAAAGCAATTTTGACAATTTCATCAGGAGATAAAGTCCTTGCAGAAAACTATACAATAAGATCGATTGCAAAGAACTATGTAAAGGCTTATACACACAGCACTTCTAGTGCAACGGTAGATGGCACAAGCTACTTCCAGAATATGTATGTATTTTTTACTGCTCCAGAATCAGGTGATGTAGTAATTACCTTAAGTAAAATGGCTGGAGAAGAAGCAGCATATTTCGATGACATCCGTATCGTAGAAAATGAATCTAAGAACATTACAACAAACGATAAGGGGCAGGTAGTGAAATTTGAACAGGATTTCGAAACAAATGTACAAGGTATCTATCCATTTGTTATTGGTGGAATCGAAGGTGTAGAAGATAACAGAACCCACCTTTCAGAATTACATGCACCATATACACAGGCAGAATGGGATGTGAAGAAGATGGATGACGTTCTGGATGGAGGATGGTCTGTGAAGACGAATGGTCTTACACAGAGAGGCGCACTTGTATATCAGACAATTCCACAGAATTTCCGTTTTGAACCGGGTGTAACTTATAGGATCAGTTTTGATTATCAGTCAGGAAGTGACGATATTTACGGCGTTGTAGTAGGAGTAGGCGAATATGCAGGCGCTACAAACCTTGAAACATTGCCAATGGCAATGGGAAAAGATGCAGATGGACATTACCAACGCACAATCGTAGGAGATATTACGGGACAGACATGGTTTGGTCTTTACTCTACAACTACAGCTCCTGATTACCAGGGAGCAACCGGTAATGCACAAAACTTTGGAGGTTACAAGGATCTTGTGATTGATAATCTTGTAATTGAAAGAGTAGAAAAGGAAATCACGGCAGAAGATTTACAGGCACTTGTAAATGAAGTAGAATCTAAGTATAACAGAATTGATTATACATTAGAAGAATGGACATGTTTAGAAGAAGCTTTGACAGAGGCAAAAGTAGCTCTTAATAGAGACGTTGTTTCGGCAGACGAAATTGAGGAAGCTTATTATATGCTGAATGCTACTATTGTTTACATCGATAGTATTAATACAGATACCCTGGCAGAAAACGATATCTCCCTAGATGGGGTAATTGTTACTGCTGGAGCCGAAGACCAAGGTACTTTTGGACCGACAGGAGGATCAAAAGAATTAGCCATCGATGGGGATGTGAACACCTCATGGATGACACCTTATGCAAATTGGTCAGACTGGAGTAAACTTGGCATTGGATGGATCGATCTTCAATTTCCAGAAGCGCGCACAATCGATGGTCTCAGATATCTTCCGGATCAAAACGGATTTGGATATAGTGCTCATAGTATTACAGATTACGAAATTCTAGTGAAGACAGAAGGCAGCGATGAGTATCAGACGGTAGCAGAAGGAACTTGGGCAGCTGGAAGTGCATGGAAGAAAGTGGCATTTGAAAGTCCAATTAAAAATGTAGTCAACATAAGGCTTGTTGCGAATGAAGCGGCTCCAAGTAACTGGTGGGCTACAGCGGCAGAAATCCGTGTTACAAATTCAGCAGAAAGAGTAATCGAGACTGTGCCGGTTGATAAGTCAGGATTAGAAGAAGTAGTGAATGCAGTTGAGAGATTAAATAAGGCTGACTATATAGCAGAAACATGGTCTAACTTAGAAGACAAACTTGCAAATGCAGAAGCAGTACTTGCTGATAAAGAAGCAACAAATTATGATGTGCGTCTTGCGAAGGTAAATCTTGAGGATGCAATTAAAGCGTTAGTACGTGCTGAAGGAACTTCAGAAGTAGATAAGTCTGCTTTAGACAAATTCTATAGAGAATGCCTTGCTTACTACAATAAAGCGAACCATTCTGAAGATAACTGGAAAGAATATCAGGATGCACTTGCAGCAGCAAAGGCGGTTCTGGACGCTCCAGATGCAACACAAGAAGAAGTAGACCAAGCATTGAAAGGACTAGTTGCAATTACACAAGTACTGAACAAGGAATTGGAAAATTCCTCAAAAGTATCAGAAACAGATAAGAAGGGCAAAGAAAATATAGCAACAGGAGATCAAAGTACAGTAGTAGCATGGATTTTGGTTGCACTGGGTGCAGTGTTCGTATCTGTTATGAGTTTAATAAAACGAAGAAAACAGAATAGATAGAAAAAAATCTATGAAGGATTCCCGGCAGGATTTCTGCCGGGAATTTTTTCCCTTTTAAAGTCCAACAAATAGTGGTATACTGTATTGGTAAGCAATGAGCAGTGCTCAAAAAGCATTGCGAATAGACATGAGGGAACGGATATGAGAGAAGAAGTGAAATTAAAAGGAATGCTGAAATTGTACATGGAATGCCCAATCTTTGTTATACCATTATTGGTTCTAATTAACATCTGGGTGTACATAGCGGATAAGCGAGTAGGTCTGGTAATGAGTGTGCTGTGCTTGGTTTATTGTGTTGTGGTTGCAGGGTTATATATATGGAATAGGCCTAATGTAATGTCTGAGATGGTGGAGTTTGCGGAGCAATATGGACAGATACAGAGCAGACTAATGAAGAAATTGGATATTCCATATGCAATTGTGGTGGAAGACGGAAAGATTTTGTGGATGAATGAAAGCTTCAAACAGATCTTGGGTGTTTCAAATAAACCGGACGGTTATATGAACAAGTATATCAAGGAATTGAACCGTGGAGTATTTCCCCAAAAACTTGAACAAAAGATAGAGATGGAATTGCAGTATGAGGATAGGGAATATAAGGCAAAGATTGCAAGAATTTATGTCCCGAATTCAAAAGATATAGAAAGCGCATTGGCAGCATCAAAGGAAATGGGGAATCTGATAGCTATTTCTTTGACAGATGTAACAGATTTAAAATATTATATCAGACAGAATGAAGCACAGCGTCTTGTGACCGGTTTGATTTATATTGACAATTATGAAGAGGTTATGGAAAGCGTGGAAGAGGTGCGACAGTCTCTTCTTGTAGCGTTGATTGACCGTAAGATTAACCAGTACATGGGCAGCTATGATGGTATTGTTAAGAAATTGGAAAAGGACAAATATTTTTTTGTGACGAAAAAGCAGAATTTCGATGACATGGAAAAGAATAAATTCGCAGTTTTAGATGAAGCAAAGAACGTTAATATCGGAAACATGATGCCGGTGACATTAAGTATTGGTATTGGATTCTCGGGGGAAACGTATGCACAAAGCTATATGTATGCACGTGTTGCAATTGATCTGGCTCTTGCCCGTGGAGGGGATCAGGCTGTTGTCAAAGAGGGAAAAGAAATCACATATTATGGTGGCAAACGCGAGCAGACTTCTAAAAATACGAGGGTAAAAGCACGAGTAAAAGCGGAAGCACTTCGTGAATTTATCATGGCAAAAGATCAGGTAATTGTTATGGGGCATAAGATTGCGGATGTAGATTCATTTGGAGCGGCAGTTGGTATTTACCGGGCAGCGAGCATGATGCAGAAGAAGGCACATATCATATTGAATGATATCACGACTTCTGTCAGACCATTTTATAATGCTTTTTGTGAAAGCCCGGCATATCCTCAGGATATGTTTATCAAATCATCTAATGTCAATGAGATTATGACAGATAACACGATGGTGGTGGTAGTAGATACAAATAAACCGGACATGACGGAATGTCAGCAGCTTTTGAAAATGGCTAAGACAATTGTCGTATTTGATCATCATAGACAAGGAAGTGCTACGATTGAGAATACAGTGCTTTCGTATATCGAACCTTATGCATCATCAGCCTGCGAAATGGTTGCAGAGATGCTCCAGTATATTGGAGATGGTGTTAAGATTACGAATCTGGAAGCGAACAGTTTGTACGCCGGTATTATCATTGATACGAATAACTTTATGAATCGTACGGGAGTAAGAACGTTTGAAGCGGCTGCATTTTTGCGACGCTGCGGCGCAGATATTCCGTATGTGCGTAAGGTTTTCCGTGATGGCATAGAAGCGTATCGTGTGAAAGCAGCAATTGTCGGAAGTGCAAAGATTTTCCACAATGAGTATGCAATTGCTGTCTCCGATAATGAAGAAGTGGAAAGTCCAACCATTATAGGCGCTCAGGCGGCAAATGAACTTCTGAATGTGGATAAGATTAAAGCTTCTTTTGTATTAACGAAATATAAGGAAAAAATTTATGTCAGCGCACGTTCTATTGATGAGGTGAATGTGCAGAAGGTTATGGAGAGAATGGGAGGCGGCGGCCATATCAATACAGCCGGAGCCCAATTCCAGCATACAAATCTGGAGGAAGCAGTTGCCACTTTAGAAACAATATTGGAAATTATGATAGATGAAGGAGATATATAGAATGAAGGTAATATTATTGGAAGATGTAAAATCACTCGGGAAAAAGGGTGAGATTGTTAATGTGAATGATGGATATGCAAGAAATTATATTCTACCTAAGAAACTGGGTCTTGAGGCTACAGGCAAGAACCTGAATGATTTGAAACTGAAAAAGGCAAATGAAGAAAAGATTGCGAAAGAGCAGTTGGCAGAAGCCCAGGAACTTGAAAAAAAGATTGAAGCAGGCGAGGTAAAACTATCTATCAAAGTTGGAGAAGGCGGTAGAGCATTCGGCTCTGTTTCAACCAAGGAGATTGCTACAGCAGTAAAAGAACAGCTTGGATATGATATCGACAAGAAGAAAGTACAGCTTAAAGATGCAATTAAAACACTGGGAACACATGAAGTACCTGTAAGACTGCATCCGAAAGTGACGGCAAAATTAAAAGTTACTGTAACAGAATCATAGGAGGCAGACTATGGATGAAGCACTCATTAAAAGAGTACTCCCGAATAGTATAGAAGCAGAACAGGCAGTAATCGGTGCAATGTTGATGGACAGAGATGCAATCCTTACTTCCTCTGAGATTGTTTGTGGGGAGGACTTTTACCAGTCAGCATATGGGATTGTATTTGAAGCTATAGTAGAGGTGTATAATGAAGGAAAACCGGTTGATTTAATTACATTGCAGGAGCGTTTGAAAGAAAAAGATGTACCTGCAGAAATCAGCAGTCTGGAATTCGCACGTGATTTGCTGACAGCAGTGCCTACCTCTGCAAATGTAAAGTACTATGCTGAGATTGTCGCTGAAAAGGCGATATTAAGACGCCTAATTAAGCTTAATGAAGAAATATCAAATATGTGCTATTTGGGCAAGGAACCGTTGGAAGCCGTCTTAGAGACAACGGAAAAGAAAGTCTTTGAACTGGTACAAAAAAGAAACACTGGGGATTATGTTCCGATTAAGAATGTTGTACTTAGTGCGTTGGAAAAGATTGAAAAGGCATCAAAGAATAGTGGAAGTGTGACGGGAATTCCGACGGGATTTCTGGATTTAGACTATAAGATGTCAGGACTTCAGCCATCTGATTTGATTCTTGTTGCGGCAAGACCATCTATGGGTAAGACCGCATTTGTATTGAATATTGCACAGCATGTTGCGTTTAAAGCGAAAAAGACAGTTGCAATTTTTAGTTTGGAAATGTCAAAGGAGCAATTGGTAAATCGTCTGTTTTCGCTGGAATCACAGGTGGATTCCCAGGCACTTCGTACCGGTAATCTGAAGGATTCAGATTGGGAAAAACTGATTGAAGGAGCAGGTATTATTGGTCGTTCCAGCTTAATTATTGATGATACCCCGGGTATCTCTATCTCAGAGCTGCGTTCGAAGTGCAGAAAATACAAATTAGAGCAGGGTCTGGATTTAATTATTATTGACTATCTTCAGCTGATGACAGGGCGCGTTGGTGGAAGGAGTGAATCCCGACAACAGGAGATTTCGGAGATTTCAAGAGCACTGAAGGGGCTGGCAAGGGAGTTGAATGTGCCTGTAATTGCGTTATCACAGTTGAGTCGTGCAGTAGAACAGCGGCCGGAACATAGGCCAATGCTCTCGGATTTGCGTGAGTCCGGTGCGATTGAGCAGGATGCCGATGTGGTAATGTTTATTTACCGTGATGATTATTACAATAAAGACACGGAGCTAAAGAATGTTGCAGAGATTATAATTGCAAAACAGAGAAATGGTGCGATTGGAACGGTCAACCTGACATGGCTTCCGAATTATACCAAGTTTGCAAATTATCTGAAAAAAGAGATATAATAAAAGAGGTTTAGGTTTCAAGTCGGAGTGCAGAAGACAAACTCAAGAAGTATAATGAGGTGCTTAATCACGAGGATACAAATCAAGGGAGAGTTTATTTCTAAGAAGAAGCAGATTTTAGATTTATAAGAGGGAAAAGTATTGAAAACTGCAGATCAAATTGAGGGAGAGGGTGCGCATTTGGCATTACTCTTCATTGTTAGAATGGTATTTTGTATTTTATGGAAGTTGGTGGGGGAAGGGACACGGATAGTGAATGGTAGATAGATTTCCCAAAAGAAAAATGTGAGCAAAGATCCACTCTGACATTTCTTGGAAAGTCTTACATATTAGAGCGGAAACTTTGCTCGCATGGTTTTTGATATACTACGACACAATTCCGTCAGGGCTGCACTGAATTGTGACAGATTTTTTTATGTCTTGAGTCGCACCAGAGGGAGCAGTATGTGTCGCAATCGCCGTTGCGGTAGCGGAATTGCCACTTTTGCTGGAAGTTACACTTTTGATGGACCATGTTGAAGCAAAAGACGAAGCACTTGGGGTACAACTTGTACATTTTGAAGTTGTACCGTCATAGGAAAAGGTCGCTTTAACCGATACAGACCATAAAATATTGTCTGAACTGTCTTTCATTTGTGTAGTTTTGGTTTTCGTGATGTAATGAGTAGTAACATAAGGCATCCCCATATTGATTGAATCCGAATCTTCAATTATTGTTTCATAATAATAACCATTCCCCAATAATTCTATTTCTGAAACGGGGGTATTGTTGACTGCATTTGCATTTAGAGGTATCATGGTTATAGTGCACGATAGTGTGACAATTGCTAATGGTAACAAAAATATTCTTTTCATAGTAAAGTTCTCACCTATTCGATAAAAGTTTCTTCCGAGAAGATTTTCTGGCTTTCAAATACTTTATATTCAGAATATAGTGACACACAATAAGCACTTACCGCAATAAGTGCACAGATAATAAGTGTGATTAAAGTAGTCTTGATAGCCTTTGTTCTCTTAATCTGCCTTAAAATATGGTCGATGTTTACACTAGAATAATATGTATTGACCACTTCTGATGGTATTCCGAAATTATCGTATAATTCTTCTAAGGAGGAGATGGATGTTTCTTCGCAATATTCTTCCAAGTTATGTTTTAATTTGTTTAGATATTTTTTTTCGTTCTTCCCGATAACAGGGAAAAGAGCTCTGATGTTTTTTGTATATTGTCTGCAAATACTGTCCATTGGTCTATATCACTCTTCCTTTATTTCTGTAGTGTATCTAAAACAGCCTGTACCCCATTAATCATGGAATTGTAATTATGTTGTAGTTCTTCAAGATAGGAAAGACCTATGTTTTCAATATGATAATAAACGCGGGTTCTTCTTTTGCCGACTAACTTTGTATATTCGCTGATTTTTCCTTCATTTTGTAATTTATATGTGGCTGTATAGATGGTATTTTGGGAGATTGATAATAGCCCACGAGAATTTTGTTCAATGGTTTTTGTGATTTCATATACATAACTGTCATGCGAGATTAAAACGGAGAGAATCAATAGTTCTGTAATGCCATTGATAAAATAATTCCTTTCTGCCATGTTCCTATCCCCTTATAATTTTCACATATAATTTATCATAAATTATTTTTAAAATCAATATTTTGTTCAAGAAAACATTGATTGACAAAATTATAATAAGAGTGTACTATAAAAATATAAAAAGAGAGGGAAAAATAATCATACATTTTAACAGCTTGGGTAACAAGATGGGAAATTTTTTGCAGGCTGCGAGGAATTTTATGCATAAATATATTGAGACAGGAGGTAGTCCGTTGGTTTAAGTATTATAACTTCTCGGAATCTCAATGAATGAGATTCCAACCGAAAATTGACAACTGAATATCGTGCAGGAAAAGAAATTTACGAGAAATGGACATAAACATTGGACATAGCGGGTACTATGCCTTGAAAAATTTTATGGAGTCGTTTAAGATAACATTATTAAGAGGCCAATCTTAATAATGAATCTTGAAATGCCTCGACTGACGGCATTTCCCAGGCATCAAGATGTTGTAGCATCATGATGCCGTAGAGGCGGCAGTACCACATCTTCGTAGAGCGGTGCCTGCCGTCTTCTAATTTATAGTATTCTTTCTCACGTTTGTTAGAACGTTCCACGGAAGTCCTTCCGTCATATTCCTTTTCCCATGCTTTACTGTCTCTTGGCGGTATGTTAAATAACCTTGGATTGTCATCGGTAAAGATATGTACGGTTCTGCCGTATTTCGCCGGTGAACAGGGATGCTCACAGAAACAGCCATGTTTCCGGTCTGCTTTTGGGCACCGGTATTTCGCTCTGTGTTTGGCAGCCTCATATCCATCTTTATGCATACGTAAGCCCAACTTACAGATAGGACCCCCATCCTTATCAATGGTGAAATCATCCTTATAGGTAAAATGACCGGTATGTCCGGGATTGAAGTCAATAAAGGGTGTGATATTTTCCCGTCTGCAGTATTCATAGACAGGGTAAGCATCATGTGCCGAGTCCAGAAGGAGTTTCTCAATACGGAATTCCGGAAGGTATGCTTTCATGGTGAAAAAGGAATGGAGAAAAGAAAGCATGTCATGCCGGGAAGCCCTTTCTAAAAGCGGAAATACAGGAAGCTCACTGTAGGAATCGGAAGCCACATACATGTAGAGGTGGTAACCGAAAAAATAACATTCCCGGTGAGAGTCCCATCCTCAGTTACAGTCCGGCTGAGAATAATGGCGTCTACAGTTGCAGGAAGGGCAGCCTTTATCCTTACAATCGCAGATCCGCTTTTTCCGCTGCTGTGCGGCGGTACGGACGGGGGTGCCATCTCCGGCAAGGGCCAGATAGCCGGGATCGATCAGTCCCTTGCGGACAGAAAGATCCAGGAACTGCTGCTTATAGAGACGGAAAACAAGGAGAAACGGATTTTCCGGTTTCAGCTGCCAGCGTTCCAGCAGAGGAAGAAGTTTGGAAGCAATGCTGGAAGAGTCACAGGGAGTCTTATCGCCTTTCTTTTTCCCCTTGGGAGGTTTCATTTTAGGGAAACGGTCTTTCGGGGAGAGGTTGTTGGAATCATCCTGCCAGATACGGAAAAGAAATCATAAAAAGTGCCGATGCCGGGAGTATCCCCGAAAGGGAATCCGCTGAGGATGGCATAAAGAGGAGTTTCCTTAAGCATGCGGCACCAGACAGTGATGGAAGTTACTTTCAGCTTTAGAGCAAGCAGGTAGGAGCGCAGCATACAGGATGGGCGCCGTGGTGCCGGTCCGAAAACAGAGTAGCATTCCTGCATCAAAGAATCCGTCTGGGAAAGGTCAAGATACCAGAACTGCACGATATAATCCCAGGTGCTTTTTGGAAGCACAAAGGGGTCAGGATAGAACTTAAGGAAATCGGATACAAAAGTATCCTGATAGGCGGCATGTCCGCCGGGATTACAAGGTAACATAAAAATCGCCTCCAGTCGATTGAAATAAAATATAATCAATCGGCTTCGCCGCAAATTTTTGGCGATTTGTCAAGCTTTTTTGAAAAAAGTGGGTGATTTTTTTAGATAGGGGTCTGAAAGCCTTATAAAATCAGGGCTGAAGATTCCGAGAAGTTATTATTATAATCTCTCGGAATCCTGAGTGATTATAGCCAGCAACGCTGGCAATGGACTTTGAAAAGTAAATATTATCTAAATGAAAGAAAATGGATACGAGAAAAAGACATAACTGTTGCTATGCCTGAAAAAGGTGTATAATAGATCTATAGGATTATGCCGTTTGTTGAATCAAGTTTCTCAGGGCGGATTCGTTTGGCAAATCCCATGCATCCAAATGTTGCAGCATTAGGATGTGATAGAGGCGGCAGTACCACATCTTAGTAGAGCGGTGTCTGCCGCTTTCTAATTTAAAGTCTATTTTCTCACGTTTGTTTGAACGTTCTACAGAAGTTCTTGCATTGTATTCCAGTTTCCACTCCTTACTGTTTCTTGGAGGATTATTAAATAATCGAGGATTATCCTTTAAAACCAAGTGAACTGTTCGTCCGTACTTTGCATTGGAACATGGTGTTTCACAGGTGCAGGAAAGACAACCGTTTTCCTTATTCATTTTCGGACATTTGAACTTCATTCTGCCCTTTGCGACTCCTATACCATCACGACGCATGCGGTAACCTGCAGGACAGATGGGAACGCCATCTTTATCAATGGTAAAGTCATTTTTATAAACAGGCGGCCTGCCGCCTTTGCCATTCAGAACAATAAAAGGTGTTATGTTTTCGCGTTTGAAATACTGATAATAAGGCATAGCATCGTGTGCAGAATCTAAGATTACTTTCGAAACCTTATAGTCCGGAAGAAATGCTTTCATTCTGAAAAATGCGTGCAGAAAGCTGTGAGAATCATGTTTGGATGCACAGGAAAAATGAGGAAACACAGGAAGATCACTCTGTGAATCCACAAGCATATAGAGATCATAGCCGTGATAAAAACAGTCACGGGAAGAATCC
>CALBNS010000080.1 GCA_937896665.1 uncultured Clostridia bacterium
AATACTGGTGGCTGCAAAGCAGCCGCCTAAAAATGTCAAGGTACTCGCTATTTGGCGTTTACCATGAGCCGACTGCTATTGCAAGGTCTTCTTGATAGAGATTACGTTCACAGCGTAATTGTTTTAATGAATTGGTAACAGCCATGACAATCACTTCCTTTATCACACAATTTTACAATCTGAGAGTAGCATATCTGAAGTACAAAAATCTGTACAGTTATCCTACTACCTTTCCAAAGATTTTAAATGAGTTATATTCCTTGATAGAAATCGGTTGATATTCCGCATTAAGGGAAATCAGGAACATACCAGTACTATCATCCTGGAATTTTTTGATATACACATCCCCATCCAGGAAAAAGATTCCTATTTCTCCAGAGTTAAGTGTTTCTTGTTGGTGTACCCAGACAATTTGACCATGAACAAATTGTGGTTCCATACTATTTCCGGTGATGCGAACACCAAAGTCAGCACTCTCAGGTACTTCCTCTCCAACTTCAATCTCAACAAATTGTTCATCATCTATAAAGTGACCTGTACCAGCGGATACTGGCGTATCAAATAATCGAATGTTACGTCTGAATGGTATTATGGTTGCTTTTTGTTTTTCGTATTTTCCGGAGTCTATAAGCAGGTTGATGTACTCCATGGCTTTTGCTTTTCCAGCATCATTTAGTCTTGAAAATGGGTTATCCGGATTCATTCCATAGTATTCGTTATAAATATCTGTAATTCCTAGTAACTTGCACAGTAGCAGAAGCAAAGAAGCACTAGGTTCATTTCCATCCTTTTCCCATCTTGAAATAGCTTTATTAGTAAGTTCATAGCCATTTTTACCCAATAAGGCTGCTAATTCAGATTGTGACAATTTATTTCTTTTTCGATATGTAGCAATTATTTCGCCGATTGAATGCATAGAGACACCTCTTTCTGTCTGTTTTCTTAATACATAGTATATAGTAGTAAATTTCTAAAATCAAGCAAAATCTACGAAAAATAGATTATACAACCAAGATGTCAGTTGAAATCTAAAATAAATAGACTTATACTTTGCTTACAGAGAATTGATATGTAACTCTGTACATTGATGAGATGGAGGTGAAGTAGGTGGCTGGGCGAACAATATTACATAGTGATATTAATTGTTGTTATGCAGCGATAGAGCATTTATATCGTCCAGAACTTGCAGGGAAACCTCTTGCGGTGGGAGGGAACCCAGAGAGCAGGCATGGAATTATATTAACAGCAGATTATATCGCTAAGAAATATGGTATTAGGACGGGAATGGCGCTATGGCAGGCAAAACAGTTATGTCCGGAGTTAAACATCGTTGCACCAAGAATGGACCTTTATCTCAGATTCTCCAGAATGGCTCATGAAATCTACGCAGAGTATACAGATCAGCAAGAGGCGTTTGGAATTGATGAAAGCTGGCTGGATGTGACAGATAGTGTAAGTCTGAAAGGTGACGGTTTTCGCATCGCAAATGAGATAAGTAACCGTATGAAGTCTGAATTGGGAATTACAGTCAGCATAGGTGTATCTTTTAATAAAATCTTTGCAAAGTTGGGATTCGACTACAAGAAGCCGGATGCGATTACTACAATGTATGCAAATGAATATCAGACTAAAGCCTGGAATCTTCCGGTAGGGGACTTGCTTTATGTTGGACGAAGCACAAAGCAGAAGTTGCAACGTTTAGGGATTCATACAATTGGCGATTTGGCAAAAACAGACGAGAAGATATTAATCTCGTATTTGGGAAAGATGGGGAGTGTATTATGGGCATTTGCAAATGGTTATGATAATACACCAGTAAGAAAAGAAAATGTACATGCACCAATAAAGTCAATTGGAAATAGTACTACGACACATCGAGATTTGGAGTCAGATGAAGATGTAAAAATAATTATATATGTGTTGGCAGAAAGTGTGGCTGCCAGATTACGAGAGAATGGTTTTCGGTGTAAGGTAGTGGAAATCAGTATTAGGGATAATGATTTATTCTCTTTTACCCGTCAGCGTAAAATAGGAAATGCCACAAATATCACAGAAGAAATTGCAAAAGAAGCATATCATTTATTTAAAGAAAATTATATCTGGAGTAAGCCTATTCGAAGTGTTGGTGTTAGGGGTGCAGATTTGGTAAATGATAATTATTGGGAACAATTGGATTTGTTTACAGATTCGCAAATGCGAGAGAAAAAGATGAGAATGGATAATACAGTTGATGATATCCGTAGAAGATTTGGTATTTATAGTATCCAGAGAGGCTTAATGTATCAGGATAAAATTCTGTCAGCAGTAAATGCAAGAGAAGAACATATAGTGCATTGTCTGCTTTGAATACCACACCAAAATTAAGGGAGTGTACGCAGATGAGTTTTCTTGCGGCACTGATGAATGCAGCACAGCTTGGATTAGAACCGAATACCCCATTGGGACAGGCGTATCTGATTCCTTACAATAATAAGGGTGTGATGGAATGCCAGTTTCAAATCGGGTATAAAGGGCTCATTGATTTAAGTTACCGAAATCCGCAGATGCAGATTATATCTGCACAGGCAGTTTATGAAAATGACGATTTTTCCTATGAATTAGGATTGAATCCGAAACTGGAACATTGCCCGACCTTAGGAGAGCGGGGAGAAGTCCGTTTGTTTTATGGGCTGTTTAAGCTCGTGAATGGAGGGTTTGGCTTTGAGGTAATGAGTAAAACTGCAATGGATGAATATGCAAAGGAATACTCAAAAGCATTTGACTCTTCCTTCAGCCCCTGGAAGAGAAATTATATTGGGATGGCGAAGAAAACCGTTATCAAACAGGCTTTGAAATACGCACCCTTGAAGACGGATTTTCGGAAAGCATTGTCAAATGATGAAACCATCAAAAAGGAACTGTCAGACGATATGAGTGAAATTCACGGTGAAGAAATCTGGGATGCAGAATACAGAGAAGAAATAGCGTAAAAAGAGATAAAACACGAAGAAAAGGAGAAATAGATTATGGATTACAGAACATTTGTAGAGAAGATGAAAGAGCAGGTACAAGGGAAGTCAGGAAAGAGTTATGAGGTGCAGATTATTACAACCACAAAACTCAACGGAACAGAAAAAAACAGGTCTTTCAATCAGCAGAACGCAGGAACCGCCGCAAGTGGTTCCTGTGCTTTATCTGGAAGAATGTTTTGAGCGGTATTTGCAGGATGGGGGATTTGCGGAGTGTGTGGAAGAAATCTGCGAAGTATATAAAAACCAGAAGGAGAGTGAGGAGAAGATTATGGAAAATGTTGAAAATATGAAAAGCCGGGAAGGGATAAAAAACAGGATATATCCAATGCTTGTTTCTGCAAAAGAAAACGAGGAGTTGAAGGAGAAGTATTTATGCAAGGAATATTTGGATTTTCTTGTGCTCTACATGATTCGCATCACAGATGTAGGATTTGGAAGCATTAAAATCACAAAACAAATGCTGGATTTATGGGGGACTTGTGAGGATGAAGTATATTTTCAGGCATTGATAAATATGAAAACCGATGGATATCAACTCAGAGGATTTAGCAGTGTGATAAAAGAAACTTATCCAGGCATGGTAGAAGAAGAGACAGAAGAATCTGATTTCATGTATGTATTCACAAATCAGGAAAAATATTTTGGTGCAGCCGGTATCTTTTTCTGTGCTGAGATGTTCCGGGAGGTTGTGGGGAGAAAGAATTTTTATATTTTACCATCGAGTGTCCACGAACTGATTTTGATAAAAGATAATGGTGGATATGACATGGAAACACTAAGTGCTATGGTAAGAAATGTCAATGAGGGGCAGGTAACAACGGATGAAAGATTATAAGACCATGCTTATTCTTATTATTATGATTGGAAGAAAAACAAGGTCATATTTTAAAAAACAGAAACTTATGACTAGATGACAAATAAAGGTAGGAAAAGAAATAAAAATCGGTTATAATAAATATCAAGAAGGTTGATTGGAGCAAATAAAGACGGATAGATATTTGAAACAAATGCTTATGAACGATTGCTTTCGTGGAATAAAGGATAACGTTTATAAAATACCAATTTATGGTATTGAAAAGTATAGTTTTTAGTAATAGAGAGTTGGTAAAAGAGGTGGTATATCTATGACAACAAGAGAGTTAGTGAGCCAATATGTTGAACTGCTCTGTAAAATATACGGAAAACATTTGAAAACAGTTATTCTGTATGGTTCTTATGCAAGGGGCGATTATACAAATGACTCGGATATAGATATTATGGTGCTTTTGGATTTAAGTGATGTAGACATTAAAAAGTATCGTCATGAGTTATCTGGTGTAACCTATGATTTTAATATGGAATATGATGTAGATATTAAGCCGATAGCAAAGAATCAAGAGCATTTTAATAAGTGGGTAGAAGTGTATCCGTTTTATTCAAATGTAGCAAGTGAGGGGGTAAAGTTATTTGACGCAGCATAATGAAAAAGGTACAAGACGAGATCTGGTTCTATATAGGTTGGAAGTTGCTAAAAGTGATATAAAATCAGCAAAAATTCTTTTAGATGCAGGAGAATGCAGGGGGGCGAATAACAGAGCCTATTATGGAATTTATCATGCTATTTCAGCTATTCATGCTTTAGATGGAAACGCATATAAGAGACATAAGGATGCCCTTGCGAATTTTAATAAAAATTATATCAAGACAGAAATCTTTCCAAGAACTTTAGGAAGAAAGATTGCTGAGGCTGAAGAAATACGTCATGCCAGCGATTATGATGATTTCTATATAGCCACTAGGGAAGAAGCTGAGGAACAAATTGACACAGCAGTAGAATTGGTTGAAAAAATAGAAGAATACGTCTTGAAAGAGATAGGATAATCGTTTTTGTACCAACCTTGTACCGATTTTGTACCATCCATGAAATATCTACGGAGATTTTTGAAGAGCAAAAGACATTGTGGGTATTAGAAGATACTGATATATATAGAAATATAGACTTATAGAACCATGACAAAATAATATATTAATATTCCCAACGATGAAAACGTTAGATAAGTAAATCCTTGTATACTCGTGTATATCGTGTTAAAAAGTGTTATTTTAGGCATTGGTCAAAGGTGGTATGACTAAGTTTTGACCAAGAAATTTCATAGTCAAAAACATGTATTTACGTTTATATAAAGAATGATTTGACCCAAATTTAATAGAAATTGCATTACTAAGAGGATATTTTCTAAAGAAATTTAGAAGATATCCTCTTTTTTGCGTTATGGAGAAAATTTATACGAAAGGTAGATTTGATTATGGAAAGAAAGTCAAAAGAAAAAATGGAAAAGAAAAGACGAGACAAATTCGTAAGATACAGCGAGGGTGCTGAATTGTATCACATGAGTCAATCTAAGTTTATAATGATATTATCGAAGAAAAGATTCTTGAAGGCAGACAGGGGATTGAACAGGAAAGGTATCTTACGATTACAATTGAGCGTAAGAACTTTGAAGAGGCAAAAGAACAGTTTGCTACGCTGGAGGCTACGCTTCATAAAGCGTATGGAGAATTAGGTGCAGAGATTGTAGCGTTAAGCGGTAATGAAAGATTGAAAGTGTTGTATGATTACTATCATTTGGGTAATGAAGAACAGTTCCGGTTTAGCTTGAAGGAGTATAAGAAAACAGGTGGCGATTTCAGGAATGATTTATGTAATGGAATGATTAAGTTTTATCCGGATTACTTTGAGGATGAGAAGAAATTCTGTAAAGCATTGTTTATCAAGAAATATCCGAGCAGTTTGTCGGATCGCTTCTTAAATGAGATTACCTCTTTACCGGTTCATTCTATTACGAGCATAGATGTTGTACCGGTTCCAAAAGATTTGACTACTAAAACTTTGCAGAAAAAGTATATGGGTATTGAATCGGATATCATTAAGCAGCAGAGAGTCAGAAACAGAAATAACGATTTTTCATCTGAAATTTCATATGGTAAAAGAACGGAGAAAAGGGAAATTGAAGCTATTATGGATGATGTGCGTGAAAACGACCAGTGCCTGTTCTATGTGGCGGTCACTATTATCTTAATGGCAGATAGTAAAAAAGAATTAGAGAGTATGGAATATGTTTCAAAGAATCCTTTTTTCTATCACTGGTATCCGTTTTTCCTGTTTTTATTGGGAACCGGGTGTCGTATAGGAGAGGCAATAGGAATCAGGTGGGATGACATTGATATGGAAACAAGAGTCATCAGTATCAATCATAGCCTGACCTATTATCGAGAGCAGATGATTCCTACAAGTGTGAATTTAGAGTTTCGCAGCCTAAGACAGAGGCAGGTATTAGAATGATACCGATGATGCAGCAGGTATATGATGTGCTGAAAGATGAATATGACAGGCAGAAAGAGGAAGGGTTTTGCGTAGAGAATGTGGACGGAATGATAAACTTTGTTTTTACAAATCGGTTTGGATATCCGCACAATCCGGCTGCTGTCAATCGTGCCATCAAGAGGATTGTGGATGCCCACAATGCGGAGGAAGAAGTAGCAGCGAAAAAGGAAAAGAGGGAACCGATTATCATACCGAGATTTTCCTGCCATATCTTTCGTCACACATTTGCCTCAAGGTTTTGTGAGAACGAAACCAATATTAAAGTTATTCAGGAAGTGATGGGACACGCTGATGTATCAACTACTATGAACATCTATGCAGAGGTCAATCAGGAAGTCACCAGAGCTTCTATTGAAAATTTAGCGAAGAACATGGATGTATTTTAGAAAAGAGCCTCCTTGAGTGATTCTTTTCCATATGATATAATCCAACGGTGGCGGTTATTAACATTCCCGAATAGGGAACAAAGCCACTGACCACTTTTTAGGTGGCAAGACTACTTTCTGACTACTTTTTGGTAAAAAAAGACCTAAGAGTAAGAAAGAGTGTGAAATATGAAAATCAGCAGAAAACAAGGGTTTACAACGATGACGAAGAATTTGGGATGCAATCAAAAAAGCTCCAGCATTAAGTGATTTGATCTGCCTGGAGCACGGACTGTCAGTTATTAAAGCGGTTCCTCCGAGAGAACGGAAAAAGCGAACCACCTATCCGGAAAGAGAAAGCTTCCGTGAAAAAATCCGTGCATCAATTGATGAGATACTTCAAAAAAAGCCCAAAGACTTGGATGCATTTTTGAAACTTTTGCAGGAGGAAGGATATGAGGTAAAACACGGAAAGTACATTGCGGTAAAAGGAAAAGAACAGAAATCCTATATACGACTTTGCTCTCTTGGCGCTGGTTACAAAGAAGAGGATATCAGCCGGATTCTCTTGGGAGAAAAGAAACAGAATCCTATGACGGAGCAGCGTGTGTTCAAGCCTCAGGAGAAGAAATTGGATATGCTTTTGAATATCCAGGAGATCATCGCAAAAGGAAAAGGTCCGGGATATGAGAGGTGGGCAAAGCTCCATGGAGCAGAGTATATACAAAAACAAGCTGATTGGCGGAGAATTTAATTTGCGAAAAATAGGAGATGAGAATTTGCGAATCAATAATTGATATGACCTATTTCCTGTTGTTCGGAATCACCGCAATTATTCTTCTATCGGTTATGGCAATGATTTTCCGTAATCTGCACTTGATTTTTAAGAAATCCGAGAATGCTTCTCCGTTTCAAAAGGACAATGTCCGTATGATGAAGGAAATCGGATATTTTTCAATTTCAATTCCTGTCATCGGACTTTTTATGAGTTTCGTTTGTGGCTTGGTACTTCATTTAGCGCTTGGTGTTGAAGTAGTAGAAACAAGTGTGAATATGAGCGGTATCTTCATGGGCATTATTGTTCTGTGTCTGACGCAGTTCTTTGTACATGGTGTCGAACTGGAAAAAGACGTAGACGGATTGCTGTAAGGAGGGTGTCATGGGTAAAATAGTCCTCCGCTTGGATAGAATGATGGTGGAAAGAAAAATGACCTTAAACGAACTTGCAGAACGTGTAGGAATCTCAAATGTGAACCTTTCCAAGATCAAAAATAATAGAGTAACTGCTATTCGCTTCACTACCCTTGCGGCAATCTGTGATGTACTGGAATGTGAAGCCGGAGATATTATTGAATATCAGAAAGAGAATTGATAGACAAATTAAGCGAGGTTACAAAGAATGGCATTCAAAATAGTCGCTCTATTGCTGATGGCGATATTTTACGTCTGCTATTTCAGCAAATTTATTATTCAAAAGAAAAAAGGAATTATAACCTCTCAGACCGGTAGAGGTAAAACCGGATTCGTCAAGGTCATTGAATGTACGTTTTGGCTTTAATATTTTTTATGTGTTTTTGGATGCGGATATAGGTTTTTTTGTGATTTTGACCGTTCTGTATAAACAGATATTATCAAGTGAAAACTTACGGAGGTTATGGAATGGTATATCAAATAATTGCAATCTCCCTTATGATTGCATTTTACGGAATTTATTTTATAAAGCTGTTTAATCAGCGAAAACGAGGAATTCAGACAATTCAATTAGGCAATGGGAAAAAAGGTTTTCCGAAATTTATAGAAGTTGCATTGAAAGATGTAACATATCTTGTTCCCCTCATTGAAGTAATCAGTATTTTCCAAAATACATACCTTGATTTTGTATGGTTGAGAATTACAGGTATAACATTAGGAGTATTGGGTGTTACTATCTTTGCGGTATCAGTACTTACAATGCGTGATAGCTGGCGAGTAGGTGTTCCAAAAGATGAAAATACGGAGCTTGTTACATCTGGAATATATGCTTTTAGTCGAAATCCTGCGTTCCTCGGATTTGATTTAATCTATATAGGGATATTCGCAATGTTTTTTAATGTGAGTTTGCTAATTGTTACTTTGTTGGTTATTGTGCTTCTGCACTTGCAAATAGTAAATGTAGAAGAAGATTTCTTGCTCGAAACATTTGGTGAGGATTATCTGAATTATAGAAAAAGTGTCTGCCGTTACTTCGGGCGAAAAAACAACCGGCGGCGGTAAATTGAACCAATCAACATAAACACCGATAATTATTCTATGGGTTTTGAGAGTATGTAAAAGACTTTTGACACGCAAAAATACTTGATGTCAATGCTCTTTGATAGCGAAAATATGATTTTTTGATTAGTATGAGTATGCGAGGAGGTGAAGAGATGGAACTCGGAAAGCAAATAAAAAATTTTCGTCAGGAAGCGCATTTGTCTCAAGAGGAATTAGCAAATCGTGTTTATGTTTCAAGGCAAACAATCTCAAATTGGGAAAATGATAAAAGCTATCCAGATGTGAGTAGTTTGGTATTACTGAGTGAAATCTTTCAAATTTCTCTTGATAATCTAATCAAAGGAGATATTGATGTTATGAAAGATGTAATTCAAAAAGAAGAAATTGCAAAAATGAATCGCTATGGAAAAATCTACACTATAATGTTGATTGCTACTGTTGTTTTGGCGGTTCCGTTATTCATATGGCTTGGTGCTTGGGCACTCATTCCTTGGGGGAGTGTTTGGGCAATCTCTATGTATTTTGCCTTTAAGGTTGAAAAAGTAAAAAAAGATAATGATGTTCAAACCTATAAAGAAATTGTCGCATTTTCTGAAGGAAAACTATTGGATGACATACATAAGCAGCGAGAAATAGGTAAACGTCCATATCAGAAGATTCTCTTAGTTATAGGTAGTGCACTGATAACATTTGTTGTTTGCGTATTAATTGGGTTTCTGATGCATATCTTTTTGAACTAATAGTGGTAGACGCTAAAATTCAGTCTTGTAGAGAGACTGAAAAGCAAAAGAAGCTTTGAATTTTCCGAACTAAATAAAAAACATTACATAGCAGTCATGCATTACGGTGTGTGGTTGCTTTTTATGTTAGAACAGAAAAAACGGCAACTCCAGATAAAATCCAGAGTTGCCATAGATATTATTTCAGGATATGGAAGCGGGTATCTTCCTTAAACTTTCGTCGTGAAGGATTGCCTTCCGTGCGATAGATTTTCTTGTTGGTGAGGTCATAGATGACTGACCAGACAGTATCTTTTCCTGTTTTTCTATCATACTGACAAATGAAACCATTTTTCCCGGACAGAAGTTCTGTAGCAGAGTCATGTTCCATGTATTTGGCTTTCTGCTTCAGAGTTTCCACCAAGGTTTGATAGCGTGGCTCTGCTTGCCAATTATCAATGCCCGCAACATTGTATTTCGTCATCGGAGTGGAGTGAAAAACTTTGGTTGCGCAAACGTAAGGCTTTTGTTCTGAAGGCTGGATGATTGCCGTGTTTTCAGAACAACACTCAATAACTGCGATAGTTCCAAAACTATCAGCGACAGTGAATGTTTGTGCAGAACTGATTGGTAGCGTATGAATACATTCAATAACCTCTTGTGTGCTTTTGCACTTCTCCAAGAAGTAGCGTAGCAAAAGTCCTGCGTTCATACCGGGCTTAATGGAAACCGGTTTAATAGAAGTAAGACCAATCGCCAGACAGTGTTCGTTAATGCCATCTTCCATTTGGACAAATGCGGTCGTGTTGCCTGTAAAAGAATACGACGGAGATGAAAAGCGGTAAATGACATTCATATTGTTTTTTTCAAGTTCGGTAAGAAAATCACTGTTACGACCGAACAAGCTCTGCTCATCGTTGGCAATCGCAAAGCAGGAACAGTTACATGATGGTGGCATTGCATACATACTAAAAAGAAATGCCTGAAGCGCATTTACATCGCAGTTTTGTCCGTCCGCTATTCCTTGAATTTCATCAAGAATCTCGGGAAAGTATTCCTGATAAACAGGAACACATAACTTGGAAAACTCCAATCTTTCCTGTGTGATTGGAAAACCAATATTGTTCAAAATAAAATTGCCGTGTTGGGCTAATAGGGCACCCCATTTGAAACCAATTTCATAGTGTGTCCCATTAAATCTTCCATGATACATAAGTAAGCTCTCCTTTGTTAAAATAGGGAGCTACCGGCAACTCGTGATAATGGTAATCCAATAAAAATTTATTGTCAATAGATCAAAATTTTATATTCAAAAAAGTTACATAGCAGTCATGTACTACGGTGTGTGGTTGCTTTTTTCCTGACATAAATCAATAAGGCATATCAACAGGCATGATGCCTGGGATAATCTTCGGATTGCCTTTACATTACATAGCAGAGGCTATCTTTTTTGAGACCTATGTGCTATGATTAGCACAAGAAACTTGAATTTTCATTTCTGTTAATCTCGCCGAAAGGCTTGATTATAAATATTATATTTTAAGGAGATTGCTGTTTGAGAAAAAACAACACCTTGGAGATTGTAGCATAACCGGGAGGTTATGAAAACAATCAAATCGTAACCTCCCAGCATTGCAGTCAACAACCATCAGGAGGAAAAATAATGAATAAAAATGACTATATTATCCGTTTGGAGAGAAAAGAAGAATACAGAGAAGTTGAAAATTTAGTGAGAGAAGCCTTTTGGAATGTGTATCGTCCGGGATGCTTAGAACATTATGTGTTGAATCAATTAAGAAAAGATGATGCGTTTGTATCTGAACTTGACTTTGTGATGGAGAAAGATGGAGAGTTGATTGGACAAAATATGTTTATGCATGCAACAATCAAAGCAGATGATGAACGAGATATTCCTATTATGACAATGGGACCAATCTGCATTACACCAGAGTTAAAAAGACAGGGATTTGGAAAGAAATTGTTGGATTATTCTTTGGATAAAGCAACGGAACTTGGTTGTGGAGCGTTGTGTTTTGAAGGTAATATCAACTTTTATGGAAAAAGTGGATTTACATTCGCAAGCGAGTTTGGAATTCGTTATCATGATTTACCTGAAGATGCAGATGCATCATTCTTCCTTTGTAAAGAACTGATTCCGGGATATTTAAGTGGCGTTACGGGTGAGTATACACCGCCACAAGGATATTTTGTGAATGAAGACGAAGTAGAAGAATTTGATAAAGGATTTTCATATAAAGAGAAATTGAAACTTCCAGGTCAGCTTTTCTAAGAAAACGAGTAGAAAGCAGTGTTTTCGTGAGTGATACGATTCGTATCACTCATGTGACACTGCGTTTCTTTATGTTGTGTGCCAAGCATCGCACTAATCTAGCTAGTGAAAGTCTAGCCACGGGTATTTACCGCCAAGTGTAGCGAACCACAAGTTGGCATCAGTAATGGTGTGGATGAAGGAAGTGGTGTAGCAAGGTTCTTGAGCCTACGAACAGAAACTTGATAAGCCAATTAGGTGGGTAAGGTTGCAACTCAAACCAAAGCCCTAATAAAAGCTTTTGTTATTTGCTTTTCTGTTTTTATGGTATTAGGCGGATTGATTTCCGGTGTACATTGGTTGACGGATATTGTCGGATCTATTATGCTCAGTTTGGGATTGTTTTGTATCTACAAAGCGAGTGTTTTGTTGTGTAATAAAGGAAATAGTTAAGGAGGTTCTGCAATTCACAGCATGGGAGAAGCTGTCATTCAATGCCACGGTTTAATTCTAACAACATGCCAGGCAGAAGAAACAAATGAAAATCATAAGATTTTCATTGAGAGAGTTGAAGATGAATATTATGTTCGTATTGAGCATGATATGACGAAACAGCATTATATTTCTTTTATCGCAGGATTGGCATTCGATAAAGTTCAGATAATAAAATTATATCCTGAGGGAAATGCGGAGGCGAGACTAAAAATAAATGGCGTAAAAAAAATTCTTTTTTACTGTAATAGAGATGGATTGTTTTTTGTTGTGCCTGTTAAAGGAATAGATCATAAACAAACTGCTTATGATGATTCAGAAGAACGTAAAGCATTAGAACAAGCTGCAAAGGTACTATTTGGATAATGCTTAAGAAGATACAAATTTCAGTCTTACGGAGAATATATGGGCAGTGCGATCTGTGATTAGGGAAACAGCGAGTTGCTTTTCGATATAATATTTTTGCTGTATGATGTATGTGGAGGTGGAAATTCGCATGGAAACAAAAGATATAATATTAGAATTACGGAATAAAGCAGGATTATCTCAGGATGAACTTGCAGAAAAAGTATTTGTTACTCGTCAGGCTGTATCACGTTGGGAAAATGGAGAAACAATACCGAACACCGAAACTTTAAAATTGTAATCTAAGCTGTTTGATGTTTCTATTAATACTCTTTTGGGTTCTCCACGACAATTGATATGTCAATGCTGTGGTATGCCTTTGGAAGATAGTAACATCAGCCGTGAAATTGACGGAATATTTAATGAAGAATACTGCAAATGGTGCTATGCCGACGGAGAGTATATGTATCATAATATGCATGATTTAATTGATGTATGCGTAAACCATATGGCAAATGAGCACTTTACGCCTGATCAAGTTCGTTTGTACATGAAAGATATGCTCCCTAAGCTAAATTATTGGAAACAATATAAGAATTTGGCTGGGGCGGATAAGTTTGAAAAGTTTAAAAAGCAGCTTATGAATGAAATCAATGATTTGCATATAAGAATGACAGAGCCTATGCAAGTGAGCGTGGCTATGGTGCCAAGTGGCAGCGTGAGAGAAGGAAGTTCTTAGATAGTAATCCATTCTGTGTGAAGTGTTATGAAGAAGGTCATATCACTATGGCTACAGTCATGGATCATATCAAACCTCATCGTGGAGACCAGAAACTCTTCTGGGATCGTGGGAACTGGCAGCCTTTATGTGAGCATCATCATAATGTTAAGACAATGACGGAAGACAGATATGTGGAGTATAAGTTTTGAGAGCGAGGGTAGGGGGTATTTGAATTTCTACAGGCCTTAGTCTCCAAGACCGGCGCCCCCTCTTCTGTGCAAAATCGCGAAATGAAAGATGGGGGTATGACATTAAAAAACCACCTCCAAAAGGAAGTGGTTTTATTGTGAATCGACGGATTTTATTCCAGTATTATCTGAAGATGCCGTATCCTGAGTTTCGGTAGATGTGTCCTCAGGCTTTGTTTGAGTTGATAAGCGATCCAATAGAATATCGGTGGTGTTAGAAGGAATATGTATTCGTTCTTTCTTCATCAGTGTTCTAGCCCGTTGGTTTGTTTCATAATCGCGATCACCTTTTTCAAAAATGGAGCAACAAAGGAAATCACATTTTAATTCACCTTGTTCGTTTGCCTTGATGATAAAGATGAAATTATCGACATTAAAATGCCTGGATATCAAATAATCTGCTTTAATGCCTGTAATGAAGGGATACATGCGTGGCATGTATGAATATAAATTGAATTCGTTATCAAGAGATTCCTTCAAATGTACTAATGCTTCAAGTCGAGGTTTTATCATATCCTCGTACTGGGCTGCTTCTTGAACTTTTTCAAATAGTATTTTACCTTCAAGAATTCTATCAGCAATTTTGGCAGAAGAATAATTAGGAAGTGAGATATCTTTCATATACTGGAAGCCAGCTAAATGAGGATAATCTTCCAAAGAAAAGGTAAGATTAATTGGATACAGCTGCTTCTTATAGCCATATGTGAACAAATATCTATATTCAGTTATTTCTTTCCAGGCTTGTGCAGACTGTTGTAATAGATCCATATGTACCTTGTCCTTTGCAAAAAATAAAGGACCCTGCCAATGCAAGGCCCTTAAAAAGCGTTTTCATTCAGTTCCGAAGAACCTATTCGGTTTGAGGTTATCGCATAACCCAAGGCCAGGCTCCACAACCGGCTGCATGCCGACACAGTCAATTGCTTCAACACCACGATAGCTGATCAACGCCGCTATCCTCTGACTTCATTATATCACAAAAATACTCGTAGTCAACAGAAAAACGAGTTTTTTGAGGAACACCATTTGCTTCGTGTTCTTAAATATTATATGTAGAAAAATAAGTTCTGACAATAGAAAATATTGGAAATTAAGGAAGGAGGGGGTTCCGATGGCAGGAAGAAAGCCAAATCCTACAGCGATTAAGAAGCTGGAAGGCAATCCGGGTAAAAGAAAACTGAATACAAAAGAGCCGATTCCGGCAAAGGGAATGCCTGACTGTCCAGAATGGTTATTGCCTGAGGCAAAGAAAGAGTGGGAACGATTAGCTGATTTGATGAATCAGATGGGAGTTCTTACAGAAGTGGACATGGCAGCATTCGCTGCATATTGTCAGTCTTACGCAAGATGGAAAGAGGCACAGGAGCATATTACTTCGGAGGGTTCTACCTTTGAGACTGATAAAGGATATCAGCAGCAGACACCTTGGGTTGGTATTGCAAATACGAATCAGAAGTTGATGCTGCAGGCGGCATCTGAGTTTGGACTTACGCCGTCATCCAGAACACGTATTGTGGCTGGTAATGCTAAGGGCAAGGAACCTGAGGATGAGATGGAGGCATTACTTGGGGGTGATTCTTAATGGCAAAGGAACCAAGACCAAAGGGATATCCAAAGCTTAAGAATTACAAGCCTTCTCAGTTTATGCTTCCGACTTCTCATTATGATAAGAAGAAAGCAGACAGAGCAGTTACTTTTATAGAGAACCTTTGTCACACAAAAGGCAAATGGGCTGGAACACCATTCTGGCTATTACCTTGGCAGGAACAATTGATACGAGATATTTTTGGTATTGTGAAACCTGATGGGAACAGACAATTTAGAACAGCTTTCGTTGAAATATGTAAGAAAGTAGGAAAGAGCGAATTGGCAGCAGCTATCGCTCTTTATCTTTTATATGCAGATAATGAGCCAAGTGCAGAAGTTTATGGCGCAGCGGCTGATAGGCAGCAGGCATCCATCGTATTTGATGTAGCAAAGCAGATGGTTGAGATGTCACCTGCGCTGATGAAGCGTTCCAAATTGATGGGAGCTACAAAACGAATCGTCAATTATGGCAATGCTGGTTATTACCAGGTGCTGTCTGCTGAGGTTGGTGGTAAGCATGGATTTTCGGTAAGTGGGTTAGTGTTTGATGAAATTCATACACAGCCGAATCGCCAGTTATACGATGTGCTTACCAAAGGTTCATCGGATGCGCGACAGAATCCGCTTCATTTTATTATCACGACTGCTGGAAATGACAGACATTCGATAGCTTATGAGCTTCATAGAGAATTAGAATTAGGAAGGATGATTCCGGCAACATTTTTTGGTGATCTTAATTATGTGTTGTCTGTGAAGTTACCTAATATAGAATCTGCAAGTAAGGAAAAACAACGAGAATATGTACTTGCAACTATTGCAAAAAATAAGAGAGAGTCTGTATTCAGAATAGAAGTAGCAATGAACTTGGATGGTAAAATAATGGATGTTGATTTTGATTATTTTACACAAGAGGATATTTCTGATGATAAGAGACAATATTTGATTGAATTGGGAGACTACTATACTAAATCAAGAATGCAAAGTTTTTTGATTCAAAATCATAAAAAGAAAATATATCCAAACGATCATTGTCCTTGCGGTAGTGGAAAGAAATATAAAAAGTGTTGTGGTAAGTGATAAATAATAATTTCCCAATACCCCATTACCTGGGTAATTACACTTTTATTCTCTTCTTGTAGCCAAGAGGAGTCAGACGGACACGGATGATTGATTAGGTTTCAAAAGTGTCCTCGACTCACCAAGTGAACAAGAGGAGGATAAGATAATGGCACGTAAGAGAGCAGAAGTTCCAGAGATGGAAAAGATGTTGCAGTATGGTAGAAAGAAATTTGTCAGATACGATGAGAGAGCAAAGATTTATTCAATGGGTTTGCATACTTTCCAGGATCTGGCGAAAGAAGCAGGAGCAATCTACCGTATTAAGCGAGTGGTACTTGTTAATACAGATATTATTGATGAGTATTTGGAGAATTTCAAAGAGGAGTAGGTCGGATAGGGAATTTAGCCGACGCTCTAAAGCTTTTGAAATAGCACTTGACTAAAAGGTAACCTTTTACTATAATAAAAGTCTAAAGATGGAGGTTTGAAGAGATGCCAAGAATGGGTAGACCGAAGGTTGACGATCTCAGAGAATTCAGGGTAAATCTCAGATTATCAACTGAAGAAAAAGCCTTATTAGAGGCATATGCTGAGAAACATCATCTGAAGAAAACACAGGTGTTCATGCAGGGGTTCTACGAATTGCTCAAGCGAGACGAGGAATCTGAAGAGAACAAATAAGAGAGTCGGCTGTTCCCTTGTCAAAGAGATGAGGTGACAGAATGGCGAGTTCAAGAAAAGACACGAAAGGGTATGTGCTTCGTACCGGGGAGTGTCAAAGAAGTGATGGGAGATATTCTTATTCCTACACGGATCAAGAGAGCAACCGTCACGTAGTTTATGCTAAGTCCTTAGCGGAACTTAGAAAAAAGGAAAGAAAGATTATCCGTGATCTAGAGGATGGCATTGATGCACATGCTCCTGAGAAGACCACAGTAAATCAGCTGTATGATAAGTACATCAGCGAAAAATATGATTTGAAGCCAACCACGAAGGCAAATTATATTTACATGTATGATCATTTCGTGCGAGAGAGTTTTGGAAGAAAGAAACTTGCATCAGTCAAGTATTCGGATGTGAAGAAATTCTATTATGGCTTACTTATGGATCAGACGCTGAAACCAAACACTTTGGATAATGTGCATACGCAGCTGCATCCTGCTTTTCAAATGGCAGTGAGAGATGGTTTGATCAGGGTGAATCCGACAGATGGAGTGATGGCCGAGATTAAGAAGAGCCATTTGTGGGAGAAACCACAGAGACATGCGCTTACGATTCCACAGCAGAAGGCTTTTGTTGATTTCATTACAACCCACAAGGAGTATTGTGGATGGTATCCGGTGCTTATGGTATTACTCGGAACCGGGATGCGTATTGGTGAGTGTTTGGGGCTTCGTTGGGATGATCTGGATTTCGAGCAGCGTACCATTAGTGTGAATCATAATATTACGCAGAGACCACACGATGATGGATCCTGCACCAAGCATATTTCAACTCCAAAGACAAGAGCTGGTAGTAGAATCATTCCTATGATGGATGAGGTGTACGAAGCTTTTCTGCAGGAGTATGAGATGCAGAAGTGTATGGGTTATGTTTCAGAAGAAATTGATGGATTTACCAATTTTGTTTTTCTGACAGCTGGAGGAAGCGTGCTTTCAGCAGGAAGTGTAAACAGAGCTATCACGAATATTTCTGAGGCATATAATTCGATGGAGACCAATGCTGCAAGAATGGAGAAGAGAGATCCAGTTCTTCTTCCACATTTTTCAGCACACAATCTGAGACATACTTTCTGTACAAGGTTCTGTGAAAACGAATCGAATCTGAAGGTGATTCAGAGTGTGATGGGGTATGCAGATATTTCTACCACGATGGATATCTACGCTGAGGCAACAGAAGAAAAGAAGCAGGAGATTATGGCTAGTCTCCAGGGCAAGATTTTTACATAGCCAGGATAATCAAAGCTTGCTATGCTTTGGAAAGGAGGCGTCGTATGAGTGAGAAATCAGAGATTGTATTTATGCAAGTCAGATTACTTAGGCTCGCTTCAGAAGAGTGGCATACAACCATACAGAAGGTTAGTAGGCTGTTTGAAAAATATGGAATTCTGAAATTTATCGAGGACTGTTACGGCGTATTCCATACCGAAGGTGATGAAGCGGTCTTTGATGAAATCAACGTGGTGTTAGACCACAAGGGGGTTGATATTCATGCAGAAGTTAAGTGATGGCATGTTGCTTTATCACGGAAGCTACATGGTAGTGGATACACCCGATTTAGCCAAGTGTGCTGCAAGGAAGGATTTTGGAAAGGGTTTTTACCTGACCACTTCCAGGAAGCAAGCGGAGGATTTTGTTAGAGCATCGATTAAGAAGGCAATTGCACAAGGATTGATTACGGAAGATCAGAATTTCGGATTTGTATCGGTATTTGAGTACCATGAAAAGGATGGTATATCAAAGTTTGTTTATGAGAATGCTGATGCTGACTGGCTCCATTGTATCGTAGGACATAGAAAAAAGAATACATTTTCAGCGATTGTTGATAGTATGAAGGACTATGATATTGTGGCAGGAAAAATAGCAGATGACAGAACGAATGTTACGATTACAACTTACCTGGTTGGTGGTTACGGAGCAATAGGTAGTGAGTCTGCTGATAAGGCCTGCATAAGTCAGTTAATACCGGAAAGGTTAAAGGATCAGTACTGTTTCAGAACGAATGAGGCTTTTGAATGCATCTCATTCGTGGAAAGTGAGAAGATATGGATAAGATAGAAACAGTTACAGAAGAGCAGAAAAAATTTGCAATTGATGCAATTGTGACCTTGGTGGTGGATGAGATTTCTCTTGAGACAGGAGAAGATTCCATGGTGATTCTTCCGAAGTTTATAGAATCCAAAACAGCGGAGACGCTTTATGATGAATCGTCAAAGCTTTGGTGGAATGGACCTGCATATATTGCAGAAATGTACTTGGCAGAAAGTAATAATCAGAAAAATAATTTAAAATAACAAGTTAACGATGTGCCAAAATTTATCAGTTTTGACGTATCCTCAAAAACTATAGATCAATCCGTCCGTGATACGCTCCGAGAGGGGTGACCACACTATTTACCACACTATCAGTTTCTTGACGGACTTGTGTGGACAAGGACGGAAAAATGGAAAATGAAGTGATGGATACCGTTGGATTAGTATGACGACTGACGGTATGTTGGAACAGATTGTTCCCTACGATGAAGTCTTTGGACAAGTAAAAGCCTTAAAAAGTCAGTGTTTATGGGCATTTGCGGTTATTAAAACATACGAATTTATACGAAAGTACAGCAAGAGTACAGCAAATTCGTATATGATAATACGCAATAATACCTGATAATACGAGGTCTGACAGATATTCGTATTATTCAGTAGGAAAAGAAAATTAGATATTTGCACTTATTAGGACCATTTTCTAAGAGAAATCTTGGAGAATGGTCCTTTTTGCGTTAGCGAAAAGATAGAGAGTCCGATAGCATCCTTTGCCGAAATGCCCTAATCAATGAAAAGGAGATCAAAGCATATGGAAGCAAAGAAATCGACAAGTATGAAGGTCTATGGCCAGAGCGGTTATAGATACAAAGAAACACCCACAATTATGTTGACGGGGCAGTGGTTGAAAGAACTGGGATTTGAAATTGGAGACTATATTTCTGTGAGCTGTGAAAACGGAAAGCTGGTTATTACACCGGATGCTGAGAAAGCAGAGCTGATGGAAGCAGAGGCTTTGTTCATGGAACAGGAGACAAAGAAGCTGCAGAAGAGATTTGAAGCAGAAAAGGCAGAAATCAGAGCACAGTTTGTTGCTGAGAGGAAAGTGGGGTATGGTGCATGAGAAACGGAAAAGTATATTTAGTAGGTGCTACAAAAGGGGGAGTAGGAAAGTCTGTATCAAGCTACAATCTGGCATATTCTTTGGCTAAGCTTGGTAAAAAGGTTCTGGCTGTCGATTTCGACAGTCAGGCTAATATGAGTACTTGTTTTGGTGTGGAAGATACAGCGGCGGAGCCTATTACTATTGGACATCTGATGATGGCTCAGATTGAAGATGAAGATATCCAATATAAGGCGTGTTGAAAAATCGCAGTCTTCATTTTCGTCTTTGATGCGTGCTACAGTATGACGAACTTTAATAATCTTTCTTCCCAAATCAATGTCGTCCCATGAAATTGCACACACTTCTCCGATGCGAAGTCCTGTATGCAATGAAATCAAAATTCCTATAGTCGTAGTATTTATGTTCGACTTAAGATATCCTTCAAGTCTCTTTTGTTCTTCAAGACTCAAAATTGGGATGTCTTGTTTTTGGATAGTCGGCTCACATATAGGGGATTTTAGAGGCATACAAAGTTGTTCTTTAACTGCGTATTGTAAAGCAGCATTTATTACAAGCATCATGCTTCGCACGTATGACGGTACCAGCCCGCCTGTGCCATCCAATTTCCAGGATGTTATTTTTTGAGTGAGAAACGTGTTTATTATTGTTGAATCAAGTTCTTTTATTAGAATTGTTCCAAGTTCCGGCATAATGTGGCTATCTATCATATTTTGATATTTGTTGATTGTTCCACCCTTTAGTCTTATCTTATTGTTCGCCATCCATAAATTCAAATCATCTCCAAACGTCTTATTACAACATTTGTTTGGCTTTGTATTAACCGGGAGCACCGATATAATACTAAGTTTTTCTTTTACTTCTTTATAAGTTTTTCCATAGACTGATCCATATTTAATCCTGCCATTTTCACTCCTTCCTTTTTTATATCTGCCTTCCCATCGCCCGTCTTTCCTTTTGTGGATGTTATCACTTCTTTTAGCCATAATTTTTCTCCTTTCTTTGACCATTCTTTGTGACCATATTTCGATTTTTAAATTATCAATGTTCGTCCTTTTGTTCAAAAATGCGGCACAAAATTTGGAACATTTTTCTTGTAAATCATTCTATAATTGCGTAGAATTATTGATTTTACTGGCATTTTCATAGTAAAATTAATCAGAATATGTATAAGACTGTCTTTTTATTGGTAGTTAAGAACTCTTAGTTCTACGAAAAGGCTACAAATATTTTTTTGACAGAAAACCGAGCGAGCGCTTGGTAATATGTAACCTATTGTGTTGCCTTGGTAAGGTAGATTTAGATGGGACAGGAAAGAAAAGAAGAAGTAATTAATGTTTGTTTAGACCATTTTATTGAGAATGGACTAATGGAAACTTCGACTAGAAGTTTAAGCAGTGCACTCAAGTTACAAAATGGTGGCTTGTATTATTATTTTGAGAATAAGGAAGAAGTAGTTGTTTTATGTGCAGAAGAGGCTGCCATGCGATTAGAACATGCTTTGATTTTGCCGGCAGTAACGCGATTGGAGAATCCTGAAATTATGGTGGAGAAATTGAAAGCAGAGGCTGACAAGATGGCACCAACAATGAAATTTCTGGTATCTGTATGTTCAAGCAAGCGATATAGCGAAAAAGTCAAACCCGTCTTGGATAGATTGTCCAAAAGATACAGTATTTATGTGGATTCGATAGCAAAAAGTCTTAAATGTGAGAAAGAAAAAAATCGAACCATATGTATATATGGCAATAACGGCAGTGGTAAACTACATGATTTTTGAAGAAGATGTTTTTGTGGTTCCACAGATGGAGATCGTGAAAGCAGCAATAAAAGATTTGACTCATACAGATGCTGGCTAGAGGGAGGGAATGTGCATGGATGCTTATGAACAAGCATTTGTTCGTATTTGCAGAGATGGAATTTCTCTTGGAATTTCAGTGCTTATTACTAATGCATCTGCAACCGGAATAGGATACCGATATATGACCAATTTTTCGAACAGACTCTGCTTTACATGTAATGATTCTACAGATTATAGTGCGGTGTTGGACAGATGTAGAATGGAACCTAAAAATGTTCCGGGACGTTTCTTATTCCAGCAGGATAAGGAAATATATGAAGCACAAGCATATCTTGCGTTTAGTGGAGAGAAAGAAATTGATAGAGCAAATGCGGTCAAAGAATTCGTTAGTAAATCAAATGAAAAATATGCGGAGTACGAACATGCAAAATTGATTCCGGCAATTCCGAATGTTTTATATTGGAAAGAATTCGAAAAACAGTATGAAGATGCGGAGTATGCAACTGAAATTCCTTTAGGTTTAAATTATGCAGATATAGAACCGATGTATATATTATCAGGGGAAGACTGTGAACTAACAGTTGTTTCAAAGAAAAAGGAAAAAGTGGCTGCATTTATTAAGGGATTACTGTATACAGTTACAAAGCGAATATTAAGAACTAATTGGAATGTGTACATCATAGATGGTGTGGAACGACAGTTGGCTACATATAAGGATAACCCACTTGTAACTAGATATTGTATAGATTCAAGCGAGAGCGAACTTATTTTTGAACGTATTCTTGAGGAAGCACGTGAGAACAAAGAAAAAGTAATTGAATTAGGACAGGATTATAAATACACAAGGAATCTTGTCATTATCAATAATAAGGAATGTATTGATTATATTTCAAAGACAAAACCAGTTTTAGATAAATACAAAGAGCTGGTTGATAAATATAAGAATTATGGTGTTCAAATAATTCTTAGTGGCGTCGAAAATGTAGCTGTTCCATATAGTGGTCCTGAGTTGTTAAAGCGGGCAAAAGACGGAAGAAAAGCAATAATACTGGATTTTCTTTCAACGATTAAGATTTTTGAAATTCCAAGTGGAATAGTCAGAAGTCAGTCAAAACAATTACTTGATGATGAAGCATTCTATTTATATGGTTCGGATGTTGCGAGAATCAAACTAATTAAGCAGGAGGAATAATGATATGGCAGGAGGCGGAGGTAGAATTTCTGGAAAGATTGATACATCTCATTTTGCGGATGCGTATACAAGCATTGAAACGATGGCAAAATCAATGGAAACAGTAGTTGACGACCTTAATGATTATAAAGCAGATATTATAAATAATTGGGTCGGAGATGGTCGAGCTCAGTTCGAAAAATCATATAAAGTGCTTCTTCGAAAGTTGAAAGATGGAACTGACATCACATGGGATGTATATGAGAATCTTCTCAAGGCAGAAGGCGAACTTATTCAAGCAGATGTAGATGCAGCAAAGGCATCTTACACAGAATAAAAGACGAGGAGGTGTTTGGTGTGGCATCAATTAATACTTGGTACAACATACAAAATAAAAAAGCAGAGAGAACTGGCTATATAAACAGAAGGGACCAAGTCAAAAAGGTTAAAGACAGTATTTACAATGTATCAGATGATTATGTAAATGCAATTAATAGCAAAATTGACAAGCTAAACAGTTCATTGTCATCAGGAATAAAAGGGGTATCTGCTGTTTCTGATTTAAAGAATGATATTTCCGGGAAAAAAGAAAAAATTGGCACGAGTGACACAAAATTATCAAATTATAACAGCGAGCTGGCTTCGGAAATTTCTGATTGTCAGAGGAAAATAGATAGTTTAGATGGAGAAATTTCTCGCTTGCAGACAAAATATAATAATGAAGTTTATGCGGAAAAAGAAGCTGCTCGAAAAGCAGCTGAAGAACTTGCCAATAAGGGAAAAGACTTATTAGGTATATAAGGAGGCATAAAATGGGTAATGTAATTTTTGATTATGGAGCATTAGAGGATGCAAAATCTAATGCAAAAAAAGTTGTTACAGGTTGGAATGGAATAGATGACTACAAAACCGGATTAAATAATAAATTAAAATCGTCATTGGATGAATGG
The DNA here is from genome assembly GCA_937896665.1 of uncultured Clostridia bacterium. GTDB lineage: Bacteria > Bacillota > Clostridia > Lachnospirales > Lachnospiraceae > Faecalimonas. The sequence continues at coordinate 24,228 of CALBNS010000080.1, forward strand.
AGACTTGCCAAACAAGAACCTTATGGACATTCATATGTTTCAAATGCAAAGCAAGATATATCAGATAAGGTTTCACAGTTGAACACAACGAGAACACAATGGATTAATTTATCTACAACAATTGAAAATTTCCTTCAATATGTTAAGGACAGAGATGATAAAGTGGTAAGTATTTTTAAAACAGCATCCTCTCAGTATACAGACTATAGTGGTATTGGTGGCTTTTTTAATTATATTGGTGATGGATTGTATAATTTATTTGCTGTTGATTTGGCAAACTGTAATGGTTTTACTAGAGCTATTGCTGAGTGGGGCAAAGAAAAAATGGATGATTTATCATATGTGATACAGCAAGCTGATGATTGGTTTAGGCATGGAAATGGTAGATACATTCTGAATATCGTGGGAAGCGTTGCTTTAACTGCTGTTGCTATTGCGGGAGTCGTTATATCGATTATTGGTTTGCCGTTTACAGGTGGTGCAAGTTGTACTATGACAGTGGCTTGTATTAGTTTGCTAGGTGTTGCAGCGGGAACAATAAGTGCTGGTATTACAGCATATAATACTTATTATTCAGTACAGTCTAATTTGAAGGCGATGGATAATGCTGATGATCCGGGGCGTGCAAGATTTTATGGTGATATTACAAAGTATTCTGAATATGCAGCTAAGGAGGATTTAGGTTCAAAAGAAGCAAATGAGAAGGCTGCGCGTAGGGGTGAAATTTTGGATACGACAAAGGCTGTTGCAGATGTTGTACAAGTTGGTACGGGATTAGCAACAACATTTGGAACAAAAAGTGTTGAACTGATTGACGATGCAGGACAAGTAACAAAGTACACTTTCTTTGACTTTAGTCCATCAAATGTAAAGACAAATGTTCTCAAAACGTTTGGATTCAAAGCTAGCAAGGAATCAGCAACAGTAGATGTTGTAGAAGTGAATCAATCAACAATAATTTCAAATGCAGATGAAATAGGTGACACAACAATAGATGCGACGAAGGCAACTTATGACATGAACTATAAAAGTGCAACTTTCGAGAAAAATGTTGCTGTTGATGCAAGCGGCAAGAAAACGGTTACTAGAACTGCGACATATAATAAAGGGAATGTTTCAACCGAGTATAAAAGTATGGTGGCATCTAACAATGTTGTTACACAAGAATACTCGACATATGTTGCCCATGCAGAGGCGTCTTCAACTGTAATAGATTACACAAATGCTGCTTCATCTACAAAAAGCGTGGCGGCAGCAAAGGCGGCTAATGATTCTGCACTTAAGAAAGGCTTAACAGCAGTTAAAGATACTGGTAGCCAAATCGCAAATACAACCACATATTTAAAAGCTTCAGATGAAGATAGAACGGAAAGCACGATTCATAATCTTGTGAAGAAAAATTATTTTGTAAATCAAGTGGACAAATATATAGTTAAGTATGATACCGCAAAGGATGAAGGCTATTTGTTTGGAGATACTGGGAAAAAGTTAGATTCGTTAGGTAGCCAAGTGTGGAAAAACTTAACCGAACCTGCAGCATAGTGGAGGCGATAGGATGCAAGAACTAGAAATAACAAAAAAATCGAAAAACAAAGCAAGAAAAAGAAGACAAAAAAATGAAAGTAAATGGATGGCATACAGGATTATTACGTTGATTTTTGTAATAGCGTGTGTGATGAGTTTTGTTGTCGGTATTTTCTTAGTAAAAGATTCAAATTATGAGCTGTTTGACTCATGTGCAATAGTGTTTTCTGTAACATTAATTGGAATTGTTGTTACAAAAAGTTTTCTTACGAAAGCATCTTCACATTGGATTCAAGATAGATTAAATGAACGTGTATGGATAGAGAATAATCAAATGTATCATTTTATGCAAACTTCATTTGCGGCAGGACTAAATACATATAATGCAGATGAAAGAGCGTATCTTTTTGTAATGGATATTTCAACGATTCGAAATGCCAAATATGATGATAAATCAGGAAGAATTGAATTTACAGTCAATGGGAACGGATATCATTATTCCGATTATAGAAGAAATCTTATTGATAAGGATTGGTTATTAAACGGTTTTGAGGCGGTCTTTTATGATGCAATGCAACCGAGCTTATTTGAAACTTTAAAGAATTATGGTGTGAAATTTCAAATTGGTACTATAAATTATAAGTTTACCAATCGATTATAGGAGGTACAGCGTATGAATGAGCAAGCTCAGGACTATCGTATGCAGGGCGTTGCAATGATGGGAAATGAAAATTATATAAAAGCAAAAGAACTATTTCAAAAAGGAATCAATATAGAGCCGAGTGTAGATTTGTTTATGGATTTAGGAAATGCCCATGCAAGTTTAGAGGAATATAACGAAGCTGTACAGGCATTTTCTAAGGCGTTAGTTATTGAACCTAAAAATGGGCAAATTCTTTTCAGCATTGGAAGTGTTTATTTATTACAGGAGCGTTTGACGAAATGTATTGAATATTATAATAAAGCTGAAGAAGCAGGATATACCACAGCAAGACTCTATATGAATATGGCAGCTATATATAAAGCATTAGGGGATACCCAAATGGAATTACGTTCCTATACTAAGGCAATAGACAAGAATCCAATGGTCGGAGAATTTTATGTAAAAAAAGCAATGATATTTATTCAGAACCAAAGGTATGCCGAGGCTTTAGAAACGTTGGATGATATGAGAAAGATTTTTCCTGACTCGTTTGAAGGTTATGATTTGGCTTCTCGTGTTTATCTAACTCAAGGAAAACAAAAAGAAGCACTAGAGATCATTGATAATGGTATACGTAAATTTGAGAATGATGTTAATTTGCGTATTTCAAAAATCAATATTTTATTAGCGATGAACCATATAGATGAAGCTGAAAAAGTGGTTCAGGAATTGCGACATAATATCTACGCTGAACAATTTGAAAAGGCAATAATTTTACAAGAAGTATCTATTGCATCGGCAAAGAATGAGCCAGAAATTATGTATTCATTGCTAACAAAAGCGGTGGCTTTAGAGGAGCCTGGTACATGTGACGAGAATATTAGATACATGCTTATGATGACTGCGATTCTGGTGAAAAAGTATGAAATGGCAATGGAAATGGCAAAGGTGTTAGTCAACCAAAAGAGCAATAGTGAATTTGTGGTTTCTGCTATCTATCATATTGGTGAAATTGCGAATGAGCTTGGCAAAATTAATGAAGCAGCAGAGTATTTCAAGGATGCAACTAAGAAGTTGCGACAGATTTCAATGTCTAGCAGAACACATTATGAATGTTATTTGTATAGAGCATTGGCACATATGAAAGTAAAAGAATATGATAAAGCCCTAGAAATGGCAGAATATATTGTAGAATTGCAACCTGAACGTGCAGATGGATATATGATTTTTGCAGATATTTATCGTGATATGGAAGATTTTGATAAGAGCGATGAATATTTTAAGATAGCACAAGAAAAAAATCCAGCACTGAAGAAGTGAGGTGAATAAAATGGCGGTAGACTTAAAGTATAATCTTGAAGAATATACGAACGCATTAAATAATATCAAGGGTTTAAAAACTACTATCGAAAATAATAAAACAACAATGATTAATAGTTTGGAAACATTAAGAACCGACTGGACAACTGAAGGTGGAGTGGCATTTTTTAGTTCTGTTGATGATGATTGGACGTAAACGCCAAATAGCAAGTACCTTTTCAAAATCATCCTATGTGAGATAATAGACTCATCATTATAAAGTCCAAAAAGTTTAATATTCAACTTTTTAGACTTAGCTACAGGAGGTAAGTCATGAAATCTCACACAAGTTTAGTTGCACAGCAAACCCGTTTGAGTGAATGGGCAGAACTGATCAGGGACTGTCAAAATCGTCCACAGGGAATGAAAATCGATGAATGGTGTCAGTTGCACGACATTACAAAGGCGAGTTACTACTGGAGACTCCGGAAAGTCCGTGAGGCTTACTTAGAAACTACGGATCATACACAAGCATTTGT
>CALBNS010000081.1 GCA_937896665.1 uncultured Clostridia bacterium
CTTTTTTTCAACCTTCTTTCTTGGAATTCCCTATACTTGAATTATACAGGAAGCTTCTTTTTATATGTTAGAAGCAACTCATTGATATCTCCATAGACCTCTGGAAAATCCCTACTAAAGATTTTCATCAATTCAATTCCTCGCATATAAAATTCAATATATGTATTTACCAATTCTATATAATGCTCATCTGACTCTTCTACATCTCCCATTACAGCTTTTACTTTTCTTTTAATGTTTTCCACTTTAACAGATTCGCACTTACTCAAATCAACCTCTGCATCTTTGATTGCAGAATTTAATTTAATATCCAAACAGGAATTTCTAATAAGTTGAGACATTTCCGCTTTAAAATCATCCGCAACTTTAATTCTTATAATAAAGTTATCGTCTATATACGAATATATGTCTGGCTTTTCTTTCTTCTTTTCCAATACCATATCTGTCTTGGTCTTTGCATGCTCAAGTATTCTTTTATCTCTATATGAAGGCACTACTAAGTGCCACTCGCTGATATTTTTTACTCCTAAACTCTTCAATTTATCAGCATATTCTTCATCTACAAATTTACCGATATCCTTAGTAAGTTTAGCTCTTAACTTTTCATACCACTGCTGGTCAGAATATTCTCCTTCTGGATAATAACACTGATAAACCAATCTATTTGTAAATCCTTCAATACCGGCATCTCCATTAGCTGTGGCAGGGACTTTCTGATATCCATCCTCTTGATAGCGAATTCGATAACAACTATCACACAATTCTTCCCATCTCTCGCCATCCATATTATCTCCAAAAAAACTCAGATTCATGTTATCCCCCCTGTTAATATACTCAGGCACAACGTACTTTCTGCTCTTGGTTGATCAGTAATCAATCCAATACCTACAATTTTCTCTATTCCTTCATCAACAAAGGAAACTTTTGCCAAACCAAAGGTTTTGTCAATCCATAAAACCTTTACTTTGTTATTGAGGCAATATTTTTCCTTACCAATCGTCTTCACAATATCACCCTTCTTCTAAATATGTAGATTATATCATATTTTTCTGCCATTTACGACATATATTGTTTTATATTTCCTATTTTCAGCACCATTTCCGCACTTACTTATCGAAATAGATTTTATTTATATTATGCCTAAACATCTATACAAAAAAATAACTAAAGTTCTATTTTCCCACCAAACAACTCAATGATTTCCTTTGTACTATTTGTACGTTGAGTTCGTAAATAAATAAATGCATCATAATAAATCAAAATATAATGATTTTCTACCTTTTCCGTCTCATCAAACAATTCATATTCTTTATGTCATGCATATATGCATTTCAGTGCTGAACCACAACCTGTTTAAACCTAAGATTTCAAACGTATTTTCTATTGAACTTTCTTCTAAAACCAATCCTTTTGTGCCGCTATAAACCGAATGAGCTGGTATTACCAATTCCTTCATATTTACCTGCTCTTTTGCTACTTGACTGTCTATATCCTCCAATAAACCTATATATTCATCTATCTTTCCTAACTGTTTAATTGTCGATGATGCAATATTTCTGCCGAAATCAAATACCATCTTAGTCGGACTTATTTCCTCACTACAAACAAGATAAGCAACGTCTATAGGTATAATTTCTATTTCTTCTAGTTCCGTTCCCATTATCAATTGCTGCGGTTTTACTTCTATCGTATCAGGGTTTACCTGTTTACCATGCCTTATAAGCAATCCCACCAAAAACAGTAACAAAACAATAACTATAGCTAATACGGTTAGCATAAGCCTGTATTGGTTTTTTTCACTTATTTCTTCTTTCATGTTTATCCTGCTTTACTCTCCCGTAATAGCCTTCAATGACTTCTCTATCTCCTCTATTGTAGGAAGCGAACTTTCAATTTCCTTAGGAAGCACCTTTGACAACTGATATTCAGAAATACCGATAGGTACACTACTAGCTTCTAGCGAGTATTCTGCAACCACATTGTCCTTTGTCTTGCATATAATTAGTCCAATTGTTGGATTATCCATATCTGTTTTCAGTTGATGATTCACTGCAACAACATAAGTTCCCACCTGACTAGTATAAGACGCATCAAATTCGCCTACCTTTAAATCAATAACAATATAGCATCTCAATTTCATATGATAAAAAAGAAGGTCTATTGCCATTTCTTTTTGCCCTATCATAATCGGCTGCTGTCTACCAATATATGCAAATCCCTGTCCTAACTCCAACAAAAATTTTGTTATATTATTTGTCAATGCATCCTCAAGTTCTTTTTCACGGTAGCCCTCGGTTAGTGTAAGAAAATCAAAATTATATGGATCTTTTATCACTTCCTTTGCTAAATCACTTTGTAAAGCCGGAAGCTGTCTATCAAAATTGGTTATTGCTTTTCCTTGTGAGTTATAAAGATTCACATCTAGAAAATTAAGCAACATTGCCCTACTCCATCCATTTTCTAACGTTTTTCGCACATAAAATAATGCCTCTTCTACATTTTCACATTTTGTCATTATTAAAATATGGTGTCCCCAGGGTATTGAACAAATCTTTTCCAAATCGTCAACAACCTGTTGACGATTTTCATTATCGCTTTTATAAAACTCGAAAAATCGTTTCATATACTTCAAATTTGTCACTGAAAAACCACTCACACTAGGAAATTCCTCTTTCAAAGACCGACTCATCGTCTTATAGAAACCAGTTCCCCATATTGCATCTGCATGCATATCAGAAATTTCTTTTCCAATATGCCAGTACATCCTTATCATTTCTGTGTTCACTTGAACAGCTGCTTTTAATTGGCTGACATGAACCAGTTCCTTTATCTCACAAATCCATTTCTGATAGCTCTCATCATTTATAATCTTTAATTCATTCGACATGACATCACAACCCCTTTCAATGTATTATAGTAATAATCTCTGTTTCAAACCAAACATTTCACTATCCTCATCAAATTCCATTTGATATACTTTACATACATCAATGCTTCTTCCCACTTCGATAAGTTCTTTTCTATACTCCTCTTTACAATTGAGACCTATATATATTTTAGATGGAATTGCCGGAAAATCATCTCTATGACAGATAATTCTATATTCCCTTTCATGCTCCCAACTTTTATGTTTTGCTGCAAGAGATAAAATCAGCATCTGCAAATAAACATTTGTATCTGCGGATGTATCTGTATACTCTCTACCTTCTTCTTTCATTTTCATATACTCATATAATAAATTTGTAGTAATAGCATTTGCAGATACTCTTTCTGGCTCATAGGTTACAGGAAATATGTATTTTTTCTGCATGTCACATAACAGATATTCAACGCAAAATCCCTGATGATTATTTGCATAATAAGCCCACATTGGCATATTATTTTCATCAGCATTACTCAAACAAGTGTAACGGAATCCATTCGCCAGAGAGGTATAGTAATCTACTACCATATCCTTATCCCAACCACAATTTTCCAGTTTATCTTTATCAAATTTAAAAAATTTTCCTTCAAACGGATCATTAAATCCAGAAGATGCACTCAAAAATATTCTTTGTTCTCTTAGATATTGTATTTTTGATTTATTGACAGCCTCATTATCATTTAAACTATAATATTTTACTAATCTTGTTGGAGCCTGAGTTGCCTTATACTCAACAGCCTCTTGAAATTTTCCCTGTCCATATAATTCAATATATCTATCGTAATCCATGCACTATTCCTCCATAATGTACTCTCTCATTATTTCAATGATAAAATCAGCGGCAGCCGGTGTATAATTAGGAGAAACACAGAATATTATATAATCAAAATCTCCATTGTAACTAACATCCTCTACACGTCTTACAATTTCAAAATCTACTTCTGGCTCCCGATATGCTGTTGCATAATACTGTTCTGTATTTGACGCAATCTCTATCGCTTTCATCTTTTCATTGTATGCCAACTGAATTTTGTCATTTGGTTCTATTCCATCTTTTAAAATCATCCACACATAATCATTTCCCATATCTGTAGGATTGCACACATAGACAAGTTTGCTAATCCATCTAAAGGCCAGTGCAAATAACAGATAATCCCCTATGCTAGGCTCATAATATTTTTCAAACATCTCTCCATAGTTTTCTATTTTCATTCTTTCTTCTGCCGGCACACTAAGTAAAGAATCCAAAATAAACACCCAAGAAGGATATCCTAATCCCAAATCCGCATGCGAATCAATATGTACTACTTCAAAAGGTATCGACAAACTATACTCTTGTATTAATTTCCTCCAATAATATAATGCCTCATTATGGTGGGTAACTATTTTCCCTTTAATTTTTATTTCTTTAGACAGACCTAATCTATTTTCAAAAAAATCAATTACTTCATCTTTACTCCATACTGGATGATCGGCATCAGAGATTCTTTCTGTGCTATTTTCCGATATCATAATAGGGATTTCCTTTAAAAAATAATCCATATCTATATCCAATATTCTCATATTTTTCTTCATTTAATTCCCATACCTGCACTTAACATAATCATATTTATTATATCAATATCAGCATTAAGTTACAATTCACTTTTCCTACAATTTACTTATACCAACAATAAAACGCCCGAACGTCAGACGTTTAGATTTAAATAAAGACATATATAATATACATACCATTTCCAAATAACACTTCATCTCTTCTATGGTACTGTCCATAAAGAAATCGTTATTCTCTATTTGTTGCCATCTCTCACCTGTAAAAACATAATAAACATCCACGTCCGTTTCACATAGGCATTGTACCTCATAATAAGAAAGTCTTCTTTTACCTAATTCCGCTTTGCTATAATGGCTTTGAGTCATTCTAAGCAAACGACTTATCTCCATCTATGAGAGCGATATTCTCATCCTTTCTTCTTTCAATCTTTCACAAAACTCTTGATATTCCATACTCATGGGTAATTTTCCTCGAACTATAATTCTTATTTTACCCATTTTAAGTTATAATATTTGCCCTTGTGCCACCTCATTAGGACTAAAACGGTGTTAGAAACATTTCTAACGCCGTTTTAGTCCTAAACACTATTTATAAACTTAGAATAACTCTAAAGTACCTTTTTTTATTGCAATTCGCTCTACATATTTTACCACGACAACTGCTATTGTTATATACACAATCCCCACGATAAAATCGCCTGCTAACAATAATGTGACCGTTTCTAATCCCTTCCCAGAAACTATCTCACGTGATGCTTGAATGCTACGAGTTAATGGAAGTATTAAAGAAATCTTTTGTAATACTGTAGGCAATTGAGTTATCGGAAAATTTGCACCTGTGAAAATCAAAAGTATATACTGTATTAGATTTAAAATCAAATGCATTTGATTAGATACCAGCCCCAATACAGCCAAAAACAAACCAAATCCCATGGCTGAAAACATTGCAGCAAAATATATGTACAAGAGATTTCCCCATGAAATATCTGTCCAGGAAATATTAAAAACTAAGCATCCCATGTAAAAACCTAAAAAGGTAGTAATCACTCCTACAAGTGCTGGAAAAAAACCTTTTGCAAGTATAATTTCTATTTTCGATACACTTCCAACAATTATTGAACGAATCCTTCCAAAATATCTCTCGCCAACAAAGCAATTTCCCAACGAAAAAACACAGATATTTGTACATAACAGAAAAGAATTTCCAATTACCCAATCCGTTATATTCGTAGTGTCATATGCATAACTAGCCAAAACACAATAGAAAATTAAAGTAAAGAAAGGATACGCTGTCTCCAATAGCAAAAACTCTTCTAAATTAAATGCAGCTCTTTGCCCCTTAAAGTTTAACCATGCCATATGTATAAAATACATTTAGCTCACCTCCAATGTAGCATATTCACGAACTCTTTTATCAATCCAATAATATAACCCTATCGTTAACAATATCATAAATATTAGCTCAACCACTAAAATAATTAGATTCTGTATATAGATATCTGAATCTACTACTTTAACACTCATGCGAAGTAATCGAACCGCCCACGTTGGTGCTAACATGTTAGAAATATATTGCATCCATTCAGGTAGTATCTCCACCGGAAACGCAAATCCACAAATAAACACCAATGGAATTTCCAATAGATTCATATACAACTCCGTTTTTCGTGACAACATCAAAACAAATGCAAAACAAACCGACACTACAATAAAACAAACAACTGTAAGTAACAACGACAATCCAAAATATCCTATATGTTGAATTGACATCCACTGTCCACATAGTATACCTGCCGTCATATATGAAATAACAAATGTAAGCATAGACATTATTGTATTTCCCAAGACTTTGCCACAAACAATGACACAAAATCCCCCTGGAGCCACATAAATTGATGGAAGTGTTCCTGAGTACCTTTCTCGATTAATATCTCCTATAGAGGAAAAGCAAATACACCCCCATATTCCCATAAGACCAGCACCTAATACTACATAGTCTATAAAAGAATCTGTACTTTTATTCAAAAAAACCTCATATAGAAATATTGTATTTACTATTGGATTTATTATAAGGCAGAATCGAAACATCGGACGCACAAACGACTGTTTCATTTGAAGTTTCATTGTAGAAAAAATAATATTTAAACAACTCATCTTATTCCCCATCCCCTTTTACCAGCGTTATAAAAACCTCTTCTAAAGTACTATCTACTCCTTTTTCTCCATATTCTTTTTTCAAGTTCTCTGGCGAATCCAATGCAACAACCTTTCCTTTATTGATAATAGCGATATGATCACAAAGTTCATCCGCTTCATGCATGTAATGTGTGGTTAAAAGGACAGTTTTTCCATCCTCTTTGAGTTTACGTATAATATTTCGAAGCATATTGGCTCCAAGGGGATCTAAGCCAACAGTTGGTTCATCCATAAAAATAATCTGTGGATTATTTATTAAGCCTCTTGCAATCTGAAGTCTCTGAATCATTCCTTTAGAATATGTTTCTACTAATCTATCCGCAGCATCATCTAATTCCACCAGTTTTAATAATTCTTCTGTTCTTTCTTTTGCCTCTAATCCTTTAATTTTATACAGTCCTGCAAAATATAAAAGATTATCTCTAGCCGAAAGTCTACGATATACCCCCAGTTCACCACCAAACACAAAATTTATTTTGCTCCTAACCTTTTTTGCCTCTTTAAACGTGTCAAATCCCAACACTCTACACTCTCCGTCTGTTGGTGCTAACAATGTAATAAGCATTTTTATTGTAGTAGTCTTACCTGCACCATTTTCCCCTAACAATCCAAATATTTCTCCTTTTGATACGGAGAAATTTATTCCATTTACTGCTAAAATTCTTTTCTGTTTACGAAACAACCAACCTTTTGTGGTAATATACTCTCTTTTTAAATTCACTACTTCAATTACTTTTTCCATGTTACCTCCTTTATCATTCGATATATATCTAATTCTATATATATCGAATATTATCAAATATTTATTTTTAAGTCAAGAAAAATCTTAACTTCCAGAAATTTTACCACTCAAAATAGCATGAGCCCATAATCAACATTGATATGTGATTATGGGCTCGTTTTTAGTAGCCTAACATAAAGTCATCCAAATCCTGAAGAGCTTCCTTTAACTCAGGATCTTTTTCTCGTGAAATCAATTGCTCTAGATATAAAATTTCACAATCCTCTGGATCATAATCTATGTTATAAGACTTCTTTACCATATCCCACAAAAAATCTGTCTTTTTAGATTGTGCATGACTCATACAGTATTGTTCTATTAGAATTCTCGAGTATTCTGGCATCTTATTCCACCTCTTTTCCCTGTACAAATGCTAAGATTTCTTCATAACTCTTGTCACTATTAATAACTGCATTCATAAGTTCTTCCTTGCGAAGCTCATTACGCATTTTTATAAGTTCTGCAAGTGCTTCTTTTTCTGTTTCATACTTTGCCTTAGCCTTTTCCAAAGCTTCTTTTTGCTGTTCAATTTTTAAATCCAGTTTATCTATTGTAATTCTGCTTTTATATTTTCTTGCCACTATTTTTTCCTCCGTCTATCTTTACCTTCAGCACCTTGGGATTCAAATCATCACTTATCTGCTGTGTTTTTCTTTTTACATAATTAGCATCTATTCCAAATGCTTTGAGAATAGTTTTTTGATTGGCAGTAACTGCGTGATCAAGTCTATATATACCATCTGCCTGCCGTATCATTTCAATTTTTTCAAGTTCCCTTATCGCAGCAGGGACATTCATAAAGTTTGGACTGCTTAGCAACTTTTCTTCTTCATCCTTAAGCTTGGTGTACATTCTATTTCTAAGAATTAATGCTACAAAAGCTATCAACATCTTACCTTCAAGAGCATCGCCAGAGTATACCCTCATACTCCTGTTACCAAGGAAGGACTTATCTGCCTTAAATAGCTTTTCTGACGCATCTCTACTCTTATATAGTTCAAGAGCTTCTTTAGCCTTCATGTTCTCAGATGTGATAATACAGAAGTATCCACACATCCTTAGTTCCTCCTCTATAACAGAACTCTTTTCAATTGCACATACAAAACATTGATCTTCCTTACCTTCATGATAGTATTCAAAGTCAAAATATTTTTCATATGATTTATCTATTACAACAGGCTGACCTTCAAATTTCTTAAAATATGACGCCAGTTTTTCTAGTTTTATCTCTAACTGTTCTTTCTCTGCAGCTGCTTTGCTGTAGCTATAATAGATATGCAGATATCGATTCTTTTCATCCGATGGAAAAATAGTCCTTTCTACTGTAGTTCCGTTAACCCCAAATCTTCTAATAGTATACTGTCTGCTATCTTCGAAGGTTCCACGTACTTCCTTTACAACGTCCGCGACAAGAGCCTTCATTCCTTTAACCATGATTACAAAATCATAACCACACTTATCCATATATTTTATGTTTTCGCGGCTGAAATAACCCCTATCTAGAATAATTCCTGCATTCTTATATCCATAGGCTTTTGCTTTATCAAGCATGCATTGTAATTGTGACACATCTACAATGCTTCCTGGATAATCCTCATAAAACAAAGGCTCTCTGTTATTACAATCATAAGCAATAGAGTAATTAAAAATCGGTAATCCTTTATCTTCTTTTGCATGACCATACTCCACAAGTTCTATATCACCAGCCTGACAGTTCTTGTTGGTAGAATCATATGATAGATAGATTTTTTCTTTATTCTTTTTTAATGCATTCCACTCATTCTGAAACTCAACAGAATCATCAACAGAAATCTGACCTATGAATTCAGACACTGTAGAATCACTGTATATCTTATATCCTGGTGTAAACAGAGGGTGATTGTATGCATAATCAGGATAATACTGACCCGCGTTATTCTCTGTCGTTAGATAATAAGATGCAAGATCCATAAATAATCCAGTTCCTCGATCATCGTTATAAACAGATGCAATCATCTTATCCAGCATACTTTCCATCATAAGTTTCTCAAGTACAATGTATGTCCCCACACGAAGGCAACTGCTTCTTTCTGTCCTTCCCTCATCAGTAGGAAGTTTGGCATCTGGAAAATATGTCAGAAAGTTAGGGTTAGGATACATCATAGATGGATCATCATCACATTTCTTTCCTATCGTTGTTCTTTTGGGAATGTTATATTTCTTATCAGGCTTATAGACTCTGTCATACTCATAGTTGATATACGTGACATCCTTTATAATACGTTCGAAAATCTTGCCTTTAGTTTCTGGAATAGGAACCTTAAAATCAAAATACATTACGTTTTACTCCTTAAATATAAGTATGTATACCCACTCAAATATTATAACAAAGAGAGGGCAGAAAATCAATAGAAACATTGATTTTCTGCCCTTTTTAGACAAATTTATTTTATTGAGTGTCAATTCCTACTGGAAGTTAAAAAAAAAAGGCATTCCTTCATCATTTTAATGAAGGAATGCCTTTTCTAATGTTTCTATACAGTTTTTCATTGTTCTCGTATTAATACTATAATACTTCGTATTTCCATCTCGTTCTTCGTTTACCAGACCACATTCTTTTAATTCTGTCATATGATGAGATACCGTAGATGTAGCTAATCTTAATTTAGTGGCTATTTTAACTCCGCTAAGGTTCTCATTCTTCTGTAACAATAGAAGTATTTTATATCTTGTTTTATCAGAAAGTGATTTTACTTGCCCTAATATAATTTCTTCTTCAACTTCATCACTCTGGCACAAAATATTCACAACCAAAAATTGACGTTCTTCATACCAGCGACAACATTTCATTGGCAAAAATAACGATGGCATAAAATAATAAGCTTTATATGGTCCCCGATTATGAAATTTTTTTCCCATAATCTCTTCCGAAAAATCTAAAGGGGCTTTTTTCTGTAATTCATCTGTCATTTTCTCTATCCACATATTTAGTTTCACACTATTGTCTTGTAAATATCGTTCAGCTATATTTGTTTCCAGTGAATGGACAAATGACAAATATGTTTCCAAAAAAAGATCTGTACGATTGACTATTAAATCTACTACAAAATAATTCTTAAAATGATTTTTATTTTTTTGATAAAAAAATATCCTTTCCTTCTCTGAAGCAATCATATTTTTCACAACATCTTCGGATTCCCGTAAAAATCTACTCAAAAACTCACTTTTAGTTTTATTTCTCAAAAACATAAAGTAGTCTTCTATCGAAAATCTTTCCACATCATATTCTATCAGAAAATCTAGTATCTGGATTGCAATTTCTTCCGATACGTTGTGATAAAATTCAAACAAGAGGAGAAACTCCTTTTCTTTCTCTGAAACAAAAATGGCATCATATACTTCACTTAGTTTGTTGTTTAGATTTTGAGGTAATAATAATTCCACAGATGCAAACAAGTATTCTAACTCTCTTTTATATAGTACATTTATCATAACAATTCACCTCTATTTTCATATATCTCGTTTTCTATTTAACACTCGTTAATTTTAACAACACGAAAAAATTTATTATCACTTTAATATTACCTACTATAAATTCACATCTAATAATATATACTCTCTCAGCATTTCCTGCAACTAAAATTACAAATTCTAAAATCCACAAAAATAAACACTTACCTCCTCATACTCCAAACTACTCACAAACAAAAAATCCAGACTGTTAGTTAACAGTCTGGATATATGGGATCCAAAACTTTTTTAGGGGCTACATTCGTGATTTTTCACTCATGAGAAATCCTCAAAAGTTTTTTATCCTATATGTTATTATGCTAAAATTCGCAACATCACCAATAATTAACCTTTATATTTATAAACCCATGTGATTTTTCACCTACATATCCCTATAATGTAATTTAGCTACTCTAGGTAGCCTAATGAACAAATCATATTCTCTAAGTTTTAATCTTCTAACTGATATGTAATGACCTTTTGTCAAGAGTAAATTACAAAAAATCACCACAAACTTTTATTTAATTGTTCCGAAGACACCCAGAAAGAGCCTCGGAGTATCAGTTCCCGGCTTTGGCCACTCTGATATACGTGGATTGGTTACCTACAGGTCAATGGTCCGCCGAGAGCCTCACTGTCTAATAGCGTGGATCACAGTTTCCTGTGCCGACATAGTTAGGTCGTGAATGGCTCGAACCTTGAAATGGCCGAAGCCCTTTCCGGATGTCTTCAGTTATTACTTTTGTTGCAGGGCCAGATGTATGTGGCCGTAGGCCATCTTACATCTGCTTCCTTACCCAACATAACAGCGGGATGGTGATGTCAAGGCTGCGCAGCACCGCGAAGCGGCTTGGTCTTGATATCAGTAGCACGATGTGATACCCGTTTCAAGCGATATGATTCGTCATCATGCCCCATAGGAAACATGCAAGCTCCCGTGCGATCGCTGTTTTTGCCACATTCGCTTTCTTGCTTCTTCCGAGAATCATTTTGTAATAGCGGCGCCTTAACCTTTCGTTTGCTTTGTCCGCATAGGCAATGACTTGTGGCGTATTCCCGGACTGTCTGGATTTCAGGTCTTTCGATTTGAAGCCCACCTGACCTCTTGCATAGCACTGCGATGCCTCTGTCAGCAAACGTCGTAAATGCCTGTTTCTTGCTTTGGTGATGCCAAGCCTTGTCTTGCCATCTCCACTGGAATCCTCACCCGGAACCAGTCCGAGATACGATGCAAAGTGCTGGGCATCCGCGAAGCGCTTAAAATCCCCTACTTCAACGATGACTGACAGGGCTGTATGGGTCTTGATTCCGATGAAGCAGGAAAGCTTATGTACCGCCTCTGCGTATTCCTCCTGACCGGCAAGCTCTTCGATCCGTTTATCCATCCGTTCCAGTTTATCGCTTAAGGTCGCATAGGTCAGCAGATATTCATCGAGGATCTCTTTATAAAGAGCCTCAGGGGTTAATGACTTGAGCCATTTGATATGGGCTGCTGTCCAATGACTCTTTCCTTCATAGCGATAGTTGTGGCGAAGACAGAATGCAAGAATCTGCTGTTTCACCTTTTTCAGGGCAAGCTTGTGATCATCCCTCATTCGCAGGTATTCCTTCGTCTGTTCATCTTTTTCGGTAGGGATGTGAACCGGACTATAGTTGCGTTGAGCCAGACATCTTGCAATGATCTCGGCATCGCGCTTATCTGTTTTGATCCGCTTACGACTACGCTGTTCCAACATGGTGGTAGGAGCCAGTATCACACAGTTGACATGATGGGATGTTAACTGATGATATAAAGAATAACCGAGGCAACCCGCTTCATAACCGCATACGAACTTAGCATCGTCTCCGTAGATGGTACGAAGGTAATCCAGATACTTCAGGACATTTTTGAAATCTGCTTCTGTTCTCTGGTGATGCATTCCTTTGTCTGCTTCAATGGTAAAAGCACAAAGTGAAAAATTTTCCTTATGAACATCCATTCCTACGTAAACTGTGTTATAATACATTTGATGACCTCCCTTTGTATGCGGTAATTCCTGTTATTTTGGTTCTTGACAAACTTTATTATACAGGTAAATCCACGATGTTACAATGTGGAGGTCATTACATATTGTCTAATTACTTTAACATTTCTAGTTGCTGCATTAATGCTTTGTCATATATTATACTATCCATACTATAGAATAGCAGAGAAATTGCATCATGAAATTTATATCCGATATCGGTAAAATAGAAACTATTACCTGAACATTTTAATATCCCACACTCACACAAAAAATTTAATTTATTAAGGCAGTCCTCATATTTATCTTTCAATCCTCTCCACTTGTTCATATCAATCATCTCTTGATTTAAAACGACATCGCAAATCATTGCCTCCTCATTAATTTTAGGGAGTGAATATTGCCTCATTTCATTTAATGTTCCATTTTTAGATTTTATAATATATTGCCAAATTCCCTCTACATCATTAATCGTAGGCAAAATCACGCTATCAATAAATCTCCCATATGTACGTGCACCGCATCCTATGCCAAGAACCACTTGACCACTATAATGAGCATCTTCTTGTATACACCCCCCTTTCTTATTTGTAAATCTATAACTATTTTCCTGTTTATATCCGCATTCGAACAATTCAAATCTCACAATATCATACCATGTATAATAATTTTCCGAGACATATAAAAGAATATTATTTTTTTCTCCAACTTTAGAATCACTACGAATTGTAAGCGGAAAAATTGATATAGTATCTACGTCGTTAATTGATATTTGTTTTATAACGCCCATAATATCTTCCATCGGCAAATGTTCACCAATCATAATATCTATGCTTATATTCTTTATTTCATAAGCTCTTGCACATTTAATTGAATGATACATAGTGTTTATTGGATACATAGGCAATAAACATCTGGTATCATATTTAAAAGGAAGCATTCCAATATTAAGGCGATTAATAAAGCGACTGATTTTTGCTAACTCTTTTGTTTTACTAGCATCCAAAACACTTTTAGGCGTTGCCTCGACCGAGATTTCCGTATCATCAGTAACAATGAATAATTGAGTTATTTTTTGATATACAGAATTCAAACGAACATATCCCAAAATTAATGGATCCCCACCACCAAAGTGAATGCTTTTTAATTTCTTCCCATGATACATATGTTCATGTTCTAACTGTACCAAAAGAGAATATATATATTCATCGTACAAGTCATAATTTATGCATTCGAATGCATACAGATTGCATACATCACATTTTCTTTCAACAAATGGAAAATGAACATATAAGCTAATAAATTCATCTTTTAAATTTTCTTTTTCCAGAATTATATTTTTCTCATTAATGCTCTCAATATAACTTTTTCTTGGAGGATAAGTATATTGCTGTGGAACGACAAGTTTCTGCTCTGTCAATATTTTATCTATTAGATTTGCAAACTCCATTATAAATTCCTCAAGTAATTTTCTTATTCTTTGGCAGCTTGCCATCCACAATTTCAAGTAGTAATTCATATAAATTATCAATAGAAATATCATCGCCTTTATAATTTAATAAATCTTCAGACGACCACCACTTATATTCACAGAATGTTTTCTTCTCATTATTAGTAAAATTATTAATATCTATACGAACGTTCTTTACATTGAAGATATAGTATTGCTCATGACTTAAAATATCACCGTTTTTCCCCTTTAATACTATTTCTCTAGTCCACACTAAATGAGGTTCAAAAGATGATAGAAGAATTCCTGTTTCTTCAAAAACTTCTCTAGCACACGCCTCCTCGTAGCTTTCGTTTGATTTCTTCCCGCCCCCTGGGAAAACCCACCAAGCCTTATTCCCAACAATACGGTTTTGCACAAATTTCATCATCAATATTTCATTGTTTTCATTAATTAATACTGCTCTAGAAGAATTTCTGATCTTCATCAAATCCCCTCCAAATAATCATTTTTCGTCGAACATTTTTAATGTTAATCGTTTATCTATTTAAGCAAAATCCATTTTAAGCAATTGTAATTGAACAAAATCGCTGCGCGATGGCCTGCCAAGGCTGTGGCATAGCGATTTTCTGTTTTCTATAACAAAACAGTGGAAAGCAAGTCATAAAAGTAGTATTGTTAAGTCACCACAACCAAAC
>CALBNS010000082.1 GCA_937896665.1 uncultured Clostridia bacterium
CTACTACTACTGTTGCGAATAGTTACTCAGCATAATAATTTACTCCGCATTAGATTGTTTATGTGGTTAACCACATAAACAATCAATCAAAATGTAATCGTAATCTTCTCTCAACGGTTCTAAAATACATGCCAGCATCTTCTCTGCACCCATTTCCAATCTTAATTTCGCATCTACCGCAGACAGCACCTTGAATGATGGTATAAAGTCAACCCCATTTCTGTTAATAATGTACTCAGCCGGATTGGGCTGTTCCTCTTCGTCCATTTGATTCATCATCAAGTCACCAATACTGATTTCAATAGCTTTTATGTCCTCTACCACGCATCTGGTGATATTTGCCGAACTATCAAAATCTACTACCAAAACATTCTTTCCTAATTCAGCCAACGAATATGCCAGATTGAAGGTAGAGACGGACTTGCCGACTCCACCTTTCATGGCACCTAATACGATAATCTTTGCCATAATTATTTTCTTCCTTTCTTGCCATACCATTTACAATCTTCTGCCACCATCATGCACTTTCCGCATGGAGCATGATATTCCACTTCTTCCGGTTCTCTTGGAGTGATGATTAACTTACCATTTTCGCATTCCACCTGAATCAAACTACCAATATCAAAACCTGTTTCTTTCAACCAATCTCCCTTTAAGATGATTGTTGGTGTATCTTTATAGTTGTAACCACTCACGTTATATACTTTCATTTTTCTGAATTTCTTAAATGCCATAATGTTGCCTCCTTAGATTTGCCTTTGTTTAGATTTGAATTGCAGACCTTGTATTGGATGCAGAATCATCCGAGAATTTGTATGTAGCAGCCCAACGGCACCACCTCCCTTACACGAAAAAAAGAACTGCTAATGCTTTGACGCATTAACAGTTCTCTTCTATAAGTTCAGTGTATTAAATTTTTTCTCCGTTCTTTATTCTCTGTAGTTCTTCTGTGTCTACGCTGAGTTTAACACGGGTATCCGGCTTTGCATTTCGGTTGCCCAAGAGGCAGACAGTCTCCACTGTTGTTTCGTTGTCCCAACTCATTTCCTCTATCTCCTTTCCATTAAAGTAGACAGGAAATCTGAATTTAATGTGCTTTAAGAAACGACCATCCGGCTGCTCTTGTTCATAAATATCTACTCGTTCAATAAAGCTGTTAAGAAATTCTTTCTTTTCTGCATCGCTGAACTTATCGTACAGTTTATCAAAATACAGAAGAAATTGATAGATGTTGTCACCGGAAATTTTCTGCTGACGCACGTTATAAATTCTGGTTTCTACTTCCTCGATTTCTTCTTCTACGGAATCAATATCGTCATACAGTTTATACAGACGTTCTTCCATATCCTGATACTTACGGTCATAATGCTTGTCTGTTACATCAAGGCTGTCCATCTGCTGTCCCAACTTCGACTTCGCACCATTTAACTGACGGAGCTTCTTACGAAGCTGTTCCAGCTCGGTTTCCAGTTCTTCGGTATCAATTCTGGAACCAATCTTCTGACGGATTGCCTGTTCAAACTTCGGATTTGTAACCAGTTTTCTGATTACTTCTTCTACCGCAGCATCCACCATTTCCTGCTTCCACTGTCGTCTGTATCCACATTTATGACCATTTACTGTAGTACGATGTTTGCAATGATAATAGTAGTAATCCTTGTATAAAGTTCCGTCCTTTTTCTTCTTGCGATTTACATTGCCGTACATTGCAGCTCCGCACACAGGGCAATGCAGGATACTGGACAATATATTTTCGTGTTCCTGATTGTAAATCTTCTCGCTTCTTACACCTGTTTCCTGACGTTTTCTCTGTGCCATCTGCCACATTTCTTCCGAAACAATTGCTTCATGCACTCCATCATAAATCGGATAATCGTCTTGTTTTACGATATGATACTGATTACGGGTTCCTGCAATCTTTTCATTCTTACGGCGACCATAGGCGAGCTTTCCACAATAAACCGGATTGTCCAAAATTGACTTGATAAAATGTGCCGAGAACATATCCAGCGTATTGTTTTGGCGTTTTTTCTTTACATAGCCATGCTCATTCAAGTAAGTTGCTACAGCAGATGCTCCCATTGTTGTATTCACATATTTATCAAAGATAATACGAATCACATCAACTTCATCATCTGCAATATATAAATAACCATTTTCCAGCTTATATCCATAAGGAGCAAATCCACCGTTCCATTTACCCTCACGGGCTTTCTGTCTGCGCCCCTCCAT
Organism: uncultured Clostridia bacterium; assembly: GCA_937896665.1. Taxonomy (GTDB): domain Bacteria; phylum Bacillota; class Clostridia; order Lachnospirales; family Lachnospiraceae; genus Faecalimonas. Next base: position 2,233 of record CALBNS010000082.1, read on the forward strand.
GGTCTGAACAAGGATATTTTCACGCTCGATCTCTGCAACCGCAGATAAGACGGAAATCATCAATTTCCCGCTGTCTTTGGAACTATCTATGCCATCTTCCACACAGATCAGATTAACTCCAAAATCCTGCATACGTTGTAAGGAACTAAGTACATCGGCTGCATTTCTACCAAAACGGGAAAGTTTGAATACAAGAACAAATTCGACCTTATCTTTTCCCGATTCAATATCTTTCAGCATTTGCAAAAACTGCGGACGTCCTTCGATATTCTTACCAGATTTTCCTTCATCAGAGTATTCACCGGCAACTACCATATCCTGAAATTCAGCATATTTTTTCAGCTTGTCTTTCTGTGCATCCAGACTATATCCATCCACCTGCATCGAGGTAGATACTCTTGTATATATGTAACATCTTTTCGTTTTCAATTCTTATTCACCTCCGTCTATAGGGTGATATGTAATTGTGCAACAGGCTGTTGCACAATTTATTCCAATTCTTTTTCGATTTCTTCGATAGATGGTAAGCTGCTTTTCAGTTCTTCCGGCAGTGCTTTTACCATCTGATTTTTCCATTCTGCCACACCAATCGGGTTCTGGTATCCAGCAAGAGAATACTCAACCACCGTCTGATTTTTGCCTTTGACCAAAAGTAATCCAATGGTCGGATTGTCATTCGGATGGCGAAAAATATCATTCACAACATTCTGGTACATATTAAGCTGACTGATAAATCCAGGCTCAAAATCACAGGCTTTCAATTCAATTACCACATAGCAACGAAGCTTCAGATGATAGAACAACAAATCAATATAAAAATCATCTCCGCCTACTTCCAGATGTACCTGTCTTCCCACGAACGCAAAGCCCTGTCCCAATTCCAAAAGGAAGTTCTGAATATGTTCCGTCAACTGACGTTCAATCTCCACCTCACGCCTTGGCATATCGGTGCCAAGAAAATCAAATAAATACGGATCTTTGAAAATCTGATTCGCCATATCAGAATCCGCAGGCGGTAAAGCAACAGGGAAGTTATTTACACTTTTCCCAGTTCGCTCAATCAATCTGCTCTGGATCTGAAAGTCAAGAACATTACTGCTCCAACCATTTTCAATCGTTTTATGCGCATACCAGAGTCTTTCTTCCTGTGTATTCAATTTATCCATCAACTTCATATTGGTGCGCCACGGAATTTGTGCAACAACCTGCTGCACAATTTCAAAATCCGGCCAGCACTCTGCGAATTTTCTCATATACTTGATATTTCTTGGAGAAAAACCTGACATATCCGGAAAAGCATCTTTTAGGTCTTTTGCCATGCGGTCAATGACTTTGGCTCCCCATCCTTCTTCTTCCTGTTTTTGCAGAATAGCTTTACCAATATTCCAATAGAGACAAATCATACTGGAGTTTGCATTCAGCACAACCTTTAATCTCTGGTTCTCAATCTCTTTTTTGATTGCTTCTATAAAATCCAAATAACTATCACTCATTTCAGAAAGATTTGGAGCAACAGGGAATATCACTCCATCCTTATCTTTCCCCATACGTTTTCTGCTATCCATAATCACTGCCTCCAATTATATTTTATATCAAATTACGGTTTTAATTATTTGTCCCAACTTTATTATACCATTGATTTTAAGTTTTTCAATATATTCAAATAGAGTAGAGAAATAATGGCTAAGCATTATTTCCCTCTCATTGAACCGTACGTACGGGTCTCGTATACGGCTCTACAATTTATATTCCAACTTTTCTTAGATAGTATGATAAAGGGTTTAGCAACCCTGCTGAGTCCTTTATCTTTGTTTCAAGCAACTCTTTGCTGATTATGAAATTTACCACATCCATTCCACTCCTTCTGTACCAGCCAAGCCTTGAATTTGCTACTTTATATATATCTTCATGTTGAAACCCATTCTTATATTTTCGATTTAAGTAGCATAAATTTCTATAGATTGTCTTTGGCTTTTTCCATTGTTTTAATACTATAACCCTTATTTTATGTCGGAGCCATTTCCCAAACTCTTCCATGAACTGTTTCATCATTCCTATTCTGAAGTAATTAATCCATCCTCTCACAATCTCGTTTACTCTTTTAATTGTGACTGATAATGGTCTTGCTATTGCTTTTCCTCGTTTGAGGTATTCACTTAGCTTTTGTTTTAATGCCTTTTTCTTTTCTTTGGTTGGTCTTACTTTCCATTCCCCACCGTGTTTCACAAAGGTAAATCCCAGATATTTACTTCTCATAGGTCTTACTACTTTCGTCTTAGTAGCATTTACTTTTAGGAATAACTTTCGTTCTAACCATTCTGTTATAGATTTCATTACTCTGTTTGCTGCCATTTCACTTCGCGTAAATATCAACACATCATCTGCATACCTCGTAAATCGCAACCCTCTCTCCTCTAATTCTTTATCTAGCTTATTAAGATAGATATTCGAAAGAATAACCGAAAGGGGTCCTCCTTGAGGCACTCCTGTTTTTGTTGCTTTTTCCAATCCATTCTCCATTACTCCTGCACGTAAATATTTACGTATCAGATTTAACGTGGTACTGTCATTTACTTGTTCTCTAAGAATCTGAATTAATTTATCATGGTTTACTTTGTCAAAGAATTGTTCTATATCAATATCTACAACCCATTCACATCCATCATTTAAATAATATAATGCTTGTTTTATGGCGTCGTGACAACTTCTTCCCGGTCTGAAACCATAGCTGTAATCACTGAATACCTTTTCATAAATATCTGATATAGGTTGGGCTATTGCCTGCTGAATTGTCCTATCCAATACGGTTGGTATCCCCAGTGGTCTCTTTTTACCATTACTTTTGGGTATATATACCCTGCGTACTGGTTTTGGCATGTACGTTCTGTTTCTAAGTGAGCTGACAATACTTTCCTTGTTTTCTCTAATATAGTTCCCAAGTTCCCTTACTGTCATTTCATCAATTCCACTTGCACCTTTGTTTTCTACCACTTTTTTATAGGCTCTGTTCAGATTTTCTTTTGACGTAATTACCTCAATTAATTCCATTGTTGTTACTCCTCTATTAACTATAAAATTCATACACACCACCCCTCCCGGTATAGATAATATCCCTCGGTTACGTTCCTACTTTTCTTATCCACCTGATTTCTGGCTAATGTATGATTTTCTTAATAACGATTTGTACTATAAATCGTTTCAGTCCTTCAGCCTTTAGGCCTACTATAACTTCATCCGACTCCCTCCCCAAACCTTTTTCGACCATATCTCTCGATATGTGGGTAGGGTCTCCCAAGGTAAGACACTAATCTTTCGTTCCACAACCTCTTGATTTACAACTTCGGTTTACGTTTACCATTAGGGCTTTGGTTTGAGTTGCAACCTTACCCACCTAATTGCCTTATCAAGTTTCTGTTCGTAGGCTCAAGAACCTTGCTACACCACTTCCTTCATCCACACCATTACTGATGCCAACTTGTGGTTCGCTACACTTGGCGGTAAATACCCGTGGCTAGACTTTCACTAGCTAGATTAGTGCCATGCTTGGCACACAACAAAAACGGACGGAGAACCTGCATTCTCCGCCTCGTTAATGCGCGCTGCACAATTTTTATATATCCATAATAATTGGAAGAATCATTGGTTTTCTTTTTGTCCGTTTCCAGATAAAGTCATTCATCGTATCACGGATGACCATCTTAATACGGCTCCAATCTGCATTACGATTCATCAGACATTTATCCAATGCTTCGCGAAGCACCTGTCTTGCTTCCTCCATCAAACCTTCTGACTCTCTTACATACACGAATCCTCTTGATACAATATCCGGACCGGAAAGCAACTGGTTTGTGCCCTTTTCCAATGTCAGAACAACAATCATGATGCCATCTTCCGCCAGATGCTGACGATCTCTCAATACAATATTACCTACATCACCAACGCCGAGACCATCTACAAGGATTGCACCAGTGTGTACTTTATCTACAATCTCAGCTTTCTCCTCATTCAGCGCCAATACATCTCCGGAACGCATAATGAAAATATTCTCTTTTGGAATTCCCAGTGATTCTGCCAGTGCTGCATTCGCTTTCAAATGACGGTATTCCCCATGCACCGGAGCAGCATACTTCGGTTTTACGAGAGAATAGATTAACTTAAGTTCTTCCTGACAGGCATGACCGGATACATGTGTATCCTGGAAAATAACGTTTGCACCCTTTTGTGAAAGTTCGTTAATTACCCTCGACACTGCCTTTTCATTTCCCGGAATTGGACTAGAACTAAAGATAACTGTATCATTCGGTTTAATTGTTACTTTTTTATGAATATCAGCTGCCATACGTGAAAGTGCAGCCATAGATTCTCCCTGACTTCCCGTTGTAATAAGAACGGTCTTTTCGTCCGGATAATTTTTAAGCTGATCGATTTCAATCAAGGTATTTTCCGGAATATTAAGATATCCCAGTTCTGAAGCAGTATTGATAATACTTACCATGCTTCTTCCTTCTACGACTACTTTCCTGTCATATTTATATGCAGAATTAATAATCTGCTGAACACGATCCACATTCGATGCAAATGTCGCAATAATAATTCTTGTATTGCGGTGCTCAGAGAAAATCTGATCAAACGTCTTTCCTACTGTACGTTCGGACATAGTAAAGCCTTTTCGCTCCGCATTCGTACTATCTGACATGAGAAGCAATACACCTTTTTTCCCAATCTCAGCAAATCTCTGCAAGTCAATCGCATCACCGAATACCGGTGTATAGTCTACTTTAAAGTCGCCGGTATGAACTACTGTACCTGCCGGCGAATAGATTGCCAGCGCCGAAGCATCCTGAATACTATGATTGGTCTTAATAAATTCGATTCTAAACTGTCCTAAATTAATAGACTGCCCATGTTTTACAACTTTTCTTCTCGTGTTTCTTACAAGATTATGTTCTTTTAGCTTATTCTCAATTATCCCCATAGTAAGCCTCGTCGTATAAATCGGCAGATTCATCTCTTTCAGCACATAAGGTAAGGCGCCAATGTGATCCTCATGACCATGAGTAATCACAAATCCTTTTACTTTTTCAATATTATCTTTTAAATATGTGATATCTGGGATTACTAAATCAATCCCCAGCATATCGTCTTCCGGGAATGCCAAACCGCAGTCCACAACAATAATACTGTCCTCATACTCGAAGGCAGTAATATTCATTCCAATCTGCTCTAATCCGCCCAATGGAATTACTTTTAATTTTGAATTACTTTTTTTCAAGTTTACACCTCCAAATGTTTATGTAAACGAGAACACACTGTTACATCTCAATGTCAACATCCTCTAACAATTCCTCAAACACCTTCAGAACAGCAGACAATTCGACGTCATCTTCGACTATCTCATATACGCTCTCCCTGTCTTCAGCTCTGCTGGTATCTTTTAAAATAAGGCATTCAGCCTCTTCTTCATCCGAATCCGTCACTAAAATATAGGAATTCCCGTTTATTCTGGTCTGTTCCAGCACAAAAAATTCAGTTTCTTCGTTCGTGTCACCAAATACAAATTTAACTTTCTCCATACAATCTCCTTATGAATCATTACGTTTCATGTATACTGAATCAAGATACCCCTGTAATATAATTACAGCAGCTATCTTGTCCACATACTTTTTCCTGTCCTCGCGTCTCACATTACTCTCCATTAGTGTCCGTTCCGCTTCTACAGTTGTTAAACGCTCGTCCCACATAATCACCGGAAGTCCTGTACGTCGTTCCAGCATTGCTTTCAATTCCAAAGACTTTTCCGCACGCTCCCCAATTGTATTGTTCATATGTTTCGGAAAACCAAGCACAATCTCTTCTACCTCGTATTCTTTTACCAACGCTTCAATACGAGCCAGTGTCTGACGCAGCTTATTCTCCTCTTTTCGATGAATCGTTTCAATACCTTGAGCCGTCACTCCCAATGGGTCACTGATTGCCACACCCATCGTCTTAGAGCCGTAATCTAATCCCATCACTCTCATAATATTATTCCCATGAATGATGCTCAATATACGACTTTAACATCTCTTCCACCAATTCATCACGCTCCATCTTCATAATAAGGTTTCTCGCACCATTATGACTTGTAATGTAAATCGGATCACCTGACATAATGTATCCTACAATTTGACTTACTGGGTCATAGCCTTTTTCCCGCAGAGCCTCATACACAATTTCAAGGATATCTTTTGCCTGAATTTGTGGTGCGCTCTCTACTTGAAAAAATTGTGTGTTCGTTAATTTGTTCATCTGCTCACGTCCTTTACTTTTTCTCCCTTATTTTAATATAATTTTCCATTAAATTCAATGAATAATTTGTACCTGTTCATCAATTTCAACAATTAAACGTTGATTCTGTAAATTTTCGTCTGTTTGTAGTGCAATTTTCACATATTCTTTGGTGTGCCCCACTTGATAAATCTTTCCATCGCGCTCTATCTTTTCCTCCATCAGCACTTCAACTTCCGTTCCAATAAGACGTTCTTCATATTTTTCCCGTTTTACCCGGTCTAATTCCAAAAGCTCATTACTTCGTATTGTTTTAATCTGCTCCGGAATTTGGTTTTCCATCACTGCTGCTTTCGTACCCTCGCGTTTCGAATATTTAAAAATATGTGTCTCATAAAAATCAATACTGTCTACAAATGCTTTTGACTCTTTAAATTCTTCTTCTGTCTCTCCCGGAAATCCCACTATAACATCCGTTGTTAAAGCAGGATTCTTAAAATACTTACGAAGCAGCTGGCATTTTTCATAGTATTCTTCTGCCGTGTATCTCCGGTTCATTCTGCTAAGCGTCGCATTACAGCCACTCTGCAGGGAAAGATGAAAATGTGGACACATCTTTTCTAATCCGGCAATTGTTTTTACAAACTCCTCCGTGATAATTCTCGGTTCTAAGGAGCCAAGACGAATTCTCGTAATCCCTTCAACTTCATGAACAGCTAAAATCAAAGAAAGTAAATCTTCGTCTTCCAAATCCACTCCATATGAGCTTAAGTGAATCCCTGTCAATACCACTTCCTGATAGCCATTTGCCGCTAATTCCTTTACTTCTGAAATCACATCTTCCTTTGCCCTGCTTCGCACACGTCCTCTCGCAAACGGAATAATGCAGTATGTGCAGAATTGATTACAGCCGTCTTGCACTTTAATATAAGCTCTTGTATGCTCTGCTGTCTTGCCAAGATGCATTTCCTCATATTCTTTTGTATGGTTAATATCAATAACAGCTTTCTTAACTGTTTCTTTCCCAGCCTCGTATTCTTTCAGAATTTCGATTAAATCACATTTCTTATTATTGCCGATAATAATATCAATACAATCATCAACCTCCCCTGATTTTTCTTTTGCCTGTACATAACAACCTGCCGCAACTACAATTGCCTGCGGGTTCATCTTTTTGGCACGATGAAGCATCTGGCGTGATTTTCTGTCTGCCATATTGGTCACTGTACAAGTATTAATAATATATATGTCAGCCCCCTCTTTAAAAGGCACAATTTCATATCCATTCTTTTCTAATAATTCCTGCATCGCTTCTGTCTCATATGCATTCACTTTGCAGCCTAGATTATGTAATGCTACTTTTTTCACAGTTGATTTTCCTTTCAATTTTTAATGTGTATTGCTATTTGTTCCTTGACTTTTTCTTCCATACACCTTAAGATATTTATAAACAAAACAGTAAACTCAAGGAGGACTATACAATGAAAACAGTGGATATTTCTTTAAATTCAATCGATAGAGTAAAATCTTTCGTAAACGACATCAGCAAATTTGATTTTGATTTTGACTTAGTATCTGGAAGATACGTGATTGATGCGAAATCCATCATGGGTATTTTCAGTTTAGACTTATCAAAACCAATTTCTTTAAATATTCACGCTGACGGTGTCAACTTAGATAACATTATGGAAGTTCTTTCTAAATATATGGTATAAAAAGATTTTTTGAAGGAGAATCGCACAGGCGATTCTCCTTTATGGTTTTACAACAATCGTTTCTACTGAGTTTAACGCTTCATCAAACAATTCGTCAATCTTTTCTGCAAGTTTTTCCTCGGAACGTCTGATAATATTGATATTCGGTTTTGTAACCGGATGTTTTGCAACAAAAATAGTACAGCAGTCTTCAAATGGAAGAATAGAAGTCTCAAATGTGTTAATCTTTTCTGCAATCTCAACAATTTCCTGCTTATCGAATCCAATCACCGGACGATATACCGGAAGCGTACATACATCATTCGTAGCTGCAAGACTCTGCATAGTCTGACTCGCAACTTGTCCGATACTTTCTCCTGTAATCAATCCCAGACAGCCACTTTCCTTTGCAAAATGTTCTGCAATTTTCATCATATATCTTCTCATAATGATGGTCAGCTCATCATGTGGGCATTTATCATAAATATATAATTGAATATCTGTAAAGTTTACAATATTCAACTTAATTGGGCCTGAGTATTTTGCAACTAATTTTGCCAGATCAATTACTTTCTGTTTTGCACGGTCACTTGTATACGGCGGAGCATGGAAATAAGTTGCCTCTAACTGTACACCTCGTTTCGCAACCAGATACCCTGCAACAGGACTGTCAATTCCGCCTGACAATAACAGCATGGCTTTTCCATTTGTTCCAACAGGCATTCCTCCAGGTCCCGGAATAATCTCTGAATAGATATAAATCTTTTCACGAACTTCTACATGCAGCATAATCTCAGGCTTATGCACATCTACACGAATCTCAGGAAAGGCTTCTAAAATAGCTTCCCCCAAATCACAATTGATCTCCATGGAATTTTTCGGATAACTCTTCTTTCCACGTCTCGCTTCTACTTTGAATGTCGTATTCTTATCAGGATACATTTGATCCATATAATCTACGACTACTTTTTTCAGTGCCTCAAAACCTTCATCCTCTACATGAACAACCGGACAGATTCCAACAATACCAAAAACTCTCTTTAGTGCTTCCACAGTTTCCTCATAATCATAGTCGCCTTCACAATCTACATAGATTCTGCCCTGCGCTTTATGAACGCAAAACTCTCCATCTACATCTTTTAATGAAAATCGAATCTGCCTTATCAATGCATCTTCAAACAGATAGCGATTTTTTCCCTTAATTCCTATTTCTCCATATTTAATTAAAAAAGCATGAAACATCATTGGTTTATTTCCCTCTCTTATCTTTTCACTCTTAGTGTCTTCTATATCTCCTAAGCATCGGTACACAATTATATAATGTTTCCAATGTATAGTCAATTTCCTCTTTTGTGGTAAACTCAGAAAAACTGAAGCGGATAGTCGAATCCAAATATTCTCTCGCCGCACCAATTCCCTTCAGCACCCCGCTGACTGCAGGATGATTCGAGGCGCATGCCGAACCAGAAGACACATAAATCCCTTTATCTTCCAAGGTGTGCAAAAGAACCTCACTTCGAATACCTGCAAACCCTACACTGACAATGTGCGGTGCACTCCACTCATCTGTTCGTCCGTGAATCAGTGTATAAGGAATCTTAGAAATTCCTTCGATAAAATAATTCTTCAAATCACGCATCTTCTCTGTTTTCTGTTCTAAATCTGTATATATCTCATTCGCTGCAAGCCCTAACCCGGCAATTCCCGGAACATTTTCTGTGCCCGAGCGCACATTTTTCTGCTGTTCCCCACCGAACACAATCGGTTTAATCTTCACTCTTTCATGAACATAGAGCGCACCGATACCTTTCGGTCCGTGAATCTTATGGCCACTGACTGACAGCATATCTACACCGATACGTTTCGGATAAATACGGTATTTTCCAAATCCCTGCACTGCATCCACATGGAACAAGATATTGCGGTTATATTTTTTTATTATTCGTGCAGCTTCTTCAATAGGCTGTACAGAACCGATTTCATTATTCAGATACATAATTGATACTAAGATCGTATCTTCGCACAATGCGTCTTGTAATGCCTTTAAAGAAACCCGTCCGTCCTTATCTACCGGAAGATATGTCACCCGGAACCCTTCCTCCTGCTCCAAATACTGCATTGTATTCAAAATCGCAGGATGTTCAATCGAACTTGTAATCAGATGTTTTCCTGAACGGTGATTTGCTCTGGCTGCGCCAATCAGTGCCAGATTATCACTCTCTGTTCCGCCAGAAGTAAAATAGATTTCCTTTTCCTCAACCTTCAACAACTTTGCAATAGTCTCTTTTGAAGTTTTTACATACCTTTCCGCTTCGACTCCTTTTCGATGCATGGAAGACGGATTTCCATAATCTTCGCACATCACTTTTCCTACCAATTCTTTTACGCACTCATAACACCTTGTAGTCGCAGAATTGTCCAAATATATTTCCATGATATTCTCCTAATACTCTTTTACTATAAATTATGTGAATCATTTTCTAAATGATACATCAAAATCGACAAAGTCGTAAGCCCGGCTGTCTCCGTGCGAAGAATCCTCTTGCCAAGTGTAATTGCTTTCACACCTTTTAAAAGTGCCTGCTCCACTTCTGTCGTCTCAAACCCGCCTTCCGGTCCGATAAAAATTCCCACAGATTGTCCCGGTTGAATTCGGGAAATGATGCGTCTTGTCTCGTCCATTCCTTCTGCAAGTTCATATGGGATCAACACCACATCAAGCTGTCTGGCATACTCCAATGCTTCCTGAAAGTTCATCACTCCGGTCACTCCTGGAATAACGTTTCTTCCTGATTGTTTTGCGCCGCCTTCTGAAATGCTATTCCAACGTTCCACTTTTTTCGCGGCCTTTTTCTCATCCAGCTTCACAACTGCCCGCTTCGTACTCACCGGAATAATTTCATAGACACCCAACTCCACTGCTTTCTGCACAATTAGTTCCATCTTATCACTTTTAGGAAGTCCTTGGAACAGATAAAGTTTTGACGGAAGCTCCGTGTCCACTTTTTTTTCTTCTATAATATCTACACAGACCTCATCACTGCTCATACTTTCAATCCGACACAGGTACTTACGATTATCACCATCGCTGACTTGCAGTTCCTCCCCGATTTTCATGCGAAGTACATTTTTAATGTGGTTCACATCGGAACCTTCAATATAAATTCTATTCTCCCGCACCTGCTTTGGTGTCACAAAAAAATGATGCATCTTAATCTCCTAATTCTTTCTTGCAGTCACAGAAACCCATTCGCCCTGATATGTCACTTCAAGCACTTCCAAGCCTGCCATCTTGACTGCATTTACAACTGTCTCTTCTTTATCATCAATAATACCACTTGTAATATAGATACCGCCCGTCTTTAACTGACTTAAGATAACCGGCGTGAGCGGAACTAATACGTCTGCGAGAATATTTGCTACAACAATATCATACTTGTCATAGCCCACTTTATCCTGCACTTCCTTGTCATCAATAATGTTCCCAATCATGACCTCATACTGATTTCGTGGGATTCCATTCACATCCATATTTTCATAAGTCACATCAATTGCACATGGGTCTAAATCTGTTCCGACAGAATATTTTGCACCAAATTTCAATGCCAGCATTCCTAAAATGCCACTGCCACATCCCACATCTAAGATCGTTGTATCTGGTGTTACATACTTTCGAATCTGTCTGATACAAAGCTGCGTTGTCTCGTGCATACCCGTTCCAAATGCAGTACCCGGGTCGATGTGAATAATCATCTTATCTTCATCTTCCGGTTTTACTTCTTCCCATGATGGAATAATAAGCACATCATCTACATAAAACTGATGGAAATATTGTTTCCAGTTGTTTACCCAGTCCACATCCTCTGTCTGTGACTCTTCAATCGTACATTCTCCCACGTTTGCATAGCTTCTCATCTCTTCCAGCTCTGCCCTCACATTCGAGAGAACCGTATCCTTGTCTTCATCCTCTTCCAAATAGAAACTGATATAAGCCACACCATCATCTGCCGCAATCTCAGGCAGGATATCCACAAACATCTGTGCTTTATCTGACTGTGTCATTGGAATCTTATCCTCAATCTCTATCCCTTGGATACCAAGATCCACCAGCATGCTGCTGACAATATCTTCACTTTCTGTTGTTGTCTTTAATCTAAATTTATTCCATTTCATAATTTATTTTCCTCACATTCAATTTTTCAAAGTATAACAAATATCGCTAAAAAACGCAATCAATGTCCATGCCATTCATAAAGCAGTATTTCCAATAATTGTTTCTCCTGAAAAATTGTATTTTTTTCAAACATTTTCTCTAAACGGAGCAGATTCACATCGGAATGCTCTATTTCCCTTGAAAAGCGATGTGCTATATCAACAAAATCTTCAAAATTAAACTTTTCCCCTTTTTCAATCCATACGGATAATGCCAATTCTTTTATTAGAAGCGTACTTACGACCGCTGTCTGCATTTTCCCAATAACATTGCCGTCATATACAGCGCCACAATAATATGTAAACAAAAAGTACACCATCAGCTGTTCCAACCAGCCTGACCATACATCATAATTCCCACTTTCTGTCCCCACCACATATTGAAATTGAGCTCGCTGCTTCTCATAAGTACTCTGCCCTTCACTCCAAAGCATGCGTTCTGCCTTCTTCACATAGTCCGGCCAGTCCTTTTTAAGCACTTCCAGCTTCGAAAAACTTCGGAACATTTTTCGCATTCTCTGTCCATATTCATGCTCCCCAATCCGGTGTATGGATGCCTCCTTCTGAAATTCGAGTACCATCTCTCTGTTACCCAAATTTTCTAACAGATCGTCAATCTTAAACAATTCTCTTCTATCGATAGCACCCTGTATCTCTGCTGCCAGCTTTAAAACCATTCCCATACGCACTACAATGTCAAACTCCCTGTTCTGCAGAAGTTTTATCATTGCCTCTCTGGAGTCCATCAGCTTTGTAAACAGCATAAAATCAAACTCTTCATATTCTTCGTCTTCCACGTCATCATGAAATGTGACAAATTGTACCGGTTCCTCACACCCCAAAATAATCTTGGCCGCTTCGATACAAGAAAGTGAAAGAGTAGCTTCACGCACACCCTCATATTCCTCTAAATGTCTTGGATAATTCTTGCAAGTATCGCAGAGCATGTCCTCGCCTGCCTCAATATGCAAATCACAGAGATTATCCTCATTTAGGAAGGCACAGCGTCCTTCATATTGGCAAAATGAGTGTTCCTCCCAGTTAATTGAATTGTGTAAACGATTTCCAAATGCTCCTTCTAATTCTTTATATTTTTCTAATGATTCTTCATCAATCATAATTGCCCATCCCGCACAGCATGTGTCTGTGCATTCTGCTGCAACACATTTGAAATTTTCAAAATAATGCGGCATCGTATACTCCATAATAATCCCTCCATCGTTATACTACTATTATACTCCCTCATTGTCAAATGACGGAATAAAACTTTCCTCTGCCGTCCTGCCTTCCTGAATAAATCCGTTTTCTACACCAAGCGAGAGCGTATAATCAATCAGCTTCTCATACTCCCGCTTTGTCACACGTCGATTCAACTCCGGCCACTTTTCCACATGTGAAAGTGGAGTGTACTGGTTCATCAGGCTCAAGTACACCCCATTGCCATATGCTTCATAAACATATTTTATGACCGCTTTCGCATTTTTCAGACACCCTGGCAAAAGAAGATGACGCACAATTATCCCCTGACGCATCATACCGCTGGCATCAAAAACGGCCTCTTTATGCTGTCTTACCATTTCTTCCAATGCCTGTTTCGCCGTCTCCGGATAATCTTCTGCATGAGAATATCGTTTTGCCAAATCCTTATCCATATATTTAAAATCTGTCAGATACACATTGACAATTTCCTCTAAAGATTTCAGTGTTTCTACTTTTTCATAACCACTGCAATTATATACAATCGGAAGTTTTAGGCCGTTATTTCGCGCCTTCGTAACAGCCAGAATAATTTCAGGTGTATAGTGTGTTGGTGTCACCAAATTAATATTTTCAGCACCTTTTTCCTGGAGCTCTAGAAAAATTTCTGAAAGCCTTTCTACGGAAATCGCTTTCCCCATTTTTGCATGGGCAATATCATAATTCTGACAATATACACAACGCAGAGAACAGCCACTAAAGAAAACTGTGCCCGACCCTTTTTCTCCTGAAATACAAGGCTCCTCCCACATATGAAGCGCCGCCCTTGCAACATAAACTTCCGTTCCTGAGACTCCGCAGATTCCCATATTTCCTTTGCTACGTTCTGCTTGGCACATTCTTGGGCACAATGTACATTTTTCCATAATCGTACCTCTTATACTTCTCTTACATCCTGCTGCATCATAAGATTCCCCTCAAAATCCTTCCAATAGAAAACCCCGTCCTCCAAAATCATATATCCATGATGGCTGTCCGCTTTCGGAATCGAAACCGATCCCGGATTCATATACCAGAAATTCTCATGTTTTACACATTTTGGTACATGTGTATGACCACATAACAGAATCTCATTTTCCTGTAATAATGGTGGATTACCCTCACCAAAATTGTGTCCATGCGTCGCATAAATCACCTGACTGTCTACATACAGCACACAGTACTCTGCCATAATCGGAAATTTGAGCACCATCTGGTCTACCTCCGTATCACAATTTCCCCTGACACACAAAATAATTTCTTTTCTGTTATTCAACAATTCAATTACTTGCTTTGGACAGTACTCTTTCGGCAAATCATTTCTCGGTCCATGATATAAGATATCTCCAAGTAAAAGTAGATGGTCTGCCTGCTCCCTGTCAAATGCTTGTAACAACTCCCTGCAATAATATGCTGAGCCGTGTATATCTGATGCAATCATTAATTTCATTGCCAGTCCTCCATTCACTCATTTTCAAAAGTATGCCATGTATTACACCACAAGGGTGTATATTCTCACTAACCTCGTGCTTCACTTTGCTTGCACCCGCTAAGTGTTCATATTATACCACACATACAATTATTTTTCCAAATAGGATATATCGTTTGTGTCAAGTAATCGTTGGCCTCTTGATTTTCATTCCCTCTGCCACCTCCTCCATGACATAAAAAATAGGCTTCGCCTATTCAACTCCCCTCCCCCTCAATCATGAGGGGAATTAGGGGTTTTCTTTTTTTACACATAATAGTCTTATGAATATATTACAAGAAATTTTTACCGACTATTATGAAGAAATTAAATATACTCTTCATCCCAGAGATACTGAGATGGAAAACATCGATAAGATGATCAACTGTGGCGATCCTTCTTTCGGTGGTACCATGTACGGCTGCCCTCATTGTGGAAAACTTAAATTTGTTCCTTTTCGTTGTCACAGCCGTTTTTGCCCTACCTGCGGAAATAAATATGCCATGGAGTTCATTCAAAGGCTGATCCGGCATATACCGGAAAAACATTTTAAAATGATCCGATATGGTGGGCTATATGCCAGACACGGTGATATTGATACAAAATTAAATCGGGCCGTTTCCCAAGAAAAACATCATATTTACCGCAGCTTTACTATGAAACCAGATATCGAGGAACTACGCAAAAAATACATCGAAAACCCTCCAGAAGGAATGACATCTAAGGACATTCGCCACATGAGCGAAGATGAACTTCTGGATATGGATTATTTCTTAAATGACGATGAACTTGATGATGATTTTGGTAAAGAAGGCTTCTATATCTTCTAAAACCAATATCATCTATTTGTTGTGCCCGCCTTCCGGCGGACCCTTTTCAATTCATGGGAGCTCCGTAGGCGGTCTTTCCTATAAAGTAAAGCAAAAAATCCCCCAGACTTTTCAATTGAAAGTCTGAGGGAGTGTATGTCAATGGTTGTCTTTATTTGTCTTATTTCTTAGCACTTTGCTGACCACTATGCAAAGGATGATTGTAAATACCATATCCGGTAAAGTGTTACCCACAGGAATATCAACTCGCATGAGTAAACGATAGATCACAAAACCGATGGCCCAAAGAATCAGATTACAACTGTCGCAAGACTTACTGCTGTTATCCAATTTTAGGATAAAGTAATCTGCAATCTGTATCGCAATCATCGGAGCAAACACAGAACCAATAAGATAAAGGAAGTCTGTGATATCGTCCATAGGGAACAGAATCGCACCAAGTGTACCAACAACTGCAACCCCTACTGCAACCCATTTACCATTACATTTTACAGATACAGATTCGCTTGAGATTCCGGCAGAGTACGCATCCAAAAATGTAGTTGTTACAGTAGATAGCACAATAACGAGCAGTCCGATAATTCCAAGTCCTGCCTTGAGCATAATCTGTGCAATATCAGATTCTCCTGTAAAAATAGCAGCTCCCATTCCAATCAGGTACATCCAGCAGCTGACTATACCATACATAACCGCACTGACTGCGGTAGCCTTGACTGGCTTTGCAGCTTCTCTTGTATAGTCGCTGATGAGCGGAAGCCACGAGAGAGGCATCGCAACAGAAAGTTCTACTGCGGCTCCAAAGGACATGATATCACCATCAAAGTTATGCGCAGAGCCTTTTCCAAAAATTACAAAACTCAGGATGATTGTCATCACAAATAGAGCTGTCATCGCAATCGTGTTAATTCTGCCAAGATTTTTTATTCCAATCAGAATCCACAAGACAATTAAACCTCCGATGACCAGACACCATATCCAATCCCCTACATTCCAAACTCCATTAGCTGCCAGTGCACCATCATAAATCATGATTCCTGTCCAACCGACAAGCTGCAGAATATTCAGAAGGGAGAACAGCAAACTGCCACGCTGTCCAAAACTCATCTTTACAGTTTCCATCGCACTTTTGCGTGCTTTTCCACCGATTAATCCGGCAAAGAAAAGTAATCCACAGCCAATTACATGACCAACAAGAATTGCCAGAAGACCTGTTCCAAAGCCAAGCGGTGCAAAATAAGTACCTGTTAAAATTTCTGCGATCGAAACAGCAGCTCCGAACCAGATTAATCCATTTTCAAATACTGATGTACGTTTTTCTTCCATATTACTGTGCCTCCTTTGCAAACTCACCGTTCAAATCAAATGCGTGATTCATAGGTCCACTGCCTTTACCTAAATCCAACATAGCAGCTAATGCACCGGAGATGTATGCCTTTGCACGTTGCACAGATTCCTCCAGACTAAAGCCCTTTGCAAGGTTCGATGCAATGGCAGAGGAAAGTGTACATCCGGTTCCATGGGTATTAGGATTGTCAATTCTTTTACCGCAGAACCACTTTGCTTCCCCATTCGCAAATAACAAATCTTTTGCATCATTAATGTTGTGGCCGCCTTTGACCAGAACTGCACAGCCATGGATATCGCTGATTTTTTTTGCAGCGACAGTCATATCTTCTTCATTTTGAATGGTTATACCAGCCAATATTTCCGCCTCCGGAATATTTGGTGTCACAAGAATTGCCAGAGGAAGAAGTTTTTCTTTAAGGGCTGTGACAGCGTTTGTTTCCAGTAATTTTGAACCGCTGGTTGCTACCATAACAGGATCAACCACAATGTTGACTGCTTCATGGAACCTCAGCCTTTCTGCAATTACCTCAATCAATCCTGCCGAGGAAACCATACCGATTTTCACGGCATCGGGACGAATGTCCCCAAAGACAGCATCTATCTGTTGTCTTAAAAACTCTGGAGATACCTCCGAGATTCCAGTTACGCCGGTTGTATTCTGGGCTGTCAGTGCTGTAATTGCGCTCATGCCAAAAACACCATTCATAGTCATCGTTTTCAGATCGGCCTGAATACCAGCGCCTCCACTGCAATCGCTTCCTGCAATGGTCAATGCTTTTTTCATGTTCATTTCTCCTTTCACTTATCAGCATCGTTTTATGATGCGACACAAGGTGGTGCCCCCAATGTGCCGCAGGGGAAAATCCCCATAATTTATAGAGTCTGCGCAGACATTGACCAATCAAGGATTGCTTCATCAGTCATAACTGTCAGTTTCTCCCACTCATATTTATTGCTGTCATCATAGACAGCGATTGTATAAAAGCCTGCGTTCTTCGCTGTTTTCACTGCAAACAGAGAATCTTCATACACAGCAATCTCATATGGCTGTGCATCCAATCTCTTTGCAGCCTCCAGAAAGACATCCGGCTGACTCTTTCCAGCTCCGACTTCTTCACAGGAGAGCAGAAAACCGAAGTAGCCGGCTATGCCGAGCCGCTTCAGGCATGCTTCCATCAACTCCTGCTTCGTAGCAGATGCAACACACATTCGGATTCCCATGCTATGGAGCCGGGACAAATATTCCCCAACTCCTGACTTTAAAGGAATATCCTTGCGGTAATGTGCATCCATCATGGCATTCATCTCTGCCGCAACACTTTCCGGAGTACCGGAAAGTCCAAACTCTTCAATAAAGAATGCCGCCGATTCCGTCATTGTCATCGCTTTGATATGATCCAGGATTGCATCCATATTCCGATTGATTCCCTTACCGGCTAGATACTCGATAGCAAGCCCTTGCCAGAAAACCATGGAGTCTACAAGAGTTCCATCCATATCAAAGATTGCATACCGCTTATTCATGATTGCCTACCATTTCTTTTGCCAATTCCAGCAGTTCAGCCGTTGCAGCACCCGGGTCTTCTGCCCCGAATATTGCTGATACAACAGCCACACCATCCACACCACTTCCTGAGAGCTGCATGATGTTGTTTTTAGAGATACCGCCGATAGCAACCACTGGAACATCAACAGCATTGCAAATGTTTGTCAACGTTTCAAAGGACATTACTTCCACATCCGTTTTTGTAGATGTAGAGAATACAGCGCCAAGGCCCAAGTAATCCGCGCCGTCTTTTACGGCCTCGATAGCTTCTTCCACCGTATGGGCAGACACACCGATTATCATGTCGTCACCGACACGCTGTCGAACAGCAGATGCGACCATGTCCTCCTGGCCCACATGGATGCCGTCCGCACTGCACTGGATGGCGATGTCCACATTGTCATTGACAATAAATGTTACACCATAACGTTTGCACAAGGCAGCCATTTCTCTGGCTTCTGCAAGGAAGTCTTCTTCGTTTAAATCTTTCTCTCGCAGTTGGACGCATGTCACACCATTTTTTAGTGCCTCTTCTACCTGTTCATACAAACTCTGTCTGCCTACCCATGCACGATCTGTTACTGCATAAAGTAACATTGTACTCTTATCGCATTTCATATTTCGCACCCCTTTCCAATGCATCAGGGGTCAAATTGCAAATTGCATCAATTATATAGTTTCGATAGCTGGAATTCCCATCAGCAGTTGTCATACGCTTCTTGGCAATCTCTCCACAAAGTCCCATTGCACAAACTGCCGCAGCTGCTGCAGTCAGAGGATGATCTGGATTCGCCGTAATATAGGCAGCTGTCATTGCTGAAAGCTGACAGCCGGAGCCGGTAATTTTACTCATTGCCGCATCACCATTATAAATGCAGTAAGCGGTATCCTGGTCTGCAACAATATCAATCGCACCAGTAATGGCTATCACTGCTCCAGTTCTCTTTGCAAAAGATTTTGCAAAAGAAACAGCCTGATCCAGATTTGCTTCTGTTACTTTATCAGCAACATCTGCATCAACTCCCTTGGTACTGCCACTGCCCAAGGCCAATGTTTTAATTTCCGAGATATTGCCACGGATAACGCTGAATCGAATCTCCTCCAAAAGCTTTAGAGCAGTATTAGTTCGCAATGCAGAAGCACCTGCTCCTACAGGATCAAGAACAACAGGATGTCCCAATTCATTTGCTTTTTTTCCAGCCGCTAGCATTGCAGGAATTGTGCGCTGATTCAGTGTACCGATATTGATATTGAGTCCACCACAGATGGAAGTGATTTCTTCCACTTCATCTATATCATCCGACATGATAGGTGAAGCACCACATGCCAGCAAAATATTAGCACAGTCATTTACCGTGACATAATTAGTGATGTTATGGATCAGTGGAACCTGATTATGTACATTTTCAAGCATCGTTTTTAACATAATTTTGCTTCCTTTCGTTTCTATTTTAGTTATTAATCTGTGTCTGCATCCTCTTCAGGATACCTGCCCTTTGCAGAGAATAAAGCAAAACACCTGACAGAATCGCCCCTGCGGCTGTAGAAACTAAGAATGGATAGATGTACGCATAAAATGCAATATTTCCTGCTCCTTGTCCCATGAATAAAATGGCTACCGGATACGCACAAAGCCCTCCTAAAATAGCCGTCCCAAACACTTCTGCAATCAGTGTTGGAAGTACTTTTTTTGTTTTCCAGTACATCAAGCCACAGAGAAGCGCACCAAACATACTTCCCGGAAATGCCATAAGACTTCCAAGACCAAGTAAATTACGAATCAGACTTGCACTAAAGGCTACACCAACACCATAAGCAGGTCCAAGTAAAACGGCACAAAGAATATTGACCATATGTTGAACAGGCGCACATTTACTCCCAAATGCAGGGAATGAAAACATGCTTCCAACTACAGCAACAGCACAGAAAACACCGGCAATCGCCAGTTTTTGAACATTTGTTTTTTTCATAAGTAATCTCCTTTTGTTTTGATTGAGAAACGACATCATAAGCGTTCCCCGTGTGTGAAAGTATGGGCATATTATGCCCAAAGTCGGTCGAAGCTCACTGGCCTCCTCTCACGCCGGAACACGGCTTCCCATCGCTTATATACAAGACACAAGGCGCTCCCCTTTGTCCGTCACGGTCTGACCGTGAATGTCGTTTTCACCATCCTTTCCAAAAAAATAGGAGATACCTGAAATGGTATCTCCGAAGCAGCTTAATCTTCATTTCCTACGTTGGCATTATCCAAATCAGGTTCATGGGTCGAAGGGCATACCTTCCTCTCAGCCTGTCTGCAAGCTCCCCGTTTATCATTTTCCAAAAAGTATACACCTATTTTTAGACAAATGCAATAGATTTGAAGAATTTGTCTTTATCCGCAGTAACAGTTCGTTACTTTTCACGGGTATGTAAATTACTTTAGTCAAAGTGACGAAATTCAAAA
>CALBNS010000083.1 GCA_937896665.1 uncultured Clostridia bacterium
GAGAGTGTGAAATTTTTTCTGTAAATTGAGATCTTCTATGATAATTGAGCGGCTTGATGGCAGTTTTCTGCGGTTAAGCCACTGTCTATTTAATAGCAAAAATGAGCTGACATGTCAAGAGCACCCAGAAAAATCTGGGCGTATATTTATTCTTGGCATTTTATTTTGAGTTATATCATCATCCGGTCAGGGTACATGATTTCCAGTTCACCACGTACTTTACCCCAGTTGCGGATCGACATTGTCCATTTTTTTGCAATCTCAAAAGTACCCAGGTATAGTGCTTTTATCAGTGCTTGGGAACTTGGGAATACGCTTCTCTGCTTGTTCAATCTACGATAGCATGAATTCAGTGATTCAATGGCATTCGTAGTATAAAAAGCGGTACGGACATCCTTGGAAAACTTGAAGATTGGAGAAATCGCATCCCAGTTATCATGCCAGCGGTTCATGGCACTTGGGTATTGTCCAGACCATTTCTTTGTTACAGTCTCTAACTGCTTTCTGGCAGCTTCTTCGTTTGCTGCCGTATAGATTGTCTTTAAATCCTTGGCAAAGGCTTTCATATCCTTGTTTGCAACATATTTAAGCGTATTTCTCACCATATGTACGATACAACGCTGTTGTTCTGTTTTAGGAAATGCCGTAGAGATTGCATCCCTGATGCCTGTTAATCCATCCGAGCAGAGAATGAGAATATCCTGAACCCCACGATTCTTCAGGCTGTTCAGTACAGAAAGCCAGTACTTACTGCTTTCGTTTTCGCCCACAACAATGCTTAGGACTTCTTTCATACCATCTTCATTGATGCCAAGTACCACATATGCAGCCAGCTTCCTAATTACACCATCATCACGTACAGAGAAGTGCACAGCATCAATAAAAACGATTGGGTACACAGGCGACAAGGGACGATTCTGCCATTCCTCGATTCTTGGGAGGAGCTTATCTGTGATATCGGATACCATTCCTTCACTTACTTCAAAACCATAAATATCCTCTATGGTTTCTGAAATCTGTCGTGTAGTCATCCCCTTTGCATACATTGCAATAATCTTGTCATCAATTGAAGAAATATCTTTTTGACGCTTTGGAATCACCTGCGGTTCAAAAGAACTTTGGCGATCCTGAGGTACATCTACTTCAAATTCACCATATTTACTACGAACGGTCTTAGGCTTTGTTCCATTGCGGTAGTTAGGCTCACCAGATCTTTCGTAACGATCATAGCCAAGGTGATTATCCATTTCCGTTTCAAGCATATCTTGAATGGTTCCGGAAAGCAGATCTTTAAGTGCATCTTGAATATCCTCTGCTGATTGAATATCGTACTCCTGGAGCAGTCCCTGAATAAGATTTCTTTTTCCTTCGGTCATCGGTTTTGGTTTGTAAACTTCTTTTTTTCTGTTTGCCATAATAAAAGGCCTCCTATGATTTAATATTTTATCATAGAAGACCTTTGTATTGTTTAATTTACAGAGATTTTTTCACAGGCTC
>CALBNS010000084.1 GCA_937896665.1 uncultured Clostridia bacterium
AAACTGAATAAAGCACACAAAAATCAAGACTTTTAGCTTAAAATACAGTATAATAGAGGCAACAAATAATGTCTTTGAGGTGAAGAAAAATGCCGTATGTTCCCATTTTTGACCGTACACAAATGATGATGTGTTCCTGGGATTCCTTTGTAGATCCCGATAGTGTTGCAAGACTGATCGATGCTTTTGTTAATAGCCTGGATCTTACTAAATATAATGTAAAAGAAGCAGCATCAGAAGGCAGACCATCCTATGATCCGAAGGGAATGTACAAGCTGTATATATATGGAAACCGAAAAGGAATCCGTTCTTCACGAAAACTGGCTGAAAGCTGTAAAGTCAATCTTGAAGTGAAGTGGATGATGGGTGGGGTGAAACCAGATTTCCGCACAATCTCCGATTTTCGTAGAGATAATATCGACAGTATGAAAGATATTTTTCATGAGTTTAACAGAAGGATTTCCGGAGCAGTTGAATGGGGATTTACCTCTATTGATGGAAGTAAATTTGCAGCCTGCAACTCGAAAGACAACAATTTTACAAAAAATAAACTGGATGACAGGATTAAATGGCTGAATGCCCATACGGATGAATATCTTCGTATTCTGAAAGAAATGGATGAGCAGGAGGAAATGGAAGAAAAACCGGATGCTCTTACCCGGGAAATGCTGGAAGCGAAGTTAAAAGAAGCAAGGGAACGACTGGAAAAATATGAATCCTACCAAAAACTGATGGAGGAAAGCGGTGCATCGCAGCTGTCAGTGACAGATGCTGACGCAAAACTGATGAAGAATAAAAATGGTTTTGCGGTATCTTATAATCCACAGACAGCTGTAGATTCAGAGACCCATTTGATCCGTGATTTTAAGATGAGTAACCAGGTAACGGATCATGGAATGCTCAGTGCAACGATGGAAGGGATCAGGGAAGAAACTCCTGGAGATATTCTGGAAGTTGTTGCAGATAAAGGATATGAGCAGGAAGAGGATATGGTGAAATGTCTGGAGCAGGGGATCATTCCTCATGTGCTCCTTAATGATGGAAAAGATGCTCGTGAATTAGAGATAACCTATGAAGAAGCAGAAACAGATCCATCCAGCACAGCCCCGGAAGAACTGAAAAAATGTCTCCATGCAGGACAGATACCAGAAGCATATAAGGACGTTATTACGGAAATAAAGGTAGACGAAGTACGTCGATTAGTAAGAGACGAAGCAGAAAAAAATGAAGAATCCAAATCTATCTATGGGACACCGGAAGAAATGCTGGAAAGAGCCAAAGAGGGATATTTTGTCAGGGATCCTGAGAGAAATCTGGTGTACTGTCCGCAGGGAGAGATTCTGAGACAGAAGTGTATCAAGAAAAATGGAAATATCCGATATGCAAACAAGACCGCCTGCAAACATTGTCCAAATCGGAACAAATGTTACAAAGGAAAAGGCGAATGGAAAGAGGTTGATTTTACTAAAGATACCCTGGAGAAACTATGTAAAGAAT
>CALBNS010000085.1 GCA_937896665.1 uncultured Clostridia bacterium
TGTAAAAAACTTTTTGAATTTCTCCATTTTAACTATGCGAAGGCTGAACTGTTACAATTCCATTTTAAAAGAGAAATGCATGTCGTTTAAAATGGAATATGGATTATTTATTATGAAGTTTATAGAATTCACGAAGTTTCTTGGACTGTAAAACTTCTAGATTGGATTGATCTTCTTCAGTGGCAATGTCATTTTGACTAACAACACCAATGACTCTTCCTAATATTCTTACATGATCGTATTCATGTTTTTGACCAAAAGGATATTTTGCATTAAGCGATATAAGTTTATCATCAATCGATAATCTGTGTGCAATGGACTTTTTTGTAATCAAAAGAAAAAAGCAGATTTTCGGCGGAAGATGTAAAAATCTGCGAAAAAAGATGTATAGATCTTCCGATTAACAAACTGGTAACAAAAGTTAACCTATTGTTAATCGGAAGTATATATACTTTATAGATCGAGATGCTTATTTCGTATATGGGTAAGTGCTTCTGATTTAGGAGTAGTGGACACTATTTCCTTTTTTTCAGCTAAACGGCCAAGTACTGATTTGCGTTCTACTGGATCTTGAGCATTGGCGGCATTGCTTATTTTTGCTGGTTTGCGAATGCCAGTCTCTGCTCTTAGTTTGGCAACACACTTCTGAAACATTCTGTCACTTACATCTAATGACGCTACATCTTGTTTCATGCATATCCAGTCTCTGATTTGAGCAGAACTCATTTCGGGATATTTATGAAGACACTCCAATATACCATCTCGATATTTGTTTATTGCGTAGGTGGTCTCTTTTTCTGCAACCATCTGCTGATACTGTTGAGGTGTGATGTCCCAGTATTTACAGGCCGTGCAATAGTTGATGTTTAAACGGATAGAGGCTTGGTGTCGTGTTAGACCATTCGCCTTCATTTCCTGAATGGCTGTATAAGTATCGTTTTTCTTCATATAATAATTTATCCTCCGATTACTATTATTGGGGTCTGAAAAGGAGCCTCTATATAAATACTTTGGAGGAGAGTTTTTTGTATGGGATATTAGAAATAACGCAAATTAACTATGTAGGTTAAAATGCGTTATCATTGATTAAGCGTTGATCAATAGTATTGTGGAACGAGTGGGGAATGAATTCGCGAAGAAATTGAAGTGAAAAAATCAAAATAATCGATAACAACGATTGAATATCTAAAATATATGAAATATAATAAGCATGGAGGTGTATCTTATGCTGATTGAATTTAAATTTAAAAATTATAGATCATTTCGTGATGAGGCGGTTCTATCTATGGAAGCAACCGGGCTTGGCACTTTTTGTAATTCATTAATTCCTTTTGGTTCTATGAAACTAATACCAGGAGCTGCTATTTATGGTAAAAACGGTGGTGGTAAGAGTAATGTTATTCGTGCATTTTGGCTTGCTGTCCAGTTTATAAAAAATGCGCAGAGAACTCAGCATGAAAAAGCAGCTATTCCGGTTGTACCATTCTTGTTAAATGATTATTCAAAACAAGAGCCAACTGAATTTGATTTTATCTATATAGTTGACGGAATTAAGTACTGGTATGGTTTTTCTGCCACAAGAGAGAGAATAGTTAAGGAATACTTGTATCATGCACCAAAGGGACAGAAAGCTCTTGTGTTTTCAAGAGAGGGGCAGGATTTTACATTTACCGAAGAAAAGGCAAAGAGAAAACTTATCAGTGCAACTATTGCAGATAATCAGTTGTTCTTTTCGATTGCCTGTACAATGAATGATGCATCATGCATAAATGCGATGAGATGGTTCCGTGAGAGAATTTATTTTTCAAGAGACTATTCAGATATCCCTCGTCAATTGATGGATTATTCTGATGATACGAACATGTTGAAAGCTATATCCGATTATGCTAAAGCTGCAGATTTTGGCATTGAAGATATGCAGTTCGAGATTAAAAGTAAAGAAATCAAAGAAGATCTTCCTTTTCCAGATGATATTCCAGAGGGTATAAAAGCAGCTTTGACTCAATTTATGCATGTGTTATCTGAGACTTCCAACAATTCAGAAGTCCGCTTGAAAATGGGTGAAGTTAAAGCAACATCTTTACACCCTGGAATTAGTAAGTCTGGAGAAAGTGGATTATATACTCTGGAATTATCAGATGAATCAGATGGTACTAGAAAACTTATGTCTCTTGCACCGGCTATCGAGTCAACGTTGTCCAAGGGTGGACTTTTATTGGTTGATGAGATTGAGCGAGAGCTTCATCCCATGTTGGTTGATTTTGTTATCGCAAAGTTCCAAAGTAAGAGAACGAACCCTAACGGAGCACAGATTGTATTTGCAACTCATAACACTGAGCTCATGAATTTGGAACTCCTTAGAAAAGATCAGTTTTATTTTGCAGACAAAGATGAAGAGGATGGATCATCTGAACTTTATAGTATAAGCGATTTTGCGACTAGAACTACAGATAATATTCGAAAAGGGTATCTCTTGGGTAAATATGGGGCAACTCCTAATATTGAAGTTGAGGAGGTGTACTAATGGCCCGAAAGTTAAAAAAAGCGAAACCCCTAATATATGTTTTTTGTGAAGGAGAAAGCGAGCAGGCATATACGGACTTTTTGAAAAAGACTTTTTCAAGTGTTGCGGTAATTAAACGACCTTCAGCTACAGGACTGTTTGAGGAGGCCAGGGACCGGTTTGATAAGGATCCTAAATTCCGGAATAGTGCAGAAGAAACAGACGAGGTTTGGTTCTTTTTCGATGTAGAAACCAAAGACAAAAATAAATGGGACCAGAGGATGAAGATCATCAAGGCCCTGAGAAAATTGAGAAGAAAGCAAGGGACTAGAGTTCGATTGCTCATGACGACTGGCTGTATAGAATACTGGTTGATGCTACATTATAAAATGTATGCGCCACCTCTACAGTCAGTGGCTGATAAAGAACGCGTGATAGCAGAGTTGAAGACAAGAGAACCTATGTATTCGAAAGGGGATTATGATTCTACGGCACGTATTGCAATGGACTATCCAAAGGCAGTAGTGAATGCAGAAAAGACGGTACATAATTTGTTGTCTGAGGGACTTCCGGGGAAAGAAGATACAGATGAAAGAAACAAATGGCTGCACACAAATTGTAAAACTTTTTCAACAGTCTATGAGGCTATCAGTTATTTAGAAGCGTTGAAGGATGGCCGATATAGCCAATAAGCAACTACTCTGGCAGTTAAGAATCGAAGAATGTCAGAACAGTTCCCTGTCAGCCAGACAGTGGTGTCAGAAAAATAAGATTACCTATTCTACTTATGTAAGCGTCAAATCTGACGCCCTAGTTTAAAATTAAAGCGCCGTTTTTAACGACGCTTACTGTAGCAATCGGTTGGAAGCTCTTTTGACCAAGGCATCAGAGATTCCAGTTCTGATTGTTCTATATTTCCATTTTCGCTGATAAGTTTTGGTAGCTCAGTGAGTAAATATTTGATGTAGTAATAAATATTTAATCCATTTGCTCTTGCGGTTTCCGGGGCTGCACCCGATGTTCTGACCACAATATATGTGGGTGAAAATGCCAGTAAAGCAATTTGAACTTCTTGCTTCAAAACGCTTGTTCGATTTGCGTATATTGAAAATGTGTCCATATAAGTCCCTCGCTGTCCTCTGTTTTCCCTCGTTTTATTGACATTCGGAGGTTCGTATATTAGAATATATAATAGCGAAAAACAGAGTTGAGGAATTAACCTATGGATACGGAACTGTTAACTGTTTCTCAAACAGCTCAATATCTACAGCTTTCTGAAAAAACTATACGACGAATGATTGGAAACGGTAGTTTGCCAGCTTCAAAACTTGGTAATCGTACTTGGCGGATTCGTGCGTGTGATGTTGATGAATATGTGTCTAACTCTTGTCAAAACAAACCCGTATACAGCATAACAAATCTCCCGGAACTGGAACTGGAACCCCCGGATCATCCTCGCCTGCTCTCCCTGTTTTCAGGTTGTGGTGGGATGGATTAGGGGTTCAAAAAAGCAGGATTTGACATTGTGTTTGCAAATGACTTTGATGCAGATGCTCAAGCAATATACTCACTCAACTTAGGCGAAATAGATAAGCGTGATATATTATCGGTTGGTGAAGATGAAATTCCAGATGGAGATATTTTAACCGCTGGTTTTCCGTGCCAGCCTTTTTCTAATGCAGGTAATCGGAAAGGTGTCCACGACTCTCGTGGTATGCTGTATAAAGAGTGTCTGCGTATAATTCAAAAAAAGATGCCGAACGTAATTGTCTTTGAAAATGTTAAAGGTTTGTTTTAGACAAAGTATATTGATGGACGCAATTTAGCAGAAGTCATTGTTGAAGATTTGTCTAAAATACAAGATTGCTTCAGCAATAATGGAGCAAGTATTTAAGAAAAACACAAGTGAAAAGTAAGGGGATAAGAGAATGGATACAGATAAAGTATACCTATTGGGGTTAATCATAGGTGGAGGTGTGTTTGGAAACGCAGAAGATGTTTTCAGTATTCGCCTGCCATATAAAAAATGGGGTTCATACCTTGAAAATCCACAGCGTGCTGGAGAAATTGCAGGAGATATTCTACGCAAAGTAGGATAAATTTTTCGGGCTGTCTATGACCTTTCTGTTCAATATGAAACCACTCCCGGAGGGACTTGGACAATTCTTTGCGAAGGTGATACAACAGCGGTAAAAAATGACCTTATGCTTTATGGCATTGTGTGTGAAGGTAAGCTTCGAGGAAGTGCTGATATAAGTCGGGTCGTATTAGAATTAGTTGATGACAATCTTAAACGCCGCTTTATTGCTGGATTAGCGGATACGATCGGAAGTATGGCAAAATCACAGCGCCGTTTTACCGATGAGCATCAAATTATTTCTTTTGAAATCAAGGGCTACAACTTTAAGTTCGTATGTGATTTGTGTCGGCTGTTGTACAGCATAAATTGTATTCCCGATCAGGTAAACTGGAATCATCCAAATATTCACTGTATGCGATGACATTACGTGAGCATTGGGGATTAGGGGAAGGACCTATTGATAATTTAATAAATATAGTACAAAAATGGAATAATGGTCTCAAAAATGCAGTTACGCTTAAATAAATTGGACGCATTTTCTGTTTGGTTTGATAATAAACCATTTATTTTTCTTAGTAGTGATAAGGATACAAATATTAGAATCAGATTTGATATTGCGCATGAGATAGGCCATCTTCTCATGCATGCTGATTATTATTCAGAAGAGGATTTAAAAAATGCTGCAATTCATGAAAAGTTGGAGAATGAAGCTGATAGATTTGCAGGAGCGTTTCTTTTGCCAAAGGAATCTTTCTCAAAAGACGTTTTTTTACATTGATCGACCATTTTATTCAAATGAAGGCTAAATGGAAGGCTTCAATAGGATGTATGATTTATAGATGTGACACATTTGCAATATTATCACCTAATCAAATCAAGTACTTAAAAGATCAAATGACAACTCGAGTATATTGGAGGAAAGAACCGTTAGATAAAGAAATGCCTGTAGAGAAACCTTTTGCACATAAACCGGCAATAGTATTATTGTTGGATAATAAAATTATTACTCTGGGACAATTGGTAGAGGAAACTGGTTGTTCAGCGGAAGAATTAGAACAATATTGTTTTTTAGATAAAGGAACATTAGCAACAAAAAATGATTCAAAAATAATTGCATTAAAGGCGAGGGGATAGGATATTATGAATAATATATTTACAATTGGCTTTACAAAAAAGACTGCACAAGTTTTTTTTGAATCACTTAGAAAGAATAAAGTAAATGCGATATTAGATATTAGACTGAATAATACATCGCAGTTAGCGGGGTTCTCGAAGTTTCCTGACATAAAGTATTTTTTGGAAGAGTTGTGTTCAATTGATTATATTAGTGATGTTAAGTTTGCTCCAACGGATCAAATTCTTAAAGATTATAAAGCGAAAAGGATATCGTGGGATGAATATGTTATTCAGTTTAATGAATTGATGAAGTTGAGAAAAATTACCGAATATATAAAATCAGAATATGATAATTGTGGATATGATAATATTTGTTTGCTATGTAGCGAAGAAAGGCCGATTCATTGTCATAGATCTTTAGTTGCAAAGTATTTTAGTGAGGTATTGGGAGGTAATATAATCAATTTATAATAGAAAGGAGCTGTTATTATCATGGAAAAGAAGATTATTATTTTGACAAAATCAAAGAAACATTCAGGATATTGTGTTGCTGGAATTGACTATGAAACTGGAGAATGGATAAGGTTAGTATCAAGTGATTCGGAGACAGAGGGGGCTGTTCCGTGGGAGGATTTACAATATTCTAATGGAGAAACTCTGGAAGTATATGACATAATAATATGTAGATTATTAAGGAAATATGGAACAATAGTTCAACCTGAAAATTGTTTATATGACGAAACTGTGAAATGGGAAAAAGTGGGAAAAAGTAATCTTGATGAGGTGATAAAGATACATGGATATGATTCGGTAGACTATGTCTTCGAAAATGAAGACACGAAATTACCAGCTGATTGGATATTTGGTGGGAATCCATCCTTATGTTTACTTAAAGTCAAAGATGCCTCTATTTGGGTAAAGACATTTGAGGATAAGAAGATTTCCTTGAATTTTACATATGATGATATTCAGTATAAATATATGAGTATCTCTCAAATAGACTTATTAAATCATTATAGAAATAAGACTGATGCTTCATATCCGTTAGGAACGGTAACTGTTGTGTTTAGTCTTACTGACAAATATTATTGGAATGGGAAATATTATAAAGTTGTAGCACAGATATTGTACTAGCATGTCGAGGAGGATTATATGGAGAAGACATTATTGTCAATAGGACATTCTCAACATCAAGTCGATTATTTTATCAATTTGTTGAAAAGTCATGATGTAAATTATATATTAGATGTTCGAAGCACTCCATACTCGCAATTTGCAGCAAGCTATAATAGAGAAAGCATAAGACCTGCTTTGCAAAGTAATGGTATAGAATATGCGTTTATGGGAAATTATTTTGGAGCAAGACCTACAGATTCTTCTTTGTATTCGTTAAATGGATATTTGGATTTTGAAAAAGTTGCAAATAGTTCAAGATTTAAAAAAGGATTTGATAATGTTGTAAAAGGTGTTAAACAAGGATATAGAATCGCTTTTATGTGTACAGAAAAAGATCCGATTGAATGTCATAGGGCAATTCTTGTCACGAATGCATTTTATAAAGCAGGATATTCAATTCAACATATTATGCCAGATAATACAATTCAGACGCAACAAGATATAAATGAAAGATTGTTAGATATGTATTACCCAAATAGAAATCAGCTTAGTTTATTTGTATCAGAAAATTTATCTGCAGAACAATATTTATTGGAAGCGTATAAAAAGCAGAATGAAAAAATAGGATATCATCCTGAAGAGGTTCAAATAGGAGTTGGTTAAATACGGATATTTATGCATGCGAATTGCTTGCAAAGAGTTCCAAAACGATAAAGAATATTTAGAATGATTATACAAAATATAGCGATGAAAAACTTGATTAGATACAATATATAGTTGTTGAAATCGGGTTTGAATGATTTTGTGTAAGTAGCATAGTAACAGTTCAGCCTACCCATGGTCAAAAGGGAGAAATTAAAAAAGTTTTTTACGGCTATTATCCACAGAAAAAGATTGTATTTTTTATCATGCAACGATGAAATCTACTTTATTGTGGATAATTCAACTTAGTCCTGTTCGAATTAGTGTTTTTTCTTCGAAAATGAATTAAGAAATCCACATGGAACTTTTTGTGAATTATTTTATCCACCGTCATTTTGACGGATCCCAAATCTGGCTGATTCGCTTTTTCTTGCTGTTTCTGATAAACTATCCTTATCAGAAATCAGTAAGGAGGCGGTCATAAATGGGCGGTAATTATGAAAAAGGTATGTACAAACAATTTATGGAAGTTATGGCACGCCTTAATGATTTTGAAAAGGAACACAAACAGGAAGTAACGGCTCTAAAGGAAGAAATAACTGAATTAAAAACAGAAAATAAACAGTTACGGGAAGAAAACCAGCTTCTGCGTAATGATAATGCCCGTCTTAGAAGCATTATCAATAACGACAGTTCAAATTCATCACTGCCTCCTTCCACCGACCAAAAAGGTGGAAAGCCGGCAAACACATTTAACAGTAGAAAAAAAACGGAACGTAAGGCCGGTGGTCAAAATGGAGCAAACTATTAGTATGGGAAATTACATGTTTTACGACAGGATACTGCATCCTTAGGAGAAGAGAGTAAGAAAAAGGAAGAGCCGTGATTCGTTTGTAAATTGCATCTTTTGCATTTGTTTTCGGTAATTACTCAACATGGAGAGACGAATCTTGCGGTGAATCTCGAAATAGCCGAAAGAGCTCTTTTTTTGAAGGATTTTTCATCTTTTCCATTAGATGACGATATCTTGATTCGAATATATGCTTTTTGAAAATTGAGCGTTCAAATTGGTGAAAAGCAGATTTTGAACCAAAGATGTACTTTTTGCAGATGATAGATAAGCTGTACAGAAATCCAAGGTTATACACCAAAAAATCCAAAGTTCAAAGTAGGAGTGTAGAGATTATTTCTAATAGTTGCAGATGAATTTCTCAGGCGTGCCGTGATCTGGACTACTCCTGTAAGTGATCAGAGACGTAAAAAAGTGCATAAAATAAGGACCTTAGAGGTGCATTACATCTTTTTGCATCTATTTACATCTTTAAAAATCTTTCGAAAAATGGTTGTTCCTTACTTGACATTATCAAGTGCTCTCTCCTGAGTTTACATTTCTTCGCACGGTAGTTTTATAATCCCCCGCATATGGAGGATGGCTCAACATGCAGAAATAAAGGAAGTTTTTGCTGTCGTGACGTCGCGCACTGGTAATGAATGTATATCGAGGTTGTACTCATGGTTGTATATACTGTGATAGTCAAAGCGTTTGTTATGGTATGAAGCACGACTTTGAAGACATTGATTAACTAGAATTTAGATAAACTATTGATATAAAGTCTTGTAAGGATTAAAATGAAATGAATAAGTAGGAAAAGTAAAAAAATACTGGCAAATACTTGAAATTGCAATAAAATCAAGTTATTTGCCAGTGTTTTTTAATGGACCTGAGGGGAATCGAACCCCTGTCCGAAAGCCCATCCATCAAGGCATCTCCCATCACAGTCATTATTTTGACATTCCCTCTATGAGTCGCCTAATGACAGGCTACTCACTTCAGTAGCTTCATAAGTTCTTCCATTCCCGCAAAGCTTTGAGAACGAAGTGCCTCACCTTGTTGAAGCCGGTGACTTAAGCAGTGAGCGACTTAAGGCCGACTGCTGCCACTAGGCAGCGTACGCTAAATTATCGTTTGCGTTTAATTTTAATTTGCGGATTGTTGTGCGGTTCCGCACCGCAGATGGCTTCCTCAACTTCAAAACCCCCGTCGAAACCAGTACAAGCCCTAAAAGGTTGATAATCTGGTTCGCAAACGTACAATGATTATAAAGCGAATTCCTACGAAAGTCAAGGCATAATCATTTCGATATTCACAAAAACGTAACAGTTCAGCCTTCGCATAGTTAAAATGGAGAAATTCAAAAAGTTTTTTACA
>CALBNS010000086.1 GCA_937896665.1 uncultured Clostridia bacterium
GAGAGCACCTGCCTTACAAGCAGGGGGTCACAGGTTCGAGCCCTGTTGGTCCCATTACCTATTTTATAGGTAGAATGCCGCAGTGGCGGAACTGGCAGACGCACAGGACTTAAAATCCTGCGGGACTTATACTCCCGTACCGGTTCGATTCCGGTTTGCGGCAGTATGTGGGCGTAGCTCAGCTGGATAGAGCGTTTGGCTACGGACCAAAAGGTCGGGAGTTCGAATCTTCTCGCCCACGTTATATAACCTTGTGAAATCAAGGAAAAGTCAAAAGCACTTCGAAGTATCGAGGTGCTTTTTCAGTGTCGATATAAAAGTAGTGCTCTGAGGATTCTGCTCCTAATAAAAAAATGCTCCGTGAGGAGCTCAGAGGTGCGGATAGCATAAAAAAATCCCAGTAAAAGGGAGGATGCCGGGTAATCGCTTTTGCGATTCCCGGCATGTATTATGAAAAAGTTTCTTTATTTTAAGTGATATCTGAATGTCTTTTTTTATCGAAGTAATGTTTACTTCTGATGATATTAGTATATTCGAAAGAAATGAAGAAAAAGTGTTGAGAAAATGAAAAAATATTAAAAGATAAATGAACAAATTGTGAACAAGGGAATCAGTTTAGAAGTTGTAGTGTCGGAAATGCGAGAAATTAGTTGGAAAAAAACTCAAAATGATTTATACTGTAAATATTACAAGGAAGTTATTATGGAGGAAATCAATTATGAAATATATATCGTTTGCAATTCCATGCTATAATTCAGAGGCTTACATGGAAAATGCAATACAATCCATTTTAAAGGGTGGCGATGATGTAGAGATAATCATTGTAAATGATGGTTCAAAAGACAAAACTTCGGAAATTGCCCACAAATACGCAGAGCAATATCCAACGATTATCAAAGCGGTTGATCAGGAAAATGGTGGTCACGGTGATGCAGTTAATACCGGGTTAAAAAATGCAACAGGACTTTATTTTAAAGTAGTTGATAGTGACGACTGGGTAGACGAGGCTGCATATATGAAGCTTTTGGAAGTACTGCATGAGCTTGTGGAAAAGAAAAAACTAGTCGACATGGTAGTTTCTAATTATGTTTATGAAAAGGTAGGCGTGAAGAATAAAAAAGTGATTCATTATCGGAATGTTATGCCACAGGAAAAGGTTCTTACATGGAAAGATTTGGGACATTTTCGGTTAGGACAGTACATATTGATGCATTCTGTAATGTATCGAACAGAATTATTAAAGATGTGCGGACTGGAGCTGCCAAAACACACATTTTATGTGGACAATATTTATGTATACTATCCTCTTCCACATGTAAAATCATTCTACTATGTAGATGTGAATTTTTATCGATATTTTATCGGACGCGATGATCAGTCAGTAAATGAGCAGAATATGATTAGGCGTATTGATCAGCAGATTTTTGTTACAAAAACCATGATTGATATGTATCCGGTGCGTAAAATGAAAAATAAGAAGCTGCGTAATTACATGATAAACTATCTTGCGATTATGATGACCGTTTCATCTATCTTTTTAATACGTTCAAAGACAGACGAGAATCTTGCAAAGAAGACAGAGTTATGGAAGTATTTGAAAGAGAATGACGAAAAACTTTACAAAAAAATCCGTTATGGAATTCTGGGACAGACAATGAATTTGCCTGGAAGACCTGGAAGAAGGATTTCTTCACTTGCATATGTCGTAGCAAACCGGCTTTTTGGATTTAATTAAGGTAATAGATATCCCCCCTCGAATGAGGGGGGATAAAAAGTATAAGTCTATTTATAAGTACATGCATTTATGATTCATCAGATAATGGAACTGTGCGTATCGGCACACCATTCACTTCGACTTGGTCGTTGATTTCAATAACTAGGCATTGTTTGCCATCAATCATTTTTTTCTCTACCAAATCTGTTCGCTCAGGATTCACTTTAATTACTACATCAGGTGTCTGGATGCTGAACTTACGAGTTTCGGCAATGTTGGTTACCAGAAACTCTGTCTTTTCCCCGGCAACAGAATCGAAATTTGTATCAAATTTTTCGATGCAGGTGTCTGTTGCACCACTGTTTGCCAGTAAACGTTTCAATTCTGGCTTCGTGAGAACAGGAATTTCCGGTGCTTCTTTGCTTTCTTCAATCATTTCATTTAAATTTTCATGGATATTCCGGATTACTTCATAATCGCAGTTTTCCCCCAATGTATTCATTACAACAGCATGAAAAGTATCCTTCTGGTTTCCAGCAGACATTGGGAATGTACATCCAAGCGTATTTTCGATGAATTCAGGCTGAAGTTCTTCTGACTTTTTTGTGTAGTATAGGAGACTATGGATATCCGTGCTGCGGTCATTAAATGCAGGGAACAAAAATCCCTTTACAGGTGGTTCTACTATCCAGTCACGGATTCGGTTCTCTACATGATTTGTCTCCGGATTGTAGCAAAGCCCTTCCTTGGATAGGTGTACCGGGCAGATTGCACAGAGAAGATGTTCAAAAACTTCGTCCGAAGCATCGAACATTTCACTTCCGTCTGTTGATTTTCCAGGAATATCATAGGCTGAGTGAATTAGGATTATGTAATAATTTTCGCCGTAGTCATAATGCTCCACAATTTTTTGATAAAATTCTTCCAATAACATATCGTCCTGCAGTTTGCTGCTGCGAAGCTGTAACAAAAAGTTTTGTTTTCCGCCAGGTTTCTCCTGTTCAAGCGGAAACTCCATATTCAGTAGATTCTTTCCGAGCGTGCCGGAAAGAGTTTGTTTGAAGATAGTCATATATTTGAAAATTTCCTCGTCGGGAAGGGATAAAAATGCGTCCTTCGACTGTGCAACAATTTCTTTATTGCCGTCTACATAACAACCACAGATACGGGTTATAGAACAGTCTTCCGGCTTAAACTGCTTTCTAATCTCTAGTACTTCTTTTTTATTCATAATGATGAAACCTCATTTCTTTTCGTGTTTTTTGCATTTCTTTTTTCATATTCCAATATCTTATCATACAGGAAAAAATTTTACAATGATTGATAATAAAATGAAATTGCTGGAGGGGTAAAATGACAGATCAGAAAATTGAAAATATTTTAAATCTTGCTTTGGACGCAACACAATCAGAACGGGAAAAATCCTTAGAATTAAATGTGGGGTATATGCCGATAGAGAGGACATGGGAATTAATTATCAAATATTCCGGCTCCCTGGAAGAAATCAGGGTTTTGGGCATTCAGGCAGTTGAGCTTTTGGGCGGATTTGCAATTGTGACTGTGCCGGAAAATTTAATCGGACAGCTTTCAGATTTTCCTGATGTAGAATTTATTGAAAAGCCGAAAAGATTGTTTTTCCAAGTGATAAACGGAAGGAGGGCATCTTGCATTACTCAGGTACAGGAACAACCACTAAGCTTAAGAGGAAATGGAGTGCTGGTTGCTGTGATTGATTCTGGAATTGACTATGCAAATGCAGATTTTCGCAATGAAGACGGGACAACGAGAATTCGTTTCCTGTGGGATCAGACTATTTCCGGAAATCCGCCGCAAGGTTATCTGACCGGCACTGAGTACACGATGGAACAGATTAATGAGGCATTAGCGCAGGAGACACAGCAGGAGCAGTATGCAATCGTACCAAGCAGAGACACATCGGGCCATGGAACATCTGTAGCAGGAATCGCTGCAGGGAATGGGAGAGGTAGTGCAGGAAATCTGTATCGTGGTGTGGCATCGGAAAGTGAATTGCTGGTTGTGAAGCTTGGTATTCCGATGGAGGAAGGATTTCCGAGAACAACGGAATTAATGCAGGCAATTGATTATGTAGTAAAAAAAGCATTAGAGCTTCGCAGACCGGTGGCTATTAACTTAAGCTTTGGTAATACTTATGGAGCTCATGACGGCAGTAGCCTTTTAGAACAGTTTATTGATAATATTGCAAATGTATGGAAAAGCGTGATTTGCATAGGAACGGGAAATGAGGGCAATTCTGCCGGTCATGTGGCAGGACGGCTTATGCAGGATGAAGAGACAGTGATTGAATTGGCAGTGCAGGAAAATGAGCCCGCCCTAAACGTTCAGATATGGAAGGCATATCAGGATGTCATGGACATTTCTTTGATTTCTCCGTCAGGGGTGCGGGTGGGCCCGATACAGGAGGTGCTTGGAACACAGAGGTTTGCAATTGGAAATACAGAGATTTTGCTTTATTATGGTGAGCCTAAGCCATATAGCATTGATCAGGAAATTTTCATCGACTTCCTGCCACGAGACACATATATCAACAGTGGAATATGGAGGATTGTATTGACACCGCGGGCAATTGTGACGGGAGCGTATGCTTTGTGGCTTCCAAGTGAAAATGTCCTAAATCCGGGAACGGCATTTCTATTTCCAACTAGGACCGGAACTCTAACGATACCGTCCACGGCACAGCAGACAATCGGTGTAGGTGCGTATGATGCGCTGACAATGGCTTATGCAGATTTTTCCGGGCGTGGACAGTCTGGCATAGGAATCAGACTTAAACCGGATCTTGTGGCACCGGGGGTGAATGTGACGGCACCGACAGTTGGTGGGGGTTACGCGCAATTCAGTGGAACCTCATTTGCAGCACCATTCGTCACAGGAGCGGCGGCACTTTTGATGGAATGGGGGATTGTGAGAGGAAATGACGCGTATCTGTATGGGGAGAAGGTTAAGGCATACTTAATCAGAGGCGCGAGAGAGCTTCCCGGATTTATAGAATATCCCAATCCACAGGTGGGATGGGGGACATTGTGCGTGCGGGATAGTCTGCCGTTATAAAGCAAAAAGGACGATAACGTAATATGAAGATATAAGAGAATACCAGAAGGAACGAACATAGCAATCTAGTTTCTTCTGGTTTTTTTATGACCTTCTTTTACGTTTAAAATCCAGTGATTATAAAAAAGAG
This sequence comes from uncultured Clostridia bacterium, assembly GCA_937896665.1. GTDB lineage: Bacteria > Bacillota > Clostridia > Lachnospirales > Lachnospiraceae > Faecalimonas. The sequence goes on from CALBNS010000086.1 coordinate 4,935, forward strand.
CAGGCGACCTGTCTGTGTCGGCTGTGGAAAAGAAGTCATAAAAAGTTCCAATACCGGGAGTATCCCGAAGGGGAAGAATCGCTATATTGATGTAAGAGAAAGATCCTATGATGATGTGGTGAGTGAAATTGAAATGTTTGTATTTTCTGACTTGACAAATATTTACAGATTCCGTAAAATGCGATATTACTTGTCTTTAGGAGTTGGGTTGAAAAAATAGTGCTAAGCCACGGGTTAAAACCTATGACTTAGCACTTTATTTATATCCTCATTTCCAAAGAAATAAGAGGTTAATGGCAAGCCGGTTTCCTCTTTTAATTCTTTTACAAATGATGATGATTTTGTAAGATTGATATATTTCCTGTCAGATACTTTTGCGATCCTAAAATCCCGTATGAAATTAAAAATCTCCTCTGAACCATATTTATCTTTTAGCACATGTATCTGTAGAATTCTTGTCAACAATACTGTGAGATAGCATATGAGAAAATGTCCAATGATGGTCTCTTCCTTTTGCAGATGCACAGGCCTTGCATCAAGTTGTGATTTCATGATACGAAAAGATTCTTCAATTCTCCATAGATTATGGTAAGCAGCATAGATTTCAGAAGTCGACATATGAATCTCAGAAGTTACCACCATGTTAAATCCAGCCGGTTTTTTGCATTTTTGATAGCATCGTCATTCATTTTGACTTGGATTTTTCCGTCTGTTTTCTCCCCTTTTTTGTTTTTGACATCTACATAATCATTTTCAAGAAGACCCCATGTTTTTTCAGTTTCAGGGAGAGTATTCACTGACTTAGAAAAAATATATCCATCCCCGGCCTTGAGGGCATGGAGGATATTGTTGAAACAGTTTAGCCCTTTATCGCCAACTTGAATGGTTCTGCCGGTCATGCTATTACACTGTTTTAATTCATCAATGATATTTCTGATGACAGGTTTCTCGCTTTCATTGCCGGGATACATCTTCATGCCAACAGGTATCTGATGGGCATCAAGAAGCAGTCCCATGCCAACCAGCGGTTCTGTCCTGTTCTCCTTTGATTTGCATTTGCGCCGGAGATTATCTTCCCGCTCAATCTCAAAATAGAAGTTCGTGCAGTCAAAGTATGTGTGTGGAGTATCAAAACAGTATTTGGATGCGATCTGATGATTGTAGATCTCAATAATCTTTTCATACTCGGAACCGATGTATGCAAGCCCGGAATAGAAGTAGTTCAAGGATACCATTTCAAAGACATTAAATCTGAAATCAGTTGCAGTCTGCATGAGATCCATATATTTTTTGCAATGGAGAGAGTCGTTGATATTCTTTAAAGGAAAATATCCAAGAAGTTTTTCGGGAGATTCCACACCGTTCTGACGATCTTTTTCTTTTTACTTCAAAAGGAGCTTCCTGTATACTTTAAAGAGTAAAAGGAATTGACCAAAAAGAATACCT
>CALBNS010000087.1 GCA_937896665.1 uncultured Clostridia bacterium
ATATTCAGTCTACACCATCGGTTATTTTAATGCCAGTCAACCCGTGAAAAGTAACGCCAACGTTTACTTGACACAAACTTTTGAGAGGATTAAATTGATAAAATTAAAATTGTATGATACATTAAATATACAAATACACGTGTATATTTAGGGAAAGAATAAACTAAAAGGAACATATATGAAAAAAAACATACTATATAGTATTTTAGCAATTATAATATATCATCTGGTGCAACTGGATTAGATATATTTGCGGTTACCTCTTCGAAAAGAGATTATCTTGCATCTGCAATTGGTGGAGGAATAGCGGCTATACCAGGACTGAATTTAGCTGGTACTGCAGCAGTCGAGGCATTAGGAAATATTGTATCGGATTCTATAAAAGGTAATATAAAAAGTGGAAAGGATATTATTTCAAGTGCGGCTTGGGGTGCTGGGGCTAATTCTGTAGGATATGTAGCATCAAAAGGAGTAGCAGCATTAAAAGTAAAGAAGATGAATAGTATGCCAAGGGCACAACAGAAGAGTTATATTAATAGAAAACTGTATAGAGGTTCACAGGCTAATGTTAATGTAAATTATCATAGATATATGTCTAAAACAACGCCGGGTAAAATCGGAGTTGTAGAAAAAACTTTACGTGCTTTCAAGGCGGGGATTTATTCAACGATAACATCGACCTTTGCAGGATTATTTAGGGGGAAAATGTGAGAAAATCATTTGAAATAAAAAAATATATAATTGATCAAATGTTGCAATTGGTATTCTTCATGGTAGTAGCAATATTTTTTTCCTATGCAACCTCTGATATCATTTGGATAATGCTTGCGACTGAAATATTAATAGTATGTAGTTGTTCATATTTGCTGAGACGTATTTTGGTATTTCCGCTAGATTTATTGAATGGCTGTGTTGAAAACGAAGTATGCTTTAGTCAGATTTGCAATATTGACGAATATGAATTTTTTAGAAAAAAATGTTTTTGCGAATGGCATTTTTATTTTGGCTCTGAAGATACATTGACAGTGTTAGTACCGGTTTGTCTGACCCATGAGGAAATTTTGCAAATGGATAGTCCTGTAACGAATCAAAAGGTTAGAATTCGTTATTATAAACGTTCGAAAATTTTATGTTCTTGGGAAATTTTATAAAAGGTTTCAGGAACTCCTGACAAGTGTGTTTCGAAGCCTATGGTTTGCCAAATACGATGATTGCTGGGGTAGTGTACATTTTTTGAACTGAAAATTTTACATAAAATTTATAAAAATAGAGCTAAAAAATGACTTCTATCTGATTCACAAACTCCGATGAAAGTTAGTGATAAAGAGAAATATGATTGGAAATGGTGTAAAGTCGAGTTTAATAAATATATGATGAATCAAAAAACATATGCTGGGAGAACAGTTACATGTGTACATGAAATGCTACATGCTTTTGGTGGCAAAGATACATATTCTTCGGATCAAAAATGGTCTATTATGTACGGATATTCAAATAGAACTGCTAAAGGTGTCACATCAGATGCTAATGCATTTTTAAACGAAAAGTATTAAAATAGAAACATGATTGTGTAATAAAAAGCGTTCTGGTGATATGTCAAGAGATAAATGAAAAAGATTTTGATATGTTTTTCCAAAAAAGGGTGCACTTAATAGACATACGAGAAAAAACTGAACTTCTCGGATGTTAGTTCGATTCTGTATTTGATTTATCATCCAGCTTTTCGCCGGTGTACAGTTGGTTTTTGACCAGCAAACTAAAAACGAGTCGTACAAATTTACGGGATGTAAGCGCGAGTGCTCTCTTGTGCTGATGTTTGGTTACTTCAGCATATTTTTTTGGAATAAAATTCAGCATATTCAGAAACATGCCTTCTGACGCTGTTTGCAGCTTCTCCAAGATAATAATGGAGATATGTATTTCCGGCTTTTGAAACATGGTTATCTTCAGAAACGGAATCACCGGAATCATTTTTCGGCCATGTCAGCCCTGCGTATTTCGCAAGAGCATCGGATGAATGAAAGGCTGTTATATCGACGATTTCAGAAAGAATACCGGCTGCCCATACCGGACCAATGCCAGGGATGGATTTAAGTATAGTAAAGGTGTTCGGATTCATCCCATTGATGCATTTTTCAATGGCCTGATCAATCAGTTTGATTTCCTTCTGATAAGTCTGGATGCAATTAAAAGAGCTTGGCAAAGATACATTTAGTGGCTCATACATGCATTTATCCAGACGATAAGAATCTCTGGCAGCTTTTTTCAGCAGTTCAGAGGTCTTTGATATATCAGCAATACGGTTCTTACTTTTTTCAGCAAGAAACTGAAGGAGTTCTTCTTCGGGGGAATCAATAATCTCCTGAAGGGACAGAAACTCTGTGAGTACCGAAGAAGATGTTGCGTGCTAACGGCTGGGGATGCAACTTCTGTGTAAGCGGAATATGTCATATGTGCCAGGCTGCATGCTTCAAGAGCAGACTCGGATAAAACCGGCTGAAAGGAGGAAAAGCAGTGTCTTCGGACATCAGACTCTGCTGATATCATATCACAGGATTGACCTTATGAAAATGTAACTATTGATTGTATAGACGGGAATAGGATGAGGGGAGCGCCTCTTAGATGTCCTTGCCTCTATACCATAAAAAAGAATAAGTCTGTAAGCTGTTTTTATTGCTTACAAACTTATTATACGAGGAACATATATGAAAAAAAACATACTATATAGTATTTTAGCAATTATAATACTCCTAAGTGTTGGGTGTACTAAAAAGAATGCAGTATTAAATGATGCTACAGATAAAAATCAAGACACTGTAATGCTTATCGGCTCACAACAAGAAACAGATAATAAAATAGATGCTTACATTTCGGCTGAATCTACATGGGCTTATGATGTAACGGATCCCAAAGTTGTTTTGGAAAATACAGATTATTTTGCTAAAATCAAAGTGAAAACAAAGGAGAAAACAAAATATTTTGTAAAAAATAAAATGATGCCATGTGAAACTTACAATGTAGAAGTATTAGACGTTATATCTCCAATGAATACATCGCTTCCTAAAAATATCAAAATAGCTATAAATGGTGGTGTGGTTTCTATGGAAGAATACGTAAGTACATTAGATTCAGAAACGAAAGAAAAAACAAATACAAATGATTTATCCAAAAAAGAGTTAAAAAAACAAATTATGATTTCAGATGAATCATATTATGAATTAATACAAGGAAATGAATATTTCATTTGTATCCGTGATTTAACACAAGATGAAAATTACAAAGGTTACTATGGAATGCCTGAGGGCGGATACGATGTTTTTCAAGAAAAGGATGGAGTATACATAAATGTATTAACGCAAAATACACTTACAAAGTAAACATATAATAATGATATATTAATTATAAGAGACATATTTGAAAAGGAAGTTGTATTATGCAGCTTCCTTTTGGCGTAAAAGGGCTGAAGTGCTACAATAAAGCTGTAACAGGAGTGGCTAATAAGATATAATAATCTCACAAAGAAAAGAGGTACTCATTATGCCACAAAGTTACACACCTGAATTTAAAAAGAAAATCGTTCGCCTTCATATCGAAGAGGGACGTACTTACAAAAGCATCACTGCAGAGTATGGTGTATCAAAAGCCAGTATCTCCAAATGGTGTGCTGAATTTAGCGAAGAATGCCATACAAAAGCCCAGCAGAATCCAGATGCTCCTAATAATCTGGAACTTATGAAAGAAAACCTTCGTCTGCGTAAGGAATTGGAAGAAGCAAAAAAGGAGAATCTCTTCTTAAAAAAAGCAGCGGCATTCTTCGCAAAGGAAATCGATTAGAGGCTTATCGATTTATTGACCAATATCATGAGACATTCGGTATCCGCTGGCTGCTTAGACGGCTGAATATTTATCCGAACGCTTACTATAACTACCGGAAACACCGGAAGGCGGATTATTATGCCCATAAAACAGAAGTCCAGGCACAGATTCATGCAATCTATCATGAACACAATGGTGTTGATGGTTACAGGAGCATGACAGTCTATCTGGCACGTAAGGGATATCACTATAGCCCTGCAACCATACATAAGTACATGAATGTGGAGGTGGGACTGAGATCCATCGTTCGTCCCAAAAAACCAGATTATAAACAGGGAAAACCACACAAGGTGTTTGAAAACAAACTTCAGCAGAATTTTATGTCGGATAAAATCAATCAAAAATGGTGCACAGATTTCACATACTTATTTTTGAAGAACCATAGGCGTTTACTGATTTTTGCAAGTCGGTGAATGTGACGCAGAGTATGAGCAAAGCAGGTTATCCCTAAGACAATGCACCGATGGAGCGTTACTTCAATACACTGAAGAATGAATGCACAATCTGTATGAGTTCAAAACAGAGGAAGAACTCTACCAGGCAGAGGAGGAATTTTCCTATGTCCACTACAATCATGTACGCCCGCATAGCTCCAACGGTTACCGTACGCCATATCAGGCACGAATCGCAGGATAAAAAAGGGCGGTCCGAGTGCAGAATTTGAAACCCCTATTGAAGTGAGAGAAATAAAATATGCAACACATTTTATCATCCTCTTGATGAAAAAACCATGTTGGGTTGTTGAAAATTATTGATTGAAAATTTCAATATAGAAAAAGGTTTCAGGAATCACTGACAAGTGTGTTTTGAGACTGTGGCTTGCGAAATGCGATGCAGCTGGTATAGTGTACAATTTTGTTTTGAAAATTTCATGAAAAAATTCAAAAATAGGGCTGGTTTTTGGTGTCCAACTCAATAGTTTTGTGAGAGATTTTTATAATATTTAAGATTGGTCTTTCACAAACAAATTGTACATTGAAAATCGCATGACAAACAAAGCAGCATTTTCGTTTCTGAATATTTGCTGCATGGCAGAAGAAGCAAATAATTAAAAGAATGAAAGTAAAATTATTGTAAAAAATAATAAAAATGTACTATAATGACGTGGTGAAAAAAAAGCTCTTTAAAATGAGGAGGAAACATAAATGGATTTTATGACGACAGCAGGGCGTATCGTGTCTTTGTTCTTAATTATGGTTGTAGGTTACATTATGAACAAGGCAGGAATCATTGACAAGGAAGCAAATGTGCGCTATACAAAACTGGTAATTAATATTTCATTACCGGCACAGATTATTACCGCATTTATTTCAAATCGAGGAATTGTATCCAATCAAGAGGTTCTTTTGGTTTTTGCAGTAACTGCAGGAATTTATGTGATATATGGAATTTTTGCAGTCTTATTAGTATTCTTACTGCGTGTACCGAAGGAGCAAAAGGGTACTTATATATTTATGACCTTGTTTGGAAATATTGGGTTTATGGGTTTTCCAGTGATTACAGCTATCTTTGGTGAAGAGGCAATGATTTATGCAGTCATCTGTAATGTAGTATTTAATCTTTTTGTCTATTCTATTGGAATTAGTTTGATCGGAAAATCAGAAGATGGATTGACGAAATTTAATCCAAGACGGTTAATGAATATGCCGCTTATGGCAGCAGCGTTATCCATTATTCTGTATTTTACGGGGATTTCGTTGCCGGCACAGGTTATGACATCCTTGGATTATATGGGAAATGTGACGACGCCTGTGGCTATGCTGATTCTTGGGTCAACGATTGCAGGAATGCCGATAAAGGAATTGTTTGATGAGTGGAGAATTTACATTTTCTCAGGTGTAAAACTTCTGGTAATTCCATTGGCAGTGCTGTGGGTGCTGAATCAGGTTCCTATGAATATGGAACTATTGAAGGGGACATTGATTGTGCTGACCGCCATGCCGGTAGCAACCAATACTACAATGCTTGCAATTGAGTATGATGGAGATGTACAACTGGCATCAAAAGGGATTTTCTTTACAACGGTACTGTCAATTTTGACGATTCCGTTGATTACAATGTTTTGCTAGGCAATTTATACCACCCACTTTAATAAAGGAGTGAGTGGTATTTTTGTGCTCATTTTGATACTGAATGCAAAATACTTGACACGATAAATGAAATTATATATACTGAGTGTACTAAAGGTATTAATACACTTGAAATGAGCGTGGGATGAATATGATTAGAGAGAGGTGATACTTTGATTCTGATTGATTATAGTGACAAGAGACCGATTTATGAGCAGATTGCTGACAAATTTCAAAATCTGATTTTAAGTGGCGTGATGGAAGCAGATGAGAAAATGCCTTCGGTCCGTTCACTGGCAATTGAAATGTCAATTAATCCCAATACAATTCAGAGGGCTTACAGTGAGTTGGAGCGAAATGGCTTTATTTATTCGGTAAAAGGCAGGGGGAATTTTGTCCGTGGAGACGATGCTCTCCTTGATAAGCAGCGAAAGAAGTTATTGGCGGAATTAAAACAGCAATTAAGAACATGTTGTAACAGTGGCATCACACAGGATGAGATTGTTCAGCAGTTGGAAGAAGTATATGGGGAGGTGCAAAAATGATTGAAATTAAGCAGGTAAGTAAGTCATTCGGCGAGATTGAGGCCGCAAGCAAGATTAGTCTTACGATTCAGGAAACCAATGTATTTGGAATGGTGGGAACGAACGGTGCCGGAAAAAGTACATTGATGCGTATGATATGTGGTGTGTTGAAGCCGGATGAGGGCGAAATACTTATCGACGGAGAAAATATATGGGATAATCCGGAAGCAAAAGCAAAGATGTTCTATATATCGGATGATCAGTTCTGGTTTGCTAATGCAGAAGTCAGAGATTTGATACCTACTTACAAATTGTATTATCCGGAGTTTGATGAAAAGCGCTTCCGGGAACTTTTGATTTTGTTCGGACTTGATGTAAATCGTAAGATCCAGACATTTTCGAAAGGAATGAAAAAGCAGCTTTCTATTCTTCTTGGAATCTGCTCTAATGTCAAATATTTACTCTGTGATGAGACATTTGACGGACTTGACCCGGTTATGTGGCAGAGTGTGAAAAGTATCCTTGCAAATGAAATGGAAGAAAAGGGGATGACTCCAATTATTGCTTCCCATAATCTTCGGGAATTGGAGGATATCTGTGATCATGTAGGACTTTTGCACAAAGGTGGAGTACTGTTATCGAAAGACTTGGAAGAACTAAAATGTAATATCCAAAAGGTTCAGTGTGTGCTTCCACAGGAATGTGATGCACAGTTGAAGTCCATCTTAGATATACTTCGGTTTGAACGTAGAGGTAAGCTGATTACGATGACGGTACGTGGTGAAAAAGACTCCATTCTTGCAATCATAGAGACGATGAAACCGGTTTATTGTGAAGCAATTCCATTGTCATTGGAAGAAATATTTATTGACGAAACGGAGGTTGTGGGTTATGACATCAAAAATCTCTTATTTTAAACTTTGGAGAGAAGAACTGCGACATCAGACAGCATTGATTTTTGTCACAGTCTTTACATTTTTGTTGGAGTTGGTATATTTTGTGCTTTCTGTGCAGAATACAATTACGCAGAAGATTGCATATAACCAGGCAATGTATACAAGTGTAACTTACAGAGAGGATATTATTTACGGTTTGACACGTTTATGCCAGCCGCAATGGTTGCTTGCGATACTTACTATTGGTCTTGCAGTTTATAGTGCATTCAGTGGATTCCATTTTTTGCATTCCAAGAAACAGATGGATTTCTACGGAGCACTTCCAATTACGAGGAGTCGTAAATTCACAGTTTTAGCAGGCAGTCAGATTAGTATTTACATCGTGCCTCTGTTTGTGACAATGATTTTAAAAGTACTGGTGATCAGTATGACGGGGTATGCCAGCTCTGCAATCATGCAAAACATCGGTTATTCATTGCTTTGCGGTATCGTAGTTTTTTTAGTTACCTGGGCATTTGCAGTATTAGCGATGGTTCTAACAGGGCATACGTTTATTGCGGCTTTAGGGTTTGGGATTATTTCAACTTATGTACCGCTGATTTTAAGATATCTTGTACCAAATTATCAGAGTATATTTTATGAAACATACGTTGCCAGCAAAAGTAATTTAGAAATATGGGATTATTTCTCGCCGGCATCTTTGAGCTATCGAGTGATTTCACGTTTCAACCAGTGGCAGTTTGCTGAACATAGTAAGTGGATAGTTGCCTCAGTGCTTGTAGCCGGGTTTGTTGTAGTACTGGCATATTTCCTTTTCTTAAAAAGACCGGCCGAGTCAGCAGGAAGAGCAATCGTTTTTCCGCAAATGAAGGTAACGCTTCGTTTCTTAATTGTCATTCCTATGGCGTTATATGCAGGACTTTATCTTTCAATGTTTTCGTGGAATATTGATAAAATATGGTTGGTCGTAGGAGTGATTCTTGGAGTGATTTTCTTCCATGCAATTGTAGAATGGATATATGAGTTTAATATTCGTACGGTCTTTTCGCATAAGCTTGATATTGCCGTGACCCTGGCATGTTGCTTTTTATTCGTCCTATTTTTCTGGATGGATCTTGGAGGATATGATAGTTTCGTTCCGAAGGCAAATGAAGTGGAGAGTGCGGTAATTTTCACAGGTAACCTTAGAAACGGATATTACTGGGAACGCTACGATAAACTTCCACAGATGTCGCAAGAAGCGGTAGAAGATGTAATTACATTTGCAGAATATGTGGTGGAAGAACGTCTTACCTCGGATGAAGATTATACTTATGCAGATGAGATTTGTGTAATCTATGCAATGAAAGATGGAAGCATAAAGCGTAGACATTATTATGTGAAAGAAGATTTTGATTATAGCTTGTTCGAAAAATGTTATGACACACCGGAATATAAGCCAGCGGTGTATAGAATTTATCAGACTGACATCAGCCGAATAGGCAGCATACAGTTTTATGATGGTGCCAATCGAGGACAAACAATGTTGGAGAAAGATAAAATAGAGCAGTTTCTAAGTATTTATCTGGAAGAACTTAAAAAAGCCAGTTATCAGGAGATCTGCTCACTTATTCCAGTGGCAGAGGCTATGATTAGTATGCCGGATGGACGGCAGGAAAATTATGTTATCTATCCGATATTTGAAGAGACAATTGCATTTTTAGAGGAAAACGATGTTCCATTATTCGATATATCAAAATATACAATCAAGAAGGCGGTACTTTCTATCTGGGATGAAAAGTACAATATGGAGCAGAAGTATGTCATTACAGATGAAGCGTTATTGGATTCTTACCGTGATCAATATATCGTAGCCGGAGATACTTATCTGTATAAATGGGGGAAAAACGTAGAAATAGAATATATGACAGCCACAGTAGAGAATGAGAGTGAAAGCATGGAAGTGAATTTGGTAACAGATATGGAGACTGTGAAACGACTCTTAGAATCAATTCAATAGACACAAAAAAGAATGGGGCACGCAGATTGCGAAGCCCCATTTAGTATCTGTAAGTGTTTTGTTAGATTAAAAGATCTTTGTGGTCCATTTTGTGCAGTCCCATACCTCATTTACAACATCACGGTAAAATTCCGGCTCATGACAGATGAGCAGGACACTTCCTTTGTATGCGGATAAGGCACGTTTTAATTCCTCTTTTGCGTCTACATCCAAGTGGTTGGTAGGTTCGTCCAGAAGAAGAATATTCGTTTCGCGATTAATCAATTTGCAAAGTCTTACTTTTGCCTGTTCCCCACCGCTTAATACACGTACCTGACTTTCAATATGTTTGGTAGTCAGACCACATTTTGCGAGTGCTGAGCGGACTTCATATTGTGTAAAGGATGGGAATTCTTTCCAAATCTCATCAATGCAGGTTGTGGAATTATCCGGTGCACCTTCCTGTTCAAAATAGCCAATCATCAGGTTCTCGCCAAGTTCCACACAACCACTCAATGGCTGGCTCAGTCCCAAAATACTTTTTAAAAGTGTTGTCTTTCCAATTCCATTAGCACCTACAAGTGCAATCTTGTGTCCGCGTTCCATGGCAAGTGTAAGCGGTTTAGAAAGAGGCTCATTATAGCCGATTACTAAGTCTTTTGTCTCAAATATGTATCTTCCGGGAGTTCTTCCTTCTTTAAAATGAAACTCTGGTTTTGGACGTTCTTGGGCAAGCTCGATTAAGTCCATCTTATCTAGTTTCTTCTGGCGCGACATTGCCATGTTTCTTGTAGAGACACGTGCTTTATTTCTGGCAACGAAGTCCTTTAACTCACTGATTTCCTGTTGCTGGCGTTTATAGGCGGCTTCCAGCTGTGCCTTTTTGACAGCATAAACTTCTTCAAAATGTTCATAATCACCTACATAACGGTTCAATTCCTGATTTTCCATATGGTAGATGATATTGATTACTTCATTTAGAAATGGGATGTCATGGGAAATTAAAATGAAGGCATTTTCATATTCAATAAGGTAGCGCTTCAGCCATGTAATATGTTCCTCGTCTAAGTAGTTCGTTGGCTCATCAAGCAGCAGAATATCCGGTTTTTCTAAAAGCAGTTTTGCGAGAAGCACTTTGGTTCGTTGTCCGCCGCTTAAGTCTGTAACATCACGGTCCAGACCAATATCCAAAAGTCCCAGAGCACGTGCAACTTCTTCGACTTTCGCGTCGATGACATAGAAATCGTGGAGTGTCAAAGTGTCTTGGATTGTCCCTAATTCTTCCATCAAAACCATCATTTCTTCATCATTCACATTGCCTAAGGAGTCGCAGATTTCATTCATCTTGGCTTCTAATTCAAACAGATAGGAGAAGGCGGATTTTAATACGTCACGAATCGTTTGACCCTTTTCAAGCACAGTGTGCTGATCCAAATAGCCTACACGTACATTTTTTGCCCATTCAATTTTTCCTTCGTCAGGCTGCAGTTTTCCGGTTACGATATTTAAAAATGTGGATTTTCCTTCACCATTAGCCCCGACAAGGCCGATGTGTTCCCCTTTTAAAAGACGAAATGACACATCACCGAAGATGGCACGGTCCCCAAATCCATGTGATAAATGTTCAACATTTAATATACTCATTGTAATTGCTCCTTCTGGTCATTCTTCCAAAACATTTTACATGAAAAGGGGAGCATAGTAAAGCTTAACTTTACTATGCTCCAATCAGCAGACTGTTATTTCATGGAAGGTTGTGTCAGAATGTTCTTGACATGTTGGATTTCCTGCTGGCTGGCTTTAGCAGCAGGTACATAATAGCTTTTTTCACGTGCAACCTGAAAAAGTTTTTCCTGCGAAGTTTCGCATTCGTTTCGGATTTGTTTTAAGCATTGTTTCAATTCCTTATTTTCTGTCTGAGGAATCATATCACCAAACATTTTTAATTCTCCGTTTACACCAACAAGTGCATCGGAAACCATTGTTTTTTCGTCCATAGTCGTGCCTCCTTATAAGAATTTCATTAAGTCTTGTTTGTTTTTCATTGCAGAATCTGCTGCATCCTGGAATAATTTTTTTACTTCAGGATCAGTTGCCTGATTTGCATAATCAGTCATTTTGCAATGTGTTGTCTCGTATCCGCCAATTAAGTGACGTAAGTTTTGCAGATCTAAAACAGAAATTTCAGCCATGATGTTACCTCCTTGATGTTTTTATGGTTTCACCAATTTAGTATGTTGATATTTTATAAAACTATACGCAAAAGCAATCGAAGAAGCGTAAACTGCTTGAGTGAAGTACTGTAGATATGGTACAATCCTTAATGAAAGAGAAAATATAGAGAAGGTGATATGAATGGAAGAAACTAGAAAAAAATTAAAACCATATCATGGGATTATCGTGTTGGCATTAGCCGCTTTTATACTGTTTTTTTTGAATCCTAATGTGGCATATTTACTTGGATTATATGGGAACTACAGTTTGTATGGTACATTGTTAGGGCAGTTTACATTGCTTGCATTGGCAGTGGTTGTCGTGTTGCTTGCAAAGGTAGATTTGAAAACAGTTTTTCCGATTAAGAGATTGAAACTCTCCTATCTGTTCGGCGCAGTTCTTCTCTGGTGGGGAGCCTTGAAAGTTTCGGAAATTATTCAAATTATTATGATGTATTTTTTCCCAGAGGGAGCGATGGAAGTAAACCAGCAACTTACGGATGTGTTTATGAGTGCTTCCTTTGTTATTTCGCTTACAATCGTGTCTTTAGCTCCGGCGGTTTGCGAAGAAGCAGTATTCCGTGGTGTGGCACTTCAAAGTTTTCGGGGACATAGAAGTAAATGGGTTGCAATCCTGGCTGTAAGTGCTGTATTTGGGGCATTTCACGGAAGCATTTTCCGCTTTTTTGGAACAATGATTCTTGGTGTGGTGTTTGCTTATATTGTGGTAGAAACAGATAACATTCTTTATTCCTGTGTTCTGCATGCGCTCAATAACGGAATATCTATTGTGACGTTGTTCGTTTCTAATCTCATGTCAGGGCAGACAGCAGTGCAGGAAGAAGTGAATGCCATCATGGCAAATGGTGTGCCGTTAATGACAATCGGAGCTTATGTGATGCGGGGTGCTGCGGTTCCGTTTCTTTTGTATGTGGGCAATTATCTCATTCATAAAAAAACGAAACCGTTGTTTGGGAAAGGAGAAACAAAGAAAGTGCTTCTTTTGTTCTTAGCTTCCTTTGCATTCCTTTTAGTAGGATTTTTAATCATAGCGGCATCCTTTATTCTAGACAAAGATTTTATGAACAGTTTCATGTACTAGCAATCCGAAATGCTGCGTATAAATGCAAAAAATAATTGCTTCATGTTAGACGAATTTTGAAGCATATTTTCCGGGTGCCATTGTACTCCTATGACGAAGGGGTGCGATGGCATTTCGATTGCCTCGATGATGTGGTCTGAGGTGTGACCGGACGCGATAAGTCCGTCGCCAAGACGGTTAACTGCCTGATGGTGAAAACTGTTTGTATATGCAAAGTTTCCAAGAATCCGATTCATGCGTGTCTGTGGTGAAAATGTGACCTTGTGGCTGATATCCTTTCGAGCATTGCTGGTCTGCATATGGTTTAGTACGGATTCATCAAGCAAAGAAAGATCCTGATAAATCGTACCCCCACAGGCTACATTTAATACCTGCATACCTCGACAAATAGAAAGAATAGGTTTTTGTGAGGAAAGAGCAGCTTTCATTAGACGAATTTGAAAGATGTCCAGAGTAATGTCGGTGTTCCCAATACCAACTGCCGGTTCTTCACCAAAAAGGAGAGGAGTGATGTCCTCGCCCCCACAGAATAAGAATCCATCACACAATTCAATATAGGAAGAGATAGCCTGATTGGATTTAATCAAGGGCAGTATAATGGGCAGTCCGCTTACAGTCTTGATTGCCTGAATGTAGGCGTCACTGACAAATTGGCGTTGGTTACAGATACCAGAGATTACGATTCCGATTTTTGCTTTCATAAATACTTCCTTTTTTTACTAGAATAGACTATAATAGTATAGATTATTCAAGGAGTAGCTAATAATGAATTTAATTGACATGCATTGCGATACATTTTGGAAGTTAATGGAAGAAAATGAGTGTTCCAATTTAAGAGAAAATAAATATTGTGTTGATATGAAAAAGATGAAACATGCGGGGTGTATAGCACAGTTCTTTGCGTGTTTTATTTTTGTGCGCCAATTCAACGGAGACTATGAGGCGGGGTACGAATATGCGTTAAGCATGATAGAAAGAGCAAAACAGGAGTTTTATCAAAATAATACGGAGATTGCATTAGCAACAACAAAACAGGAGCTTTTATTGAATCAAAGAGAAAACAAGATTTCTGCTTTTTTAACAATAGAAGAAGGTGGGATCATTGCTGGGAAACATAAAAGATTGGAAACACTGTATGAGCAAGGAATTCGTCTAATGACACTATTGTGGAACCAAGAAAATTGTATAGGATTTCCGAACAGTAAGGATCCAATGATTATGTCACAGGGATTAAAACCATTTGGTAGGGAAATCGTGGAACGAATGAATGAACTGGGCATGATAATCGACGTGTCTCATCTATCTGACGGGGGATTCTGGGACGTTATAAGACTTAGTGACAGCCCGATTGTAGCATCCCATTCGAATGCGAGGGAATTGTGCAACCACCCACGAAATCTATCGGATGACATGATAAAAGCGTTGGCTACACGTGGTGGGATTGCAGGAGTGAATTTCTACCCATACTTTTTGAATGGACAGGACAAAGCAGGTATCCAGGAGATTGTATCACATATTCGTTACATGCTCCATGTGGGTGGGGAAGATTTTGTATCACTTGGTACGGATTTTGATGGCTTTGATGATGCAAATAATGAAATTGCACACCTTGGAGAAATAGAACAACTGTATAATGCCCTGAAAAAAGAAGGGATTACTGAACGGCAGATTGAGAAAATCTGGTCGGGAAATATCATGAGGATAATAAATGATATTCTGGATAAAAAAGGAAATCGGCATTAGTCGATTTCCTTTTTTATGGATGATGACACATCTCTTATTTATTATTTTCAGCTTCAACCTCAGCCATCTTCATTGCACGAACCTTTAATGGAAGTCCGAATAATGTGATGAATCCGTCTGCATCATGGTGGTCATATAAAACACCTGTTGTAAAGCTTGCTAATGATTCATTGTATAATGAGTATGGAGAAGTAGTACCGGCTTTGATAATGTTACCTTTGTAAAGTTTGAATTTTACTTCACCAGTAACATATTGCTGTGTTACTTCGATAAATGCCTGAACAGCTTCACGAAGTGGTGTGAACCATTTTCCTTCATAAACAATCTGAGCCATCTTGTTGCCCATATCTTTTTTAACTTCATATGTAGCACGGTCTAACACTAATTCTTCCAATTGCTGATGTGCTTCCATAAGGATTGTTCCGCCTGGAGTTTCGTATACACCACGAGATTTCATACCAACTACACGGTTTTCTACGATATCTACAATACCGATACCATGTTTGCCACCAAGCTCATTTAATTTAGTGATGATTTCTGAAACTTTCATTTTTTCGCCATTTACACTTGTTGGAACACCTTTTTCAAATGTCATTGTTACATATTCTGCTTCATCTGGAGCATTTTCAGGCGAAACACCAAGCACCAGAAGTTCATCATAGTTTGGTTCCTGTGCAGGATCTTCTAATTCAAGCCCTTCGTGGCTGATATGCCATAAGTTACGGTCACGGCTGTAGCTGTGGCTTGCATCAAATGGTAAGTCGATACCATGAGCTTTACAATATTCGATTTCCTCTTCACGAGACTGCATTGTCCAAAGGTCTGTCATTCTCCAAGGAGCGATAATCTTAAGGTCCGGAGCAAGTGCCTTGATACCAAGTTCAAATCGAATCTGGTCATTTCCTTTTCCTGTAGCACCATGGCAGATAGCAGTAGCACCTTCTTTTCTTGCAATTTCAACCAGTCTCTTGGCAATTACCGGACGTGCCATTGATGTTCCGAGTAAATATTTGTTTTCGTAAACTGCATTTGCCTGTACGCATGGAACGATGTATTCGTCACAGAATTCGTCGATGATGTTTTCGATGTATAATTTAGAAGCACCGGAAAGCTTTGCTCTTTCTTCCAATCCATCTAACTCTTCACCCTGTCCACAGTCAATACAGCAGCAGATTACTTCGTAATCAAAATTTTCTTTTAACCAAGGAATGATTGCTGTTGTATCAAGTCCGCCTGAATATGCTAAAACAACTTTTTCTTTCATAATAAAACCTCCTAAATTGTGATTACAAACTTTAATATGCACACTATACTCCTCTTTGCTTATAAAATCAAGAGAAAATTTGGAAAAAATACAAGATATGCATAAAGATATGCATAAAAATACAAGAAAATCGAAGTTTGATGCAGATAAAGCTTGACAAAAAAATCGAGAGTTGTACAATAATTTCATATGTTAGGGAATCCATTGCACTTATATGGGAAAGAAATGAGGGCTTTCACAGATGAATTTGCGTGAAGAAATTAAAAATAAAAAACGTATTGTGATAAAGGTAGGAACAACAACCATTACACATGAAGTAACAGGGAATATTAATCTAAATAAATTGGAGAAGTTTGTAAGAATACTTACGAATCTGAGAAATCAGGGGAAAGAAGTGATTGTAGTTTCTTCTGGCTCTGTTGCAATCGGCAGAACAGTACTTGGTATTGAAGAAAGGCCCAAAGAGGGTGCGATGCGTCAGGCATGTGCTGCAGTAGGTCAGGCCAGGCTGATGATGATTTATGAGAAATTCTTTGCAGAATACAGTCAGCTTACAGCACAGATTTTGCTGACAAAAGAGTCGATTACGAGTGAACAATGTAAGCGACAGGCAAAGATTGCATTTGAAAAGCTATTGAATATGAACGTTATACCGATTGTAAATGAAAATGATGCGATTTCCGTAGATGAAGAATTGTACGGTGTATTTGGTGACAATGATACGATGGCGGCACAGGTTGCAGAGCTGGTAGAGGCGGATTTACTGATTTTGATGTCAGACATTGACGGATTATATACAGATGATCCCAAAAAGAATTCTAATGCAGAATTTGTACATATAGTTCATAATGTGGACAGAGAATTGGAAGAAATGGCAAAGGATGCAGGCAGTGATAAGGGAACCGGTGGCATGAGGACCAAGATTGAAGCTGCAAAAGTTATGATGAAAGCTGGTGCTGATATGGTCATTGCAAACGGGGAGGACATTTCTATTATCAATGATATTATGGAAGGAAAAGAGATTGGAACTTTGTTCGTAGGTAAAGAAAAGTAATCGGGAGGTGACATCTATGAGTTACATTGAAGAATTAGGAAAAAGAAGTAAAGCAGCTTCTAGGAACTTGGGGATTATGGGACAGACACAGCGAAATCAGGGATTGTTGGCAGCAGCAGAACTGTTGGAAAGATATGTGGATTTCCTGATCTCGGAAAATGAGAAAGATATTATTAATGCCAGAAAGAAAGGTATGAAGGAATCCCTGATTGACAGACTACTCCTTACAGAAGACAGAGTTGATGGAATCGCACAGGGGCTTCGCCAGGTTGTAGATCTAGAAGACCCAATTGGTGAAGTGGAGTCTATGAAGGTAAGACCAAATGGTCTTATGGTGGGAAGAAAACGAGTTCCGTTAGGTGTAGTTGGAATTATTTACGAATCAAGACCGAATGTAACAGCGGATGCCTTTGGACTCTGCCTAAAATCAGGAAACGCAGTTATTTTGCGTGGAGGAAGTGACTGTATCAATTCGAATAAATCAATTGTGCGGGTGCTTCGCGAAGCTTTGAGCAAATGTGGGATTGATGAAGATGCAGTTCTTTTGGTAGAAGATACAGACCGTGCAGTAGTGCAGGAGATGATGAAGCTTAATAAGTATATTGATGTGTTGATACCACGCGGCGGCGCAGGACTAATTCAGAATGTCGTACAAAACAGTACAGTTCCGGTTATTGAGACAGGAACAGGCAATTGTCATGTCTATGTAGACGAATTAGCAGACTTTGAGATGGCAGTAGACATCATTGATAATGCAAAGACTCAGCGCCTGGGTGTATGCAATGCATGCGAATCACTTGTAATTCACAAAAATGTGGCAGACGAAGTGCTTCCAATGATTTGTGAAAGACTTGCTTCTAAGCAGGTAGAGATGCGTGGTGATGAGGCGGCAAGAGCTATTGATGCGAGAATTATTCCAGCTTCGGAAGAAGATTGGGGTACAGAGTATCTTGATAAGATTATTTCTATTAAAATTGTTTCATCAATCGAAGAAGCAATTGCTCATATTAATTGCTATAATACAGGACATTCAGAGGCAATTATTACAACGGATTATAATCACGCGTTAAAATTCCAGAATGAGATTGACGCGGCCGCAGTCTATGTGAATGCTTCCACAAGATTTACAGATGGATTCGAATTTGGTTTTGGCGCAGAAATTGGAATCAGTACGCAAAAGCTCCATGCAAGAGGCCCGATGGGACTTGAGGCGTTGACGACAACAAAATATATTATATTTGGAAATGGACAGATTAGATAGGAGTAAGAGATGGTAAAGGTTGGAATTATTGGGGCTACCGGCTATGCAGGCGGTGAGCTGGTAAGAATATTAAAAGGACATAAGGATGCCGAAATTAAATGGTATGGTTCCAGAAGCTATATCGACAAGAAATATTATGAGGTTTATCAGAATATGTTTCAGATTGTAGACGAGAAATGTATGGATGATAATATGGAAGCTCTGGCAGAAGAAGTAGATGTAATCTTTACTGCAACTCCGCAAGGGTTATGTGCGTCGCTGGTAAATAAAGAGATTCTTTCAAAAGTTAAGATTGTAGATTTGAGTGCGGATTTTCGTATCAAAGATGTTGCAACTTATGAAAAATGGTATGGAATCGAGCATAAATCACCGGAATTTATTGAGGAGGCAGTTTACGGGCTCTGTGAGATTAACCGTGAAGATGTGAAAAAAGCAAGACTGGTTGCAAATCCGGGATGTTACCCGACCTGTTCAACATTGTCTGTCTATCCACTTGCAAAAGAAGGACTGATTGATATGAGTACACTGATTATAGATGCAAAGTCAGGAACTTCGGGAGCGGGAAGAGGAGCAAAGGTAGATAACCTTTACTGCGAAGTAAATGAGAATATTAAGGCATATGGTGTTGCTACTCATAGACACACGCCAGAGATTGAAGAACAGCTAGGATATGCGTCAGGGGAAGACGTGCTGTTAAACTTTACTCCACACTTAGTTCCGATGAACCGTGGAATTCTGATTACTGCATATGCTTCTTTGAAAAAGGATGTTACATATGAAGAAGTGAAGGCAGTTTATGATAAATACTATGCACAGGAGAAATTTGTGCGTGTGCTTGATAAAGATGTTTGTCCACAGACAAAATGGGTGGAAGGAAGCAATTATGTAGATGTGAACATTAAGATTGACCCACGTACAAATCGGATTATTATGATGGGTGCGATGGATAATCTTGTGAAAGGCGCGGCAGGCCAGGCAGTACAGAATATGAACTTGATGTTTGGTCTGAAGGAGACAGAAGGACTTGAGCTTGTGCCAATGTTCCCGTAATTTTCCGGATAAGAAAAACATTGCCGGACAGGAGATAAATGGAATGATTAGGATAATGACGATAGAAGACTATGATGGTGTCTATGCATTGTGGAAAACCATTCATGGATTTGCCATAAGAAGCATAGATGATTCAAGAGAAGGGGTGGAACGTTTCTTGAAACGTAATCCAACAACTAGCATAGTTGCAGTAGAGGATGGAAAAATTGTAGGAAGCATCTTGTGCGGACATGATGGCAGAAGAGGATGTTTTTATCATGTTTGTGTGCATGAAGCATACCGAATGCGCGGTATCGGACGCGCTATGGTTGTGAGGGCAATGGAAGCTTTGCGAGAAGAGAAGATTAGTAAAGTTTCTTTGATTGCATTTTCAGAGAACGATATCGGTAATGCATTCTGGAAGGAAGTCGGCTGGACAAAGCGGCAAGATTTGAATTATTATGATTTTACATTGAATGAAGAAAACATTGTAGCGTTCAATAAGTAAGGAGTGGGAACATGAGAGAAATTAGAGGTGGTGTAACCGCAGCGAAAGGATTTGAGGCTGCAGGGGCGGCAGCAGAGATTAAATATAAGAATCGCACAGATATGGCAATTATTTACAGCCAGAAGCCTTGTGTGGCGGCTGGAACCTTTACTACAAATGTAGTAAAGGCAGCCCCGGTTATCTGGGACAGAAATCAAGTGAATGAGTGTGAATTTGCACAGGCTGTAATTGTAAATTCAGGGATTGCTAATGCATGTACTGGAGCAGAAGGATATGGATACTGTAAGGAAACTGCTGAGGAAGCAGCGAAAGTGCTTGGAATTCCGGCAGACAGTGTACTAATCGGCTCAACAGGTGTCATTGGAAAACAGCTTCCGATTGACAGAATCAAGGCGGGAATTGCAAAGCTTTCAAGATTCAAGAAAGATACGATAGATGCTGGCACAGATGCGGCAAAAGCAATTATGACAACGGACACAGTAGAAAAGCAGGTTGCGGTGGAAGTTGAAATAGGTGGTAAAACTGTGACAATAGGCGGCATGGCAAAAGGCTCTGGCATGATTCATCCAAATATGTGTACGATGCTTGGATTTATTACAACAGATGCAGTGATTACAAAGACTGTATTACAGAAAGCACTTCGGGAAGACGTGGAAGATACTTATAATATGGTTTCTGTAGACGGAGATACCTCTACGAACGATACGGTACTGCTTCTCGCAAACGGTATGGCAGGGAACCCTGAAATTCAGGAAGGAACAGCAGAATATGAGACATTTAGAGAAGCTTTACATTTTGTAAATGAAACGCTGGCAAAGAAAATAGCCGGAGACGGGGAAGGGGCAACTGCACTTTTTGAAGTTAATATTATCGGTGCCGAATCCAAAGAACAGGCTGTACTTCTCAGCAAATCAATTGCCTGCTCGAATTTGACAAAGACAGCGATTGCCGGTCATGATGCAAACTGGGGACGGATTTTATGCGCAATGGGGTATTCCGGTGCACAGTTTGATCCGGGAAAAGTAGATTTATTCTTTGAAAGTGAAGCCGGAAAGCTGCAAATTGTTGCAAATGGAACAGCAGTGGAGTATAGTGAAGAGAAGGCAACTGAGATTTTATCCCAGCCGGTAGTTATTGCAACTGCCGATATCAAAATGGGAGATTCAAAGGCAACTGCATGGGGGTGTGATCTGACTCACGAATATATATCAATTAACGCTGATTATAGAAGCTAGTACTTAAAGGAGAACAAAGACATGAATCCAAATATGGAAAAATATTTACATAAGGCAGAGGTATTGATTGAGGCCCTTCCGTATATACAAAGATTTAACCGTAAGGTAATTGTTGTGAAATATGGTGGAAGTGCCATGGTAGATGAGACATTGAAACGTCAGGTAATCGAAGATGTAACTTTGTTGAAACTTGTAGGATTTAAACCGATTATCGTGCATGGCGGCGGTAAGGAAATCAGCAGAATGATGGAAAGAGTTGGAAAAGAATCAAAGTTTGTGAATGGACTTCGTGTTACCGATGAAGAGACGCTTGACATTGCAGAAATGGTGCTAGGAAAAGTGAATAAGAGTCTGGTGCAGCTTGTGGGTTCGATTGGAGTAAGAGCAATTGGAATCAGTGGCAAAGACGGAAATCTGTTGAAAGTACAAAAAAAACTGTCGAATGGAGAGGACATCGGCTTTGTAGGTGAAGTCACAGATGTGAATTCGAGAGTATTATATGATTTGTTGGAAAAAGATTTTCTCCCGATTATATGTCCAATTGGTTTGGACGAGAACAGTCAGGCATACAATATTAACGCAGATGATGCGGCATGTGCCATTGCAAGTGCTATGAATGCAGAAAAACTAGCATTTTTAACTGATATCGAAGGTGTTTATAAGGATCCTGCTAATCCGCAAACATTGATTTCAGAGCTGACAGTCAAAGAGGCAGAGGAATTGATGAAAAGCGGCTATATTGGCGGAGGTATGTTGCCAAAATTACAAAATTGTATTGATGCAATTCACAATGGTGTTTCTAGAGTCCATATTCTTGACGGCCGTATCAAACACTGTCTGTTATTGGAAATCTTTACGAATAAGGGAATTGGTACAGCAATTTTAAAAGATGATGAAAGCAGGTTCTATCATGAAAAATAATTACATTGAAAAGGCAGAGAGTACGCTTTTACATACATACAACCGTTATCAGATTGTATTTGATAAAGGGGAAGGCGTGTATCTTTACGATACGGACGGAAAACAATATTTAGATTTTGCGGCAGGGATTGCAGTATGTTCTTTGGGATATAATCATCCGGCATACACACAAAGCTTGAAAAATCAGATTGACAAATTGATGCATACGTCGAATCTGTTCTACAGTGCTCCGGTTGCAGAAGCGGCAGATAGGCTTAAAGAAGCTTCGCAGATGGATAGAGTATTTTTTACCAATAGTGGTACAGAGGCCATTGAAGGGGCATTGAAGGCTGCTAGAAAATATGCATATACACAAAAAAGCGGACGTTTCGAGTTTATTGCGATGGAACATTCCTTCCATGGACGCAGTATGGGTGCCGTGTCAGTGACGGGAACAGAACATTATAGAACTCCTTTTGAACCGTTAATTGGTGGAGTGAAATTTGCAAAATATAACGATTTGGAGAGCGTGAAAGCACTGATTACAGGGCAGACTTGTGCAGTGATTTTAGAGCCGGTACAGGGAGAAGGCGGTATTTACCCTGCAGAAAAGGAATTTTTAGAAGGAGTTAGGGCACTTTGTGATGAGAATGATGTGCTGCTTATTTTTGATGAAATTCAATGTGGTATGGGAAGAACCGGTGAAATGTTTGCATGGCAGGGATATGGAGTGAAGCCAGATATTATGGCAATGGCAAAGGCGATTGGAAATGGTGTTCCGGTCGGCGCATTTGCAGTGACTGAAAGAGTAGCAGAAAAATCACTAGCACCTGGAGACCATGGAACAACTTATGGTGGCAACCCGTTCGTTTGCGCAGGAGTAGCCAAAGTGTTGGAAATCTTTGAAGAAGAAAAGATTTTAGAACATGTGAAGAAAATCAGTATCTATCTGGAAGAGCAGTTGGAGCAATTGACAGAAAGAAGCGAAGCAATATCTGAAAGACGTGGAAAAGGTCTTATGCAAGGGCTTGTGCTCACAAAACCGGTTGGGGAAGTAGTCACAAAAGCATTGGAGCAGAGACTGATTGTCATTTCAGCCGGGGGAAATGTGCTTCGTCTGGTACCACCACTTGTGATTACGGAACAACATATCGATGAAATGATTCGTAAGCTTGAAAAAGCATTGGAAGATTAAGGAATAATACCCAGTCATTTGGATATACTAGGAAAAACAATTTTCTAGGAGGATTCAAAATGATTGGGTTTTTTATTGCACTATTATCAGGAGCATTGATGAGTGTGCAGGGTGTATTTAATACACAAGTAACAAAAACGACAGGAATGTGGGTGTCAAACGGATGGGTACAGCTTACTGCGTTGATTGCCTGTGTAGTAGCATGGTTTGTTATGGGGCGTGATAATATTATGACGTTAACGCAGGTACGGCCGAGGTACGTTCTGTTAGGCGGAGTGATTGGAGCCGGAATTACTTGGACAGTGATTAAAAGTATGGCGCAGCTTGGTCCTGCAAAGGCTTCTCTTTTAATTGTAATTGCGCAGCTTATTGTGTCATATGTGATTGAATTAATGGGACTTTTTGGTGTGGATAAGGCACCATTTGAATGGAGGAAAATCGGTGGGCTTGCACTGGCTCTAATTGGGATTGCCATTTTTCAGTGGGATAAATAATCATGGGAAGAAAGGACAAAAATCGGTTGTAATTTCAGTAAAAATTCGCTACAATAAAGGATGTCTAAGCATAGAGGGGTGTCTGTAGTTTTTTGCTATGGAGGAAGTATATATGCGTAGAATAATACAAATTGTATTTTATATTCTGTTTTGCCTTGTGCTGTGTGTGGGGTGCCGGCAGAATTCCCAACAGAGTGATGCTTTGGAGCCGATAAAATTAGAAGATACCACAGAGGAAACAAAAAAGACAGTGAAAGAAAATACAGAAAGCATTTTTGTGTATGTATGTGGTGCTGTAAATAAGCCGGGAGTTTACGAACTTCCCCAAGGAAGCAGATTGTATGAGGCAATTGAGACTGCCGGTGGCTTTCGTGAAGACGCGTCAGTTACAGCAATGAATCAGGCAAAAGTGCTGGAAGATGAAGAAACAATTTGCGTGCCTACAAAAGACGAAGCAGCAAAGAGACAAGCTTCGGAGGATGGAAAAATTAATTTAAATACTGCTACAAAAGCGGAGCTGATGACTTTGAATGGAATTGGCGAAGCCAGAGCAGACAGTATTATTAAATACAGAGAAGAACAAGGAAAATTCAGGACAATTGAGGATTTAAAGCAAATTGACGGAATTAAAGATGGACTTTTCGAGAAGATTAAAGATTCAATCACAGTTTAAGCGAGGGAGATAAGAGATGGGAAAAAAGGTATTGGTTGTGGACGACGAAAAGCTAATTGTAAAGGGAATAAGATTTAGCCTGATCCAGGATGGTATGGAGGTTGACTGTGCTTATGATGGTGAAGAGGCTTTGGAATTGGCTAAGCAGAATGAATATGCGCTTATTTTGTTGGACGTGATGCTTCCGAAGATGGACGGATTTGAGGTTTGTCAGCAGATTCGGGAATTTTCCGATGTGCCGATTGTTATGCTGACGGCAAAAGGTGACGACATGGATAAGATTCTCGGTCTTGAATATGGAGCAGATGATTACATAACCAAGCCTTTTAATATTTTAGAGGTAAAAGCAAGAATTAAGGCAATCATACGCCGTACCGGAAGGAAAGAAGAAAAAGAAGTCCCGTCCAATGTTCTGGTTAAAAGAGATATGAAGATTGACTGTGAAAGCAGAAGAGTGTTTATAGAAGAAAAAGAAATCAATCTGACAGCCAAAGAATTTGATTTGTTAGAATTGTTGGCAATGAATCCGGATAAAGTCTACAGCAGGGATAAGCTGTTGAATCTGGTTTGGGGATATGATTATCCGGGAGATGCAAGAACAGTAGATGTGCATATCAGACGCTTGAGAGAAAAGATTGAGAAACATCCAAGTGAACCAAGATATGTTTACACAAAATGGGGAGTTGGTTACTATTTTAAGGGTTAAATGGCAGTTTAAAAGCAAGCTTTTTAAAAGTCTGCGAATAAGAATACTGCTTTTACTGGTTTTCGTAAGTGCAGTTCCATCTCTGGTTTTGAAGAATATCATTATAGAGAGTTATCGGAATAAGGCGGTTTCCTGGCGAATGGCTGAGGTGCAGAATCAATGTACAATTCTGTGCAATCAGATTAGTAATTCTAATTATCTCGAGGATACAGCTTCAGAAGTTTTGAATGCAGAGATTACACAGTTATCGAGTGTTTATGATGGGCGTGTATTTATTATTGATGAGGAACTTCGTGTAAAAGAAGATACATTTAATCTTGAAGAAGGAAGAACTATCATAGCACCGAGTGTATTGGAGTGCTTTGATGGAAATGGAACCAAGAACTATGATAAAAAAAATAATTCCATCGAAGTGAGTGTTCCGATTCTTGATAATAACAAGGTGAAAGGTGCAATATTAATTAGTATTTCGGCGGATATTATACAAGAGACCGTAAATGAATTGAATACCATTGCCAATATTGGGTTTGGACTGTTCATGCTTATTATTATTGTTTTTGGCTCTTTCTGTGCAGACAAGATGGTGAGGCCATTCGCGAGAATCGCAAAGGCAATTGGAGATGTCACAGAAGGTTATGAAAGTGACAATCTGCATGAAAATACATATACAGAGACGAAGCAGATATCAGATGCTTTTAATAAGATGCTTGGCAGAATGAAGATTTTAGATGATTCCAGACAAGAGTTTGTATCAAACGTGTCGCATGAATTGAAGACACCACTGACCTCAATGAAAGTTTTGGCGGATTCACTGCTTGCCCAGGAAAATGTACCAGTGGAATTGTATCAGGAGTTCATGGGGGATATTACAGAAGAAATCGAACGAGAGAACAAAATCATCAATGATTTGTTATCGCTTGTAAAGATGGATAAGACAGCATCGGATGTCAATATCAAAGCAGAAAATATCAATGAACTCGTAGAGCGGATTTTGAAGCGGTTAAGACCGATTGCGGCACTGCGTAACATTGAACTGGTATTTGAAAGCTTCCGACCGATTACAGCTGAGGTAGATGAAGTGAAACTGACTTTGGCTATCTCAAACCTGGTTGAAAACGCGATTAAATATAACAAAGAAGAAGGATGGGTTCAAGTTTCATTGAACGCAGACCACAAGTATTTTTATTTGAAGGTAGCAGACTCTGGAATTGGGATCCCAGAGGAGGATGTGGAACATATTTTTGAAAGATTCTATCGTGTGGACAAATCACATTCTCGAGAAATCGGTGGAACAGGGCTTGGTCTTGCCATTGCAAGAAATGCAATTGTTATGCATCGTGGTGCTATTAAAGTACACAGTGAAGAAGGAACGGGAACTACGTTTACAATCAGAGTTCCACTGAATTATATTGTATAAAGAAAAGGGGAAGAGCATGAGAAAGAAAATGAGTGTAATCCTTTGTCTTATGCTGGTGATTGTTCTATCGGGCTGTTCTATAGGGAAAAAACACAGTGATGTGGAAACTTATGTTTATTATGTGAATATAAGTGAACATATGCTGGAAGGCACAGAATATGCCATAGAGGAAACGGAAACCGAGAAAATCATAGAGGAACTGCTGGATGCATTGATGAATCCGGAAGACGTAAAGCAGTATCAGTCTGTATTTCCGTCAAAAATTGAAGTGGTAAAATATGAGATGACAGATCATCAGTTGAAACTATATTTTAACAGTGAATATATGCGCATGAAGAAGAGCGTGGAAGTACTTTTAAGGGCTGCAGTCGTGCAGACGATGGTTCAGGTGGATGGAGTTGAGTTTGTCTCTTTCTATGTGGGTGAAGAACCATTGAAAGATGAATCGGGGAATGTCATTGGTCTTATGAATGCAAATGATTTTGTGCAAGGTGCGGAGACTTCAGTAAACGCATATCAGATAGCAGACTTGAATCTGTATTTTTCAAATCGCGATGGTACAGAACTGGTTATGGAGCAAAGGACAGGAGTACGTTACAGCAGTAACGTTTCAATTGAGAAATTAGTGGTGGATCAGCTGATGAAAGGTCCACAGTCGAATGATGCGATGGCGACGATACCGAAGAAAACGACTTTGCTTGGTGTTTCAAGCAGAGATGGAATCTGTTATGTGAATTTTGATTCGGGTTTTCTGGCTGAAAGTTACAACCAGACACCAGAGGTAACGATTTATGCTATCGTCAATTCAATTCTTATGAATAGTACCGTGAATCAGGTGCTGATTTCGATAGATGGTACTAGTGATATGATGTTTCGGGGAACTGTGGATTTAAGTCATCCGCTGCAGGTAAATAACACAATGACAGAGGAGTAGTGGATTGAGAAGAAGACCATTATGTTATATGTGTCTTATTTTCCTGATTATCAGAAGTTGTATGATGTTAATGAATGGCGGGCAGGATTTTAGTGATGTGCCCGCCGCTTCTTTCTTTCGGGAGAAAGATGGTGAGAATGTCATCATCAAAGGACAGATATATAAAAAAGAAATCAAATCTAAAATACAAGTAATTTATCTTAAAAATAGTTCTATTTACAATTCAAATGTATTAGTCTATGACGAATCGTTTCAAAATATTTCGATTGGAGAGACCATAATAATAAAGGGGAAGGCACAGGAATTAGAGGAAGCCGGGAATCCGGGGAATTTTAGTCAAAAAGCTTATTATTCCAAGGAAAACATTTTTGGAATTGTCTGGTGTCAGAAAATCCTGAAAGTGGAAGGAAAAGAAGATTGGCTAAAGGAATCACTGAGTCAGCTTAAAATGGAGTGGAGAAACAGTTTGTGCCGGAATATAGGAGACAAATATGGAGGGATTCTGAGTGCAATCCTTCTTTCTGAGAAAGGCATGATGGATAGTGAAGTGAAGGAATTATATCAAAAGAACGGAATAGGACATGTTCTTGCTATCTCGGGTCTTCATGTTTCCTTTATTGGTCTTGGGATTTATAACGTCTGTCGGAAAATAGGAGGTTCTTATTTTGTTTCAGGTATTTTTGCAGTATTATTTTTGGGAAGCTATGTTCTGATGATAGGGTTATCTGTATCTGTAGTGCGTGCCGCAATTATGTTGCTTTTTAAAATCGGTGCAGACATAACGGGGCGTGTGCATGATATCCCGACAAGCCTGGCACTATCAGCGGCGCTTACAATTGCAAGGCAGCCATTGTATCTTTTCGATGCTGGTTTTTTGATGTCATATGGGGCAATTCTTGGAATTTTACTCATTCCCCCGATTTTGAAAAAATTAGTTCCTTGTAAATGGAAATGGTTAAACGGATTTTTTGCAGGAGCTGCAATCAATATAATGATTTTTCCGGTTTTATTGTATTTCTATTTTGAATTCCCGACGTATTCGTTGGTTTTAAATATGATTGTCATTCCGTGCATGTCTTTGGTTCTGGGCGGGGGAGTGTTGGGAAGCCTGTGTTTTTTGATAAACCCATCTGTGGGTGCATGGATACTGGTTCTATGCAAAATAGTTTTACAATTCTTTGAAGTGGTTGGTGAGTGGGTCATGAAATTACCGGAGAACAGAGTTGTCTTCGGACAACCGGAAATCTGGCAGATTGTTGTCTATTATGTGATTATTGCAATCATATGTTGTTGGATGTTTCTTTGCAGGGAAGAAGAGAAAGTACCAAAGCTTCGCAAATATATAGCGGCTGCATTTTTGGGAAGTATATTAATCCTTGCCGTAAAGCACTGGAATACAGAAGGAGTACAAGTAACAGTGGTTGATGTAGGGCAGGGAGATGGAATTTTTATCAGAGGACCGGAAGGAAGGGCTTATTTCATAGATGGTGGAAGCAGTGATGTGAACGAGGTGGGGAAATATCGGATTGAGCCATTTTTAAAATCACAGGGTGTAGGTAAACTGGACTATGTATTCATATCCCATGGAGATGCCGACCATTATAGTGGAATAGAAGAAATGCTTCAAAGACAGGATGCCGGAGTGCAGATTGAAACGGTAGTGTTGCCGGAAAATTATGCAAATAATCCCCATTTAATAAAGTTGGCAGACCTTGCAAGGGAGTATGGAGTAGATGTTATGGTATTTTCAGGTGGAACAAGTCTTACAGAAGATGAACTAACAATCTCTTGTATACAGCCTGGTCAATATTTTGAAGAAATTACAGGGAATGCAGGATCTATGGTCTTAGAACTTACATATGGAGAATTTTCTATGCTTTGTACAGGCGATGTAGAGGAAAAAGGTGAAGAAAGACTAACGGAAAAACTAGGTAGCAGGAACTATACTGTTCTGAAAGTGGCACATCACGGCTCTAAGAACTCCACAACAACAGATTTCTTAGAAAAGGTGCATCCTGAGATTGCAATTATTTCAGCTGGGAAAGGAAATCGTTATGGCCATCCTCATAAAGAGACGATAGAGCGTCTGCTAAATGATGGAAGTGCGGTGTATGGAACAGTGGAAAATGGTGCAGTTACATTGTGGACAGACGGAAAAGAAGTTCGGCTTGAGGGATTTCGTTGACATTTGAGGAACTTCCATTTAGACTAATAGAAGATAAATAGTATGGAGCGTATTGGAATGAAGAGTCTGAATGAAGATTTGAAAACAGGACAATTTAAGAATATTTATTTGTTGTATGGGGAAGAGGATTATCTGAAAAAGCAGTATAAGGGGAAACTTAGAAATGCCGTAATTTCTCCTGAAGATACCATGAACTATGCTTATTATGAAGGAAAAGGCATCAATGTAAAGGAAATTATTGATTTGGCGGAGACGATGCCCTTTTTCTCAGAACGGAGACTGATTCTTATAGAAAACTCCGGTTTTTTCAAAAATGCAAATGCAGAACTGGCAGAATATATCAAAGAATTGCCGGAAAGTACATTTATGATTTTTGTTGAATCTGAGATTGATAAACGTGGAAAACTTTACAAAGCAGTAAAGGATAAAGGACGCATTGTGGAATTGGGCCGTCAGGATGAAAAAACATTGCTGCGCTGGGTTGCAGGAAACGTCAAAAAAGAAAATAAACAGATTGCAGAGCGAACGATTCAGTATTTTCTGGAAAAAGTAGGAACTGATATGGAGAATATTCAAAAAGAGTTGGAGAAGTTGTTCTGTTATACACTTGACAAAGAAAGCATTACCGTAGAGGATGTGGAAGTAATCTGTACGACACAGGTTACAAACCAGATTTTTGAAATGGTCAATGCGGTAGCGGACAAGCAGCAAAAAAAAGCATTGGATTATTATTATGATTTGCTTGCCCTCAAGGAACCGCCGATGCGTATTCTGTTTCTTCTGGCAAGACAATTCAGGTTGTTGCTGGAAGTGAAGGCGTTGGACAAACAGGGGTATGCGAGGAAAGAGATTGCATCAAAAGCGGGGCTTCATCCGTTTGTAGTCGGAAAATATCAGGAACAGGCGAAAGCATTTTCGGGTAAGGAACTACGCAGGATTATAGAAGACAGTGTTGAGACAGAAGAAATGGTAAAAACAGGGCGTTTGAATGATATGCTGGGAGTTGAGATCTTTATTATGAAATACTCGACAAAGTGAGGAAAGTTTTTGTGGAATTGAAGCCGAAATTAATGTATACTAACTGTTGATATATGCTTTGCGAAGATGTATAGGAATTCGGATTATGTCAGTTAAAGCTGAACTGAATTTCGGACTTAGATTCGTGAGCGAGTCTTGAATTGGAGGAAAAGAAGTGGCAGGAATAGATCAGAAAAAAATACGAAATTTTTGTATTATCGCACATATTGACCATGGGAAGTCGACACTGGCAGACCGTATCATTGAAAAGACAGGTCTTTTAACGAGTCGCGAGATGCAGGCTCAGGTGTTAGATAACATGGAGCTTGAGCGCGAACGTGGAATTACGATTAAGGCTCAGGCTGTGCGTATTGTATATAAAGCAAATGACGGAGAAGAGTATATTTTCAATTTAATTGACACACCGGGGCATGTAGACTTTAACTATGAGGTTTCTAGAAGCCTTGCGGCATGTGATGGTGCTATACTTGTGGTCGATGCAGCACAGGGAGTAGAGGCACAGACATTGGCAAATGTGTATTTGGCATTGGATCATGATTTGGATGTCATGCCGGTTATCAATAAAATTGACCTGCCAAGTGCAGATCCAGAACGTGTGATTGAAGAAATTGAAGATGTGATTGGAATTGAAGCAGAAGATGCACCACGTATCTCTGCGAAAGTCGGATTGAATATTGAAGAAGTATTAGAACAGATAGTAGAGAAAATCCCTGCACCGACAGGTAATGCCAGTGCACCGCTTCAGGCACTCATTTTTGATTCCGTATATGATTCTTATAAGGGAGTTATCGTGTTCTGCCGAATCAAGGAAGGTTCGGTGAGAAAAGGAACAAACATGAAGATGATGGCTACAGGTGCTACAGCGGAAGTGGTAGAGGTCGGTTATTTTGGCGCCGGACAGTTTATTCCGTGTGATGAACTTTCTGCAGGTATGGTTGGATATATTACAGCAAGTCTTAAGAATGTAAAGGATACCCGTGTGGGTGATACGATTACGGATGCGGACAGACCTTGCAGTCAGCCTCTTCCTGGTTATAAGAAAGTGCAGCCGATGGTATACTGCGGTATGTATCCGGCAGACGGTGCGAAGTATCAGGATTTGCGTGATGCCTTGGAAAAGCTGCAGTTAAATGATGCGGCATTGCAGTTTGAACCTGAGACCTCAATTGCATTGGGATTTGGATTCCGCTGTGGTTTCCTTGGTTTATTACATCTGGAAATCATTCAGGAACGTCTGGAAAGAGAATACAATCTGGATTTGGTAACAACAGCGCCGGGCGTAGTATATAAAGTGCATAAGACAAACGGTGAGGTCATAGAACTTACGAACCCATCAAACCTTCCAGAACCGACAGAGATTGATTATATGGAAGAACCGATGGTAAAAGCAGAGATTATGGTGACTTCTGAGTTTATCGGAGCCATTATGGATTTATGTCAGGAACGCCGTGGTATCTATCAGGGTATGGAATATATTGAAGAGACAAGAGCAGTTCTTCATTACCAGCTGCCATTGAATGAGATTATCTACGATTTCTTTGATGCGCTGAAATCACGTTCCAGAGGCTATGCGTCATTTGATTATGAGATGTTGGGCTATGAGAAGTCGGAACTTGTGAAACTGGATATCTTGATTAATAAAGAAGAAGTGGATGCGTTATCCTTCATTGTATTCAGCGGAAATGCATATGAACGAGGACGCAGGATGTGTGAAAAACTCAAAGACGAGATTCCGAGACATTTATTTGAGATTCCAATTCAGGCGGCAGTCGGAAGCAAGATTATTGCCAGAGAGACGGTAAAAGCAGTACGAAAAGACGTGCTTGCAAAATGTTATGGTGGTGATATCTCACGTAAGAGAAAACTTCTGGAAAAGCAAAAAGAAGGAAAGAAGAGAATGCGTCAGATTGGAAATGTAGAGATTCCACAGAAAGCATTCATGAGTGTGTTAAAACTAGATGAGAAATAAAAAAGGGTGTTTATCACCCTTTTTTTCAGTGGTGCGCTAAAACATTGTATTAAATTTGAGGTGTAAGTGTGAAGAAAGAACTTGAAATTTATATTCATATTCCATTTTGTGTGAAAAAATGTGCGTATTGTGACTTCCTATCTAAACCGGGAAGCGAAGAAACAGTAGAAAAATATATACAAGCCTTGTGTAGGGAAATGAGAGCGTATTGCAGGTCGTTTCTTCAATACAAAGTCGTAACGATTTTTCTGGGTGGTGGAACACCTTCTGTCTTAAGTGGTCAACAGATGAAGGAGATTTTTGCCACATTAAGGGAAGTGTTTGATATCGCAGAGGATGCAGAAATTTCGATGGAGGCAAACCCGGGAACAGTTACGGCAGATAAACTCCTATCCTATAAGAAAGCAGGAATTAACCGTATTAGTTTTGGTCTTCAGTCAGCCAATGATGAAGAATTAAAACTTTTGGGGCGTATTCACACTTATGATGAATTTCTGGAAAGCTATGAGCTGGGGAGACAATGTGGATTGGACAATATTAATGTAGATTTGATCTCTGCGATTCCGAGACAGACATTGGAAAGCTGGGAAGAGACTTTGAAAAAAGTGATTGCATTGCAACCGGAGCATATCTCGGCATACAGTTTGATTATTGAAGAAGGTACGCCGTTTGCAGAAATTTATGGGGAAGGTTGTGCGAAAGAAAGTGAGCTACCAGGCGAAGGAGAAGAGCGAAATATATATAGAAGAACGGAAGCGTTGCTTGCAAAGTCTGGATATCACAGATATGAAATCTCCAATTATGCAAAAGAAGGAAAAGAATGCAAACATAATCTTGGGTATTGGGAAAGAAAGGAATATCTTGGAATTGGACTTGGCGCGTCCTCTCTGATTGATAATATAAGATTCCATAACACAGAAAATATGGAAACATATATGGCATGTTCTGAAAAAACAGAGCAGATTCGCTGTGATGTGGAGGTATTATCAGAAACGGAGCGGATGGAAGAGTTCATATTTTTAGGACTTCGAAAAATGCAGGGGATTTCAGAGAAAAAATTTATAGAAGAGTTTGGAAGAACATTTGAAGAATGCTACGGAGAAAAGATAAGAAAATTGATATCAGATGGTTTGATTGAACAAAATAATGAATATTTCAGGCTAACAAAAAAAGGAATTGATATTAGCAATTATGTATTTGCCCAAATATTAGCATAAATATAGTATCAAAAAGTGTTTTACTAAAAGTATCTACTTAATGTAAAAAAAATTATACAATGTGTTGCAAATAATCCTGATATAAAATAAAGAATTGTACAATCTGTTGATTTGTGATTGCTGAAATGGTATAATCAGGAAAATTGTAAAAATATAACAGAGAGGAAGGAAAAGATCATGAAAAAGACATGGAAGAAAATAGCATGCATGTTGCTTGCAGCGACAATGATAATGCCACAATTTCCATCAATGACTGCCAAAGCAGATGATACAGAAACGATCGCTAATTTGGCAAAAGGAAAAAGAGTAGAAGCAAGTGCAGAATACTCTACTATGCCAGCGTCAAATGCGGTTGATGGGAAAGATAACACTCGTTGGTCAAGCGAAGCAAGTGCACCACAATGGCTGAAAGTAGATTTAGGTGCAGAATCTACCATCACAGGGTTTAGAGTGGCAACTGAAAATGTTGATGCACAAAAAATTGGACAATTCAAAATTGAAGGATCTAATGATGGCTCTCAATATACGGAGATTTATCAGTCAGAAGATGAGAGTGCAGATGGATTTGCACTAGATTATTCATTCAATCTGGAAAATAGAGTGAATTATCGTTATGTAAAAGTTACAATTCAAAAATTAGCACAGGGAGCATATCCGAGTGTATCTCTTCGCGAGTTTGAAGTTTTAGGTGTAGCACAAGAAGTTTCCAATCCGGAAACAGATAACCTTGCACTTGGAAAGACTGCAATAGCAAGTTCTATCGAGGCTGATTCTGTAAGGGCAAGTAATGCCACAGATGGTGATACTACAAGCAGAAGTTCCCGTTGGGGAAGTAATAGAGGAGATGCCCCGCATTGGATTTATGTAGATCTTGGTGCAACTAAAGAAATTAAAACTGTGAGAATTTTCTGGGAGAACAGAAAGGCAACTGCTTATGAAATTCAAATTAGTGATACTGCAGCAGATGGCAGTTGGACAACAGTAAAGACAGTTGCTGATAGACCGGCGAAAGTGAAGGACACGATTGTTTTAGATGAAGTGAAACAAGCACGCTATGTGCGTTTATATATTAATTCATTTACAGCAGAAGACCCGGATGGTGGAGTGCTATGGAACACTGTTTCTATTTATGAGATGGAAGTATACAGCGGTGTTCTTGTAGAGGAAGAACCAGATGAAATTATTGTAGATACTCCTGTAAAGGGCGATAAGAAATTAAAAGTCAATATTCCTAAGAGGGCAGGATATACAATTACATATAATGGTACAGATTACGAACAGGTTGTAGACCGTGACCTCACAATCTATGAGCCAATCGTAGATACAACTGTAAATGTCTCTTTCAAAATTGTAAATGACAACGATGCAGCAGATTATTCATTTGAAGAAGTTGCTGTTACAATTCCTGGTAAATATACACAGGCAGCAGGCGACAATGCAGCTCCTACAGTACTTCCAGAATTAAGAGAATGGAAAGGCGCCACAGGAAACTTTGCAATTTCTGATTCTTCAAGAATCGTAATCGCAGACAATGCATTAAAAGATATGGCAGATGTATTTGCTGCAGATTATAAAGAAATTACAGGAAAAAATATCCAAGTTGTTACAGGTGAAGCAAATGAGGGAGATTTCTATTTTGCATTAACAACAGACAAGTCTCAAGGCCTTCAAGATGAAGGATACATCATGGAAATTGGTGATAAAGTAACTGTAGAAGCAGAAACAACAACAGGTGCTTTCT
The DNA here is from genome assembly GCA_937896665.1 of uncultured Clostridia bacterium. GTDB lineage: Bacteria > Bacillota > Clostridia > Lachnospirales > Lachnospiraceae > Faecalimonas. The sequence continues at coordinate 35,222 of CALBNS010000087.1, forward strand.
GGGCTACAAGAACAATCCTTCAGGCATTAAAAGGCAGTGAAGATAATACAATTCCAAAGGGAATCACAAGGGATTATCCATTATACAAAGTGCGTGGTTATATTCTCGATGCCGGTCGTAAGACATTTACAATGAATCAGTTAGAACAGATTGTAAAACAAATGGCATGGTATAAGATGAATGATTTTCAGGTACATTTGAATGATAACCTGATTCCATTAGAGAACTATTCCAAAGCCGGAAAAGATCCTATGGAAGCATATTCAGGTTTCCGCTTGGAATCAGATATTAAAGAAGGCGGAAATAATGGCCTTAATAAAGCAGATTTAACAAGTACAGATGTATTCTATACAAAAGAAGAATTTAAGAATCTGATTAAAGAAGCAAGAGTACAGGGTGTAAATATTGTTCCTGAAATTGATACACCAGCGCACTCTCTGGCACTTACAAAAGTAAGACCGGATTTACGTCATGGAACATGGGGACGTGATAATGACCATTTGAATCTCACATCAAAATATGATGACAGTGTAGCTTTTGTAAAGAGTATTTTTGATGAATATATGGGTTCAGATCTTTCTGATCCTGTATTTGATAAACAAACAACTATACATGTAGGTGCTGATGAATACTCAGCAGATGGAAATGCATATCGCCGTTTCTGTAATGATATGCTTGCGTATGTACAGAATAGTGGACGTACAGCTCGTATCTGGGGAAGTCTCTCTTCTATTAAAGGTAACGTAGATGTTACAAGTGAAGGTGTACAGATGAACCTTTGGAACTTCGGATGGGCGAACATGGACAAGATGTACGAAGAAGGTTTTGATTTGATCAACTGTAATGATGGAAACTATTACATTGTACCTAATGCAGGATATTATTATGATTATTTAAATGCAGGTACCATGTATAACTTAAATATCAACAGCATTGGCGGAGTGACAATTCCGGCTGGTGATAAACAGATGATTGGTGGAGCATTTGCTGTATGGAATGATATGACTGATTATCTGGACAATGGTGTCAGCGAGTATGATGTATATGACCGATTCAATGACAGTCTTGGTCTTTTCGCAGCAAAACTCTGGGGCAAAGGTTCTATGTCTTTAGCACAGGCTCAGGAAGTAAGTGATGTAATGGGTGATGCACCTAATACAAACTTTGGTTATGAAGTGAAAGCTGACGAAGATGGCAAGATTGCTGAGTTCACAGCAGAAACAATGGAAACAGTTGACGGTGTAAACTGCGCAGTTGAAACTGTTGATTACAAAGAAGCTCTTAAATTAAATGGAGAAGAAAGCTATGTAGAAACAGGACTTGAAACAGTTGGTCTTGGAAATAGCTTACGTGTAAAAGTGAAACGTACAAGTGATAGCAAAGATGAACAAATCCTATTTGAATCTCCATATGGAAGCATCAAAGCAGTTCAAGGAGAATCAGGTAAAGTTGGTATCACAAGAGAAAACTTCGATTATTCATTCAACTATGAACTTCCTGTAAACGAGTGGGTTGAGTTAGAATTCAAGAACGAAATCAAAGTAGTTGAACTTTATGTAAATGGTGTCTTAGTAGATACACTTGGCGATGGTGAAAAGATTGAAGGCAGACCAATGCTTGCTACATGCATGTTCCCAGTTGAAAGAGTGGGTAGTGAAACAAATGCATTTATAGGATATGTGACAGATGTACGTATTGGTAGGGATGCAGAATACAATTCAACAATGGAATTAGACTATGCGGTATGGGTTGCTGAAACATTACTTGAAAAGAATGCAAATGCAGAATTAACAGCATTAGTAGCAGAAGCAAAAGAAGCAATCAATACATTTGTTCCTGATATGGAAGAAGTTGAATCATTGACGGCTTCTATTACAGCAATTATTGAAGCAACTGAGTATGACCAAGCGAACTACGATAGACTAGAAGCATACAAATCTCAGATTCCAAGTGATTTATCTATGTTTACTGAAGAATCTGTAGCAGTATTAAACTCTGCTCTTGCTAGTGTAAAATATGACCTTCCATCTGCAATGCAGAATCGTGTAGATAGTTATGAAGCAACATTAGCAAATGCATTATTACAGTTAGAAGTGAAAGCGGCGGGTAATGCAAACTATGTTGATAATGCCAATTTAAAAGCAACAGCTTCTTCATATCAGGATGCCAGTGCAGCACCTGACAAGGCTATTGATAATGATCCAACTACGATGTGGCATCAGGAATGGGCTAATACAACTGCAAGACATTGGATTGATTTTGAAATCAATGAATTGACGGCAATCAATGGAATTACTTATGTCCCTCGTTCAGGCGGCGGAAATGGTAACCTTCAAAAATACACAATTGCAGTCAGCAAAGATCATGGCAGCACATACCAAGATATCAAAACTGGATCGTTAGCAAGCAATGGCGATACAAAAGTAATTGAATTTGATACAACAGAAGTTTCAAATGTAAGAATTTATTTTGACCAGGCAGTAGGAGGAAATGCCTCTGCAGCAGAAGTGAAAATACACTTGGCGCATGTCGAGCCAGATATTGCTGGATTAAATAGCATAATTGATGAGGCAGAAACTGTGAAGAAGGGTAATTATACAGAGGATTCTTGGAACGAGCTGCAGAATGCAATCGATGACGCAAAACGTATGGCAGCTGATTCAAATGTTGATGCAGAAGCAGTTGAAGTAATGAAACGTGAATTAGCTAAGAAAATGGTTTCATTACAATTAAATGCAGTGGTATATGCAGATGAAGAACAATTAGGGGAATTGCAAGAATTTGCTGCAAGCAGCTTGGATGAAGAAAAGTATAAGCCAGAAGATGTGGCTGCATTTAAAGCGCTGCAGAATTCAGTCAAAGATGTATTAAAAGGCAAAGTAACTGCAGAGGCAGCAACGAAATTATTGAGAGATATTGAAGCATTAATGTATGAAATGAAACCAATAGAAAAACCGGCTGAACCTGGAGATACAGACAAACCTGGGGACACAGAAAAGCCTGGAGACACAGAAAAGCCTGGAGACACAGAAAAGCCTGGGGATACAGAAAAACCTGGAGATAAGAATGATCCGGCAGATAAAGACAATTCGACAGAAAAAAAAGATCCGGCACAAACGGATAACGGTTCTGCACAGACAGGTGATACAACAACAGTATTACTGTGGATGGTATTAGCTATGGCAGCAACAGTGGTTGTTCTTTTTGCGAAGAAAAAAAGAGTAAGTTAATAAAAAAGAATTGACTTTTTAGTCGGCAGCAGGGACGTAGTTCTTTGAGAATTACGTCCCTGTTTTTACGTAGACGAATAGTAATTGTTAAAATTATAAAAAATATATAAACATGGTTGACAAACAAAAAACATGGTGTTATCTTAATAACCGTAAGGTGTTAGCACTCAAAAACATGGAGTGCTAATAAAACAAAAGAGGGAGGGTGAACATGAAACTGAATCAAGAGTTGGATGGTCGCAAGAAGAAGATTTTGCAGACGATTATCAAAACTTATTTAGAGACTGGTGAACCGGTAGGCTCCAGAACCATTTCAAAATATGCGGATTTGAATCTTAGTTCAGCAACGATTCGTAATGAGATGGCCGACTTAGAAGATTTAGGATATATTATTCAGCCTCACACTTCTGCAGGTCGCATCCCATCGGATATAGGGTATCGATGGTATGTGGATATGCTGATGGAAGAAAAAGAGCAGGAAGTCACCGAAATGCGTGAACAGATGCTTCAGAAAGCAGATAAGATGGATCAACTGTTGAAGCAGGCAGCCAAAGTATTGGCGGTTAATACCAACTATGCAACAATGATTTCAGCTCCGGTCTATCATAGAAACAGGTTAAAATTCATTCAATTATCTCAGGTTGACGCAGAACAGATAATTGCGGTCATTGTGATGGAAGGCAATATCATTAAGAACAAGATTGTTACGGTGGAAGAGCCACTCAGTAATGAAAACTTACTAAAACTGAATATGCTTTTGAATACGAATTTGAATGGAGTTGCAGTTGATGAAATCAATCTTGGTATGATTACCAGACTGAAAGAGCAGGCTGGCATTCACAGCGGTGTCATAAGTGATGTGTTAGATGCTGTAGCAGCTACAATTCAACATGACAATGATTTGGAAATTTATACTAGCGGTGCGACGAATGTATTCAAGTATCCGGAATTAAGCGACAGTCAGAGTGCTCGGGAGATTATCAATGCATTTGAGGAAAAGCAGCAGCTTGCTGAGATTGTAAATCAGACGCTTTCTCAAGAAGAGAACCGAGGAATTCAAGTATATATTGGTAATGAAGCACCGGTGCATACCATGAAAGATTGCAGTGTTGTGACTGCCACTTATGAATTGGGAGAAGGAATGCAGGGAACGATAGGAATTATCGGACCTAAGCGAATGGATTATGAGAATGTAATGAAGACTCTGAAAACTCTGATGGTAGAGTTGGATGAGATATTCCATAGAGAACATTAGAAAGGTGGAAGGATCCATTGGAAAAAAGTAAGGAAGAAATGATAAAAGAAGCTGTAGAAGAAGCAAAAAAAGCAGTACAGACAGCAGAAGAACACGAAGAAGAAGTTCAGGATGTTCAGGAAACTGAAGTGACAGATGATGAGTCTGTGACAGAAGCTCTGGAAACGGACAGCGCAGAAGATGAGAAATCAGAAAAGAAGAAGCTGTTTAACCGTAAGCCAAAGAAAGACAAAAAAGATGAGCAGATTGAAGACTTGACAGATAAGCTCACAAGACAGATGGCAGAATTTGATAACTACCGTAAACGTACAGAAAAAGAAAAATCTTCTATGTATGAAATCGGCGCAAAAAGTGTTATCGAAAAATTACTACCAGTGGTAGATAATTTTGAAAGAGGTCTTATAGCAGTTCCAGAAGAAAAACGAGAAGATTCTTTTGTAACCGGAATGGAGATGGTTTACAAGCAGATTATGACAATGTTTGAAACAATTGGTGTAAAACCAATCGAGACAGTAGGACAGGAATTCAACCCGGATTTACACAATGCAGTAATGCATGTGGAAGATGAAAATGTTGGTGAGAATATTATCGTGGAAGAATTCCAAAAGGGATATACTTACAAAGACAGCGTAGTAAGATATAGCATGGTAAAAGTAGCAAACTAGGCAAAGCCGAGCTTAATGTAATGAATTTTATATAAAAACAGGAGGATTTAGTTATGGGAAAAATTATTGGTATTGACTTAGGAACAACAAACAGCTGTGTAGCCGTTATGGAAGGTGGACAGCCAACAGTAATCGCTAATACAGAAGGAGCAAGAACAACTCCATCTGTTGTAGCATTCACAAAGACAGGAGAGCGTTTAGTTGGTGAACCTGCAAAACGTCAGGCAGTAACTAATGCAGACAAAACAATTTCTTCAATCAAAAGAGAAATGGGTAGTGATCATAAAGTAACAATTGATGATAAGAAATATTCTCCACAAGAAATTTCTGCAATGATTCTTCAAAAGTTAAAAGCAGATGCAGAAGGATATCTTGGAGAAAAAGTAACAGAAGCTGTTATCACGGTACCTGCTTACTTCAATGATGCTCAGCGTCAAGCTACAAAAGATGCAGGTAAGATTGCCGGTCTTGATGTAAAACGTATCATTAACGAACCAACAGCGGCTGCTTTAGCATATGGTCTTGATAATGAAAAAGAGCAGAAAATCATGGTATATGACTTAGGTGGCGGTACATTTGACGTATCTATTATTGAAATCGGTGAAGGTGTTATCGAAGTATTATCTACAGCAGGTAACAACAGGCTCGGTGGCGATGACTTTGACCAGAAAATCGTAGACTATATCGTAGCTGATTTCAAAGCAGCAAACGGTGTAGACTTATCAGCAGATAAGATGGCGCTTCAGAGAGTAAAAGAGGCAGCAGAAAAAGCGAAAAAGGAACTTTCAGCTGCAACTACAACAAACATTAACCTGCCATTTATCAGTATGAATGTTTCAGGTCCACTTCACTTAGATATGAACCTGACAAGAGCAAAATTTGATGAATTGACACATGACCTTGTGGAAAAAACTGCGGAACCTGTAACAAGAGCACTTTCTGATGCAGGACTTTCAGCTTCTGAACTTGGTCAGGTATTGTTAGTAGGTGGTTCAACACGTATTCCGGCAGTACAGGATAAAGTAAGACAATTGACAGGAAAAGAACCAAGTAAATCATTAAACCCAGATGAATGTGTTGCTTTAGGAGCATCTGTTCAGGGTGGTAAATTAGCCGGAGATGCTGGCGCAGGCGATATTTTATTGCTTGATGTAACTCCTCTTTCATTATCAATTGAGACAATGGGTGGTGTTGCTACAAGATTAATCGAGAGAAACACAACAATTCCTACAAAGAAGAGTCAGATTTTCTCTACAGCAGCAGATAATCAATCAGCAGTAGATATTCATGTAGTTCAAGGTGAAAGACAATTTGCAAGAGACAATAAGACACTTGGACAATTCAGACTTGATGGAATTGCTCCAGCTCCACGTGGAATCCCTCAGATTGAAGTAACATTCGATATTGATGCGAACGGTATTGTAAATGTTTCTGCAAAAGATTTGGGAACAGGAAAAGAACAACATATTACAATAACAGCTGGTTCTAATATGTCTGATGCTGATATTGAGAAAGCAGTGAAAGAAGCTGCAGAATTTGAAGCTCAAGATAAGAAACGTAAAGAAGCAATCGACGCAAGAAATGATGCAGACGCAATGGTATTCCAGACAGAGAAAGCATTGAATGAAGTTGGTGATAAGATTGATGCTTCAGAAAAGGCAGCTGTAGAAGCTGACATTCAGGCATTAAAAGATGTTCTTGCACAATCTACTCCAGATACAATGACGGATGCACAGGTAGAAGAGATCAAAGCAGGAAAAGAAAAATTAATGACAAGTGCACAGGCATTATTCACAAAGATGTATGAACAGGCAGGCGCTGCAGCAGGAGCACAAGGTGGTCCAACACCAAATGCTGGTCCAGCTCCAGAAGGATTTGACGGAGATGATGTTGTAGACGGAGATTACAGAGAAGTATAAGCCGTCATTAGGAAAAGCACACGTGCTTACAGATTATAAATGGTTCTGCGGGACCTGAGTGATATCAGGTTTCGCAGAATTTCCTCATTACCACATATCCATAAAAAGGTTCAATGAACCTTTTTTTTCGGAGAAAAAATAGAAAGGCAGAAAAATTATGGCTGAAACAAAAAGAGATTATTATGAAGTGCTCGGGGTCGATAAAAATGCTGACGACGCAGCACTGAAAAAAGCATATAGAGTGTTGGCCAAAAAATATCATCCGGATGTAAATCCGGGGAATGAAGAGGCGGAGAAGAAGTTTAAAGAAGCTTCTGAAGCATATGCAGTACTTAGTGACCCGGAAAAAAGACGCAAATATGATCAATTTGGGCATGCGGCATTTGATGGCGGTGCAGGCGGAGCTGGCGGTTTCGGTGGCTTTGATTTTAGTGGAGCAGATTTTGGTGATATTTTCGGTGATATTTTTGGGGATTTATTCGGTGGATCACGCCGTGGCGGCCGTGGCAATTATGGTCCAAGACAAGGTGCCAATATTCGTAAAGGAATCCGAATTACATTTGAAGAGGCCATATTTGGCTGTGAAAAGGAAATAGAGGTTGTGATTAAAGACCCATGTACCACATGTAACGGAACGGGAGCAAAGCCGGGAACTTCCCCTGAAACATGTCCGAAATGTGGAGGAAAAGGTCAGGTTGTATATACAACACAATCATTTTTTGGAACAATGCAGAATGTACAGACATGTTCAGAGTGTAATGGTTCCGGGAAAGTTATCAAAGAAAAATGTTCAGATTGTGGAGGTACAGGATATGTATCAACCAAGAAGAAGATTCAGGTTTCAATTCCGGCCGGTATTGATAATGGACAGAGTATACGCATTCGTGAAAAAGGCGAGCCGGGTATCAACGGTGGACCAAGAGGCGATTTACTTGTAGAAGTGACTGTGTCAAGACATCCGGTATTTACTCGTCAGGATATGCATATTTTCTCGACTGCACCAATCAGTTTTGCTCAGGCAACACTGGGTGGCGATGTGAAGATCAAGACTGTGGATGGTGATGTATTATACACGGTGAAACCGGGAACTAAGACTGATACAAAGGTGAGATTGAAAGGAAAAGGTGTTCCTTCGCTGCGTAATAAGCAGGTTCGTGGAGACCATTACGTGACTTTGGTAATTCAGACTCCGGAAAAACTGAGTGCCGAGGCAAAAGAAGCTTTGAGAAAATTTGATGAGCTGACAGGAAATTCTTTGAAGCAGGGTGAGGAAGCGGAGAAGAAGAAAACAAAGAAGAGTTTCATGGATAAAGTGAAAGAGGCCTTTGAGGATTAATTATGAAACTATAAGAGGTATTGCAGATTTTTAAAATGCAATATCTCTTCTTTATGCCAAAATGTTCAATATAAGTACTTCATGGAGGACGAATATCGCAGTGGAGTGTGGGGAAGATGAATAGACAAAAAAATATATTTGTGCTACAATAAAGTCCTTGAGATTGTAAAATGGCGAAAAGGAGAATGGATATGCGAGTAGTATCAACAGAAAAAGCTCCAAAAGCATTGGGACCATATTCGCAGGGATATGTGCATCAGGGGATTTTTTATTCGGCAGGACAGATTCCGATTAACCCGGAAACAGATGCGATTGAAGCTGTAACAATTGAAGAACAGACAGAACAGGTTTGCAAGAACCTGCAGGCAGTTTTAGAGGCGGCAGGAACATCATTTGATAAAGTGATCAAGACAACTTGCTTTTTGGCGGATATGGGAGATTTCGCTGCATTTAATGAAGTGTATGCAAAATATTTCGTTTCAAAACCAGCCAGAAGCTGTGTGGCAGTAAAGACATTGCCGAAGAATGTACTCTGTGAAGTAGAATTAATTGCGGCAGTAGAAGAATAGGAGTGTGTAAGATGGCAGAACAAGAGAATAATACATCATGTTCGGCAGAAAGTTGTTCGGGATGTGAACATGCAGGAAGCTGTGCAAGCAAAAAAGATGATTTGAAAGTAGCACCGAATCAATACACAACAGTGAAAAAGGTGATTGGTGTAATCAGTGGTAAAGGCGGAGTAGGAAAATCTATGGTAACTGCTTCTCTGGCAAGATTGATGAGAGAACAGGGATATTCTGTGGGAATTTTAGATGCTGATATTACAGGACCTTCTATTCCGAAAATGTATGGAATTCATGAACATGCAGTAGGAAACGAAATGGGAATGTTTCCTTGCATCGCAGAGGATGGCACTAGAATTATGTCAATCAACCTATTACTCGAAGATGAGGAGATGCCGGTTATCTGGAGAGGTCCGGTAATTGCAGGTGTTGTTACACAATTTTGGAATGAAGTATTGTGGGGCGATTTGGACTACTTATTTGTAGATATGCCGCCCGGAACAGGGGATGTTCCGCTGACTGTATTCCAGTCTCTTCCGGTGGATGGGGTTGTAATTGTATCTTCACCACAGGATTTGGTACAAATGATTGTGAAAAAAGCGTATTATATGGCGAGACAGATGAATATTCCAATCCTGGGAGTTGTAGAAAATTACAGTTACTTAGAGTGTCCGGATTGCGGCAAAAAGCTTTCTGTATTCGGTGAAAGCCATATCGACGAAATAGCAGCTGACCTAGGATTAGATGTTCTTGGAAAGATGCCAATCGATCCTAAACTTACAGAGATGGTTGCAGAAGAGAGGTTTTACGAGGTAGAAAATCACTATCTGAAAGATGCAGTTGTAAAATTAAAATAATGAATAGAAATTGGGGACGTTGTAAATTCATTTTACTGTGTCCCTAATTTCTATTGCAAACACCCGTTCGATATGTTATGATATAAAAAAGAACACATATTCGAAAAGAGCGATGATTCATGCAAATTACAGAACAGATGTCAATCATGGAAAAACTGAATATTTTGTCTGATGCTGCAAAGTATGATGCTGCATGTACATCGAGTGGTACAGACCGTTTGAATGACGGTACAGGCATTGGAAACTGTGCGAAGGCAGGTATCTGTCATAGTTTTTCTGCAGATGGAAGATGTATTTCTTTGCTCAAGATTTTGTTTACAAATGAATGTATTTATGATTGTAAATATTGTATCAATCGTTCCTCGAATGATGTAAAACGAGTTTCATTTACGCCGGAGGAAGTGTGTACACTTACGATCGAATTCTATCGACGAAATTATATTGAAGGGCTGTTTTTGAGTTCAGGTATTTTGAAAAGCCCGAATTATACGATGGAGCTGATTTATGCCACCCTTTATAAACTGAGAACCGAATATCATTTTCAGGGGTATATACATGTGAAGGCAATACCGGGGGCGGATCAGGAACTGATTCAAAGAGTGGGGTTTCTGGCTGACAGGATGAGTGTGAATCTGGAACTTCCTACAGCGGAGGGGCTTAGAAAGCTGGCACCACACAAGAATCGTAAGAATATATTAACACCGATGCGGCTGGTGCAGAATGGAATTATGGAGAATAAGCAGGAATTAATGGTATATAGAAAGGCTCCGAGATTTGTTCCCGCAGGGCAGAGTACACAGATGATCATAGGTGCAACACCTGACAGTGACTTTCAGATTTTAAACGTTGCAGAGGCACTTTATAAAAGATTCGGTTTAAAAAGAGTTTTTTATTCTGCTTTTATCCATGTAAATGAGGACTCGAACTTGCCAGTAAAAAAAGAAGAAGGACCACCGCTTCTGAGAGAACACCGTTTGTATCAGGCAGACTGGCTTTTGCGATATTATGGATTCGAGGCAAAGGAATTATTAAGTGAAAAAAGTCCGAATTTCAATGTGCTGCTTGATCCCAAGTGTAATTGGGCATTAGAACATTTGGAAGAATTTCCAGTGGAAGTGAATAAGGCGGACTATTACACGTTGATGCGGGTTCCGGGGATAGGATATAAGTCTGCACAGAGGATTGTCAAAGCAAGGCGCATGGGAGTATTAGACTTTCCAGATTTGAAGAAATTTGGTGTGGTGCTGAAGCGTGCGATGTATTTTCTGACTTGCAATGGAAGGATGATGTATCCGACGAGGATTGAGCAGGATTATATATTGCGCAACCTGTTAAACACAGGAGAAAGGTTTCCTGCGACAGTGGAACAGATGAGTTATAGGCAGATTTCTCTGTTTGATGATGTGAATTTCCGAAACGAGCAGTTTGTACTTCAGAAAGGGCAGAAGAAGACTGTTATTGAGCAGATGTTGGGATAGGTGATGACATGAAAACAGTATATGTATGCGAAGATAGTGTGGCTGGGATTTTTTCGGCAATTTATGATGCATGGAAAACAAAGCGTAGAGAGGAACAATTGGGAATTGTATTGCAGGGATTCATGTATCAGGAATTGTTTTGTGAATACGTAGAAGTAGAAACAAGTGTAAAGAAGTCAGTAGCTGTGGAGCAACTGATTAAGAAACATCTGAGTTATGATGCGTATTGGCATATTTATCATGCGCTTCTTTCAGATGATGAGAAAAAAGCAGATGCTGTTTTGGGAACTATGCTGGAGGCAAGACAGATAGCAGACAGTACAAAGATTATGCAGCATTTGACGCATGACAAGGTACAGAAAGTTTTTGAACTCAGCCGGAAAGTTTCGAATGAGGCCCATTACTTTTTGGAATTGATTCGGTTTGCAGAGTTGGAAAATGGGGTATTATTTTCGAAAATCGCTCCGAAAAGTCAGATATTGTCCTGTATAGGGGATCACTTTGCCAATCGGTTTCCTTTGGAAAATTTTATGATTTATGATGAGACACACAGACAGTTTCTGGTGCACCAAAAGGAAAAGCAATGGGTATTAGTATGGGATGAAGAGTTGGATTTAGAAGCGGTTTCAAGGGTTTCTTATGCGGAAGGCGTATTTTCGGAGCTATGGAAGGATTTTTTTAAGAGTATCTCCATTAAAGAACGAGAGAATCCCAAACTGCAAAAACAACATCTGCCAATTCGTTTCCGGAGCAATATTGTAGAGTTTCAATAAAGTTATAAAGTGGGTATAAAAGTTTATGGAGCAGGAAAAAGTAATTCGGATTTCTGTCCGAAATCTGGTAGAATTTCTTTTGCGAGAAGGAGATATTGACAATCGAACAGCAGGAACTTCCGACAAGGAGGCGATGCTGCTTGGCGGAAAAATTCATCGGAAAATACAGAGTCAGATGGGTTCGAATTATCAGGCGGAGGTTTCTTTGAAAATGCAGTTTCCATGTGACGGGTTTATGCTGCAGGTAGAAGGAAGAGCTGACGGCATTCAGAAATCAGAGGATGGAGTTCTTATTGATGAAATTAAAGGTATTCTAAAGGAATTAGAGCACATTGAGCAGCCGGTGCCTGTTCATCTTGCACAGGCAAAGTGCTATGCCTGTATTTATGGCATGCAGAACAATTTATCAGAAATGACGGTGCAGATGACATATTGTCAGATGGAAACAGAAGAAATTAAGCGTTTTCAAGAGCGATATGATATGGATACGTTAAAAGAATGGTTTTTTGCGCTGGTTTCGCAATACGAAAAATGGGCTAAGTTTCAGATGGAGTGGCAAAAAGCAAGAAATGCCTCAATTAAGCAGATACAATTTCCGTATGTGTATCGTGATGGACAGAAGGAATTAGTGACATCGGTTTACCGGACAATTCTGCGTAAAAAGAAACTGTTTATTCAGGCCCCTACAGGAGTTGGCAAAACAATGGCGACCGTCTTCCCGGCAGTAAAAGCAGTTGGTGAAGAATTGGGTGACAAAATATTTTATCTGACTGCCAAGACAATTGCAAGAACAGTCGCAGAACAGGCATTTCAGATTTTAAAGCAGGGTGGATTACAATATAAAGTGATTTCACTGACTGCTAAAGATAAGATTTGCTTCTGTGAAGAGACGAAATGTAATCCGGAGTATTGTCCATATGCAAAAGGACATTATGACAGGGTGAATGATGCAATTTATGAAATGCTTACGGAAACGAACGACATGAGTCGTGAAAACATTGAAAGCCATGCAAAGAAGCACAATGTCTGTCCGTTTGAAATGGCGTTAGATCTCTCATTGTGGGTAGATGCAGTGATTTGTGACTATAACTATGTTTTTGATCCAAATGCGCATTTAAAACGATTTTTTACAGAAGGCAAAAAAGGTGAATATTTGTTTTTGATTGATGAGGCCCATAATCTGGTAGAACGTGGTCGTGAGATGTATAGTTCAGTACTTTATAAAGGAGCATTCTTAAGTGTGAAGAAAAAAGTGAAGTATGAAAGTATGAAACTGGCACGTTATCTGGATGCCTGTAATCGGGATTTCCTAGAATGGAAAAGAGAGAGTACTTCTTATCAGATTCACAACAGTATTTCACATTTTGTATTGAAGCTGATGAATGTCTTTGGCGAACTGGAAAAGCTGATGGAAGCACAAGATGAAGTGGATGAAGAGGTGCTGGAATTTTATTTCAGTATACGGTCATTTTTGAATATTTATGAAGAGATAGATGAGAATTATGTGATTTATACAGAGCCGGAGGAAGAACGGTTTAAAATCAAGTTATTCTGCGTGAATCCCGCAAGGAATCTACAGAAATTTCTAGAACAGGGGAACAGTACAATTTTCTTCTCGGCTACATTTTTGCCGATTACTTATTATAAAAAGCTATTAAGTATAGAGACGGATGACTATGCAGTTTATGCACATTCTCCGTTTGAGGAGAAAAACAGACTCTTATTAATCGGTAATGATGTGAGTACACGCTACACGAGAAGAAATCAGGTAATGTATGAACGGTATGCTGAGTATATCACTCAAACTATTAATATACAAAAAGGAAATTATCTGGTATTTTTTCCTTCTTATCGTTTCATGGAAGATGTATGGGAATGTTTTCAAAAATATGTTTCAGAAGATATACATTGTATGATACAAGACCAGTATATGAATGAAGAAAAGAGAGAAATATTTTTGGGGGAATTCGAAGAAAAGAGAGAAAATAGTTTAGTTGGGTTCTGTGTGATGGGTGGCATCTTTTCAGAAGGTATCGATTTGGCAGAGGAACGGTTAATTGGTGCAATGATTGTAGGAACAGGACTTCCACAAATCTGTAATGAGAGAGAAATATTGAAGCAGTATTTTGAAAAACAGGGGGAGAGAGGTTTTGATTATGCTTATCTTTATCCGGGGATGAATAAAGTGCTTCAGGCAGCAGGTCGTGTAATTAGAACGGAACGAGACAAAGGGATTGTTGCACTTTTAGACGAACGATTTCAGGAGAAACAATATATGGAAATTTTTCCAAGGGAGTGGAAGCACGTAGAAGTGTGTAATCTTCATTCGGCGAAAGATACAATAAAGGATTTCTGGGAAAAAGCTTATACCGAATGAATCCGATATAAGCTTGGGATGTTTATCTTTCAATATTAAAATAGTTTAGAAATTCCCAGGCGGCCTTTGAAATAGGTACGTGTTCGTTGTATACAACGGCTAGTTGTCTGGCGGGCAGGACTTCTTTCGTTTTTACAGTGAACAGTTCATCGGATTGTTGTGGAACAGAATAATCCGGCACAAAGGCAATGCCAAGTCCGATTTTTGCAAGATCAAGCAGAAAATCATTGCTGCTGAGTTCTATTTCGGGAACCAAATCAAGTTGATGCTGTTGGAACATACTGTGTAGAAATTCACTTGTTGTGCTTCGCCTGTCAAGCATCAGGATTGGGTAATCCAGCAAATCTTTGAGAGATAGCGCCTTGTCTTTTAATTCTGAAAAGGCTTTGCCAGCGACAAAACAATCTTGAAAATCAGCTATTTTTTTAAAGGTATAAAGGTTATTCAAGTGGGAATTCGGATAGTTGACTACAATTAAATCTACTTGTCCGGTTTCTAATAATTCTACACATTTGAGAGAAGTCTGGTTCGTAACTTTGATATGTGTATTAGGAAATTCCTTGTGAAATCTTTTCAGATAAGGCACAAGAAAATATCGACAAATGGTGTCGCTTGCACCGATACGGATCTGACCACCGGTAGAACCCGCCTCCATGAGCTGTGTTTCACCACGTTTAATCAGATTCATAGCAGGTTCTATATGGCGCAGAAGAATTTCACCTTCTGGTGTCAGCTGTACTCGTTTTGTACTTCTGATAAACAGAGTCTGATCCAATTTTTTTTCTAATGCTTTGATAGACTGGCTTACTGCTGACTGTGAAATAAACAGTTGTTTGGATGCTTCTGAGAAGCTAAGAGTAGTTGCAACATAAAAAAATACTTTATACAATTCATAATTAATATCCATTATTAGCCCTCCTTATAAATACATTATAAGCTGAAAAGAAAGAAATGACAATAAGGATTTTTTGATATGGTGTTTCAAATTGGCAGTATTTTCTTGATTGGAGTGGCGATTTTGTTTATAATATGAGTAGTAGCCTTGTAAAGACGGAATAAAATTAGAGAAACTTATAAAAACGTTAAGGTATATTAATTACCCTTATAAAGAAAAATATGTTACTATGGTTACAGTAATAAATGTACAAATCAGATGGAGGACAATATGAGCAGTGTAAAACGTGTATATGTAGAAAAAAGACAAGAATACGCAGTAAAAGCAAAAGAATTGCAACACGAGATTAATAGTTATCTTGGAATTAAAACAGTGGAAGCTGTAAGAGTATTAATTCGCTATGATATTGAAAATTTATCAGATGCTACTTTCGAGACTGCATGTAATGGTATCTTTTCAGAACCACCGGTAGATATATTATACAAAGAAGAGTTTGCGGTAAAAGAAGGAAGCAGAGTATTCTCTGTAGAATATTTGCCGGGACAATTTGATCAGAGAGCAGATTCAGCAGTACAGTGCGTTCAGTTTATTAAAGAAGATGAACTTCCGGTAATCAAGTCTGCAACTACATATGTAATTGAAGGGGCGATTACAGATGAAGAGTTTGAGGCAATCAAAGCTCACTGCATCAATCCGGTAGACTCAAGAGAAACAGGAATGGAAAAACCGGAAACATTAATCACAAAGTTTGATGAGCCGGAAGATGTGAAGATTTTTGGCGGTTTCAAGGAGATGGATGAGGCAACATTAAAAGAACTCTATGATTCTTTGGGACTTGCTATGACGTTTAAGGATTTCCTTCACATCCAGAACTATTTCAAAGGTGAAGAAAACAGGGACCCTTCTATGACAGAAATCCGTGTGCTTGATACATATTGGTCAGATCACTGCCGTCATACAACATTCTCTACAGAGTTGAAGGAAGTAACATTTGGCGAAGGTGATTATAAAGAACCTATCGTAAATTCATACAATCAGTATCTGAGAGACCACAGTGAGATTTTTGCAGGACGTGAAGATAAATTCGTATGTCTGATGGATTTGGCACTTATGGCAATGCGTAGATTAAAACGCGAAGGCAAATTAAATGATCAGGAAGAATCGGAAGAAATTAATGCATGTAGTATTGTGGTACCGGTTGTAGTAGATGGTGTGGAAGAAGAGTGGCTTGTAAACTTTAAAAATGAGACACATAACCATCCTACAGAAATTGAGCCATTTGGTGGTGCGGCTACTTGTCTGGGCGGTGCAATCCGTGACCCGTTGTCAGGACGTACTTATGTATATCAGGCAATGCGTGTAACAGGAGCAGCAGATCCAACAGTGTCTGTAAAAGATACATTAAAAGGAAAACTTCCACAAAAGAAGATTGTACGTGAAGCGGCACACGGTTATAGCTCATATGGTAATCAGATTGGTCTTGCAACTGGTGCGGTAAAAGAAATTTATCACCCGAATTATGTTGCAAAGCGTATGGAAATTGGTGCAGTACTTGGTGCGGCTCCAAGAAGAGCAGTTATCAGAGAAACATCTGATCCGGGCGATATCATCATCCTGCTTGGTGGACGTACTGGACGTGACGGCTGTGGCGGTGCAACAGGTTCTTCAAAGGTACATACAGAGGAATCTATTGAGACATGTGGAGCGGAGGTACAAAAAGGTAATCCACCAACAGAACGTAAGATTCAGCGTTTATTCAGACGTGAAGAAGTAAGTAAATTAATTAAGAAATGTAATGACTTTGGGGCAGGTGGTGTATCTGTAGCAATTGGTGAGCTGGCTGCAGGATTACAGGTAAATCTTGATAAAGTACCAAAGAAATATGCAGGTCTTGACGGAACAGAAATTGCCATCTCAGAATCACAGGAACGTATGGCAGTGGTAGTTGATCCGAAAGACGTAGATTCATTTATGGCATATGCAAAGGAAGAAAACTTGGAAGCAGTAGAAGTTGCTGTTGTAACAGAAGAACCAAGATTAGTATTATCATGGAGAGGAAAAGAAATCGTAAATATTTCAAGAGCTTTCCTTGATACAAATGGTGCACATCAGGAGACAACAGTTGCGGTAGATATCCCAAATAGAGAAGACAGTATTTTAGTGAGAGCAGAAGTAGAAGATGTTAAAGAAAAATGGCTTTCTACACTGCAGGATTTGAATGTTTGTTCACAAAAGGGTCTTGTGGAAATGTTCGATGGTTCTATCGGAGCTGGTTCAGTATTTATGCCACACGGTGGAAAATACCAGATGACAGAGACACAGGCAATGGTTGCAAAATTACCTGTTCTCACAGGCAAATGCGATACAGTAACAATGATGAGCTTTGGCTTTGATCCATATTTATCAAGCTGGAGTCCATACCATGGTGCAGTATATGCAGTATTAGAATCCGTTGCTAAGATTGTGGCAAACGGTGGAGATTACAGCAAGATTCGTCTGACATTCCAGGAATATTTCAGACGTATGACAGAGGATCCATCAAGATGGAGTCAGCCATTTGCAGCACTTCTTGGTGCATATGATGCTCAGTTAGGTCTTGGTCTGCCGTCAATCGGCGGAAAAGACAGTATGTCAGGAACTTTCCAGGATATTGATGTACCGCCTACATTAGTATCGTTTGCAGTGGATGTTGCAACACAGAAAGACATTATCACACCGGAATTAAAGAAGGAAGGCAATAAGTTAATCTGGGTTCGTGCAGAAAAAGACAATTATGATTTACCGGTATATGAAAAAGTGATGGAACAATACGGTAAATTCCGTGAAGATATTCAGAATGGCAATATTGTATCTGCATATGCATTAGACAGACATGGTATCGCTGCAGCAGTAAGTAAGATGGCATTTGGAAATGGCATTGGTGTGAAGATAGAGCACAACGTGGATAAGAGAGATTTATTTGCTCCTGCATTTGGTGATATTATTGCAGAAGTACCTGCTGAATGTGTATCTAAACTTGCGATTGCTTATACTGTAATTGGTGAAGTGACAGCCGATGAAAAGATTTCTTACTGCGATATGAGTATTTCATTAGAGGAAGGTGTGAATGTATGGAAAGCACCTTTAGAGAAGGTATTCCCTTCGGTGGCAGGACAGGATGGAGCAAAAGCTGTGAAAGAAGAGTTATTTAACGCAGACAGTATTTGTGTATGTACACATAAGATTGCGCAGCCAACTGTATTTATTCCTGTATTCCCAGGAACAAACTGCGAGTATGACAGTAGAAAAGCATTTGAACATGCGGGTGCAAAAGTAATTACGAAAGTATTCAAAAACTTAGATGCTGCAGATATCCGTGATTCAGTGGAGGTGTTTGAAAAAGCGATTGCGCAATCACAGATGATTATGTTCCCGGGTGGATTTAGCGCGGGTGATGAACCAGACGGTTCGGCAAAATTCTTCGCTACAGCATTCCAAAATGCGAAACTGAAAGAAGCAGTAGAAAAAATGCTGAATGAACGTGATGGACTTGCTCTTGGTATCTGTAATGGTTTCCAGGCATTAATCAAATTAGGTCTGGTTCCATATGGTAAGATTTGCGGTCAGACAGAAGGAGCACCAACTCTTACTTACAATACAATCGGACGTCATATTTCTAAGATGGTATATACAAAAGTTGTTACCAATAAATCGCCATGGTTACAGCAAGCACAATTAGGCGGCGTTTACACAAATCCTGCTTCTCATGGAGAGGGTCGTTTCGTAGCACCGGAGTCAGTATTGAACGAATTGTTCGCGAATGGACAGGTTGCAACACAATACTGTGATCTTGCAGGAAATATTACAATGAATGAAGAATGGAATCCGAATGGTTCTTATAGAGCAATTGAAGGTATTACAAGTCCTGACGGACGTGTACTTGGTAAGATGGCTCACTCAGAACGTCGTGGTGACTCTGTAGCAATCAATATTTATGGGGAACAAGACCTGAAGATTTTCGAATCTGGAGTTGCATATTTTAAATAAAAATACTTGACTTATATGAAATATCGCACTATACTTAAAAAATGAATTAAGGCAAAGGGTCGTACAGAGATAATTCTGTGCGGCTATTTTGTATCAAAGGAAAGAGGGAATCAATATGTCATATGTAGATGAAGTGATTGAATTAGTTGTGAAAAAGAATCCGGCAGAGCCAGAGTTTCACCAGGCTGTAAAAGAGGTTTTAGAGTCTCTTAGAGTCGTTGTAGAAGCTAATGAAGAGAAATTTAGAAAAGATGCATTGCTGGAAAGAATGGTTGAACCGGAAAGACAAATTAAATTCCGTGTACCTTGGGTTGATGATAATGGACAAGTACAGGTTAACACAGGATACCGTGTACAATTCAATAGCGCAATCGGACCATATAAGGGAGGACTTCGTCTGCACCCGTCTGTAAATCTTGGCATTATCAAATTCTTAGGTTTTGAACAGATCTTCAAAAACTCATTAACAGGACTTCCAATTGGTGGTGGTAAAGGTGGTTCTGACTTTGATCCGAAAGGAAAATCAGACAGAGAGGTTATGGCATTCTGCCAGAGCTTTATGACAGAATTGTGTAAATATATTGGAGCAGACACAGACGTTCCAGCCGGCGATATCGGAACAGGTGCAAGAGAAATCGGTTACATGTTCGGACAGTATAAGCGCATCCGTGGCGTATATGAAGGTGTTCTGACAGGTAAAGGATTAAGCTACGGCGGTTCTTTAGCAAGAAAAGAAGCAACTGGATATGGATTGTTATATTTTACAGACGAATTATTGAAATTAAATGGTATCGAACTTGCAGGAAAAACTGTTGCAGTTTCTGGGTCAGGTAACGTTGCTATTTATGCAATTGAAAAAGCACAGCAATTAGGTGCAAAAGTTGTAACAGCAAGTGATTCTACAGGCTGGGTATATGATTCAGAAGGAATCGATCTTGCAGCATTAAAGGAAATCAAAGAAGTAAAACGTGGACGTTTATCAGAATACAAAAACTACCGTCCAAATGCTGAATATCATGAAGGAAGAGGCGTATGGACTGTAAAAGTTGATATCGCATTACCATGTGCAACACAGAATGAATTATTATTAGAAGATGCAAAAGCATTAGTTGCAAATGGTGTTATCGCAGTTGCAGAAGGTGCGAACATGCCTACAACAATGGAAGCTACAGAATATTTACAGAAAAACGGTGTAATCTTTGCTCCTGGTAAAGCTGCTAATGCAGGTGGTGTAGCTACATCCGCTCTTGAAATGTCTCAGAACAGTGAACGTTTAAGCTGGTCATTTGAAGAAGTAGACGCAAAATTAAAAGACATTATGGTTAACATTTGTCACAATGCAGCAAATGCAGCAGAGAAATACGGTTTTAAAGGAAACTACGTAGTAGGTGCCAATATTGCCGGATTCGAAAAAGTAGTAGATGCTATGACTGCACAAGGTATTGTTTAAGGCGAAAATGTATAAAAGAAATTAAAAAATATGAAATGCTGGATTGGTTAAGAATAGCTTAAATCCAGCATTTCTTTGTCTTACGATTCAATATTGTTTCGATAATCGGAAGGGGAAATTCCCTTCAATTTTTTAAAGGTCCTGCTGAAGTAAAAAGGATTATCATAACCGACAATATTTGCTATTTCGGTAATGTTATACTGATTGCTTTTGAGGAGAACTTCGGCATTATATATGCGAACTGATAATATGTATTGTAGTGGTGTAAATCCGGTATACTGTTTAAAGTTGCGGATGAACCAACTGGTGCTCATATTATGACTTGCCGCATAGTCTTCGATATTTATTTCCTCGTTATAATGTTCGTTGAAATATATGGTAGCAGCATCAATATCTTCTGCAATCTTACTGTTAGTCATTTTGGAACTTGTTTGAGAATGTCTATGAATCATTACAAAAATTTCTCTTAAATGCATTTCCAGCATTTCTGCATAGTGTTCCTTACACATTTGTAGTTCCTGAATCATGGTGCGAAAATGATTTTGGTAATCGAGTCCCTTTCCACAGTAAAAGACATGTTTATTCTTGGTAAGTCCGTAGGAGCGAAGGATATTCGTTACATCACCACCAGTAAAGTGGACCCAATATACTTCCGTCTGGTCTTCGCCATAGTATTCATACTTTTGAGGTTCTTTTGGTCGATAAAGTATCATATGTCCGGAAGTAACGATTTCTTCTTTGCTGTTGAAATGAAAATGTGCCTTTCCCGATGCAATATATATAAGCTGGAAGTCTAGTCTGCCTCTTGGTCTCCATGTTGGAAGTTTTTGCCGTGTATATAAGTGATATGTACCACAACTGGTTACGATTAAAGGTTTGCTTTTGTCCTTAATGTCTATTTTAGTGTTATTTAAGTATGCATTGTTTGTATACATATATCCTCCTTGATGTGATAAGTTCATTTTTTTAATGTATAATTTGATGAAAAACACAATAAAATGTACATATTTCAATTAATTGTATCATTTTGTGCATGTTTTGTCCAATTCTTGATATGTATTTTTAAAAGTGGGTTTAGTATAATTAAGATACTGAATAAGTAAAAACAATTTGGAACGGCGAGATTACAAATTACTAATTGTAAAATAAAGAAAAGAGAGGACAATTATGAAGGCAGATATTAAATGGTTAGACAATCCTGAAGTATTTCGAATAAATCAGGTAGACGCACATAGTGATCATAGTTATTATTTTAATTATGCTGATTTCGAGGCAAACGATGATAAACTTACTCAGGTATTAAATGGTCAGTGGGATTTTTGCTTTAGCATCAATGCAAAGGAAAGACCGGAAGATTTTTATCAGATAGATTATGACAAAAGTAACTTTGGGAAGATCATGGTACCAGGACATATTGAATTGGCTGGATATGACCAAATTAGATATATTAACACCATGTACCCTTGGGAAGGTAAGAAATATTTGAGAGGTGCACATAGTATAGAAGGTGCCGGTGATGGTGCAGGCATGTTCAGTGAAGCAAAGTATAATCCGGTTGGTTCCTATATAAAGAAATTTGACCTTAATAGCGACCTTCTTGGGAAGAGAGTTATCATATGTTTTGAAGGCGTGGAGCAGGCGATGTATGTTTGGTTAAACGGCGAGTTTGTTGGATATGCGGAGGATAGTTTTACACCATCAGAGTTTGACCTTACTCCTTTTGTTAAGGATAAAGATAATGTGCTTGCGGTTCAGGTTCACAAGATGAGTACAGCAGCATTTTTAGAGGATCAAGATTTCTTCAGATTCTTTGGGATATTCAGAAGTGTGTCCTTAAGAGCAATACCTGATGCACATATTCAGGATATGTGGATTCATCCGATGCTTAACCAAGATAATGCCAGTGGTGTGATTACAGTGGATGTAAAGGTGTCTGCTATAAAGGAAAGCATAAAAACTGCAAGGTTCGTACTGGAAGATAAGGATGGTAATCAATTGTTAGATGAGGACATTCCTCTTGCAGATGCTGCCGGTACTGTAGTGGGAAACATCAAGGTGGATGTACAAAGGGTCAATCCATGGGATAACCACAATCCATACTTATATAGCACATTTATTGAATTATATGAAGATGGACAGCTTGTAGAGGTGGTGCCATACAAGGTGGGATTTAGAAGACTTGAAATTATAGATAAAGTTATGCACCTGAATGGTAAGAGATTAATTGTTGTGGGCGTAAACAGACATGAATGGAGTGCAAAAACAGGACGGGCAATCGGAATGGAAGAGATGACTTCTGATATGAGGTGCATAAAAAAGAATAATATTAATGCGGTAAGGACCTGTCATTATCCGAATCAGATTCCTTGGTACTATATGTGTGATGAAGAGGGAATCTATCTGATGTCAGAGACAAACCTGGAAAGTCATGGTTCTTTCCAGAAATTAGGCGCAATTGAACCATCCTGCAACGTTCCGGGATCCATACCGCAGTGGCGAGAAGCGGTAATTGATAGAGCAAGAAATAATTATGAGACGTTTAAGAATCATACATCTGTATTGTTCTGGTCTTTGGGAAATGAATCCTATGCCGGAGATGATATTGAGGCAATGAATAAATACTTCAAGGACAAGAATGATGGAAGATTGGTTCATTATGAAAGTTCCTATTATAACAGGGCTTACGAGGATACTATTTCAGATATGGAGAGTCGTATGTATGCAAGTCCTGCTGATGTTGAAGATTATTTGATTCACAATGCAAAGAAGCCATTTATCTTATGCGAGTTCATGCATGATATGGGCAACTCCATGGGAGGTCTTGGTTCCTATATGAAACTGATTGATCAGTACGATATGTACCAGGGAGGATTTATTTGGGACTTTATTGATCAGGCGCTATTTGTAAAGGATGAGGTCACTGGCAGGGAAGTTCTCCGTTACGGTGGGGACTTCGATGACAGGCCGGCAGATTATGAGTTCTCCGGTAATGGAATTGTATTTGCGGATAGAAGAGAGAAACCGGCAATGCAGGAAGTGAGGTATTACTATGGAATGTACATCTAAATCATTAAGAGTAGTATATGGTGATTTTACACTTGGCGTTCATGGAGAGGACTTTGATTATGTTTTCTCCTATGCACAGGGAGGTTTGGAGTCATTAGTAAAGAATGGTTATGAATGGCTATACCGCTGCCCTAAGCCAACATTTTGGAGAGCGTTGACAGATAACGATAGAGGAAGTCAGTTCCATATTAAGAGTGGAAGCTGGCTTGCAGCGGATATGTTCATTGACTGTAAGGACGTAGAAGTTATTACAGATGGTATATCACAAGGTAAACCTTGTGCACCGGATAACAATAAGTATGCCGGAGATGTGTTTGCAGAAAATGTGGTGATTAAATTTGTATACGAGACAGTTATAACACCTTCAACTATTGTGGAGGTTGTATATAGCATAGAGAACCAAGGTAAGATTACAGTAAATGTATCATATAAGGGTGTAAAGGGGTTGCCACAGCTTCCTACGTTTGGACTTAGATTTATCATGCCAACACTTGCAGATAAATATATGTATGAGGGTCTTTCCGGTGAAACATATCCTGATCGTATGGCAGGTGCCAAAAAGGGTGTTTATGAAATAGATGATATAAGTCTCACCCCATACCTGGTACCACAGGAGTGTGGCATGAGAATGGATACAGAGTGGCTAGAAGTGACAAGGCACACAAGTCTTAATAACAGCAGAAAAGATAATTCTGAGCAGGTTTTGAGATTTGAGAAAAATGATAAAGCATTTGCATTTTCTTGTTTGCCTTATACAGCAAGCGAGATTGAAAACGCAATGCATCACGAAGAATTACCTCTGGCACGAAGAACGGTACTTTGTGTATATGGAGCAGTAAGAGGTGTTGGTGGTATTGACAGTTGGGGGAGTGATGTGGAAGCCTCATATCACATTAATGCAGAAGAGGATATCACATATTCATTTGTGATTTGTTAATTCTGGAAAGAACGGCGAGGTTTGAAAATGAGTGATAAACAGATTATAGGAGCGAAAAGGGTTGCCTCAGCAACCCCTTTTGCTTCAGAATATGTTATTTACCTTCTCCACCAGGATCGTCGCGCCTTGGAACCTCATCTGGTGTGACATTGGATGGTCTTGGAAGGTCAATCTCAGGAATATTATTATCATCGTAGTCGTCCTTTGGACCGTAAGGAATCTGAGTTATTTCGTCTTTTTTCATGCTTCTGCACCACCTTTCAAAGATAGTATGTGCAGATTGGATAAAGAATATTTCTGCAAAAAAAAGTAAAAAAGTGTTGACAGAACACGAACTATAATTGTATAATAAGTAAGTCGGTTGGCGATAATTTGGGATCATAGCTCAGCTGGGAGAGCACCTGCCTTACAAGCAGGGGGTCACAGGTTCGAGCCCTGTTGGTCCCACTACTAGGAAACTAGTGAATAATTGAATATGGCGGGATAGCTCAGTTGGCTAGAGCACACGGTTCATACCCGTGGTGTCGCTGGTTCAAATCCAGTTCCCGCTACTTATCTTGGGATCATAGCTCAGCTGGGAGAGCACCTGCCTTACAAGCAGGGGGTCACAGGTTCGAGCCCTGTTGGTCCCACTACTAGGAAACTAGTGAATAATTGAATATGGCGGGATAGCTCAGTTGGCTAGAGCACACGGTTCATACCCGTGGTGTCGCTGGTTCAAATCCAGTTCCCGCTACTGAAGTGAGAGGGTGGATACTAGTAGTATTCACCCTTTTGTGATATAATATCAACAGGTATTGCATTATATAAATTAGATGGAAAGAGGTATCGTTATGCGAGTAGGATTAGGATATGATGTTCATAAATTAGTGGAAGGACGCGATTTGATTTTGGGCGGTGTGAATATTCCATATGAAAAGGGCTTGCTTGGACATTCTGACGCAGATGTTTTAGTTCATGCGATCATGGATGCGTTGATTGGGGCAGCTGCACTTGGAGATATCGGAAAACATTTTCCGGATACGGATGAACGTTATAAGGGGATTTCCAGTATGAAATTATTGGAGCATGTCGGAAAATTGTTGGACGAGCATTTGTATGTCATCGAGAATATCGATGCAACGATTATTGCGCAGAGACCAAAGATGCTTCCACATATTGAGAAGATGAGGGAAAACATTGCAAATGTTCTTCACATTGAGCCAGACCAGATTAATATCAAGGCAACTACAGAAGAAGGCTTAGGATTTACAGGAAGCGGTGAAGGGATATCCTCACAGGCTATCTGTGCAATTGAAAAGATTACAAATCTGACAAGTTATAAAGTGGCAGGTGATGAAGTTGGTTGCGGCTCTTGTGGGGGCTGCAAGAGACAGCAATAGTTTAAATGGGTAGAAAAAGATGAATTTTCGGAAATTAGAAAGACAGGAACATTGGAAAGCCAGAAAGTTATGGGAACAGATTTTTAAGGAAGATGCAGGTTCATTTCTGGATTATTATTATACAGTAAAGACAAATGAAAATGAAATTTATGTGGCAGAAGATGATGGAAGTATTGTGGCAATGCTGCATCTCAATCCGTATATGTTACGCATCAATAAGTGGATACATTCTGCTAATTATATTGTTGCTGTGGCAACAGATGAAAGGTATCGGAAGAAAGGCATTATGTCGGCTCTATTGAAACGGGCGATGCGTGCCATGTATGAAAGGAACGAACCGTTCACATTTTTGATGCCTGCAGCAGAAGCGATTTACTATCCATTTGATTTTCGATTTGTGTACAGGCAAGGGCAGAGTATGATTAGAGGAATGAAATCAACGGATGATGTAATTCAGATTGAAGCTGCGACAGAGAAGGATTGTGAGGGAATTGCAGAATTCGTCAACCGGAGCCTAAAAGATTATCAGGTGGTGGCAAGGCGAGATAAAAGTTATTATGAGACGTTGATTTATGAGCATCAGAGTGAGGATGGCGAGGTTCTTTTTACAAAAAGAGAAGGCATTATTAATGGAGTACTTTGTTATGCAAAAGACGAACAGATTATGATACGAGAACCGATTTTTGAACATCACACGGATTTTCAAGCTGCTGTATATTCTTTGACCGGAGATGTGAGCAAGCAGGTAAAATGTATTGGATATGGCGATGAAGAATGTGTACCAATGATTATGGCAAGAATCCTTCGTCTGGAAACATTTCTAAAAACCCTGCAATTGAAGGAAAATCTGGAGCTTGTTGTTGGGATTGAAGATTCGATTTTGAATGAAAATCAGGGCGTATTTCATGTCATAGGGAACAAGGAGAACGGAATCCACACAGTGGAGAGGGTTTGCGGATGTGGGACGATGAAAGATACCGTGAAAATCGGCACACTGACAAGCCTGCTCTTTGGATATTTGACATTGGAAGAACTGACGGAGAAAGAAGAATTAAATATATCATCGGAATTGAAAAATGAACTGGAAAAAATAATTCCTTTGCAAAAAGTTTTTCTAAATGAGGTGGTATAGAGGTTGACAAAATCCGTTATTTTTCATAAACTGTACTAAGATAGTGGAAAAGACTAAGAACGAAAAGAGTAGTATTCAAGTGAAGAAAGAGATTTCTTTATTAGAGTGGAACCGCGGATATTACTTCGTCTCTAGATTGGAGACGGAGTTTTTTTACATATTGAAGAATTACAGGAGGCAGAATCATGGGTCTGATTTCTTATATTAAAGAAGAATTGGATGTCATCAGAGAGCGTGACCCGGCGATTAAAACGAGTTGGGAAGTGTTGTTATATCCTAGCTTTAAAGCTGTGTTGGGTTATAGGCTGGCGCACAAGTTATATATGAAAGAACATTACTTTCTGGCAAGATGGATTTCCCAGAGGGCAGTAAGAAAGACTGGAATTGAGATTCATCCGGGGGCTCAGATAGGAAAAGGGTTGTTTATCGATCATGGAAGCGGTGTGATTATCGGCGAGACGACGATTATTGGCGATAATGTCACACTTTATCAGGGAGTGACACTTGGTGGTACAGGTAAAGAAAAAGGAAAACGTCATCCGACTCTGGAAGATAATGTCATGGTTAGTGCCGGCGCGAAGATCATTGGTTCATTTACTATTGGGGAAAATTCAAAAATAGGAGCCGGTTCTGTTGTGTTGGAAGCGGTGCCACCGAATTGTACGGTAGTTGGTGTTCCAGGACGCGTGGTGCGTATGGGAGATAAAAAAATTCCACGAACAGATATGGATCAGATTCATTTACCTGACCCTGTGCTCAACGACATGCGTGAATTACATCAGGATAACCTAAGGTTACAGAAGAAGTTAAAAGAATTAGAAAAACAATTAAAATGTATATCAAGCCGGGAGGCAGAGGAGGAAGAAGGAGGACATTATGAAATTATATAATACACTTTCAAAGAGAAAAGAAGAATTTGTACCAATTGAAGAAGGAAAGGTGAGAATGTATGTGTGCGGCCCGACCGTATATAACTTCATTCATATCGGAAATGCAAGACCGATGATCGTATTTGATACAGTAAGACGTTATTTTGAGTATAAAGGCTATGACGTGAATTTTGTATCCAACTTTACAGACGTAGATGACAAGATTATCAAAAAGGCCATCGAAGAAGGGGTTTCAGCAGATGTGATTTCCAAAAGATACATCGAAGAATGTAAGAAAGACATGGCTGCGATGAATGTAAAACCAGCCACTACACATCCATTGGCAACAGAAGAAATCTGCGGTATGGTAGAGATGATTGGACAGTTGATTGAAAAAGGATATGCTTATGAAAAGAATGGAACCGTATATTTCCGTACAAGACAGTTCAAAGAATATGGAAAACTTTCTCATAAGAATCTGGATGATTTACAGTCTGGCGGACGTTCTCTTTTAGTAACCGGAGAAGATGAAAAAGAAGACCCATTGGATTTCGTATTATGGAAACCGAAAAAAGAAGGCGAGCCGGCATGGGAGTCACCATGGCGCGATGGTCGTCCGGGATGGCACATTGAATGTTCTGTAATGTCAAAAAAATATCTGGGAGACCAGATTGATATTCATGCGGGTGGGGAAGATTTGGTATTTCCACATCATGAAAATGAGATTGCACAGAGCGAGGCTGCAAATGGGAAAGAATTTGCAAAATATTGGATGCATAATGCATTTTTAAATATTGATAACCGCAAGATGTCAAAATCCCTTGGAAACTTCAGAACTGTAAGGGAAATCAGTGAGCAATACGATTTGCAGGTACTTCGTTTCTTCATGTTAAGTGCACATTACAGAAGTCCATTGAACTTCAGCGCTGACTTGATGGAATCTTCGAAAAATGCACTTACACGTATTATTACAGCTGTAGATAATTTGAAACATTTAATGGGAGCCGCTACGGTGGAAGCGATGACAGAAGAAGAAAAATCTGCGTTTGAAAAAGTTAGTGAATATGTAACCGGTTTTGAAACAGCTATGGATGATGATTTTAATACAGCAGATGCGATTGCTTCTATTTTTGAATTGGTTAAATATGCGAATACAACTGCAAGTGCAGAAAGCTCAAAAGAATATCTGCAAGGCTTGTTTGATGCAATTGTGAAGCTGGCAGACGTTCTTGGTCTGATTGTAAATAAAGAGGAAGAACTTTTAGCAGAAGACATCGAAAAATTAATTGCAGAACGACAGGCAGCGAGAAAAGAAAAAAAATTCAAAAGAGCTGATGAGATCCGTAATGAATTGTTAGAGAAAGGTATTGTTCTTGAAGATACCCGCGAAGGAGTAAAATGGAAAAAAGCATAAATTTTGAATTTGATTCTTACATGAAGGAACTGTTCCATATGAAAGAGGTGGATGTGCATAGTTATTCACCTTTGACATTGGCATATATAGGTGACAGTTTCTATGATTTAATCATCAAAAGTCTTGTAATTAATCAAGGAAATAAGCAGGTGAATAAGCTTCATAAAGAGACGAGCGGTTTTGTGCAGGCTTCCTCGCAGTCGTTGATGATGCGTGCGATGCAGGAGCATTTGACGGAAGAAGAACATGCAGTTTACAAACGTGGACGTAATGCGAAGTCAATTTCACCGGCAAAGAATCAGTCCATTACAGATTACAGGCGTGCAACTGGTTTTGAAGCACTTCTAGGATATCTGTATCTGAAAAAAGAA
The DNA here is from genome assembly GCA_937896665.1 of uncultured Clostridia bacterium. GTDB lineage: Bacteria > Bacillota > Clostridia > Lachnospirales > Lachnospiraceae > Faecalimonas. The sequence continues at coordinate 65,217 of CALBNS010000087.1, forward strand.
TGGAAGCGAATACTTGATTTGGTTAAAATCGGGCTGGATAGTCTGGAAGATAGGAGTTTATATGATGAACGAAGAAATGAATGTGCAGAATCTTGTGATTGAAGGTCGTAATGCCGTGATTGAGGCATTTCGTTCCGGAAAACCAGTAGACAAGCTGTTTGTTCTGGATGGTTGTCAGGACGGTCCGGTGAGAACAATTGTGAGAGAAGCCAAAAAACATGATACGATTATTAATTTTGTCACAAAAGAGAGACTGGATCAGTTGTCAGAGACAAAGAAGCATCAGGGCGTGATTGCATATGCGGCAGCTTATGAGTATGCAGAGATGGAAGATATCTTCGAACTTGCCAAAAAACGAGGGGAAGACCCATTTATTATTCTTTTGGATAATATTGAAGACCCACACAATTTGGGTGCGATTATTCGAACGGCAAATCTTGCGGGTGCACATGGAGTGGTGATACCAAAGCGCCGTGCAGTAGGCCTCACAGCGACGGTTGCGAAGACTTCAGCGGGTGCCCTGAATTATACACCGGTTGTGAAAGTGACCAATCTTGCGAAGACAATGGAAGAGCTGAAAGAGAGAGGTATCTGGTTTGTCTGTGCAGATATGGGTGGAGAAACCATGTATCGTCTGAACCTGACAGGACCAATTGGGCTTGTTATTGGAAATGAAGGCGAGGGTATTGGAAGACTCGTAAAGGAAAAATGTGATTATGTTGCGTCTATTCCGATGAAAGGGGACATTGATTCGCTGAATGCGTCTGTGGCAGCAGGCGTTCTGGCTTACGAGATTGTAAGACAACGTATGAAATAAGGGTTCTTTGGGAGATAATCATGCATAAATATGAGACAATGAGCGATGAACAGTTGATAAACAGACTGCGGGCGGGAGAATCTGAGATTACGGATTATATTATGGATAAATATAAATATCTGGTACGTAAGAAAGCCAAAGCCATGTATTTGTTCGGCGGTGAAAATGATGATTTAATACAGGAGGGTATGATTGGACTTTTCAAAGCAGTCCGCGACTATGATGCAAAGCAGCAAACGTCGTTTTACAGTTTTGCTGAACTTTGCATTTCCAGACAGATGTATACAGCAATTAAAGCATCGCAGCGCCAGAAACATATGCCGCTCAACACGTATGTTTCCCTGTATGAACAAGGGAAGGAAGCAGAAGATGAAAAGCAGCAGCCGTTAATTGATTTACTCCAAAATGAAAAAGATAATAATCCGGAAGAGCTGTTTCTTAATAAAGAATATTTTCACATGATTGAGATGGAGCTGAAAGAACGGCTGAGTGATTTGGAGAGCAGAGTATTATATCTGCATTTGTTAGGTATGGATTATCAGAAGATTGCAAGGCTGTTGGATAAAAGTCCGAAGTCGATCGACAATGCGCTGCAGAGAATTAAGACGAAGATGAGTACGATGATACAGCAGAAAAAACCAGAATCCACTTGACGATCCCTAAGTGAATGTGAGAACTGCCAGCAGATTAAAACTGCTGGCAGAAATTATTTCTGATGTTCTTTTAATCTATAATGTTTAATTCAATTTCTTCAAATTCGTAATATGCGACAGATTGAGAGAGTTTGTGATAATACTCTCCGCAAAGCAGGAGTAACGTCGCAATCAATATGCCACATCCCCACAGTATTCGTTTTTTAGATTGAATATGTGTGTTGACTTCATCCTGACCTATGCTTTCGTAGAAAGATAAGGCAACTTCATTGGGTGTACCGAAGTTTGTTTCTACAAGCTCATAGGTAGTTCCAGGATGCTCTGTAATATAATTTTCTATACTACGTTTTAAAGTACGCAAAAAAGCTTTTTTTGCAGGGGAAGAAAATGAAATCTGTTTTTTGAGTTTCGATAGGTACATTTTAGTAATTGGATTAGTCATGTTTGCGTAAACCCCCTTCTTGCGAATAGTGAATGATCTTAGTGATACATTCATTTACTGCATAATATTCGGTAATCAATTCTTTTAAATAGTCTCGTCCTTCATCTTCAATGTGATAGTAAATCCGCTTCAATCTCTTCCCAACTTGTTTTTCATAAGAAGAAATCAGATGTTTATCTTGTAATTTATAAAGAGTCGGATAAAGTGATCCTTCCGGAACGGTAAGATATCCTCCACCCCGTTCAATAATCAATTGTGTCATCTGGTAGCCATATAAGTCCTGTTCAGCCAAAAGTGACAAGAGAAGCATTTCTACAGAACCTTTCTTGAAATTATTTTTGATATCCATAATAAGTAACCTCACGTTTTGATAATTCTATATTACAACCTAATAATTGTGCTGTAAATAACAAAAGAAAATAAATACCTAAGATAATAAAGTATATGTTGACAGATTTATAAAGGGGAATTATAATGAAGTAATAAAGCAAAGATTAGAGTATGATAAGGAGGAATGAGCCATGAAAAAAGTATTATTAATTATTATTGCAGGTTTTTTATGCATTGGCAGTAACGCAAATGCATCAACGTCAACTAGTTTTAATAGTTTAAATGCTAGTGTCACTGAAGTAAAAGAGTTGACCAGAGAAGAATATGTGGAATCATTGGCAGAAGAGAAAGGAATATCATATGAAGAAGCAGATATTTTGGAACAAATAGGAACGGAAAACTATTTTCAGAACAAATACAGAAAATCTAAGACGGTTTCAGAAGTCGTGCCGAGGGGCCAAATAGTATATAGACAAATTAATCAGGAGTTCGAATTTGGGAAGGGTTCTTTTGAGTCAACGATTATGGTTACCCTTCATGTTAAGTATGATAGATCCTATTACCCTTCACAAGGAACCTGTCAAAAATTTGTGGAAGTACTAGACAAAGGGGCATTAGCTACGGGGACAGGAACTATAACATTTGAAAAAAGTGCTTTTTCGGCTGTGATAACTAACGAAACCACATATGGTAATGAAATATATATGATGCTTTCGGGAAATTTACAACATGTAGTACAGAAATCCATGGGGGCGGCCGCAGAAGCAGCAGGTTTTTCTATCTCAGCACAAACGACAACTACTGTATATTGCAGAAAATTTATTACTAAAAATTACACATTCTATTCTAATTGGAACTTGAATTAGAGAAAGGCACAAGAAAAAAATATAATATATTAACACTTACGCTAATATTTTTTACATTTTGCGTTATGGTAAGCAACATGTAATATTCAAAATATAGTGAAGACATTTAGATGCGAGGAGTGATGTGCATGAAGAAAAACATAATAATCAAGATACTGATTGTAATGTGTGTATTTGCTGTGGCAGGATTATTTTATTTAAGCAGGCAAATGCTTTCGGATCATGTAGAGTATTTTGCTGAGAATGATTTCATAACACTTGAGATACATAATATAAAAGATTTGGAAACTTTTGAAAAAGTAAAACCAAAGCACATGACAATTGTGAATAGTTTGCAGGAAATAGAAGCAAAGGGCAGTCGGCTTGTTTTAGGTCATGTTTATATGGATGATGACTTTTACAATAAAGATGTTCAATATGAACTTTTAATAGAACGAAAAAATGGAACGACATTTTCTGTACCGATTTTAGTGAATCAGTGGGAAAGCATCAATGGAAAAGTGGAAGCAGATTTTTTTCTGACAGATTCAGAAGATGAGATGTACAAATATCTCACATTGTTGGTGGATGGAAAAGAGACAGTCAAATTTAAATTAAAGCAGAAGTAGTCTGTTTGAGGGACATGCTGTGGTTCGCGGCAGCCCCATTTCATTATGATACATACCGTGAGACTTAAAAGAGCCCTTGAAAAATCAAGGGCTCTCATTAAAGCTGTTGGCGGGACTTGAACCCGTGACCTCCGCCTTACCAAGGCGACGCGCTACCGACTGCGCCACAACAGCGAACTGTAAAGAACAGTACTTGTTTATAATACTATATGGGAATCTGAATGTCAAACATTATTTTATATATATGTAGAGAAGATTTTTATGTGACACTTGTTCTGAGGTTATATTTATGGTAAAATATATCGATAATGCAAAAGATTTGAGGAGGGCTACTATGGAAAAAGAAGTAGTTTCAAAAAATTTTATAGAACAAGAGATTGAAAGGGATTTAAGAGAAGGCGTATATGATACAGTATGCACAAGATTCCCACCGGAACCGAACGGATATCTTCACATTGGACATGCAAAGTCCATTTTACTCAACTATGGACTTGCACAGAAATATAATGGAACATTTCACATGCGATTTGACGATACGAACCCTACGAAAGAAAGGATCGAATTCGTAGAGTCAATCAAAGAAGATATTAAGTGGCTTGGTGCAGATTGGAAAGATAATTTATTCTTTGCATCTGGCTATTTTGATATCATGTATGAATGTGCAGTGAAGTTAATTAAGAAAGGTAAGGCATATGTCTGCGATTTGACACCGGAAGAAATCCGTGAGTATAGAGGTACTTTGACAGAGCCGGGTAAGAACAGTCCGTACCGTGACCGTTCAATCGAAGAAAACCTAGAATTGTTTGAAGCGATGAAGAATGGTGAATATGAAGACGGTGAGAGAGTGCTTCGTGCAAAGATTGATATGGCATCTCCAAATATCAATATGCGTGATCCAATTATCTACCGTGTGGCGCACATGACACATCACAACACCGGTGACAAATGGTGCATTTATCCAATGTATGATTTTGCACATCCGATTGAAGATGCAGTTGAGAAGATTACACATTCTATCTGTACATTGGAATTTGAAGATCACAGACCATTATATGACTGGGTTGTAAAGGAGTGTGAATTTAATCCGGCACCGAGACAGATTGAGTTCGCAAAGATGTATTTGACGAACGTAGTAACCGGAAAGAGATACATCAAGAAACTGGTAGAGGACGGAATTGTAGACGGATGGGATGACCCAAGACTCGTTTCGATTGCTGCACTTAGAAGACGTGGATTTACACCAGAATCTTTGAAAATGTTTGTGGAACTTTGTGGAGTATCTAAGAGCAATAGTTCTGTAGATTATGCGATGTTAGAATACTGCATTCGCGAGGATTTAAAGATGAAGAAACCACGTATGATGGCAGTTTTAGATCCAATTAAGTTGATTATAGATAATTATCCGGAAGGACAGGTTGAATATTTAGATGTGGCGAATAACCTTGAAAATGAAGAATTAGGATTCAGAAAAGTACCATTCTGCCGTGAATTATATATTGACAGAGAAGACTTTATGGAAGAACCGCCTAAGAAATATTTCAGACTGTTCCCGGGAAATGAAGTGCGTCTGATGCATGCGTATTTTGTGAAATGTGAAAGCTTTGTAAAAGATGAAAACGGAAAAGTGACAGAAATTCACTGTACTTATGATCCAGAGACAAAGTGTGGAACAGGCTTCACGGGACGTAAAGTAAAAGGAACAATCCATTGGGTACCGGCACCATATGCGACAAAAGCAGAAGTGCGTCTGTATGAAAATATTGTGGATGAAGAAAAAGGTGTTTACAATAAAGAAGATGGTTCATTGAACCTGAATCCGAATTCATTGACTGTGTTAAAAGATTGTTATTTGGAACCAAGTTTTGATGGCGTAAAAGCCTATGATAGTTTCCAATTTGTCAGAAATGGATATTTTTGTGTAGATGCAAAAGATTCAAAACCAGATGCACTGGTATTTAATCGTATCGTATCGCTCAAGAGTTCGTTTAAGTTACCAAAATAAAATAAAAAAGAGTTCGCATGCGAACTCTTACAAATGGGACGAGAGAGTAATCTATTCTTCGTCCCATAATTTTATGCTTCCTCTTTGTCTTCAGATGTAGAAGATTCTTCTGACACAGGAGCTTCTTCGGTCTGTTCACTGTCAGTTTCTTTTAAATCTTTATTGTTAATTGTAACATATTCTCGGTCTGGTACAGGTTCAAGGTCATTATCTAAATCGAAATCTTCATCTTCGAAATCGTCTTCAAATTCATCTTCAAAAATGTCCTCTTCATTACGTTTTTTCAAATATGCAATTCCTGCACCTACTGCGGCACCAACAGCAACAAGTGCTAATAATGATTTTCCTAATTTTTTTGCCATCGCTATTCTCCTTTCTGAATAACAGTATTATAATTAAGAATATTATAATACTATCAGACAAAAAATAAAAGGGGAAAAGAGTCGATTATTGTGTAACTTTATAAATTGTGTTAGACTAAGTTATAAATTCAGTAACAAGGGGGCGGTACAATGGAGATGGAACCGGTAAAAAAGGCGAAAAAAGGTATTTTTCATATGATGTTTAGCCACATATCAGTATTGGTTGTATTGTTGGTGCTTCAGATTGTTGCTTTGATTAGGATAGCTACATATTTGGGACATTATGCAACGTATGCTTATGCGTTTTTTGTGATTCTGTCTATTGTGACAGTAGTTTATATTATTAATACTAATATTAATCCTGCATTTAAGATGTCGTGGATTTTATTTATTTTACTTGTTCCCATTGTTGGCGTTGTTTTTTATATTTTTATGAACACACAGTTATCTACAAAATATTTGGGAAAAAGGTTTGAAACGCTTGGTGATGCAACGAAATTTTATATGAAGCAGGAGCGAGAGGTGTTGGATGACTTGTGTCTTTCAAAACCGGCGAATGCCAAACTGGCATATTATCTGGATAGTCAGGTTTCCTTTCCGACACATCGTAATACAAAGGTAACTTATTTTCCATCTGGAGAGAGTAAATTTGAAGCCATGAAAGAGCAGCTTAGAAAGGCGGAAAAATACATCTTTTTGGAATATTTTATCGTAGAAGAAGGGGAAATGTGGAATTCAATCCTCGAGATTTTAAAAGATAAGGTAAAGCAAGGTGTAGAAGTAAGGTTTATGTACGATGGTATGTGCAGTATCATACTTTTACCACGAAATTATCCAAAAGAGATGCAGTGTGCAGGCATCCAATGTAAGATGTTCAATCCAATCAGACCGGTTCTTTCTTCATATCAGAACAACAGAGATCATAGAAAAATATGCGTCATTGATGGTAAAGTTGCATTTAATGGAGGTATTAATCTGGCTGACGAATATATTAACCAAAAGCTGCGTTTTGGACATTGGAAGGATACCGCAGTTATGCTCGAAGGAGAGGCTGTGCAGAGTTTTACGATGATGTTTCTGCAAATGTGGAATGTAAATGTCAGACTGCAGGAGGACTTTTCCAAATATATCACACCAAAATCAGATCATTTTAGAAGGGAACTTGGTTTTGTACTTCCGTACGGAGATAGCCCATATGACCATGAAAATGTCGGAGAACAGGTTTATTTTCATATTCTGAATCATGCAAAGAAATATGTTCATATTATGACTCCATATTTGATTATTGATAATGAAATGCTTACAAATCTCACATATGCAGCGAAATGTGGAATAGAAGTGATTATTATCATGCCGCATATTCCGGACAAATGGTATGCGTTCTGGGTGGCGCGGACATATTATGAGGAGTTAATTCACGCAGGAGTACAAATTTACGAATATACGAAAGGATTCGTGCATGCCAAAGTCTTTGTATCTGACAATGATACTGCCACGGTAGGCACAATTAATTTGGATTACCGAAGTCTGTATCATCACTTTGAATGCGGCACATTTATTTACAATAACCCGGTAGTATGGGAGATTGAAAGCGACTTCCAGGAAACATTAAAAAAATGTGAAAAGGTTACTATGGAAAGTTTGAAATCAAGAAATATTGTAGAACGTGTTGTTGGAAGGGTGTTAAGGCTACTTGCTCCATTGATGTAATAAAATGAGGAATTGAAGGTTTAGTTAAAAACAGGTGTTGCCAATCTGGCAACACCTGTTTTTATGTAATCTTATAAGAGTTGTATTCCTTGTTCTGTCGCAGCAGAAACAATGTGCTGTGGCCATGTGGAAGACTGTACCTCGCCGATGTGTGCTTTTCGCAGACAATACATGCAGATACGTGACTGACCAATTCCACCACCGATTGTGTATGGTAGTTCGTGGTTCAGAAGCGCTTTCTGAAATTCCAGTTTAGCACGCTCCGGACAACCGGCCAATTCTAACTGATTTTTTAAAGCGGCCTCGTCAACTCGAACGCCCATAGAAGACAATTCGAGAGCAATATCAAGTACCGGATAGTACACAATTATATCGCCATTTAAATTCCAATCATCATAGTCTGGGGCACGGCCATCGTGTCTTTGACCGGAAATTAATGTTTTGCCGATTTGAGAAACAAATACAGCTCCTTTTTCTTTTGCAATATTATATTCTCTTTCCTTTGGTGTAAGAGATGGATACATATTCTCCAATTCCTGTGATGTGATAAATGTAATCTCCTCTGGAAGAAGTTTTTCAATATAATTATACCTTTTCGAAATGTATTCCTCTGTCTCTTTTAAGGCAGCATACACTTTGCGTACGGTGTAATATAATGTTTCTGTGTTGCGCTCTTCCTTGGAAATCACTTTTTCCCAATCCCATTGATCCACATAAATCGAATGAATGTTATCAGTATCTTCATCTCTTCGAATGGCATTCATATCTGTATATAGGCCTTCACCAGAATGGAAGCCGTATCGTTTTAATGCATAACGTTTCCATTTTGCAAGAGAATGTACGATTTCAACAACACTGTCGCTTTGCTCTTTGATTCCAAAAGCGACAGGTCGTTCTGTTCCGTTCAAATTGTCGTTCAACCCGGATTCCGGTTTCACGAATAATGGTGCAGAAACACGTGTGAGATGCAGTGACTTCGCAAGTGCCCTCTCAAAGTGGTCTTTTATTTCTTTGATGGCAACCTCAGTCTCCCTAATTGTAAGTGGGGAACGATAACCATTCGGTATAATTAAATGTTCCATAGCCGTCACTCCTTTAACAAATAAGTATTAGTGTAGTAGTATTGTTTAGTATATGTCAAGAGAAAATAAAAAAATAAACAAAAAAATCATTTTTTTCATTTATGTAAAATATACTGATATAGTCAGAGTTTGACGTGAAATGGAGGAGTGAGAATGAATAAGGCTGGAAAAGAAGTTAGTCGCGAAATTATTTCTATTGAGGAATATTTAGATAAACGGCGAAAAATAAGAGAAACGGAAAAAAAGAGGCCCTGTCTTAGTGTGGACAGAACCTGGAGTGCGATACAAATTATTCTAAAGTGTCAGAATTAGAATCCTTATCGTTTCCTTTAGATATCTTATAAAATAACATGTACGCATACAAAAGAACCGGCAATAGAATTGTTGCTGCAATAGAAGCTTTGAAAAAACTCATAGATTTTGCTGAATCTGTAAATGCAAAAATGATTGTGCATAAGTAAAGTGCCACAAGTACTATTACACCAATGATTGCAAGTATTCGTTTGATTTGTTTCATAAATTCATTCTCCTAACATAATAGTAAGCTTATTATAACGTCGAGATTTAGAAATTGCAAATAGAAAGTATTGACCAATGTACAGATAAAATGCTATGATACAAAAATGGAGTACAAAGATACAAAGGAGATAGAAAAATGACATTATTAGAACAATGGCGAGAGACGGCTTATTCTCAGGAGATGGATAAGACTACATTACAGAAATTCTGGGCTACTTATTTTCAGATTGAGAAAGGGATTTATGAGCAGTTATTGACGAATCCGGATGAAGAAGTTAAAGGGACTGTAAAGGAACTTGCAGAAAAATACAATGTGGAACTATTTACAATGGTTGGATTTTTAGATGGTATTAATGACAGCTTGAAAGAAGCGAATCCAATCGAGACAATGGAAGAAGATACAGTCGTAAGCCTTGGATTTGACAAAGAAAAGTTATATAAAAATATGGTAGATGCAAAAGCAGACTGGCTTTATGAACTGCCACAGTGGAATGATATTTTTACACCAGAGAAACAAAAAGAACTATATAAAGAACAGAAAAATTCAGGTACAGTCCGTAAAGAGAAGAAAATCGGAAGAAATGATCCATGTCCATGTGGAAGCGGCAAGAAATATAAAAAATGCTGTGGAAAATAATGGGACCGTATATTTGAAAGGAAGACTGGCAACAATAATCCTGTAATAAAGAACAGGAGGAATATAATCATGCCAGAATTGAGATGTACAGTCCAGACCTGCAAACACAATAAGCAGTTTTATTGTGATCTGGATCAGATTGAGGTAGGCGGTGATTCGGCTACTACTGCAAGAGAGACGCTTTGTGCAAGTTTCGTTGAGCGAAAAGGTGATGAATACAGCAATGTAACAGGTGCAGCATCGCCAACAAGTGATATTGACTGTAAGGCGACAAAGTGTATGTATAACGAACAGTGCAAGTGTCATGCAGGTAAAATTAGCGTGGAAGGAAGCAGTGCCTGTCAGAATGATGAGACAGAATGTGCGACATTCACATATAAGTAATAATAGGTGATAGTGAGAGAGTAATGCAAGCTTGTGTTGCTCTCTCTTTTTGGGTTGACTACTATAAGCACTACGAGTTATAATGTGAAATATGCGAAGAAAAGAGGGCAGGAGGAGGAAAACTTATGCCGATTAGAGTGCAGAATGATTTGCCGGTAAAAGAAATATTAGAACGTGAGAATATATTTGTAATGGACGAATTTCGTGCGATGCATCAGGATATTCGTCCGCTAAAGGTAGGACTTTTGAATTTAATGCCTTTAAAAGAAGACACAGAACTTCAGATTTTGCGTTCACTTTCTAACACACCGCTTCAGGTGGATGTGATATTTGTGAATGTCTCAAGTCATGAGTCAAAGAATACGTCAACCAGCCATCTGAATAAATTTTATATGCCATTTAGTGAGATTAAGAATCAGAAATTTGATGGTTTTATTATTACAGGTGCACCAGTAGAGCAGATGCCTTTTGAAGAAGTAGATTATTGGGAAGAATTAAAGGAAATTATGGAGTGGACAAAGAACCATGTAACTTCTACGATGCATTTATGCTGGGGAGCACAGGCAGGGCTTTATTATCATTACGGGATTGGTAAAGTGCAGACAGATGCCAAGATCTTTGGCGTGTTTGAACATCACGTGAAAAACAGAAAGACGCCACTCGTTCGAGGATTTGATGACGTGTTTTATGCACCACATTCCCGTCATACCACGATTCCGGCAGAGGAAATACAAAAAAAAGAAAGTCTGGTTATTCTTGCAGAATCAGAGGATGCAGGTGTGTTTCTGGCAATGGAAAAGACTGGAAAACAGATTTTTGTGATGGGACATCCGGAGTATGACCGTGTAACGTTACATAACGAGTATATGAGAGATAAGAACAAAGGATTAGATATTCAGGTGCCAAAGAACTATTATAAAGATGATAATTGTGAGAACAGGCCGTTGCTTACATGGCGTGCTCATGCGAATAATCTTTATACAAACTGGCTAAATTATTATGTTTATCAGGTAACTCCATATGATCTTTGTTAAAGCATTGAAAATTTTGATATAAATTGATACTATTTTGTAGATAGTGGAGTTAAAATGGAAATTTTTGAGTTTGTAAGTGGAGACGCTTTTATATGTTATTTGGGCGATAATCTCTTTTTGTAATATCCATAAATTTTCTGCCTTTTCATTAAAATAGGAGAGAGTATTAAAACTCCCTCCTATTAGTTTTATTTGCAAGTGTTTCAGCGTCATTCATTCAGTAAAGTTTAATATCTTCTATAGAAAGTAAAAAGCCCCAATTTAAATTGGGGCGGTAAATAATCCTATACTTGGTGGGAAAAAGGTGAACAATATGAAACATATGAAGAAGGCACATACTGCAATAAAAAGCAAGAATGTGTAATTTTGTAATCGACAAGATGATGTTAATTTGTACACAGCACAAAATGTAATAATGACAGCTAATATAAAGGTAAAGAAATCTAATATAAATAAATTATAACCGAGTACTCCTGTGTAAGTATAGAAAATAATTGGTATAAGGGCAGTTCCAACTAAAGTACCAAATAATAATGCAGAAGTAATGCAAGGGTAGTTTTCTTTTAATTTTGGCATTGAAATTAAAGAGAATAGCAACATGGGAAAGAATATTAGTTTCATATGCTCCCACGTTGATTCATTTGTTGGGGTAAATAATCCTACTATAAAGTTATTATTTGACCACTCGTAGAAAAAATGAGCGAGAGTCCCTAATATTATCACAAATGCGGTTCCAATTATCGTATAACGCTTTAATTGATTCATCAAATCACCTCTGGGATATTATATGTAACAAGAAATTAAATAATTAATCTAAATAAGATTATAGGAACGACATCATTAAAATAATTGGCAGTCATAATCGTAAGTTTTGTCAAGGACAATGATTTATTTTTGCTTGAAAAAATAGCTGAAATTTGATAATCATTTTTGTGTATTATTTCTGAAAGAATAATGTTGACGATACGAAACTCGAATGATAGTATATTTAGTACACGACAATACATCATATTGTTATTGTGACAATAATGAAATACTAGATATAGAATTAAATACGAGAGGAGAAAGGAGAAGACATATGATAAGAGTTATTAAAAAAGATGGAACAAAAGAAGATTTTAACGTCCAGAAAGTAGTTGTAGCGGTGAATAAGTCTGCATATCGTGCATTGATTAAGTTTACTGATGAAGAACTGGATTTTATCTGTAAGTTTGTAGAAGAAGAAGTAAAGAAGATGAATATACAGGAAATTCGTATTGCACAGATGCACAATGTAGTAGAAGGTGCACTTGAAAAAGTGAATCCGATGGTTGCAAAGAGTTATCGTGATTACCGTAATTATAAGCAGGATTTTGTGCAGATGCTGGATGATGTATATAAGAAAAGTCAATCTATTATGTACATTGGTGATAAAGAGAACAGTAACACAGACAGTGCGCTGGTTTCTACGAAGAGAAGTTTAATTTTTAACGAGCTGAACAAAGAGCTGTATAAGAAATTTTTCCTGACGGTTGAAGAGATTCAGGCGATTCGGGAGGGATATATCTATATCCATGATATGTCTGCAAGAAGAGATACGATGAATTGCTGCCTGTTTGATGTAAAGAATGTTCTGACCGGTGGATTTGAGATGGGGAATCTCTGGTACAATGAGCCGAAGACATTGGATACAGCTTTTGATGTGATTGGTGATATTGTGTTGAGTGCAGCAAGTCAGCAGTATGGTGGTTTTACTGTACCGAGTGTAGATGATATTCTGGAACCTTATGCCGAGAAGTCTTATAATAAACATCTTGAGAAATATAAATCTCTTGGATTGTCAGATGAAAAGGCTGCAGAAGTAGCATGGGCGGATTTAGAAAAAGAGATGGAACAAGGTTTCCAGGGATGGGAATATAAGTTCAATTCGGTATCTTCAAGCCGTGGTGACTATCCATTTATTACGGTAACTTCCGGAACGAATACAACAAAGTTCGGAAAGATGGCTACGATTAAGATGCTTCAGGTGCGACAAAACGGACAAGGAAAGCCGGGACACAAGAAACCGGTATTATTCCCTAAGATTGTATTTTTATATGATGAGAATCTTCATGGACCGGGAAAACCATTGGAAGATGTATTTGAGGCGGGAATTGAGTGCTCTAGAAGAACGATGTATCCGGACTGGCTGAGTCTTACAGGAAAAGGTTATGTGGCGAGCATGTACAAGCAGTACGGCAAGATTGTGAGTCCAATGGGATGTCGTGCATTTCTTTCACCTTGGTATGAAAGAGGTGGTATGAACCCGGCTGATGAGAATGACACACCGGTATTTGTTGGAAGATTTAATATTGGTGCTGTAAGTCTCCATTTGCCGATGATCTATGCAAAGGCAAAACAAGAAAGCAGAGACTTCTATGAAGTTTTAGATTATTATTTGGAATTGATCCGTCAGCTTCATATCAGAACATACGATTATCTCGGTGAGATGAAGGCTTCAACCAATCCGTTGGCATACTGCGAAGGTGGTTTTTATGGTGGCAAGCTTGGTTTGTACGACAAGATTAAACCACTGTTAAAATCAGCGACAGCTTCATTTGGTATTACAGCGTTTAATGAATTGCAGCAGCTGCATAATAAAAAATCACTCGTAGAAGACGGAAAATTTGCCCTTGGAGTTCTAGAGTATATTAATAAAAAGGTAAACCAGTTTAAAGAAGAAGACGGACATCTATATGCGATCTATGGTACACCGGCAGAGAGCCTTTGCGGTCTTCAGGTACAGCAGTTCCGTAAGAAATATGGGATTATTGAAAATGTATCGGATAGAGAATATGTAAGCAATAGTTTCCATTGTCATGTAACAGAGGATATTACACCAATTCAGAAACAGGACTTAGAAGCACGTTTCTGGGATTTGAGTAATGGTGGAAAAATTCAGTATGTAAAATACCCGATTAACTATAATGTAGAAGCAGTGAAGTCACTGGTGCGCCGTGCTATGGACATGGGATTTTATGAAGGTGTGAATTTGTCGCTGGCATACTGTGACGATTGCGGACATGAAGAACTTGCTATGGATGTGTGTCCGAAATGCGGAAGCAAGAATCTGACAAAGATTGAACGTATGAACGGATATCTGTCATATTCGCGTGTAAAAGGTGATACGCGTTTGAATGATGCCAAGATGGCAGAAATTGCAGAAAGGAAAAGTATGTAATGCGATATCATAATATCACAAAAGACGATATGCTCAACGGAGATGGGCTGCGTGTTGTGTTATGGGTGGCTGGCTGTTCTCATTGTTGTAAAGATTGCCAGAACCCAATCACATGGGATCCGAATGGTGGATTAGAGTTTGATGAGGCTGCAAAGCAAGAGATTTTTGATGAACTTGAAAAAGATTACATAAGCGGTATTACCTTTAGTGGCGGTGACCCCCTACACATTAGTAATGCATTTGATGTTACTGAATTGGCGAAGGAAATTCGAGAAAGATATCCGGATAAGACAATCTGGTTATATACCGGATCTGAATGGAAGGACGTTGAGCAAATGCGAATTATACAATATCTGGATGTGCTGGTAGACGGTGAATTTCAGGTGGATAAAAAAGATGTAACTCTTCACTGGGTAGGAAGTTCAAACCAGAAGGTAATCAATGTAAAGAAGACACTGGAAAAAGGAGAAATTGTATTACATGAAACGAATTGCTAAATTTCATAAGGTAAGTTTTGAACAATTTCAGGAAGGCTGGCTGGCTGCGTTTGGGGATACAGAGGCAGAAGAATTAAAAAGGCTGTATGACAACATAAAACTTCCAAAAAGAGCAACATCAGGCTCTGCAGGATATGATTTCTACACACCTGCATCGATGACAATCAAGCCGGGAGAGACGGTAAAGATTCCAACAGGTATCCGGGTAGAGATGGACGAAAACTGGGTGTTAAAGTGTTATCCTAGAAGTGGACTTGGCTTTAAGTTCCGCCTGCAGTTGAATAATACAGTAGGGATTATTGACAGCGATTATTTCTACTCAGACAACGAAGGTCATATTTTTGTAAAGCTTACGAATGACACGAATGAAGGAAGGACGGTTGAGCTGGCAGAAGGTACTGGCTTCATGCAAGGGATTTTTGTAGAATATGGGATTACGGTAGATGATGATGTAAAAGCTATCCGAAACGGAGGCTTTGGCAGTACAACGAAATAAAAGTGCGCTGGCACAGGAATAGAATCCTTCGGATATGGAAACTCTAAAAAGAGATGACAGATTCGGAGGATTTTTTATGGTAAACAACAAGATTGTTGGAAAGGTATTTGATACATTACAGGAGAATGTAGATTATATTAATCATATTTTGCCGGTGAAAGAAAGCTTTGATTTACTTCAACGGGATATTATAATTGGAGAAAAACAAAGCAGCTTTTTCTTTATAGATGGTTTTACGAAAGATGAAACTATGCAGAAGATTATGACTTCTTTTTTTTCAATCAAAAAGGAAGATATGCCGAGTACAGCTACGGGATTTTCCAAATTGGCGATGCCATACGTGGAAGTTGATATCATCGATGATTTTGATTTGATTGTACGCAATATATTATCGGGTGTCACTTGCTTATTTATAGAAGGATATAATGCATGTATTGCGATTGACTGCAGAACTTATCCAGCAAGAAGTGTAGAAGAGCCGGATAAGGATAAATCCCTAAGAGGTTCGAGAGACGGATTTGTTGAAACAATTGTATTTAATACAGCATTGATAAGGAGAAGAATCCGTGATCCGCATTTAGTAATGAAAATGTTCGATGTTGGTGACAGTACAAGAACAGACGTGACACTTTGTTATATGTCAGACCGCGTAGACCGGAAATTGTTACAGCATCTAGAGAATAAAATACAGAATTTAGAGATTGATTCTCTGCAGATGAATCAGCAGAGTCTTGCTGAAGCTCTATTTAAAAGAAAGTGGTTTAATCCATTTCCGAAATTTAAGTTTACAGAACGGCCGGATACAGCGGCTGTATGTCTACTGGAAGGAAAGGTGATTCTTTTGGTGGACAATTCACCGTCTGCGATGATCTTGCCGACTTCTCTCCTGGATATGATCGAGGAGGCAAATGATTACTATTTTCCGACTGTTACAAACATTTATCTGAAAATCACCAGGACATTGATAACGGTTGCGACTGTATTTTTTACTCCTCTCTTTTTGTTGCTGATGCAAAATACGCAATGGGTTCCTAAAATGTTTGAGTTTGTAATTTTACGAGATGCTGTAAATATTCCGTTGATTTTTCAGTTTTTGATTCTAGAGCTTGCAATTGATGGTCTGAGGCTCGCAGCGCTGAATACGCCGAGCATGCTAAGTACACCACTCAGTGTGATTGCCGGTGTTGTTGTCGGCGAATTTTCTGTACGATCCGGCTGGTTTAACAGCGAGGTAATGCTTTACATGAGCTTTGTGGCTGTAGCAAACTATACGCAACCAAACTTTGAATTAGGATACGCATTGAAATTTATGAGGCTGCTCCTTCTAATATTGACAGCATGTTTTAATTGGATCGGATTCTTTGCGGGGACTGTTATTACGATTTGTTTTGTTGTGTTTAACCGCACAATTGCAGGAGGGAATTATTTCTTCAGAGCTTCCAAATAAAAAAAGGTGGTGTGATTTTGAAAAAAACACATCACCTATTTTTATTTTAGAGTGTTAACCAGCCCATTCCGGATGCAATAGAACTGCCCAAGATTATGATTAAGAAAATAGGAGCTATCCATTTAATCATAATTGTAAACATTTTCTCGCTTTTAAAGGTATGTCCTGGTGTTTTTACCTCGTCTGCAATTACTTTTGGTCCGATTACGAAACCTACAAGTACACATGTAAAGAATGCTACGATAGGCATGAGTACGCTGTTGCTGATGAAATCAAAAGTATCCAGGATTGATAAACCATTAAAGAATGTTATGTCGCTCCATGCACTGAAACCTAATGATGAAGGGATACCCATAATCAGTGAAACAACCGTTACAACAATGCAGGTGAATTTTCTTGACCAATTCAGTTTGTCTCTGAGAATAGAAACGATGGTTTCCATCAGAGAAATAGAAGAGGTCAGTGCGGCGAAAAATACTAAAACAAAGAATACTGTTCCGATAATACCACCGAATGCCATGCTGTTAAATACTTTTGGAAGTGTAATGAACATCAGGCTTGGACCTGCTTTTAAATTTTCTGTTGTTCCACCTGAGAAAGCAAATACAGCAGGGATTACCATAAGACCTGCCATGAATGCGATACCTGTGTCAAAAAGTTCAATCTGACGTACAGAAGCTTCGAGATTATCCTTTTTCATATAGGAACCGTATGTGACCATGATACCCATTGCCAATGACATAGAATAGAACATCTGTCCCATCGCCGCTAAAATTGTTTTCGGTGAGAAATCCTTCATGTTTGGCTTGATATAATAAATTAATCCTTCCATTGCTCCGTCTACTGTCAGTCCGTAGATTGCAATTACAACAGTCAGAACAACCAGAACAGGCATCATGAACTTGCTTACATTCTCAATTCCTTTTTCTACTCCCAGGAAAACAATTAATGCAGTCAATGCAATGAACAGACTGAACCAGCCAATTGGCTCCTTTACAGAGCTGATAAAGTTTGTGAAATAAGTATCGCTGGCCGCATCGTGAACTCCGCCACTAGCAAAAGTAAGGAAATATTTGATTACCCACCCGCCGATTACACTGTAATATGGGAAAATGATAATCGGAACGGCAGAGGCTAAAATGCCTAAGAATCCAAAACGTTTATCTAATTTTTTAAATGCGCCGATGGCACTTAAGCCTGTCTTGCGTCCAATGGCGATCTCAGCAATCATAAGTGTGAATCCAAATGTCACGGCTAAGATTAAATAGGTTAATAAAAATGTTCCGCCCCCGTATTGTGCTGCAAGATATGGAAAACGCCAGATATTGCCAAGACCTACGGCAGAACCGGCAGCAGCAAGAACAAATCCAATTTTGCTGGTAAAGCTACTACGTTGTGTCATATAAAATCCTCCTCGTTAAGTATATACTTTTCTCTTCTTGTAAAAAAAGCTCAAACATGTCCTTTATTATGCCATATATAAAAGAAAATAACAAGTTTTTTAAGCATACTTTGATTAAAAACACACATATTAACAGTATAATACAAGCAGGAGGGAAAAATGTTATGAATGAACATACAAGAAAATTATTACAGGAATGCAATTCCGGTGAGAAGATGGCAATTAATAGTATGAATCAGGTGCTGGAATATGTAGAAGGAGAAAAACTACGCCAATTGATTAATAAGTATAAAAGAAAACACGAAAACCTAGAGCGGGAGTGCGAAAAGCTTCTCGCACAATGTGGTGAAGAGGGGAAGGAGCCGGGCATTATGGCGGCTGCATTTTCCAATATTTCTACAACAATGAAATTAGCATTAAATGAGAGGGACAGTAAAATTGCAGAGATTATGTTGGATGGGTGCAATATGGGTATTAAATCAGTCTGCAAATATCAGAATCAGTTTACGGATGTGTCAAAAGAAAGTAAATCTCATGCAGAGACATTAGTGAGGACAGAAGAGGAGTTTATGAAAGAATTAAAAGGATACGTGTAGGAAAAGCGGAGGGAAATTCCCTCTGTTCTTTTATATATTTTTGTGGTACAATAAGGAGCATGAAAATCGAGACATAAAAAGTAAAAAATATAAAAATAAGAAAAAGTATAAAAATACTTGACACACAAATTGGAATATGCTAAATTGTTACTTGCGTAAGGCAAAAAGAAAGCAGAGTTCCACTCTCACCCTGGCATAATCGAGTGACCAGCGGTTGATATTGAAGCATAACGAAAAGGTACATAGAATGTAGCTGTAGTGTGTTGAATTTGAGGTGGATAGCTTTGGCTATTCATTTTTTGCGTGACGACAATATATTAAAATGTAAAGTAAAGATTATTTTATTTTGGGGGTGCACTACTATTAGCGAATTAATGATTAATGAGCAAATCAGAGACAAGGAAGTCCGTGTAATTAGCGAAGATGGAGAACAGTTAGGTGTTATGTCAGCAAAGGAAGCTTACAGATTAGCACAGGAAGCTGAACTCGACTTAGTTAAGATTGCTCCAACAGCAAAACCGCCGGTCTGTAAAATTATTGATTATGGAAAATACAGATATGAACTGGCAAGAAAAGAGAAAGAAGCGAAGAAAAAACAAAAAACTGTTGAAGTGAAGGAAGTGCGTCTTTCACCAAACATTGACACGAATGATTTAAATACGAAAGTAAACAATGCCAAAAAGTTCATTGAAAAAGGAAATAAAGTAAAAGTTACTTTACGCTTTCGAGGAAGAGAGATGGCTCACATGCAGACAAGTAAACATATCCTGGATGATTTCGCAGATATGTTGAAAGAGGTTGCATCTGTTGAAAAGCCGGCGAAACTTGAAGGCAGAAGCATCAGCATGGTTTTAACTGAAAAACGTTAAAAATAAAATAACCAATATTAAGGAGGAACACATCATGCCAAAATTGAAAACAAATAGAGCAGCTGCAAAGCGCTTCAAAAAAACAGCTACAGGTAAACTTAAAAGAAATAAAGCTTATAAGAGCCATATCTTAACTAAGAAATCAACAAAGAGAAAAAGAAATCTTAGACATGCAACTATTACAGATGCAACAAATGTTAAGAACATGAAGAAAGTATTACCATACTTATAAGATTTGGAAAAATTTGAAGGAGGATTAGAAGGACATGGCAAGAATTAAAGGCGGAATGAACGCTAAAAAAAGACATAACAGAACATTGAAACTGGCTAAAGGTTACAGAGGTGCCAGATCAAAACAGTACAGAGTTGCAAAACAATCAGTAATGAGAGCTTTGACATCTGCTTACGCTGGTAGAAAACAACGTAAACGTCAGATGAGACAATTATGGATTGCACGTATCAACGCTGCAGCAAGAATGAATGGCTTATCATACAGCAAGATGATGCACGGCTTAAAAGTAGCTGGTGTTGAAATCAACAGAAAGATCTTAGCAGATATGGCTGTAAATGATGCACAAGGATTTGCTACATTAGCAGAATTAGCAAAAAGCAAATTAGCTTAATATAAAAGTTGTCCCCCCGGAAACAATTTCCGGGGGTTTTTGGATTAAGAAAATCACGCGATAGTCATGAACCTAATATGTAGTGTATCTTACAGTGTGCCACCAAAATCTGTACAAAGAGCCTGCCCTGTAATCGCACGGGACTCATCACTTGCAAGGAACAATAAGATATTTGCGACATCATCCGGCATACAAGGCTGTACTTTTAAATCGCTGTGTTTTGCCATCTGTCCCATCATATCAGGATCCAGCGTTGCCGGGTTGGTACCTGACACCATAGGAGTGACGATTGTACCTGGGCATACTGCGTTACAACGGATATTTGTGCCTGCAAAACGAAGTGCTGTATGGCGTGTCACTCCGATAACTGCTGCTTTCGTTGATACATAAACGGCTCCGCCACATCCCATGACACCGGCGATAGAAGCCACGTTCACAATGGAACCATATCCGGTCTTTGACATTTCTGCAGTTGCCGCGCGCATACAGTACATGGTTCCTTTCTGATTAATGTCAACAATTCGATCCAAATCTTCATCGGTGAAACGGTCGATTGGTTTCAGACCCGCTTCCAAAACGCCGGCATTGTTAATCAAAATATCTGCCTTTCCGTATCCTTCCACTGCTTTAGCAATTAGTTTGTCGGCATCCCCCTTCTTGGAAATATCTGTCACAACCGGCAATACTTCTCCGCCCGCTTCGCGAATAGCAACAGCAACTTCTTCCAATTGTGCTTCACGACGAGCACTGATTACGACTTTTGCTCCCTCTTTTGCAAATAATTTTGCTGTTGCAGCGCCTACTCCAGAATTACCACCAGTAATAACCGCAACTTTTCCTTCTAATCGACCCATATTGGAATCCTCCTTTGTTTTTTATTGATTATATTATAATGTTTCCTTTTTAGCAGGTCAACTATCTTATGCCATTAGAGAATTTTTGGAGAAAAATAAAATTTAAAATAAATTTAAATAAAAAATTGTTGACAAAGGGGAAAGTATAAGATATACTATCAAATGTGCTTGAGAACAAAATACATGCCGGGGTGTGGCTCAGCTTGGCTAGAGCGCCTGGTTTGGGACCAGGAGGTCGCAGGTTCGAATCCTGTCACCCCGATGGATACGTTCTTTAATCACTATGCAGGAGTGTCGGAACTGGCAGACGAGCAAGACTAAGGATCTTGTAAGCAATGCGCTTGTGTGGGTTCAAGTCCCATCTCCTGCATTCAACTTAATTGCTAGAATCATTTGTTTGTGATGATTCTGGCATTTTTTTGCTGTAAAAATAAAAATGAGGCAGAAATGGTGCGGGCAATATTGACAAAGCATTTCTATCAGAATTTAAAATAAGAAAGCGTTTCTTCGCCAAATATGGTATGATAGAAGTAGGTGATTTTTGGATGATGGATTGGAGGAACGGTAATGACAATTCGTGAACAGTTAGAACGGAGAGAAAAAG
Organism: uncultured Clostridia bacterium; assembly: GCA_937896665.1. Taxonomy (GTDB): domain Bacteria; phylum Bacillota; class Clostridia; order Lachnospirales; family Lachnospiraceae; genus Faecalimonas. The sequence continues at coordinate 87,250 of CALBNS010000087.1, forward strand.
AATATTTGAGTCCATATGCTGCTTACAGCGCAGAAACCCTTGGAAGAAAGGTGGAAGAAGAACCATGTGACCTCAGACCGGCATTTCAGAGAGACAGGGATAGAATCTTGCATAGTAAGGCATTTCGAAGATTGAAACAGAAGACCCAGGTATTCTTATTGCCGAAAGGCGACCATTATAGAACAAGACTTACACATACACTAGAAGTGTCGCAGAACGCAAGAACAATTGCGAAGGCACTGCGTCTGAATGAAGACTTAGTAGAAGCAATCAGCCTGGGACATGATCTGGGGCATACACCGTTCGGTCATGCGGGAGAAAGGGCTCTGAATAAGCTATGTCCATTTGGATTTGAGCATAACAGGCAGAGCGTGCGTGTTGTGGAATGTATCGAGAAAGACGGAAAAGGCCTAAATCTTACGAAAGAAGTGCTGGATGGTATTTTGAACCACCAGACAGTTGGAAAACCTCTCACCTTAGAAGGTCAAATTGTAAGACTGTCGGATAAAATTGCATATATTAATCACGATATTGATGACGCAATCCGCGGTGGAATATTGCTGGACGGGGATTTGCCGCCAAAATTCAGAAAGATTCTTGGAAATACTACAAGGGAGAGGCTGAATACAATGATTCATGATGTTATTATGAACAGTATGGATCGACCTGAGATTAAGATGTCAGAAGAAGTTGGTGCAGCAATGGCGGGTCTTAGAAAATTCATGTTTGAAAACGTATATAAGAATCCTGTGGCAAAGCATGAAGAAGAAAAAGCAATTCAAATGATTGGGAATCTTTATGAGTATTATATGGACCATGTGGAATTGTTGCCAGAAGAATATCTCAATATGATGGTTCAAAAAGGCGATGCAAAAGAACAGGTTATCTGCGACTATATTGCCGGAATGACAGATAATTATGCTGTTAAAGTATTCCAAAAATATTTTATACCGGAATTTTGGAAAAATTAAAGGAAATCAAGAACATTTGTCGAATATATGCTAGTAGGGAATAGAATTTGAAAGGAAGAAAAATATGTACTTTTCAGAGGACCTGATTGAAGAAATAAGACAAAGTAATGATATTGTTGATGTAATTTCCGGATATGTCAAACTGCAAAAGAAGGGTAGTTCCTATTTTGGCTTGTGCCCGTTTCACAATGAGAAGTCACCGTCCTTTTCTGTGAGCAGAAGTAAACAGATGTATTATTGCTTCGGCTGTGGAGCGGGAGGAAATGTCATCACGTTTATTATGGAATATGAGAATTACTCCTTTGTAGAGGCGGTAAAAATGCTTGCAGAGCGTGCAGGTATAGATATACCGGAAGTGGAGTATTCAAAAGAAGCTAAAGCGAAGGCAGATTTAAAGGCAACGCTTCTGGAGATTAACAAACTAGCTGCAAAGTATTATTATGTACAGTTAAAATCTATGCAGGGAAAAAACGCATATACATATCTGGCGAAGCGTGGACTGAGTGATGAGACAATTACTGCTTTTGGTCTTGGATATTCCAACAAATACAGTGATGATTTGTACAAGTATCTTAAAGCAAAAGGCTACAAAGACGAGTTTATTGCGAAAGCGGGGTTAATCAGTATTGATGAGAAAAACGGGGTCTATGACAAATTTTGGAACCGTGTAATGTTTCCGATTATGGATGTCAATAACCGTGTCATTGCATTCGGTGGAAGAGTTATGGGAGATGCTAAGCCAAAGTATTTGAATTCGCCCGAAACGGAAGTGTTTGATAAGAGCCGTAACTTGTATGGGCTGAATCGGGCAAGAACGTCACGTAAACACTATTTTTTAATCTGTGAAGGGTATATGGATGTCATTGCGCTGCATCAGGCCGGATTTACGAATGCAGTTGCTTCTCTTGGAACAGCACTGACTCCGGGACATGCTTCATTGATTAAGCGGTATGTAAGTGAAGTGTATCTGACATATGACAGCGATGAAGCGGGAACAAAGGCTGCACTGCGAGCACTCCCTATTCTAAAAGAAGCCGGTATTACGGCAAAAATAATACGAATGGACCCTTATAAAGACCCGGATGAGTTTATTAAGAATCTTGGGGCTGAAAGTTTTGAAGAACGTATTAATAACGCAAGAAATGGTTTTATGTTTTCATTGGAAGTTCTGGAGCGTGATTTTGACTTGAACTCACCGGAGGGAAAGACGGCGTTTTACCATGAGGTTGCGAAGCGGCTGACTGGCTTTGAGGAAGAAATCGAGCGCAATAATTATATTGAAGCAGTTGCGGAGAAATATAGGATTGGATATGACAATCTCCGGAAACTGGTTGCAAAGACAGCGATTCGTGAGGGACATGCAAAGCCGGCAGATAGACCAAAACAGGCAGTGGGCAGAGAGAAGAATAAAGAAGATGGCAACCTGCAGTCCCAAAAGATTTTGCTGACATGGCTGATTGAAAATGAAAAATTATTTGGACAAATTAGAAAGTATATTACAGTAGAAGACTTTACGAAAGAACTATATCGTTCGGTAGCACAGTTACTGTTTGAACAGTATGAGTCGGGTGAACTTAATCCTGCAAAGGTGATGAATCATTTTACGGATGAGGAAGAACATCGGGAAGTTGCTTCGTTGTTTCACACAAGAATTCAGAAGTTGACAACAAAAGAAGAACAGGAAAAGGCATTGCAAGAGACAATTATGCGTGTGAAGAATAATAGTATAGAAACAGCTACGAAGATGCTGGCACCGACAGATATTATAGGGCTGCAAAAATTGATGGAAGCGAAAAGGTCCCTGCAGGACTTGCAGAAACTGCATATTTCTATTGATTAAGGATAAAATATAAACAAGTTATGAGAGGATGGACACTAAATGGAAGAACAGGCTATTAAATTTGAGGAAAAATTGAAAAATCTGGTTGCTTTAGGGAAAAAGAAAAAGAGTATCCTGGAGATTCAGGAAATCAATGAAGTTTTCTCAGATATGGAGCTGGAAGCAGAACAAATGGAGAAAATTTTTGAGTATCTGGAGGCTCAAAATATTGATGTTTTACGTATTACAGCTGAGACAGAAGATGATAACGACGATATGACATTGCTTTTGGCTGATGAAGAGGAAGAAGTCGATGTTGAAAAAATCGATTTGTCCGTACCGGATGGTATCAGCATTGAAGACCCGGTCCGTATGTATTTGAAAGAGATAGGGAAAGTTCCTCTTTTAAGTGCGGAGGAGGAAGTGGAATTAGCAAAACGCATGGCAGACGGAGATGAAGAGGCAAAGAAAAGACTTGCTGAGGCGAACCTGCGTCTTGTAGTAAGTATTGCAAAGCGTTATGTAGGTCGTGGTATGTTATTCCTGGATTTAATTCAGGAAGGAAATTTAGGACTTATTAAAGCAGTAGAAAAATTCGATTATCAGAAAGGTTTCAAATTCAGTACTTATGCCACATGGTGGATTCGCCAGGCAATTACGAGGGCCATTGCTGATCAGGCAAGAACAATACGTATTCCTGTGCATATGGTAGAAACAATCAATAAACTGATCCGTGTTTCACGTCAGTTGTTGCAGGAGTTGGGACGCGAGCCAATGCCAGAGGAGATTGCAGAGGAATTGGACATGCCGGTAGAGCGTGTGCGTGAGATCCTGAAGATTTCACAGGAGCCTGTTTCTTTGGAAACACCGATTGGTGAAGAAGAAGACAGCCATTTGGGTGACTTTATTCAGGACGATAATGTTCCGGTACCGGCTGAAGCAGCAGCGGCAACTTTGTTAAAAGAACAGTTGGGAGAGGTATTGGATACACTGACAGAGAGAGAACAGAAAGTGCTTCGTCTGCGTTTCGGTATGAATGATGGACGTGCCAGAACTTTGGAAGAAGTTGGAAAAGAATTTGATGTTACTCGTGAGAGAATTCGTCAGATTGAAGCCAAGGCACTTAGAAAACTGCGTCATCCAAGCCGCAGCCGTAAATTAAGAGATTATTTAGATTAGGTGATGATATGGAGTTATCAAAGAGACTTCAGGCTGTTTCTAACCTTATAAGTAAAGGAATGCGTGTTGCAGACGTTGGCACTGACCACGGATATGTTCCGATTTATCTGATAGAGAGTGGGAAATGTCCCAGCGTGATTGCGATGGATATCAATGAAGGACCACTTGCACGGGCGAAGGAACATATTCTGCTTCATGGTCTTTCCGAGCAGATTGCAACCAGACAGTCTGATGGTGTAAAGGCATTGGCTGTTTGTGAATGTGACTGTGTGATTGTGGCTGGCATGGGCGGCGCACTCGCAGTAAGGATTATGGAAGAAGGAAGGGAAATCTTTGAAAATCTCAAGGAATTTGTACTTCAGCCTCAGTCGGAATTGGAAAAAGTGCGGCAGTATTTGTGCGAACATGAGTATGATATCATTCAGGAAGATATGGTACTTGAGGATGGGAAATTTTATCCAATGATGAAGGCAGTAAAAGCTGCTACCGATCATTATGATTTGAAGGAATTACGTTACGGAAAAAGATTATTGGCACAGAAGCACCCGGTATTAAAAGTGTTTTTAGAAAAAGAAATAAAGACAAAAGAACAAATTTTGAAAAATTTGAAAGAAGAGACAGGGGCTCATATAGAAGCAAGAAAATCAGAACTTCAATCTGACCTGTCTGTAGCAAAGGAAGCACTCGGTGTATATTTGTAGAGAGGATAACATATGCTTTGTAAGGAGATTATAGAAATCATAGAAAGTACATATCCAAAGCATGCGGCATGTGAGTGGGACAATGTCGGGCTGCTTGTGGGGCGCATGGAAAAGGAAGTGCAAAAAATTTACGTGGCACTGGATGCGACAGATGAGGTTGTTGCTGAGGCAGCTGCTATACATGCAGATATGTTAATTACGCATCATCCGCTTATTTTCTCGCCAATGAAAAAAATTACAGATGACCATTTTATGGGAAAACGTGTGGTAACACTTTTACAGCATGACATTTCTTATTATGCAATGCACACGAACTATGATGTGCTTGGAATGGCAGAATTAGCGGGAAAGCTGATGAGCCTTCAGAATGCAGATGTGTTAGAGATTACGGATGTGGAGAGACATGAGGGAATCGGACGGGTTGGTGAATTAGAAAGAGAGATGACGCTGGAGGAATGCTGCAATTTAGTAAAGAGACGTTTCCATCTGCCGGCTGTCAGGTTGTTTGGCGAGAAAAACAGTATGGTGAATCGTGCAGCAATTTCTCCGGGCTCGGGGAAAAGTATGATTGGCGCTGCACTTGAAAAGAAAGCAGAGGTATTGATTACCGGAGATATTGATCATCACGAAGGGATTGATGCTGTTGCCAGAAATCTAGCGATTATTGATGCAGGCCATTATGGACTTGAGCATATTTTTATTGAAGATATGGTACGTTTTTTACAGACACATATTCATAACGTACAGATTGAAAAGACTGGAATCGTACATCCATTTCAAATACTATAATTGGAAAGAGGGAGTATTATGGAGCAAAAAATGTATCGCATACAGATAAACGGTGTGACAAAAGAATACCCGGAAGGAACATGTTTTGAGGTGATTGCAAAGGAATGGCAAAGCCAGTATCTGCATCCTGTGGTTCTTGTGTTTGAAAATAAGAAGCTTCGGGAATTAAAGGAAAGAGTGACGAAAGACTGTACACTTACGTTTGTCACGACTGCAGAACCTGTGGGACATAAAGCATATACAAGAAGTATTTGTCTGATGATGGTAAAGGCGATTTATGATGTATGTGAACATCAGAATATAGAAAAAGTACGCATTGACTTTTCAATCGGAGAGGGATATTTTTGCACTGTGCACGGGGACGTTGAATTAAATCAGGCGTTTTTAGAGCGTGTAAAGATGAGAATGCTTGAAATGGTAGCAGAAAAAATGCCAATTAACAAGCGGACTGTCCATACAGAGGATGCGATTGCAATTTTTCATAAGCACGGTATGCACGATAAAGAAAGGCTGTTTGAATACCGCAGAGTATCTAAAGCCAATATTTACAGCATGAATGAGTTTGAAGATTACTATTATGGCTATATGGTTCCAGATGCTTCTTATCTGGCATATTTTGATTTGTTCCTGTATGATGAAGGTTTTGTGGTGCAGATGCCGGAGAGAGAGAATCCGACAGTTGTACCTCCGTTTCGGCCATACCATAAGCTATTTCAGGTATTGAAAGAGTCGACTGTGTGGGGGAATATGCAGAGAATAGAGTCTGTTGCCGATTTGAATGACGAGATTACCAAAAGAAATATTCAGGAGACAATCCTGGTACAGGAGGCATTACAGGAGAAGAAAATTGCGGAAATCGCTGAGATGATAGTAGAAAGACCGGATGTGAAGTTTATACTGATTGCAGGACCGTCTTCATCAGGAAAGACAACATTTTCACACCGATTGTCAATTCAGCTTCGTGCACATGGCATGATTCCACATCCGATTGCCGTTGATAACTATTTTGTGAATCGTGACGATACACCAAGAGATGAAGATGGAAATTATAATTTTGAATGTCTGGAAGCCATTGATATAGAGCTTTTGAATCAGCAGATGGCAGATCTTCTGGAAGGAAAAGAAGTGGAACTGCCAGTTTATAACTTTAAGACGGGTAAGCGAGAAGATAGTGGGCAGATGAAGCAGTTGGGAAAGAATGATGTCCTTGTTATTGAAGGAATTCATTGTCTGAATGATGCATTGACGTATAAACTATCAAAAGAAAATAAGTTTAAGATTTATATTAGTGCGTTGACCCAGTTAAATATTGATGAACATAACCGTATTCCAACAACAGACGGAAGATTGATTCGCCGTATGGTCAGAGATGCAAGAACCAGAGGAACCTCAGCAAGGCAGACGATTGCTATGTGGCCGTCTGTGAGAAGAGGGGAGGAGGAGAATATTTTTCCTTATCAGGAAGAGGCAGATGTGATGTTTAACTCAGCATTGATTTATGAACTGGCTGTTTTAAAATTATATGCAGAGCCAATTTTATTTGGAATTGAGAAAGACTGTCAGGAATATCAGGAGGCAAAAAGGCTTTTGAAATTCTTTGATTATTTTGTAGGAATTGGAAGTGAGAATATTCCGATGAATTCGCTGCTTCGGGAATTTGTCGGAGGAGGCTGCTTTAATGTATAGTTTAAAAGCATAGAAATGTGTGAACTCGGGGGTTCACACATTTTTATGCGTTCAGAATTTTTTTCATGTCTTCCGGCAGATCGGCTGTAAATTCCAACGATTCTTTGGTAATGGGATGCACAAAGGATAGGCGGTACGAGTGGAGTGCCTGACGATTTATTACAGAGTAGTCAGGGCAATATAAAAAATCTCCCGGCAATGGATGTCCGATATGTTTCATGTGAACGCGAATCTGGTGCGTGCGTCCTGTGGCAAGCTTTAATGCAACCAGGGAGTATCCATTCGCATAAGCAATTCTTTTATAGTGTGTGCAGGCATAGTCCCCATGCAGTTCATCCACCCGCCGCTCAATGGTAGAACCGTCTACACGTCCGATTGGCGCCTCAATCATACCCCTCTCCGGGACTTTTCCGGTGGCAATTGCAAGATATTCTCTATGAATTTCACGGTTTTGCACCATGTTTGAAAGAAGCGAGGCACTGTACATGTGCTTGGCGAGAATCAGAAGACCGGTTGTATCGCGGTCTAAACGGTTGATACAACGATAAGTAAAAGGTTTTTGTTTCTGTGCATAATAATAAGCGACTGCATTGGCAAGTGTGTTGTCATAATTGCCCTGTGACGGGTGAATCGGCATATTAACCGGTTTGTTAATTATCATTAAATCTTCATCTTCATAAATAATGTCCAGCGGCAGATTAGAAGGTACGATGTTTTCGGAAGTTTCAGTTTCCAATACCGTGATTGTAAGTATATCACCTTTATGCAGAAGGTCAGATACACGCGCCCAGACATCATTTAACAGGATACCGTTTTCTGTGCGCTTTAGATGGGTAATGATCTGGCTGGAATAGGATTGATCCTTTAAAAAAGTAAGCAGCCTGACCCCTTCGTATTCTGTTGGAATTATATATGAAAAGATTCGTCTCATATGCACATCACCTCACATAAGTAAGGACGCAGTGTGAACTACGTCCTATAACTTTATTTTGATTTAATTTCACGCCACAATTCATTATAGATGGCATCAAACTTATCTCCTAAGTATTTAAAAGTTTCACAGCGGTCCAGCTCACCGGCATCCGGAAATGCGATGGTACTGTTGCGGATGCTAGGATCTTCAATTAATTCGCGGCCTGCCGTATTCGGTGTCGAATAAGTAATATAGTCAAAGTTCATTTTTGCAATATCAGGGCGACACAGGAAGTTAATGAAAGCCTCCGCATTTTCCTTGTTTTGCGCATTCTTTGGAATCACCCATGAATCAATCCATACGTTAGAACCTTCTTTTGGAATAACATATTCCAAATTAGGATTTTCTTTCTGTGTGTAAATTGCTTCGCCGGAGTAAATAACGCCGAGTGCTGCTTCATTGTTAATCATTTTATCACGAACCTGATCCACTACATAGGCCTGTACCAATGGTTTCTGTTGTGTCAATAATTCTTTCGCTGCCTGTAATTCATCCAAATCAGTCGAATTTAAAGAATACCCCAGATATTTTAATGCGACTGCAAATGCATCGCGCACACTGTTCTGCATTAGGATACTGTCAGCATATTTTTTATCCCACAGCACAGACCAGCTGTCTACCGGTTCGCTCACCAGAGTTTTGTTGTAGAGAATGCCGACTGTACCCCAACAATATGGAACAGAGTATTTGTTCTCAGCATCAAATTGTTTTGACTGTTCCATATATTGTTCACCGATATATTGGAGATTTGGAATGTGATTAAAATCAATTTCTGCAAGTAAATCATTTTCAATCATACGTTCAATCATGTAATCCGAAGGACATACCACGTCATATGCAATTGCACCGGACTGTACCTTTGGATACATAATTTCGTTCGTTTCAAATTCTTCATATACAACACTGATTCCGGTCTCTTCCTCGAACATGTCAAGAACTTCTGGGTCTAAATATTCGCCCCAGTTATACACGATTACTTTATTACCGCCTAAAACATCATTCATGGAACTGTAGAAAAATCCACCTGCGATAACGACTATAACCATCATAGCCGGTACAACACGACGTATAACAAATGTGGAAACTTTGCGTACTTTTCCTGGCTGTTTCTTTGCAGCGGTTTTCGTATCCTGCGGAGCAGTATTGATCAAAATCAATAAGAAAAGGACACTCACAAACAGAAGCGTGGAGAGTGCGTACATTTCTGGCTTAATGCCTTTACGGACTTCACTGTAAATTTTGGTAGAAAGTGTATCGACCCCTGGTCCCTTTGTAAAGTGTGTGATTACAAAATCATCAAGTGACATTGTAAATGCAAGTAAAAATCCTGAGAAAACACCTGGTAAAATGTCCGGAAATACCACTTTAAAGAACGCATAAATTGGGGAAGCACCAAGGTCTAGTGCAGCTTCATAAGTGCGTTTGTTTGTCTGTTTTAATTTTGGCATGACACTTAAAATAACATACGGAATATTAAAGGTAATGTGTGCAAGCAAAATTGTGGCAAATCCCATAGTGCCAATGCCGAAACGGCTTCTGAATGCAATAAACAAAAGCATCAGTGAGATACCTGTTACGATATCTGCATTTAACATTGGAATATTTGTAATTCCCATCATAACGGTACGCATTTTTTTATTCATACCCTGAATGCCAATCGCAGCAACTGTTCCAATTAATGTTGCAATCAATGCAGACAAGAAGGCAATAGCCAGCGTTGTGTAAAGTGCATTCATAATCTGCTCATTCTGGAACAGGCTGACATACCATTTCCCTGTAAAACCACCCCATTTTGCACGTGTCTTAGAATTATTAAAGGACAACACGACTAATGTGATAATAGGTGCATATAGCAGGAAAAAGATAAATCCTAAATATATTTTTTGTAAAGATGATTTAATCAAAATGTTGTTCCCTCCCCGTCCTTATCGTATTTTGCAATTAAAGCCATACTGATAATAATGAAAATCATAAGTATGAATGACAATGCGGAACCTACATGCCAGTTGCTGCCTTGCTGGAATTCCTGTTCGATTACATTTCCTATCAGAAGAATCTTACTTCCACCTAACAAATCAGAAATAACGAATGTCGTAAGTGCAGGAACAAATACCATGGTAATACCACTGATAATTCCGGGAACGGAGAGTGGTAGTATGATTTTTGTAAATACCTGAATCGCATTAGCCCCCAAATCCTTTGCTGCATTGATAACATCTTTGTCAATTTTTGCAAGTACGTTATAAAGAGGAAGTACCATAAATGGCAGGAAATTGTAAACCATACCAAGTACAATCGCGTACGGAGTGTTGATGATCTCTAATGACGGCAAATGTAAAAATGATAAAACTGCATTGATTACGCCGTTCTTTTCTAAGAGTGTCTGCCATGCCATAGTACGAAGCAAGAAGTTCATCCACATAGGCAAAATGAAGATCAGTACAATAAAACTGCCCTGATTTACATTAGATTTTGTCAGAATCATGGCAAGCGGATATGCCAGAATCAGACAAATCACAGTACTAATCAGAGAAAGCAGCAGAGAGAGTCCTAAAGCTTTCAGATTCTCAGGGGTCGTAATTTTAGCAAGGTTAGTTAGTGTAAACTGATTGTCGGCATCTGTTAAACCATAGTAGACAATCATTAAAATTGGAATAATAATAAATGCGACTGCCCATATAAGATATGGACCCGCCAATAATTTTTTACTCTTCAATTGCCACAGCCTCCTCGTCTTCAGATTCTGGTTTTTTCATAATCTGAATGTCAAATGGATCCACTCTAATTCCAACCGGTGTGCCGACCGGAAACATATCTGTGCTGTGTACCAGCCATTCAAAATTATTTGCCATAACTTCCATTTCATAGTGTACGCCTTTAAATATCAGATGGGTTACGACACCTTCAATGATACCCTCCTCCGGTTTCACAAGGTCGATATCTTCCGGGCGGATTACGGCATCTACCGGTTTGTTGCGCCCAAACCCGGTATCCACGCATGGAAAGTTAACGCCAAGTATTTTTACCAGCTTGTCCTCTACCATAGTGGCAGGCAGGATGTTGCTTTCCCCGATGAAGTCAGCAACAAATGCATTTTCCGGTTCGTTATAAATATCTTCCGGTGTGCCGATCTGCTGAATATAACCCTGATTCATAACAACGATGGTATCCGACATCGTCAACGCTTCTTCCTGGTCATGTGTTACATATACAAATGTAATTCCAAGCTCATTCTTTAAACGAATTAATTCATACTGCATGTCCTGACGAAGCTTTAAATCAAGAGCCCCCAGAGGCTCATCCAGAAGCAGTACCTTTGGCTCATTTACAATGGCACGCGCAATAGCAATACGCTGTTGCTGACCACCACTTAACGAGTCCGGTGTACGTTTTTCAAATCCGTCAAGGTTTACAAGTTTTAAAGCATATTTGATTTTATCATTGATATAGGATTTTGATTTTCCTTTGATTTTCAAGCCAAATGCAATATTTTCAGCGACTGTCATATGTGAAAACAGTGCATACTTCTGGAAAACGGTGTTGAGCTGCCTTTTATTCGGTGCAAGATTGGTAATATCAGTACCGTCAAATATAATCTGTCCCATGTCCGGAGTTTCAAAGCCGCCCAAAATACGGAGTAGAGTCGTCTTGCCACAGCCGCTTGGACCTAATAATGTTAAAAAACGGTTTTCATTGATGTATAGATTCAGATCATCTAGTACCAGATTATCTCCGAAAGATTTTGAAATGTGTGAAATATCAATTAATTTTCTTGCCATTTTAAGCCTCCTGTAAAATAAAACCTGTCAAATTAAAAACTAGGCGGCGTGCTTACCCAGATAAGCTTTGCCCCGGTTGTCTTATTTGCTGTAATATAATGTTCTGAATGTGGCGTAAAGTAAAAAGATTCGCCCTTTTTCGCTGTATATACTTTATTACCAACATGTATTTTAATGCTGCCCTGCAGGACATATCCAAATTCCTCCCCCTCATGGGGCACATCACGGTAAGTAGAACCGCCGGGTTCTAATGTGAGTCGGATGGGTTCCATCATGTTTTTCTGTGCATTTGGAATAATCCATTCAATTGTATTATGCAGTTCTGCATCTTTCTTTTCAAAAAAATCTTCTTCGGAAAATACAACCTGTTCATCTGATTCCTCCGCAAAAAAATCTTTTAAATTTGTGCCGAGGCATTGCAGAATATCTATTAAGGTTGCAATAGAAGGAGAGGTCAGATCCCGTTCCAGTTGCGATATAAAACCTTTGGACAATTCAGAACGGTCTGCTAATTCCTCCTGAGTCAGGTTTTTACCAATACGCAATTCTCTGATTTTAGCTCCGATATTCATGATTACTCCTTTCTTGCCAGTTGAGCTGTGAAGATGAAAATAAACAAAAAGTTTAGTATTTCTTAACCACGCATACACAATATTATATACCATTTGACGAAAAGTGCAATCCCCTATTTTTATTAATTTCGACAACAAATTTTGTACTGTACTTTTGAATTTGTTCGTATTATAATAACATAGTATTTTGAAAGAAAAAGGAGCGGCTTAAATGGGCGACAATGAATTTACTGAAGATAATGTTTTCGCTATGAAAGAACAGGCGAAACAGTTGAAAGAAGAAGTTGAGATGGAAGACATAAGGGAAGCGGAATCTGCAGAAGCTACAGACAAAGAAGAAGTAATTGAAATGACAGAGTTGCCGGATGAATCTGATAAAGTGGAGCCAGCGAAATCGATGGAAACAATAGAATCAGAGGAATTATTGGCTTCCTTGGAATCAGGAGAATCAGATGGGCCAATGGAAATGTCAGAGACGGATGAACCGGTCGAAGAAGTAGTGGAAAGTACAGAATCGGATGAGATAGATGAGACAAAAGATATTTCCAAGAAAGCCGGAAAAGGCCTCAGTAAAAAAATACTGTGGGGAATCGGAGGTGCTGTAGGAATTTTACTTGTAATCTATCTGGGATTTTCCATTTATTTTATGAAGCATTTTTCGTATAATACCACGATTAACGGAATCGACGTTTCCAAGATGACGGTTCAAGATGTGGAGGAACAGTTCCGGCAGCAGGTGACAAGCTATGAATTGGTTTTGCAAAAGCGTGAAGATAAGACAGAGAATATCAAAGGAACAGACCTCGGTCTGCGGTATGTGGAAAGTGATGTGATAGCGAATGCATTGGATGAACAAAGCCCGTTTCTATGGGTTGTGTCACTTTTTAGAGAAAAAAATATGGAAGTGACAATCGGAGTTAGCTATGATGAAGAGATGCTGTCCCAGATTATAAGTGCATTGGAGTGTACGAACGGTGAAAATCAGATTCTGCCTGTATCTGCACAGCCGGTCTATGATGGGGAACAGTTTGAAATTCAGGAAGAAGTCTACGGCACGCAGATTGAGCCGGAAAAACTTCAGGAAGTAATAAGCACTTATGTGTCCCGTCTGGAACACGAGGTTGATTTAGATGCAGAAGCATGCTATGTAGAACCTAAATTTAAAAAAGATGATGAAGCAGTTCTTAATGCAAAAGAACGGATGAATCAATGTCTGAATGCAAGTATTACTTATGATATGCACCCGGATACAGAGGTTGTTGATAAAAATACTATTTCAGCATGGGTCACAGCAGATGAGGATATGAATGTTGGCTTCTCAGATGATTCAGTAAAGCAGTATATTGCAGCCTTAGCTGAGAAATATAATACAGTCGGAAAAACAAAATCATTTACAACGCCGACTGGGAAAACAACAACAGTGTCTGGCGGCGGTTATGGATGGAAAATTGATCAGGATGAAGAGTATGAGAAATTATTGGAAAACATAAAAAATGGTGATGTAATTACCAGAGAGCCAATATATTCACAGAAAGCAGTTTCTCATAGTGCAACTGAGTGGGGGAACACATACATAGAAGTGGACATTACAGAACAACATATGTGGTATATTGAAAAAGGCAGTGTTATATTTGAAACGGATGTTGTAACGGGAAGTCCGGGACGTGATACACCACAGGGGATTTACACCATTCTTGAAAAACTGCGTAATAAAGTCTTACGTGGCAATATTATGCCGAATGGTAAACGGGAATATGAGACTCCGGTGGATTATTGGGCACGTGTGACATGGACCGGAATCGGTTTCCATGATGCTACATGGCAATCAGCATTTGGTGGACAACGCTATAAACAGGGGTATGGATCACATGGATGTATCAATATGTCGTTGGATGCTGTGAGTGAATTTTATGGATTGATCAGTGTAGGGTGTCCGGTCATCATACATTACTAATATTAACATAAGAAAGGAAGTTTTATGTATAAATTATTAAAACGGGATGGATTAGCCAAGAGAGGCCAATTGCATACAGTACATGGGGTAATTCAGACTCCGGTATTTATGAATGTGGGCACTGCCGCTGCAATTAAAGGGGCGGTTTCTACGGAGGATTTACAGGGAATTAAGACACAGGTAGAATTATCAAACACGTATCATCTGCATGTAAGACCGGGAGATCAGGTCATCAAAAAACTGGGCGGTCTACATAAGTTCATGGTATGGGACAAACCGATTCTGACTGATTCGGGCGGATTTCAGGTGTTCTCACTTGCAGGACTGCGAAAGATTAAGGAAGAGGGCGTTTATTTTAACTCGCATATTGACGGACGAAAGATATTTATGGGGCCGGAGGAGAGTATGCAGATTCAGTCAAATCTGGCTTCCACGATAGCCATGGCATTTGATGAATGTCCATCCAGTGTGGCGAGTAAATCGTATATTGCAAATTCTGTGGCCCGTACTACAAGATGGCTTGCAAGATGTAAAGAGGAAATGGCAAGGCTGAATTCTCTTCCGGATACGATTAATAAGCAGCAGCTTTTATTTGGAATCAATCAGGGTGGCATTTACGAAGATATTCGTGTCGCGCATGCGAAAGAAATCGCAAAGATGGATCTAGATGGATATGCAATCGGCGGACTTGCAGTCGGAGAAACACATGAGGATATGTACCGTATTTTGGATGCAGTTGTACCACATCTCCCGGTAGATAAGCCAACATATCTTATGGGAGTCGGAACGCCGGCTAATATTCTGGAAGCAGTAGAACGAGGAGTGGACTTTTTTGACTGTGTATATCCGAGTAGAAACGGACGACACGGTCATGTGTACACGAATCAAGGAAAGATTAACCTGTTTAATGCCAAATATGAATTGGATGAACGGCCGATTGAAGAGGGTTGTCAATGTCCGGCATGCCGCACATACAGCCGAGCATATATCAGACATTTGTTAAAGGCGAAAGAAATGCTAGGCATGAGATTGTGTGTACTGCATAATCTGTATTTCTATAACACGATGATGGAAGAAATCAGGGAAGCAATTGAAGCAGGCTGTTATAAAGAGTATAAAGAGAAAAAACTTTCAGGAATGTCAGGAAAATAATGTGGAATAATCCGAAAGGTACTTGATGTGTTGCAGGATATTGTGTATTATTATATTCATGTTCGAAAAAGTTAGGAGGAAAACGAAATGGAATTTGTATCAATGATTTTGGTTTATGTTGTTCTGTTCGGAGCATTATATATGCTGATAATGCGTCCACAAAAAAAAGAACAGAAAAGAATTCAGTTAATGTTATCTGAATTAGCAGTGGGCGATACCGTATTGACAACAAGTGGTTTCTATGGTGTTGTAATTGATGTTACAGAGGAAGACGTAATTGTAGAGTTTGGTAACAATAAGAACTGTCGTATTCCAATGCAGAAGGTGGCAATTGCTCAAGTAGAAAAACCAGATGCAGAATAAGTAATCAGGAAGAAGGGTGACCTTCTTCTTTTTTTTGAAAAATGTTACCTGATGGGCATTAAAAAAACAGAGTACACTCTAAAAAATGCACTTTTACCAATTAAAGGGTTGAAACATGGCAGAAAATGCGATATCATATCATCTATAGACTTTTGTAAAGAGAGGAAGATACATATGGAGCTCAAGGTAGGAGTTATCAAAGGTGACGGAATTGGACCAGAAATCGTGACAGAAGCGATGAAGGTTTTGAATAAAGTAGGAGAAGTGTATGGCCACAGCTATTCATACAGTGAATTGCTGATGGGCGGTGCGTCGATAGATGTACATGGTGTACCATTGACAGATGAGACAGTAGCAGAAGCAAAAACATGTGATGCAATTTTGATGGGCTCCATTGGTGGAGACGCGAAGGTTTCTCCGTGGTATAAGTTAGAACCTTCCAAGAGACCAGAGGCAGGACTTTTACGAATTCGTAAGGAATTGAATTTATTTGCGAATTTGAGACCGGCAGTTTTATATGATGAGTTAAAAGGTGCATGCCCACTGAAAGAGGAACTTACAGAGGGCGGCTTTGATATGATGATTATGCGTGAGCTTACAGGCGGGTTGTATTTCGGCAACAGAAAAACAGAGGAAGTTAACGGAGTCATGACTGCATGTGATGAATTGACATATAATGAAAATGAGATTCGGAGAATTGCAGTCAGAGCATTCGACATTGCAATGAAACGTAATAAAAATGTGATCAGCGTAGATAAAGCGAATGTGTTAGATTCTTCCAGACTTTGGAGAAAAGTAGTAGAAGAGGTAGCGCAGGACTATCCGGAAGTTACACTGACACATATGTTAGTTGACAACTGTGCAATGCAGTTGGTGAAGAATCCGAAACAGTTTGACGTGATTCTGACAGAGAATATGTTCGGCGATATTTTATCGGACGAGGCGAGTATGGTAACAGGTTCTATAGGAATGCTGGCTTCAGCAAGTCTCAATGATACAAAATTTGGTTTGTATGAGCCAAGTGGTGGCTCTGCACCGGATATCGCGGGTAAAGGAATTGCCAATCCGATCGCTACTATTTTATCAGCAGCGATGATGCTACGTTTTACATTTGATTTGGATCGGGAAGCAGATGCGATCGAAAATGCTGTCGGCCAAGTTTTAAAAGATGGATATAGAACGATAGATATTATGTCAGAAGGCAAGATGCAGGTTGGCACAGCTGAGATAGGTGACTTGATTTGTGAAAGAATAAAATAAGAGTTCTTGGATAACGAGGAGGAAATAGGAATGAGAAGTGATACAGTAACAAAAGGAATACAGCAGGCTCCGCATCGCTCATTATTTAATGCATTGGGGTATACAGAAGAAGAAAGAAGAAGACCTTTAGTAGGTATCGTGTGTTCTTACAATGAGATTGTACCGGGACATATGAATTTGGATAAGATTTGTGATGCAGTAAAGATGGGTGTTGCAATGGCAGGCGGAACACCAATTATGTTCCCTGCAATCGCTGTTTGTGATGGAATTGCAATGGGTCATGTGGGTATGAAATATTCTCTTGTTACAAGAGACTTGATTGCAGACTCTACAGAAGCAATGGCAATGGCACACCAGTTTGATGCACTTGTTATGATTCCAAACTGTGATAAAAATGTTCCGGGATTACTGATGGCAGCCGCAAGAATCAATGTTCCGACAGTTTTTGTCAGTGGTGGACCAATGTTAGCAGGAAAAGTAAAAGGCTGCAAGAGAAGTCTTTCAAGTATGTTTGAAGCAGTTGGTTCTTATGCAGCAGGAACTATGACAGAAGAGGACGTAACAGAATTTGAAGAAAAAGTATGTCCGACATGTGGTTCATGTTCCGGTATGTATACAGCGAATAGTATGAACTGCCTGACGGAAGTGCTCGGTATGGGTCTTGGAGGAAACGGAACAATTCCGGCCGTATATTCAGAAAGAATCCGTCTTGCAAAGCATGCAGGTATGAAGGTTATGGAATTATGGGAGAAGAATATCCGTCCAAGAGATATTATGACGGAAAAGGCGATTTTAAATGCACTTACAGTAGATATGGCACTCGGATGTTCTACGAACAGCATGCTTCATTTGCCGGCAATTGCACATGAAATCGGTATGGATTTTGATATTACATTCGCAAATGAAATCAGTGCAAAGACTCCGAACCTTTGTCATCTCGCACCGGCCGGTCCAACCTATATGGAAGATTTAAATGAAGCCGGTGGCGTATATGCGGTTATGAACGAACTGAATAAGAAGAATTTATTATATACAGACTGTATGACAGTTACGGGAAAAACAGTCGGCGAAAATATTGCCAATGCAGTGAACAGAGACCTTGAAGTAATCAGACCAATTGAAAATCCTTACAGTGAGACAGGAGGGCTTGCAGTTCTTACAGGAAACCTTGCACCGGATGGCGGTGTTGTAAAACGTTCTGCAGTAGTGGAGGAGATGATGGTTCATGAAGGACCTGCAAGAGTATTTGACTGTGAAGAAGATGCAATTGAAGCAATCAAAGGTGGAAAGATTGTAGCAGGAGATGTAGTAGTAATCCGTTATGAAGGACCTAAGGGTGGTCCTGGTATGCGTGAAATGTTAAACCCAACATCTGCAATTGCAGGTATGGGACTTGGTTCAAGCGTGGCTTTAATTACAGATGGACGTTTCAGCGGTGCTTCGAGAGGAGCCTCTATCGGTCATGTTTCACCGGAAGCAGCAGTCGGCGGACCGATCGCATTGGTAGAAGAAGGCGATATCATTAAGATTAACATTCCGGAAACTAAGATAGAGCTTATGGTATCTGATGAAGTAATGGCAGAAAGAAGAGCAAATTGGAAGCCAAGAGAACCAAAGGTAACGACAGGATATCTTGCAAGATACGCATCTATGGTTACATCTGGCAACAGAGGTGCTATCCTCGAAATTCCAAGATAAAGAAAAGGGGAAGAATTTATGCAGTTAACAGGAGCAGAAATCTTAATTGAGTGTTTGAAAGAACAGGGTGTAGATACCATATTTGGTTATCCGGGCGGAGCTATTTTGAATGTATATGATGCTTTATATAAACATGGAGAGATTCGTCACATTCTGACATCACATGAGCAGGGCGCTTCTCATGCGGCTGACGGATATGCCAGAGCAACCGGAAAGGTTGGAGTGTGTTTTGCAACAAGTGGTCCCGGTGCGACGAATCTTGTCACAGGTATTGCGACAGCATATATGGATTCCATTCCAGTCGTTGCAATTACCTGTAATGTAGGAGTGTCACTGCTTGGAAAAGACAGCTTTCAGGAGATTGACATTGCAGGTGTTACAATGCCAATCACGAAATATAATTATATTGTAAAAGATGTCAGCAAGCTTGCAGACACAATTCGAAAGGCCTTTACGATTGCCAGAACAGGACGGCCGGGTCCTGTATTAATCGATATTCCAAAAGATGTGACTGCCAATGTGTGTGAGTATGAGAAAAAAGAACTCGATACTTCTTGCACTGTAGGCAAAGAAATTAATCTGGAAGAAATTGAGACAGCAGTAGAACTCATTAAAAAAGGGAAAAAACCATATATTTTTGTAGGTGGTGGTGCAGTGTTATCCGATGCAAGCGAAGCATTAATTGAATTTGCACATAAATTGGATGCACCTGTGACAGATACTTTGATGGGGAAAGGTGCGTTTCCTGGAACAGATGAACTGTATTCTGGTATGTTGGGAATGCACGGAACAAAGGCTTCTAATTTCGGCGTAAGCCAATGTGATTTGTTAATTGTTTTAGGAGCAAGATTTAGTGACCGTGTAACCGGTAATGCAAAGAAATTCGCAAAGCATGCAAAAATTCTCCAAATTGATATTGATCCGGCTGAGATTGATAAGAACATTATTACCGATGCAAGCATTACAGGAGATTTGAATGAAGTTTTAAAAATCTTAAACGAAAGATTAGAACAGCAGGAACATACGGAGTGGAAAGCACAGATTCAGGAATACAAAGAGAAACATCCACTTACATATCATCCGGATATTTTAACAGGACCATTTGTTGTGGAAGAAATTTATAAACAGACAAATGGTGAGGCAATTATTACAACAGAAGTAGGACAGCACCAGATGTGGGCGGCACAGTTTTATAAGTATACAAAACCACGTACATTGCTTACATCAGGCGGTCTTGGAACAATGGGATACGGACTCGGCGCTTCGATTGGAGCAAAGGTTGGAATGCCGGGAAAAACAGTTGTCAATATTGCGGGTGATGGCTGCTTCAGAATGAATATGAATGAGATTGCTACAGCGGCAAGATATCATATCCCGATTATTCAGGTTGTAATCAATAACCGCGTGCTTGGTATGGTGCGGCAATGGCAGACATTATTCTATGGAAAACGTTATTCAGCAACTGTTCTGAATGATGCAGTAGATTTTGTGAAGCTGTCAGAAGCAATGGGTGCAGTAGGGATGCTTGCGACAACGAAAGAGGAGTTTTCAGAAGCATTTGCAAAAGCATTGACATTAGGAAGACCGGTTGTAATTGACTGTCAGATTGACAGTGATGATAAAGTATGGCCGATGGTTGCACCGGGTGCAGCTATTAGTGAAGCCTTCAGCGAAGAAGACTTAGATAATAAATAAAATAGTAGAATCAGTGGAGGAATGAAGGATGAGCAGAGTATATAATTTTTCAGCAGGACCGGCGGTATTACCGGAAAGTGTATTAAAAGAGGCGGCAGCAGAGATGCTTGAGTACAAAGATACGGGAATGTCGGTAATGGAGATGAGTCACAGATCGAAAGCTTATGAAGAAATTATCCAGACGGCTGAGGCAGATCTTAGAGAGATCATGAATATCCCTGACAATTATAAAGTATTATTTTTACAGGGCGGAGCTTCTCAGCAGTTTGCAATGATTCCAATGAATCTTATGAAAAATAAAGTTGCAGATTATATTGTGACAGGGCAATGGGCGAAAAAAGCTTATCAGGAAGCTTCAAAATATGGAAAAGCAAATAAGATTGCATGCTCAGAGGATGGGTCATTTTCTTATATTCCGGATTGTTCAGATTTGCCAATTTCAGAAGATGCTGACTATGTGTATATCTGCGAAAATAACACAATTTATGGAACAAAGTTTAAAGAACTTCCAAATACAAAAGGAAAGATTTTAGTATCTGACGTTTCTTCATGTTTCTTGTCAGAGCCTGTAGATGTCAGCAAATATGGAATTATCTACGGTGGTGTACAGAAGAATATCGGACCAGCCGGTGTTGTAATCGTAATTATTAGAGAAGATTTGATTACAGAAGATGTATTAGAAGGTACACCGACTATGTTGAAATACAAAACACATGCAGATGCCAAGTCTTTATATAACACACCACCTGCATATGGTATTTATATCTGTGGCAAGGTCTTTAAGTGGATTAAAGAGATGGGCGGACTTGAAGCAATGAAAGAAAGAAATGAAAGAAAAGCAAAGATTCTTTATGATTTCTTAGATGAGAGTAAATTGTTCAAAGGAACTGTCGTTCCAAAAGACCGTTCACTTATGAATGTACCATTTGTCACAGGTAATGCAGAGCTGGACGCAAAATTTGTAAAAGAAGCAAAGGCAGCAGGACTTGAAAACCTGAAAGGACACAGAAGTGTTGGAGGAATGCGTGCAAGCATCTACAACGCAATGCCTGAGGAAGGTGTAAAAGCATTGGTCGCATTTATGAAGAAATTTGAAGAGGAGAATCTGTAATATGTATAAGTATCATTGTTTAAACGCAATTTCAGAGATTGGCCTGAGCCGGTTTTCAGAAAAATATATGGCTGATGGGAATATTCAGGAGGCAGACGCAGTTCTTGTAAGAAGTTCGGCAATGCATGACAGCGAGTTTGGTAAGAATTTAAAAGCAATTGCGCGTGCGGGAGCAGGTGTCAATAATATTCCACTTGAAAGATGTGCGGAGGAAGGTATTGTTGTATTCAATACACCAGGTGCAAATGCGAATGGTGTGAAAGAGCTGGTAATTGCAGGTATGCTCTTAGCAGCACGTGATGTTATTGGCGGTATTGAATGGGTAAAAGAGCACAAGGATGAAAGCGATGTAGATAAACAGGCTGAAAAGGTGAAAAAAGCATTTGCCGGATATGAGCTTCAAGGGAAAAAACTTGGCGTAATTGGTCTTGGTGCAATCGGTGGTCTTGTGGCTAATGCAGCAATTCATCTTGGAATGGAAGTGTATGGATATGACCCATATGTTTCGGTAGATGCAGCATGGAAATTATCAAGGCACATTCATCATGCAAAAACAGTAGATGAGCTTTATAAGGCATGCGATTATATTACACTTCACGTACCAGCGTTAGACAGTACAAAAGGAATGATTAATAAAGAGTCAATCCAGTTGATGAAGGAAAACGTGGTTATTCTGAACTTTGCAAGAGGTACATTGGTAAATGATACAGATTTAATCGAAGCTCTGGCAGAAGGAAAAGTGAGAAAATATGTTACAGATTTTGCAGATTCAGAGATTGCTAATGCAAAAAATACAATCGTCATGCCACACCTTGGTGCCTCAACAGAGGAATCAGAAGATAACTGTGCAAAGATGGCAGTGCAGCAGGTAATGGAATACCTTGAAAATGGAAATATCAGAAATTCCG
Organism: uncultured Clostridia bacterium; assembly: GCA_937896665.1. Lineage (GTDB taxonomy): Bacteria > Bacillota > Clostridia > Lachnospirales > Lachnospiraceae > Faecalimonas. Next base: position 109,860 of record CALBNS010000087.1, read on the forward strand.
TAAATTATCCTAACTGCAGTATGGGTGAACGCGGTGATAAGACAAGAATTACAGTGCTTCATCGTAATGTACCGAATACAATCGGTCAATTTACAACAATTCTTGCAGGTGCGGGAATAAATATTTCCGACATGACAAATAAAAGTAAGAATGAATATGCATATACTATTTTGGATGTTGAGGGAAATGTGGCAGAAGATGTGACGGATAAACTTAACAAAATTAAAGAAGTTTTAAGGGTCAGAGTCATTGCATAAGTAAGAAATGTAGCATATAATAGACATGGAGAGTTTATTATAGGGGTGCTACAGATGAAAAAATATATGTTTCATGAAGATAGCAGGCACAAAAAGAGCGTTGTCATAATTGTTTGTTTATTGTTTTTGGCAGCATGCACTCTCGGTGCCTGCTTTAATTTGAGAAATATAAAAGAAATGATGCCTGTGCAGCATGTGAATGCGAGAAAAGTACAGATGGTTTTACCGGAAAAGCAGATCTTTAAGAACAGAAAAGACGGATTATATTATATTGCGGAGCATTTTTACTACTTTGAAAATGGAGAAATTGTTAATATCAAGCATAATGCAATTGATCCGAATAGACCGGTCATTGCCCTGACGTTTGATGATGGTCCTGGGAAATATACAAAAACGCTTTTAGCCGAACTGAAAAAATATAATGCGCGAGCTACTTTTTTTATGGTAGGCACGAATGCCAAAAGATATCCGGAAGAGATTCAGATGATGAAGGAAATGGGATGCGAATTGGGAAATCATTCTACAACGCATAAAAAATTCACAGAGCTGGACAGTGAGGGAATCAAGTCAGAAATTAGACAGACGGATGAAGCAATTGCAGCAGCAGTTGGGAAAGACGCAAGTCTCATCCGTCCACCCTATGGTGCTGTCAATGACACTGTTCGAGAATCTGTAGATCGTCCGATGATTATGTGGTCGTTGGATACTGCTGACTGGCAAAAGAAAAATGCAGAAAAAATTACAGAGTATGTTTTAAATTATGCGGATGATGGGGATATCATTTTAATGCATGATATACATAAGTACTCGGTAGATTCTATAATTCAGCTGCTTCCAAAGCTGACAGAAAAAGGATATCAACTTGTGACAGTCAGCGAATTAGCAGCATATAAGGGAATTCAATTACAAAATGGTGCGAAATATTTTTCGTTTTAAAAGGGACCTCAAGGGTCCCTTTGGTCGTTCTTATTTATTCTTGTGCCGTTCTAACAACGCATGAATTTTTTCTGTAGGATTCATAACATCCCCAATTGAAATATCGTGATTCAGTGAATCGATGATTAATGCAAGGAATTTACTCATATCTGCGCTTGTAAAATATGGCTTTTCAAGAAGTGCCGGAGGTAGATATGTCAAGTTCGTGGTAATTACGCGGTCAATATAACCTTTTTTATAAAATTCATCAAATTTATCAAAACCTTCTGTGAATAATCCAAATGTGGTAAAGGCGAATACACGGTTAGCACCTCGCCCTTTAATTTGTCTTGCGACATCCAGCATGCTTTCACCCGAAGAAATCATATCGTCAACGATAATTGCATTCTTTCCTTTTAAGTCATCTCCTAAAAATTCGTGTGCCACGATAGGGTTCTTGCCGTTGACAACTCTCGAGTAATCACGGCGTTTATAGAACATACCCATGTCCACACCTAACACATTTGACAAATATACAGCACGGTGCATTGCGCCTTCATCAGGGCTTATAATCATGAGATTATCTTTGTCCACTTTTAAATCAGGTTCTGCGTTAAGTAGTGCTTTCATAAACTGATAAGTAGGCATAAAATTATCAAAACCTTTGATTGGAATTGCATTCTGTACACGTGGATCGTGGGCATCGAAGGTAATGATATTGGATACACCCATTGCCATTAATTCTTCCAAAGCAAGGGCACAGTCTAAAGATTCTCTTTTTGTACGTTTGTGCTGACGGCTTTCATATAAGAAAGGCATGATCACATTGATACGGCGTGCCTTTCCTGTAGCAGCGGAAATAATACGTTTCAAGTCTTGATAATGGTCGTCTGGTGACATGTGATTCAAATGTCCGTTCACAGTATAAGTAAGGCTGTAATTACATACGTCTACCATAATGAACAAGTCAACACCACGAATGGATTCTTTCAGGATACCTTTTGCTTCACCGGAACCAAAACGTGGACATGCGCTATCAATGAGATAGTTGGTGAGGTGATAGTTGGCAAGTTCGGCTGAAGGAGCATGCGTTTTGATTGCTTCCTGTCTGAAAGAAACGATGTAGTCATTAACTTTTTGTCCGAGTTCTTTACAACTATCCAATGCAGCAAGTTTTAACGGTGCAGTTGGAAGTTTCTTTTCTAATAATGTTATATCTGACATGAGTGCCTCCATAAATGTATGATATTTTAACTTTACGTTTTTATCTTAGCAAAAGAAACTATTCGTTTCAAGAATTTCATGAGAAAATTGCATTTTTAGTGAAAATTTAGTATGATAGTTAGGAGAATAGTGAACTTAGGGGAAATGATAATGAAACATGAGCATATTATAAAGCAGATTTTACCGGGAAGTATCGCAGACGAACTTGGTCTGGAGCCAGGGGACAGGCTGATTAGCATTAACGATAGTGAGATTGAAGATGTGTTTGATTATCACTATCTGGTGAATGATGAAGAACTTGTATTATTAGTTGAAAAACCAGACGGTGAAGAGTGGGAGCTTGAGATTGAAAAGGATTATGAAGAAGATTTAGGAATTGAATTTGAACAGGGATTGATGGATGAATACCGCTCATGCAGAAATAAGTGCATGTTCTGTTTCATAGATCAGATGCCGAAAGGGATGAGAGAGACCCTTTATTTCAAAGATGATGATTCCCGATTGTCATTTTTACAGGGGAATTATATTACACTCACAAATATGAGTGACCATGATATTGACAGAATGGTGAAATATCATCTGGAGCCGATTAATATTTCCTTTCATACGACGAATCCGGAACTTCGCTGTAAGATGTTGCATAACCGGTTTGCGGGAGAAGCATTGAAAAAAGTGGACAGACTTTATGAAGCCGGAATTCAGATGAATGGTCAGATTGTACTTTGTAAAGGTGTGAATGACGGCGAAGAGCTGGAGCGAAGTATCCGAGATTTGTCAGGATATCTTCCATATCTTCAAAGTGTTTCAGTTGTCCCGGTAGGGCTTACAAAATTCAGAGAAGGTTTATATCCATTGGAACCATTTACCAGAGAAGATGCAAAAGAGGTACTTCGCACGATTCATAAATGGCAGGAGAAAATATATAAAGAATATGGACTTCATTTTATACATGCGGGAGATGAATGGTATATTCTCGCAGGAGAAGAGATGCCGATAGAGGAAAAATATGACGGATACCTTCAGTTAGAGAATGGTGTTGGCATGATGCGGCTTTTGCAGGATGAATTCGAGGAAGCTTTTCAGGAATTAGAAGGTGATGAACGAGAATTGGAAGTTTCCATGGCAACCGGTGTTCTTGCATATGATTATTTGCAGGAGATGGTAGAAAAATTAAAAATAAAATTTCCAAATGTTAAAGTGCATCTTTATAAAATCATCAATTATTTCTTTGGTGAGACAATCACGGTGTCCGGACTGATTACAGGACAAGATCTGATTGCACAACTCAAAGGACAGAAACTTGGTGAAAGGTTGCTGCTTCCATGTAATATGTTAAGAAGTGGTGAAGAAGTATTTTTGGATGATATTACATTAGAAGAATTGAAAGAATCTTTACAAGTTGAGACAGATATTGTAAAATCAAGCGGACGAGACTTGATAGAAGAAATTCTAAACCATTAATATAGGAGAAATAAAATGAGTAAACCAATTGTAGCAATTGTCGGAAGACCGAATGTAGGAAAGTCGACATTATTTAACGCACTGGCAGGCGAGATGATTTCAATTGTAAAAGATACGCCGGGTGTAACAAGAGACAGAATTTATGCAGAAACAACATGGCTGGATAAAGATTTTACATTGATTGATACAGGTGGAATTGAGCCTGACAGCAAAGATATTATTTTATCTCAGATGAGGGAACAGGCACAGATTGCAATTGATACGGCAGATGTAATTATCTTCCTTACAGATGTAAGACAGGGGCTTGTGGATTCTGATTCAAAAGTGGCAGACATGCTCAGACGCTCAGGAAAGCCGATTGTATTGGTTGTGAATAAGGTGGACAGTTTTGATAAATTTATGGCAGATGTCTATGAGTTTTATAATCTGGGTATTGGTGATCCGATGCCGATTTCTGCCGCCTCAAGGCTTGGAATTGGAGATATGCTTGATGAAGTGACAAGACATTTTCCGGTAAATTTAGGTAAGGAAGAGGAAGATGAGCGTCCAAGAATTGCAATCGTTGGAAAGCCGAACGTAGGGAAATCGTCTATCATTAACAAACTGCTCGGGAAGAACCGTGTGATTGTATCGGATATTGCCGGAACGACAAGAGATGCTATTGACACTGAAATCAAACATAATGGAAAAGAATATATTTTCATTGATACAGCCGGACTTCGAAGAAAAAATAAGATCAAAGAAGAATTGGAACGTTACAGCATTATTCGTACGGTGGCAGCAGTAGAGCGTGCAGACGTGGTGCTGATGGTCATTGATGCAACAGAGGGTATTACAGAGCAGGATGCAAAGATAGCAGGTATCGCACATGAGCGTGGAAAAGGTATTATTATCGTTGTGAATAAGTGGGATGCCATTGAGAAAAATGATAAAACCATGTATGAGTATGAAAAGGATATCCGCAATACACTGGCATACATGCCTTATGCAGAAATCATGTATGTATCGGCAGAGACCGGACAGCGTCTGAATAAGTTGTATGATATGATTGACGTGGTTATGGAGAATCAGACGCTACGTGTGGCAACGGGTGTTTTGAATGAAATTATGACAGAGGCAGTAGCACTACAGCAGCCACCGTCAGATAAAGGAAAACGGTTGAAGTTATATTATATTACTCAGGTTGCGGTAAAGCCACCAACATTTGTTATCTTTGTGAATGACAAAGAGTTGATGCATTTTTCATATGTCAGATATCTGGAAAACAAAATCAGGGAAGCATTTGGATTTAAGGGAACATCACTGAAATTCTTTATACGTGAGCGAAAAGCAAAGGAGCAGTAGAGTATGGAACGTTTGATTTGTGTACTGATAGGGTATGTATTTGGGCTATTTCAGACAGGTTATATTTACGGAAAAATGAACCATATAGATATCAGACAACATGGAAGCGGTAACGCAGGTACGACAAATGCACTGCGTACCTTGGGATGGAAGGCCGGAGTTATTACATTTCTGGGGGACTGTTTTAAATGTGTTTTCGCAGTCTTAGTGGTACGTTTGATTTATAAAGATAGTGCAATCCTTTCTCTGCTTGCTATGTATACCGGAGCAGGTGTAATTCTTGGACATAATTTCCCGTTCTACCTGAGATTTAAAGGTGGAAAAGGAATTGCAGCGACAGCCGGGTTGTTACTCTCTACAAATGGGATAATGACTTTAATTGCCGCTGTTGTCTTTGGTGGGATTGTAGCAGTCACAAGATATGTGTCTTTGGGGTCACTTGCGGTGGTCACATTATTCGTTATCGAGGTAGTTGTATTTGGACAAAACGGGGGCTTTGGGTTGGCAGCACCACAGCTTTATGAACTATATGCAATTACAGTTTTTTTGATGATTCTGGCATTCGTAAAGCATCGTGCCAATATTGTGCGATTGATGAATGGGACAGAGAATAAATTTGGTACGAGTAAGAAAGCATAATAAGGATATAAGGAGGAATCACTATGGCAGCAGCAGGCGTTTTAGGAGCAGGAAGCTGGGGAACAGCCTTGGCATTATTACTGAATAAGAACGGACATCAGGTGACTGTATGGTCAATTGATAAGGCAGAAGTAGAGATGCTTGACAAAGAGAGAGAGCATAAAAGCAAACTTCCGGGCATTCACATTCCACAGGAAATCAAGATTACCAATCAGGTGGAAGAAGCCGTTGCCGGAATGGATTTTATAGTACTGGCAGTTCCGTCTGTATTTACGAGAAGCACTGCAAAAAGTATCAAAGCATATGTGCGTCCTGGACAAAAAATCGTCAATGTAGCGAAGGGGATCGAGGAATCTACTTTGATGACGCTTTCAGAACAGATTGAAGAGGAACTTCCACAGGCGGATGTGGCAGTGTTATCCGGTCCAAGCCATGCAGAAGAAGTTGGAAGAGAACTTCCGACCACATGTGTTGTGGGTGCCGGAACTAGGGAAACGGCTGAATATTTCCAAAAAATATTTATGAATGAAGTGTTCCGTGTATATACAAGCCCTGATATTCTAGGCATTGAATTGGGTGGTTCGCTGAAGAATGTCATTGCATTGGCAGCCGGTATCGCAGACGGACTTGGTTATGGAGATAATACAAAAGCAGCATTAATTACCCGTGGTATTGCTGAAATCTCCCGTCTTGGCGTGAAAATGGGCGGAAAGCTCGAAACATTTTCCGGACTTACGGGAATTGGTGATTTAATTGTAACCTGTGCCAGTGTCCATAGCCGTAACCGTAAGGCAGGTTATCTGATGGGACAGGGCAAAACTATGAAAGAGGCCATGGATGAGGTTCAGATGGTTGTAGAGGGTGTTTATTCTGCAAAGGCGGCAATTAAGATGGCAGAAAAGTACCGGGTATCTATGCCGATTATTGAACAGGTAAACAAAGTACTTTTTGAAGATAAGAGTGCAGCAGAGGCCGTAAGAGAATTAATGTTAAGAGACGGTAGGACAGAGAACAACAATTTACCGTGGGAATAAGAGTGATTTTTAGAAAAAGAGATTGTGTATGCAATCTCTTTTTTGCATATTAATATGAAAGCGAACATACACTGTACAAGAAAACAGGAGGGCAGTGTATGGAAGTATTTGATATTTATAAAGATATACAGGCACGTACAAATGGTGAAATCTATCTGGGAGTTGTGGGACCCGTAAGAACGGGAAAATCAACCTTTATTAAGCGTTTTATGGACTTGTTAGTGATACCTAAAATAGAAGATGCACATAGTAGGGAACGGACGAGAGATGAACTCCCACAATCTGCTTCCGGCAGGACCATTATGACGACGGAACCAAAATTTGTGCCAAAGGAAGCGGCAGAAATTAAACTGCTGGATGATGTCTCAGTGAAGGTCCGCCTGATTGACTGTGTGGGTTATATGGCTGATGGGGCAACGGGGCATATTGAAAATGAAGAAGAAAGAAAGGTAAAGACTCCTTGGTTTGATTATGAAATTCCCTTTACCAAAGCGGCAAGTATTGGAACCCAGAAGGTCATTCATGACCATGCGACAATTGGGATTGTAGTCACGACAGATGGAACTATCGGTGAACTGAACCGGGAGAATTATTTGGCAGCGGAGGAAAAGACAATTCGGGAACTACAGTCCATCGGAAAACCATTTATCGTCCTTGTGAACTCTGTAAAACCTTATGCAGAAGAAGCAAAGCAGACAGTGGAAAAGATAAAGGAACAATATGGTGTGACAGCCATGGCAATAAACTGCGAACAGCTTCGGGAAGAAGATATTCACCGAGTTATGGAAAAGGTATTGTTTGAATTTCCAATATCTGAAATTGATTTTTTTATACCGAAGTGGGTAGAAATGCTTTCACGAGAACATAAAATCAAGGCAGATCTGTTAAAACACATCAAAGAGCTTATGGGACGGCTGTCAGAGATTAAAGATACGGTTCAGGCGATTGCAAAACCGGATAGTCCATATATTACCGATATTAGGGTAGATAATATTGCAATGGATACAGGCTGTGTGAAAGTACATATTGATGTTGCAGATAATTATTACTATGAAATGCTAAGTGATTTGACGGGAACCAAGATTGATGGAGAATATGAGCTAATCAGTACAATGAAAGAGTTGGCAGGCTTACGCAAAGAATATGAGAGTGTCAAAGACGCAATGGAATCTGTGAAAATGAAGGGATATGGTGTTGTTACTCCGAGAACAGAAGAAATTCGTCTTGATGAGCCGGTACTGATTAAGCAGGGAAATAAGTATGGCGTTAAAATTCATTCGGAGGCACCGTCGATTCATATGATTCGTGCTAATATTGAGACTGAGATTGCGCCAATTGTGGGAAATGAGCAGCAGGCAAATGATCTGGTGCGATATATCAAGGATGCAGGCGAAACAGAAGATGGTGTATGGGGAACTAATATATTCGGCAAGTCGATTGAGGAACTGGTGACAGACGGAATACGAAATAAAATATCTTCCATCAATGATGAAAGTCAGATGAAACTACAGGATACGATGCAGAAGGTAGTAAATGATAGTAATGGTGGAATGATTTGTATTATCATTTAAGACTTTACAAGCCGGAAATAAAATGGTAGAATCACTAAGGATTGAAGTAAGACAGACGGTCGCAGCTGCAAGTGCCGAAAGGCCGCAGATGAGGAAAGTCCGGGCTTCACAGGGCAGGATGCCGGATAACGTCCGGTGGAGGCGACTCCAAGGATAGTGCAACAGAAATGAACCGCCAGTACGTAAGGGCTGGTAAGGGTGGAAGGGCAGTGTAAGAGACTACCGCCTCGCTGGTAACAGGGAGGGCATATGTAAACCCCATCCGAAGCAAAACCGAATAAAAACAATGTGGCGGCCCGTCACGTTTTAGGTAGGTTGCTCGAACCTGTCGGCAACGGCAGGTCTAGATAGATGACCGTCCAATGACATAACCCGGCTTATCGTCTTGCTTCTATTTACAAAAATAATAAGAGGAGGACTTTGAAAATCCAGTGTTTTCAAAATTCTCCTTTTTTAAGTTGTGTGCCAAGCATGGCACTAATCTAGCTAGTGAAAGTCTAGCCACGGGTATTTACCGCCAAGTGTAGCGAACCACAAGTTGGCATCAGTAATGGTGTGTATGAATTTTATAGTTAATAGAGGAGTAACAACAATGGAATTAATTGAGGTAATTACGTCAAAAGAAAATCTGAACAATCTATAGAAATTTATGCTACTTAAATCGAAAATATAAGAATGGGTTTCAACATGAAGATATATATAAAGTAGCAAATTCAAGGCTTGGCTGGTACAGAAGGAGTGGAATGGATGTGGTAAATTTCATAATCAGCAAAGAGTTGCTTGAAACAAAGATAAAGGACTCAGCAGGGTTGCTAAACCCTTTATCATACTATCTAAGAAAAGTTGGAATATAAATTGTAGAGCCGTATACGAGACCCGTACGTACGGTTCAATGAGAGGGAAATAATGCTTAGCCATTATTTCTCTACTCTATTACTCATCAATTATTTCAATTGTAGTAATGTCGGTAGCGTAATGATATGATATTATAGAATACATATTATAACCATTAAATGTTAAAAATCCGACGCTAATCAATATGAAAAGCTTGTAAAATCGTATATGTTTATGCCTGTAAAAATAAAAAATACAGTATAACGAAACTGGAAGACCAGCCCAACACACATTTGAACTGACAACCAAGCAGATAAATAAAATACAAGGTACAAAATAATTCTGAAATTCGGGAGATACAGAAGCGGGAGTTGTATCGGAAGATGTGGAATCCAAATCCGTTGATAATACACTGTCTAATACATTGTCTAATAATTCATCAATGCTAATTTGAAAACATTGAGATATTATCTTAAGTGAAGTGATGTCAGGTTCGGACTTATTGTTTTCCCATTTTGATATTACATATCTACTGACATGCAGCTCATCAGCAAGCTCAGCTTGAGATAAACCATGACTCATCCTCAAGCTTTTAATTTTTTCCCCAAGTGTTAGAACATTTTCCATAGTCGATTATTCCCCCTCATCATTTAGTAAATTCTAGTTGTATATAATGCTCCATCTGAAACCTTAGCATAAAAACCTGTATCCATGAGAATGCCTTGATTGTTTCGCCATTTTAAATTTAATGTAGCTTTTGTGGAAGAGTTCTTGGTTAATGAGTAGTCGTAAACACTGCCAGTTAATGCAGACACAGCAGGGTTGCTAACAGATATTATCGAATTATTCACTATTTTCAAATGAAATGAACCTATCCATGAATTTGGAACTTCATGCGTAACTTTATAAGTTGCATCTTTTAGACGCAAACTTGATTCTATGGGCTCTATTGTAACATAAGATATTTCACCAGAGTCAGAAATTAGAGTGAATGTTTGTTTGGTATTCTGAGAAAGATCATATTTTACTAATTCATGTTGTGCAACAGCAGAGTCTTTTGCTAAAGAAGAATTGTTGTTTAGTAAAACAAGGGATAAAGTGATGAATGTTATGAATATTAATTTTTTCATGGTACCTCCCTAAATAGTGATATTGTGAATATTTTAAAGGTTTTGAGTTAGAAATTCAATAGAATGTGTTAAATATTCCATAAAATAGAAATATTGACACAGATATATTTTCTTTAATTGACAAATAGAAATGAAATGTGAATTACCAGAACTTACAAAAATTGCAATCAAGGTATATAATTTGATTAACAAAAAAAGAAAGTGAGGAAACAAGTTTATGAAAAACAAAAAGAAAATTTTATTATCAGGGATTTTGGCAACATCCTTATTTGCTTCACTCAGTGTAAGTGCGGCAGGAACTACTAGAGGTGTTAGTGACTGTAAACCTTCTATAACACTTAATCAAACGAGCGGAGTGTTTAAGATCTTTGAGGATGTATCACCGATGATTCCAAATACACCAAAGCGATTGGAGGGTACATATACAACAATTGATATCAATGGAAATAGTTATACACAGGATGTGTATGGAAGTTTACAGTCAGGACAGTTAGTAGTGACAAAGTATGCACCAGCACATTATCAGAGTAAATCGGCAAGAATGGCATATTATTTAAATGGAACTTACTGTGGTTCTCTTTCTAAAACATATTAAAGTATTTGGATAAAGATGAGTAGTAGTGTAATTTAGAGGATATGTTGAATTACACTACTATTTTTTTATGTATTATGGTACAATTAGAAAAGGAGGGGTATGATTATTATGAGGAAGAAAAGGGGAATTATATTCACAGTGGTTACCTTAATTATGACAGGAATTAGTATCGCAGGCTGCAATTCAGAAGAAAAAAAAGACGAACAGACAGAGATTGTATGGTATCTCACAAATCCAGAGGATTATGGTGTAGATGGGAGTGAATGTGAGCCATATCAGGAAGTGGATTCGAAGCGATTTGAACGGTTTAATGAACGTTTGAAAGAGCTAGGGATTTCTGCGAAGGTAGTATTCAAATATGTACCGGAGTCCTATGAATTTTCAGAAATGCTTATAAAAGATTTGGTAGAAAAAGACAAGACAGCGGATATTTCAGGATTTTCAGCGAAAGAATACCAACAGTTTCTTGTGCTGGATGATTATTTCAGTCTTGAGAGTATGAGGAAAACGAAAGAGGCACTTCCGAAAAAAATCTGGGATGTAAATTCTATCAATGGGAAGACCTATCAGATTCCAAGAGGAAATGCAGCTATTTATGAAACCGTTTACTGTTTCAACAAACCGTTTTTAGAAGAGTATCAGCTTACAATAAATGAAGAAGAGATTAGGAAGATGTCGCCGAAAGAAGTGATTGAGTGGCTACTTCCTTATTTTGAAGAAGAACACGTTCTTGATGGTAAGTATTATCTTACATCCGCGCAAGATATTTCGTATTCGATGTATACCCTAGACAGACAGATTCCACTGCTAAAAAATACTAATAATAATATCATATTGGACTTAGAGACACGATTGGTAACGGATATATTTTCCAATGAGCATATGAGCGACTACTTTGATTTGTGCCAATGGATTTATAAGAATGATATTGATGGACATAAGTCTGCGTATTCATTGTCAGCGTTTCCTGTATTTTCTATTACTAGCATACCTGATATTGCAGATTTGAAAAATGAAACGAAAGCGAATGATTCCAGGTGGGTGAATGTACGTCTTGGGAACGAGCATTTAGTTGCTTCTGTAGGAAATGGTGTACTGAAAAGTAGCGATAACAAGGAATTAGCAGTGCAGGTGCTTGCAGCCTCATTTTATGATGAAGAGTTGACAAATCTTATGATTTATGGAATAGAAGATAAAGATTACGTGCTCCGGGATGGACATGCAGTATATCGAGAGGAAAGATCTCTTTCCTGCATGGGCACATTCCAAAGTATCGGAAATAATCTGATCGCATATCCGAATGAGCTGGAAGTAATGGATAAAAAGGAAGTGACAGAGAGGCTTGTGGAAGAAGTTCCAATAATCCCGTACAGTAATTTTGTTCCTGAGTGGGATAAAGAAATGCTTGAAAAAGTATCTGAGTTGTCAGAAATCTACAAAGAGACCATCAAACAAGTCATAACTACCGAGATTACTGATATGGAAGCTTTTTTACAAGAGCAGCAGAAGAAGCTTAAGCAGGCAGGCGTTGAAGAAGTTATCTCTGTGTTACAAAGACAGGTAGATTGTTGGGAGGATTAGGCATGGTACTTGAATTAAAGAATCTGACAAAATGTTATGGCGAAAAAGAAGCTCTGTCTCATTTGGATTTGAAACTGCAATCCGGGATTTATGGACTGCTTGGACCCAATGGTGCAGGAAAAAGTACGCTTATGAAGTTAATTTGTATGTTGTTGGAGCCAACGGAAGGAAAAATTTTTTTTGAGGGAAAAGATATCCGGAAAAAAAGACAGGAATTTCTGAAAGTTTTGGGATATATGCCTCAGCATTCTTGCCTTTATCCAGAGTTTAAAACATTGGAATATCTATATTATGTAGGTGCATTAAAGGGGATGAAGCGAGAACAGGTATCTCAATCTGCCGAAATGTTGCTTCATCAGACCGGACTTTGGGAAGTTAAGGGACAGAAAATCAAGACGCTTTCCGGGGGGATGCAGCAAAGACTGATGTTTGCTCAGGCATTGCTGGATAATCCCAGGGTTGTGATTCTCGATGAGCCGACTGCCGGACTAGATCCAAAGAGAAGGATTGAGATGCGCAATCTGATTTCTGAAACTGCAAAAGATAAAATTGTTTTGATAGCTACTCATGTGGTTAGTGATGTAGAGACAATCGCAGATCAGATATTGCTTTTAAAACAGGGAAAATTAGCTGCTTCAGATTCAGTAGAAGGTCTCAAAACATGGCTTTATGAAACATATCCGTCAGAGAACGAAACAAAAATTTCTGATTTGGAAAAAGTGTATTTACATTATTTTGGAGAGGAACAAGATGCATGATAAGATTGATATGGTATGAGTGGAAAAAATTGTGGAAAAATGCATCTGTTCTGAAAATTTTTTTCTTTTTTCTGGTGCTTTCAAGTGTAATCTTTTGGGGAGTGCTAAAAGAGAGTGAAAGCTGGAATCCGGAATATGTGCAAATCCATAATGAAATTGATCAATTGAATCAACAGGAGCGTGATGACTGGTTACGTGCTTCGCAGGAAAAAGAAATGGACTGGGATAAGCAGAAAGCATTGTCCTATATTAGCAAAGAATCAGCAGCACTTGCCAATTATGAGACATATAGAGAATCGATTCAAACTCAGTATGAGGAGAGCCGGAAAATCTCAATTTTTTCTGACTCCAATGGAAGTTATATGAAAAAGATTGCGGATACTTATGAGAATCTGCAAATCAAGGCACCGATGGAGCTTCAGCCGTACATGGGAATGCAAAAACTGTTGGATTTCTACGCAGGCGATTTTATCACAATAGTACTTTTAATTTATTTTGTATGTGTTGTGTTTATACAGGAGGAAAAATCAGGGAAGACACCCTTTGCTCTTACGATGGTAAAAGGGAAGAAACAGTTGTTTTTCGCAAAATCACTTACAATCTGTGGAGGAGTTATTATATTTACATGTCTTACATTTGCAATCAATGTGATTTTAGCAATTGTCATGTTTGGCGGGATTTCTATTTCGGCAGCGGCACAAAGTATTTCAAGTTTGTATGCAGTGCCTTATGCGTGGACAATTGGGCGGTATCTATGTGTACTTTTGATTCTGAAAGTCATCGCAGTGATATTGCTTGCGATCATAGCTTCTGCACTTGCAAAATATTCAGGTTCAGAAGTTGTTACTGTTGCTGGAATTGTAGGAATTACTGGATTTAGTATCTGGGTCTTTGATACGTTTCAGGGGAATGGGATAGTAGGAATTGTCCGATTATGGAATATCTGGGCTGTTCTGAGGGGCAATCCAATTATTAGTACATATGAGTTGATACAGGTTGGAGAACTCTTAATCGAGGCAGTTTGGGGAGTTGTCTTTTTGCTAATTCTGACATTGGCATTAGGTGTATTTGCTGGAAAAACAAAATACAGGGAAAGAAAGCAGAAATCTCGCAGGTGGCGTGAGCAGAAATTCGTGCCACATACGATATTCCATTACGAAATGAAAAAACTTTGGATATATCAAGGCGGTATCTGGCTGTTTCTGGTATGCATTTTGCTACAGGGAATGACAGTATGGCAGCATAAGAATTATATCGGTACAGATGAGTATTATTACCAGACCTATATTGACCGTTTTGGCATGGAAATCACAGATGAGACAGAAGGGCTCATCTCACGGGAAGATGAACGATTGAATGAAATAGAGCAAAAACTATATCAGGAAACGGATGCGCAGGTTTCAGACAATCTGAGACAACAATTAGAATGTCGTGGAGGTTTTGAAAAATATAAAGAAAGAGTTTTCGGCTTGCAGGAGAAAGGAAAAACCGAATTCTTAATGAAAGACACTCAGTATAGTTTATTATTTGATTTTACAGAAGTGTCGCGAATGATGGTCATACTTATTTGTGTTTCCTTTGCGTTTTTAATTCCTGCGGTGTTTCATAAGGAAAAGGAAACACGGATGGAGATATTACAAAAAACATCTTTTCACGGCGGGAAAGAGTTATGGGATGCGAAGATTGTGGCGAATCTGATTTACGTTGTATTGCTTGTTCTTTTATTTAATGGATTTACATTCTTGTATTCAATAAAACATTTTTCATTAAATCTTAGAGCGCCAATTAATTGCCTGCTGCAATATTGGAGCAGTAGTATAGAATGTTCTGTTCTTGTTTTTTATCTGGCAGGTATTTTGATACAATGTGTGGTTGCAGCAACTATGATGATCCTTATTTCTGCATGTGCAAAAAAAGTGAAGAATCAATATGTGCTTACAGGGATTGTTTTAGGAGGCTGTATCATTCCTACATTATTGTCTGTGGAACTTCCACAGCATTGGCTACGTTTTATTCATCATAGTTTATTTGTTTTTACATATGACAATGCTATTCTGCAGATTGTATTCTGGAGTGTGGCAGTTTTAGGTGCGGTAATTGTTATGAGAAAGGAGAGGAGAGTATGAGACGAAGAATATTTGTATATTTTCTATTTTGTGTGATGCTGATTGGATGCAGCAGAAAAGACGGAAAAGAAGAAACAAGTAGTTTTGATAGTGATAAAAAATACTATTATTCAAGCAATATTGTAGCGGCAGATGATGGGATTTACTTTATTGATAGAAAGGACGGGTATAATGTCCTGAAGTATGTGGACAAGGAATCAGGGAAGGCAGCTGTATTATGCCAGAATGTCAATTGCAGACATGATTCAAATGAATGTCAGGCAGTAAGAGAAGAACCTGCAATGATTTGCACTATTGTCTATGCGGATGGATATTTATATTCTCTTGAAAATTTGTCGGACGAAAAAGTGGATGAGGAGGGAAGACTCCCGATTAATCTATATCGCAGAAATAAAGATGGTACAGGAAAAACATTACTGCATGAGTTCAGGGAAGGGATTGATCTGCCATGTGGTGGTGGAATTTACCAGGGTAAATTTGCTGTTTCTATCCAGACGATTGTGAATTACGAGGACGGCATGGGGTCAACAGGAGGAGCTCCGTCAATAATTCTATACGATATGGAGACAAAACAGGAAACAAAAATTGTTGACGGACATGAATCACCGAATCAATTTTCTGAAGTATGTGGAGGAATAGACCATACATTCTATTATTACGAAATTCCGTCTTTAACAGATGCTTCCGAAGAAACAAATGTGGACATGGACAAATGCGTGCTGCGCAAATATGATTTTGAAACAGGAAAGGTCAGCGAGTTTTGGAGTGGCGACAAAAGTAATCTTCAGTTAATTGAAAACGATGTCATGTATCTCAAGACAGAAGGAAATAAGAAAGTAGAATTATATCATTTTGATACGGGCGAACGGGAAACAGTTCTGGAATTGGAAGAAGATGTGGATAATATTTATATCGGGCAAGGATTTATCCAGCTTGTGAAACAGACAAAGCAGGATGAAGGAATTATTGAAAGTTATAAATGGTATGATTTGGAAAGCAAAAAATATCTGTTTGATGATTACCAGTTAGCTATGACAATCAATGTGCATAAACTGGAGGGAATTGGCTATTGGATTAAAACGGAATCAGAATGGTACCTATACCGGCCTGACACGGGAAAAAGAATAGATATTGAAGAATTATAATCAAACATAAGGGGGCTTTTTAGCCCCCTTAAAAAAATTATTTATATTTCTCTTCGCAGTACTGACAACGATAAACCTGATTCTCTTCATCTGTTAAAACAAACACATGATCCAAACCATGCTCAATGGAGGTGATGCAGCGAGGATTTTTACACTTAATCACGTTTGTAATCTGTTTTGGAAGTGTCAGACGTTTCTTTTCAACAATTTTGTCATCTTTAATAATATTGACTGTAATGTTGTGGTCGATGAAACCAAGGATGTCTAAGTCAATAACGTCAATCGGACACTCGATTTTGATAATATCTTTTTTACCCATTTTGTTACTGTTGGCATTTTTAATAATTGCAACGCAGCAATCCAGTTTGTCTAATTTTAAGTGTTTATAGATCTCCATACTTTTTCCAGCCTCAATGTGGTCGAGTACGAAACCTTCCGAAAGGCTGCTGACATTTAATTTATTACTTTCCATAATTGATACCCCTTTCCGATTTATTACTAAGATACTTTAATTCCTAATAATGTAAGAATTAGAGCCATACGAACATAAACACCATATTGTGCCTGTTTAAAATAAACTGCACGTGGGTCATCATCCACTTCTACAGCGATTTCATTTACCCTTGGAAGTGGATGGAGAATCAGCATATCCTGTGGTGCAAGCTCCATCTTCTTAGCATCCAGAATGTAGAAATCTTTCATGCGTACGTATTCATCTTCACTGAAGAAACGTTCTTTTTGAACACGTGTCATGTAGAGTACATCCAATTCAGGCAGTGCATCTTCCAAACGTTCTACTTCTTTATAAGGTATATTTTTCTTGTCTAAAACATCCTTACGCATATAACTTGGAAGACGAAGCTCTTCTGGAGAAATCAACACAAATTTGATATTTGTGTAACGTGCAAATGCATGAATCAGAGAGTGTACAGTACGTCCAAATTTTAAGTCTCCACAAAGCCCGATGGTCAGGTTGTCCAATCTGCTCTTCAGTGAACGAATTGTCAATAAGTCTGTCAATGTCTGAGTAGGATGCTGGTGGCCACCATCTCCTGCGTTGATAATCGGAATAGAAGAGTGGCGTGCAGCTACCATTGGAGCACCTTCTTTTGGATGTCTCATGGCAATAATATCTGCATAACAAGATACCATGCGAACTGTGTCAGAAACAGTTTCGCCTTTGGAAGCCGAACTTGAGTCGGCAGAAGAAAATCCTAAAACATTTCCACCAAGATTTAACATAGCCGCTTCATGGCTGAGGCGTGTTCTTGTACTTGGCTCGAAAAACAAAGTTGCCAGCTTCTTTCCTGCACAGGCATGTGCGTATTTTTCCGGATTGGCCTCAATATCACTTGCCAAATCCAAAAGGTCGTTTAATTCTTCGACTGTTAAGTCTAATGGGCTCATTAAATGTCTCATAATAACCTCCTGTTTATCTATAAGTTAGTAAATCTTCTACGGATTTTCGCTTTGGTGCCTCTGGTACAACATCAGGATAGCCGATAGCAATCAATGCAGCGAGTTCCTGGCCTTCTGGGATATCGAGCAGTTCCGTAATTCCGTCCTCGTCCCAAATTCCCATAATGACTGTGCCAAGTCCAGCTTCATGTGCGGCAAGACAAAATGTCTGGCAGGCAGCACCTACATCGAACATTTGCCAGCGGTCTTCCTTTTTTGTAGAAAAGGAGCCATCACGCTCGAATCCACTCCGCCCCTTAATAAAAGTTACAGCAATCAATGTTGAAACTTGTTTTATAATATTAGAATTAAATTCAGGGGTAAAAGTATTAGCAATTTTTTCGATAATAGATATGTCTTCAATTGCAATATAACGAGTGATTTGAGTGTTTTTCCAAGAAGGGGAATAAGATGCAGTAGAAATAATAGATTCCAATGTCGCGTGATCGACACGTCCTTTTTTATATTTTCGAATGCTTCTGCGTCCCTTGATACATGATAATGCTTTCATGGTAAACCTCCTTGATTTGAAAATCTTTCAATTATCATATACTAAAACAACCTGTTTTTCAACTAGTATTTTTTGAAATATGTTAAAATGTAGATTTTACGAAGAAAATGTATTATAATGGGTCTCAAGTTTTGGCTAGGAGGGATAACACATGGAATCATTAGAGGTGTTAAGAGGGCAATTAGATGAGATTGATACACAGATTGTAGATTTGTATGAACGCAGAATGGCAATCTGTGAACAGGTCGGAGAATATAAGATTACGACTGGAAAGAAAGTATTTGATAGGCAAAGGGAGCGGGAAAAGCTTGCTTCTGTAACAACAGGGATAACTGATGAATTTCATAAGAAAGGTGTGACAGAGCTGTTTGAACAGTTGATGAGTATGAGCAGGAAAGTGCAGTATCAGCTTCTGACAAAGCGTGGGGCTCTGGGAAGACTGCCGTTTATCGGAGTGGACAAATTAGACTGGGAGAATTCCGGAATTGTATTTCAGGGAACTGAAGGGGCATATAGTCAGGCAGCGATGGAAACGTATTTCGGCAAAGATATTAACAGTTTCCATGTACAGACCTTTCGTGATGCGATGGAAGCGATTGAAGAGGGTTCGGCTGACTTTGCAGTTCTTCCAATCGAGAACTCTTCAGCAGGTGCGGTAAATGATGTATATGATTTGTTAGTGGAATTTGAGAACTATATTGTGGGTGAGGTTGTTCTTCCGATTAATCATGTGCTTGCGGGACTTCCGGGAACAAATCTAGATCAGATTGAGCGTGTGTATTCACATCCGCAGGCATTGATGCAAAGTGCAAAATTTTTAGATGAATATCGTGAATGGCAGCAGATTAGTGTTGCGAATACGGCTGTAGCAGCCAAAAAAGTTTTGGAGGATAATAACCGGAGCAAGGCAGCTATCTGCAGCGCATATGCGGCAGAATTATATGGATTGGAGACTTTGCAGGAGCAGATTAATCATAACATGAACAATTCGACACGCTTTATTATTGTTACAAATCAGAAAATATTCTTAAAAGACGCTACGAAAATCAGCATTTGTTTCGAAGTATCGCATGAAAGCGGTTCGCTGTATCATCTGTTGTCACATTTTATTTATAATAACCTGAATATGACAAAGATTGAGTCAAGACCAGTGGAAGGCAGAACGTGGGAATACTGTTTCTTCGTGGATTTTGAGGGCAACATGGCGGATGCAGCAGTCAAGAATGCAATCCGCGGTCTGCGTGAGGAAGCCCGAAATTTAAAAATATTAGGAAATTATTAGGTTTAGAGAAGGTGATAATTATGAATATCAATGAACGAATGCTTTATCGGCATATGGAACATGATGAAATTTTAAGGAATATGACTTTTCTGATGGAGAATTGCCAGAGCGACTATTACAATAGAAAAGATTTGGTGCAGTTGTTGTTCGACTGTGTGAATGAACTTTTAGAAATGGCAGGAAGTCATGGTTTTGAAGGGAATTTGTGGCAGAATTATCTGACTTTCTTGCTGGCAAATGATGAGAATGCTTACAGTACAGCCTGTGAGATTGTAGGTAAAGTAGAAGGTAGCATTAATCAGGCGGCACTCCATGATTTTAAGATTTTCAAAGAATTATTCGCCTATGATTTTAAAGATTTGGAAAATTCGCTGGATGTGGACTGTCTGTCAATCTTAGAAGATTATCAGAATGTAAAAGGTCATGGTAAAGTATTTAATAAGAGAATCCGTGACAGGATTTGTGATTTGAGTAAAAAACTTGCTGCAAGTGCGGATGCAGAAGAATTTAAGAGTATACTGACACAGTTTTACAAAGAGTTTGGTGTGGGAAAACTTGGACTTCATAAGGCGTTTCGTATCGAACATACAGAGGAAGGGGCGGAGATTGTCCCGATTACCAAGATTTCGCATGTACATTTGGATGACCTTGTAGGATACGAGATTGCAAAACAGAAACTCATAGAGAATACAGAAGCTTTTGTGGAAGGGCGCAGGGCAAATAACTGTCTGCTCTTTGGGGATGCCGGAACAGGCAAATCAACTTCAATTAAAGCAATTCTAAACCAATATTATGATCAGGGACTTCGTATGATTGAGGTATATAAGCATCAGTTTCAGGATTTGAATGATGTGATTGCGCAGATTAAAAATCGTAATTATAAATTTATTATTTATATGGACGATTTATCTTTTGAGGAATTTGAAATTGAGTATAAGTATCTGAAAGCCGTCATCGAGGGAGGTTTGGAGAAAAAGCCAAATAATATCTTAATTTATGCAACCTCTAACAGACGCCATCTGGTAAGAGAAACGTTCCGTGATAAGTCTGATCGTGACGAGGAACTGCATACAAATGATACGGTACAGGAAAAACTGTCGCTGGTGGCACGATTTGGTGTGACAATTTATTTTGGAAGACCAGAGAAGAAGGAATTCCAGCAGATTGTGAGAGTGCTGGCAGAAAAGAATGCAATCAATATGCCAGAGGAACATCTTTTATTAGAAGCAAATAAATGGGAGTTAAGTCATGGCGGATTATCAGGAAGAACGGCGCAGCAGTTTGTCGATTATCTGCTTGGTAAGAAATCATAGAAAATGAAAGCACAAGAGAATGAGGTAATTCCCTTGTGCTTTTCTATAGCTATTCTATTTGTTGTATTCCAGAAATATCCGAATCAATCATAAGAGAATAATTGGTATAATACACGACAAATCCCGGTTTTCCGCCATTCGGCTTTTTGACGTGTTTTTTCTCAATATAGTCGATTTCGACTTTCTCAGTTCCGCGGTTTTTCGAGTAGTAAGCAGCCAGTTTTCCGGCTTCTTCAAACGTACGGTCAGGCAGCTCGTCGCCATTCGTCTTTACAATCACATGAGAACCCGGACATCCTTTCGCATGGAACCACCAATCATTTCCTACTGCAAAGTGGAAGGTCAGTTCTTCATTTTGTAGATTGTTCTTTCCAACATACATATGATAACCATCGCTGGAAATATAATGGAATGGTTTGCTTTGGATTTTCACTTTTTTCTTTGTAAACTTGCGTTTTACATACCCGGCTTCCATTAGTTCTTCTTTGATCTGTGTTAAATCATCCTCGCTTAATGCGATGTCAAGGGCATTGCTGACAGATTCCAGGTAAGTGATTTCTGTCCGGGTCTCTTCAATGAGAGAAACCAATGCTTCATAGGTTCGTTTCTGCTTGTTATATTTGTCAAAATATTTTTGCGCATTTTCTTGTGGTGTCTTTACAGGGTCAAGCGGAATCGTTACCATCTCGTTTGTATAATAATTCAAAGCTTCTAATTGTTCTGCCTCTGGCGCAAGATTGTAGCCGTAGGTGTTAATCAGTTCGCCGTAGATACGATATTTGTCACGGTTTTTGGTGTCGAGAAGCTGTTTTGTCTGTAAGTCATATTTCTTTCGGTTACGTTCCAGCGCAGTCTGCACGATTTTGCGTAAATCGACCGATTTCTGACGAATTCTTGTTAGTGTATTTTTCGAAGCATAGTATGTCTCCAGAACATTAGATATAGACTGAAAGACAACATCCTCATACATGGCAAAATGTGATAGTGGTACTGCACAGAATTCTTTCGGCTCAGTCCCTTTGTAATAAATGTGGGGAGCAAAATTGCCATGTTTTACTTCTTCAAAAAACAGAGTAAACTGTTTGTGAATATGCATCAGTATATCTTCTGATAATTCTTTCGGAGTAACCGATGAGTCAATACCGGAAATATAGCAGATTTCTTCAGCAACCACAGGACTGACTCCGGTAAAGCTTGTGTAAATCGCTTTCGCAAGTCCCATCGGTTTCTGGAGCAGAGCATTCAAGAAATCTGTAAATGATACATCAAGGGGATTTGCCTTTTCCATGGTATCCGGGATAAAATAATCGCGCCCCGGCAGTACTTCGCGGACAGAACTCATCTGCGAAGAAACATGTTTGATACTGTCGATAATCCGGTATTCTTCATTGCAGAAAATGATGTTGCTGTGTTTTCCCATGATTTCTACAATCAGATATTTCTTGCGTAAATCACCTAGTTCATCAAGATGTTCAATTTCAAATTGTATGATACGTTCCAGTTTTGGCTGCAAAATGTTAGTGATGCGCCCATTGTTAATATGTTTTCGAAGCAGCATGCAGAAATTCGGTGCAGTCATCGGACTTGGTTTATTTACTTCTGTGAGATAAATCAATGGAAGAGATGCACTAGCTGAGATGGAAAGTTTCCGTTGACCGTTTTTTGTTTTTATTGTTAAAAGCAGTTCATCTGTCTCGGGCTGTGCAATTTTATTAATACGTCCATCGATTAAATGTTCATTTAATTCGTAAACAAGATTTGCAATAGTAATTCCGTCAAATGCCATGGTTGTAATTCCTTTCTGTCTGGATTTATTTTGCAGTGTACATTCAAAAGTCACAGGTACATTTCCCGTAGCTTTCGTGGATACAGTATATCATGAAAAGGTGGAAACGTAAAAGGAATTTTGCTCCCTTTCAGTTGACTTGATTTCGCAAATAAATTATAATACCCTATAGTGTGATTATTAGAGAATAAAAGAGCTTCCTGTATAATTCAAGTATAGGGAATTCCAAGAAAGAAGGTTGAAAAAAAG
>CALBNS010000088.1 GCA_937896665.1 uncultured Clostridia bacterium
ATCATTTCTGTATAGTCAATTCCCTGATAAAATTTCTTTTCCTGAAGTTCTTTATAAGCAGTAAAATTAATCATATTCTCCGACCTCCTTCAAATCCTGGGTAAACCATCTGATCTTCATTCTTCTTTTCTTGGCAACGCCAATCTCACGAGCCATGCCACGGCTAATCACTCCACCGAAGACCCAGACCTCTGTGCATTTGCCAAGAAGTACATAATTGAAATGCATAGCCATCTCTCTTTCAGCCTCATTACCGTCATCCATAAACTGTGGATATAAAAGATGAGGTGTTACCGGGATAGCATTTTCATCAACAGCAAATCTGCTATATCGTTTTGCATTCTTTACATTGGTTTCAACATCACCTGCATATGGACTGCACACATACACCAAAGGAAGATAGGCAGCCTTTTTATCAGCTGCCATTTCCTCACGGTGGATGTTGGTAAGAGCCTCATATGTGGTCGGGTCAAAGTACCCTTCGTGATTAAACTTATCAACACCCATATCTCTTAATCCTCCTGTTCGATAACTGGTAAGATGCCTTCATTCTTCAAAAGGTCATAAAGGAAAAGTCTGCCCTTTTGAGTCCAGTAGGTATGCATCACACTTCTGCTCTCATCGATTGCGTAGGTACGGGACTGTGTGTATCCGCACTCTGCATAATGCTGATATAAAAGCCAGGTCTTTCTGAACTTGTACTGAACCCCAAGTTCGTGAAGAAGTTCATTGAACTTGCGACCGCTCATACCGTAGTCCTTTGCAATCTGTGTAATAGGTACTGTGTTCTTGTTCTGTAAAATAAGGTCATAGTAGCTTGCTTTAGGCTGAAGTTCTGCAATCTGCTGACGCTGAACAAGTGCCAGACATTCAAGCTGTTTTCTTCTCTCACGCTCTTCCTTAAGCTGTGTGAGTGCTGCAATCGCAAGATCAGGATTTTCCAAGATTTCATCGATGGCATACATTCCATGCTTACGAATAGCCGGAAGAACCTCTGATGTAACCCAGTGCTTAAACTTCTTCGCATTCGGCATCTTGCTTGAAAGGATAAGACTGTAAAGTCCAGACTCATTGATGATGATGGTTTCCTTATCCTGGTTACCATCAAAGATCATGACCTTGTGTCTGTCCTCTTCATCTACATGGCGGTTGATATCTCGACTACCGTTCTGGTACCCGAGAATGTCTGCTACATCCTTGCCGACAAACATAACCTCACCGTTTACAGTTGCTGTTCTTACAGAGCCAAACTCTGTGCTGTTAAATACTTGTAATTCCATACGAATTACCTCCTTAAATTAATTTCTCGGAGGTGTCACCCTCCTACCTGGTAGCCTTGGGAGAAGGGTTAAAAGGACGCTTTTGAAAAAACTTTTTTTAATTTGTTGATTGCACGTCTGTAACGATGACTGACAGTATTGGCATCCTCACCGATTTCTGCTGCATACTCGCCAACGGTGTATCCATCAAGAGCAATGGCAATGACCATATCTGCTACCGCAGGTTTAAGAAGACTTCTCAAGGTTTCACAGCATTCTTCGTATTCAAGCTGGTTATGTACTCCGTCAATAGAACTGTTAAAGGCTGACTTATCAGCTGCTCTGTACATGATTGCTTCTTCTGTGTTTACCTCAACTGTTCCGTCCTTGCTTTTCATATAAGCATTGCCCGTATGACGGTCATGCTTGTGCCAGCTGTTGTAGTCGGGTCTGTTGAATCTCTCCTCGATTACATCCTGGATTCTCTGTTCGTAGTCTTCCTGACTCTCTTCTTCTGTGATGGAGATGTTTAACCACTTTTCAATCTCCTTTGTTTCAACCTCTAAGGTTTGGTATGCATCCTCATAACGCATCTTGATTTTCATAAAGTTCCTGCCTTTCTGCCTGGTTCTTGCAGAAGGGCAATGGGAACAAATAAAGGCCGGTGCTTGTAGAAGTACCGACCCATGAAGCCTGAAAAAAGGGCATAAGGAAATAAGGGTACCTCTACCGCACCTTCCACAGGTTGTCCTGTGGTTGATGTCGATATCTGTATCCCAATGCCCTTATAGCTAATCAGGCCTTGTGATATTATTTTTTAAGTGCCTCTGGCACTTAGTTGAATCCACCTAATGAACTCAACTAAAGGTCAGAGAAGTAAATTAGCTGCATTTGTAAATTTTCTCTGCGAACGCATATTAACAAACTGTGAAAGTGTAGATTTTTGCATTCTTTTCTGATATAATATTTGGTAGAACAATTTCCCAATACACCCTTACAAGTAGCAAGCACTCGCTGTTTGCTTTCTACACTACCCAGTATATATAAGTGGGTAGGTAGAACTCGGTAGCCGTGGGTAGGCTTGGGTATTAATTATTGATTCGCAAATTCTCATCTCCTATTTTTCGCAAATTAAATTCTCCGC
>CALBNS010000089.1 GCA_937896665.1 uncultured Clostridia bacterium
GCACAAGTGTTAATAAATTTTATGTGGTGAAACTTCCTTTATTTTGGGATCCAAATAAGTCAGAACCTGACATTACTTCGCTCAAAGCACTATCCCAATACTTTCAAACCAGTATTGATGACTTATTAGAAAATAGTGTTTCAGACATATCTATCACGAAGCCAACAGTTCCTGAAGAAGGTACTTCAGAACTGGATATATCCTTCTCCGATATACTCCTTTACCTGGCTTTTTATTTCCTCAATAATCAAATCTCCTTCTAAGTCCTCTGGTTTCGCTCCTGTTTCCTCTAAATAGCGCTCCGAATAGCTGACACCATTTTTTCCTGTCATCACGACATTTCCAAAACCATATAGTTTATTCTTATATTTTAAAGCATCGCTTTGTGGATATTCTTTGTTTACTTCGACACAATATCCTTCATCAATTGCTTTTAATATGTAAGCTGTTGGATCATTATTATATTCAACTGTCTGTCCCGGATTAACAATATCTGCTTTTTCTATTTCCGCTATTTCCTTGATTTCCTCCCATGAAGCGTTATCGGGATAAGAAATCAGTTCTACTTTATAATCCTTTTTTTGCTCTTTCAGATATCGGTTTAACAGTTCTGTATCTTGATCCCCACCATGTTTTACGCGAAAAATCCCCATCTCTTCATCAAGATTAATCTCCGGAACAAGCCATTTTACAATTGTTTTATTCTCTTTCTCCCGAAATAGAGAGCACCCTGACAATGTTACAGCTATGGTCATTGCAACTATCCCTATTTTCCTAAGTATTTCCACCCCCTTATTGTTTACACTCCTAATCATCTTTTCGTACAATCCACTGATAATAAATATCATCTTTTTTTATGTAAATCATATCAGGAACTTCATCACACTGAAATACTTCACATCCTTCATAATTCCTTCTATTAATTGTTCCATTTTCATCCGGCCACTGCGATGCTTGTATTTCTTTTTCTACCGTGCCTGTCTTTTTATAGCCTTCTGGTAATGTATGTAAGTTAGACGCGGGTCCATGTTGATATATTTGATCATTATATTGAAAAGCAGGTGCTAGCGCAAAATTTTTTTCTTTTTGACACGCACAAAGAAATAAACAAAACAATAAAACAATATAAATTCGTCTTTGCTTCATAACGGTCTCCTTATTTTTATCTCCATCTCCAAATTGTTCTATACCATTGCCAAGTTGTTCCATCAGCCTCTACATATGAAGTTGTCCCCATTGAAATAAGCGAATAATAATTATTATGGGGATTCCATATTGAATACCCATATGGAGTATATCCTCTTACTGCAAGTGCATGTCTATTATTTCCATCTATACCCCCTATGTAGAATGGTGAGTTAGAATCAATTTCATATTTGATATCGCTTTCTGACAATGTTGCTTCTACAATAATAGGCGAAAGTCCTTTTGATAACCCAAAAGATGCTGCTTGTGTTGGAGATAATGACTTGCTAGCAAGTTCTGTTGTACTTAAATTAGGATATGCATGTGCCATTACTTGATTAGCATATATAGAACTGTTAGTTTTATATGATGTAATAAAGGCAGTTACATAGGCAGCACACCATGGTTTTGCACCTTGTGTTTCTCTGATACTTGTTGACAATAAATTAGACGCGCTTCTTTCTTTTACTCTGTTCGACAACATCTCTTCTTCATATATTACTTCTGTCAAATTGACAATTTCTCTTTTTTCAAGATTAGTTGAACACATACTCATACTAATATCATTTTCTTTCTTACTTGCAAATAACAAAATCTCTATGTCATTCACTGTAGCTACTACATCATTACCATTAGTACAAATACTCGCTGGCATATCTTGAGATGTATATCCCCTAATACTATTTAATCCTGAAACCATATCCTCGCTAAAAACATATTCTATACTATTTTGATGATTATAATAAAGACGTAATGTATACAGGATTGTTCCTCTTTCATCTTGTATTGGGTAATAATATAAGTCTTTCGCATCAGAATCATTTGCAGGTAATTTAAAAGGAGAACCCACAATAACCTTTTGAATATTATCACATACACCTGAATACCTGACTATATTAGCGATATTACCCTTTACATATTCTGTTATTTCGTCTGGTACTTCTGCACTATATACATATAGTTCTTCACATGAAGCATCAGCATTCGCTGTAATTGGTAAAAACATACACATTAAAAAAATAGCTATGATGGAAATTCGTTTTGTTTTCATTACTTTCCTCCCCGTATTAAATTTCTAAATGAATTAATGTTTCACACGTGCCTCATCTAAAATCTCCGTTCTTTACTTTTTGTAATCGGATCACCATAAGCACCTCCTTGTTTGAAATTCCCTTACGTCTTTAAGATTTATTTTCCAAAAAGCACTAACAGCAGTAATCCAATGTTTCTTATTCACTTCTGTCTTTTTTTCAAAGGGCATAGTATTTAAAAATTGCTGCATATTACAAATTTTCTCTTCGTAAAAAGGAAGTACTGCAAATGCACATGACAGCATCAAAGATAACCCTATATCCAAAACACTGTCGCCTTTTCCCTCCAAGAACAGTTTTTGAAAAGAAAGATCATCGAAAATAATTGCATCTTCCCGGGTTTTCAAATGCTCAACCCTCTCCACGGACATATTGTATCCATATTCTCTGCGAGATTCGTTTTGTAATTTATTTAACTCGACCTGTTCTTGGGGTAAGAGTTGTTCCTTCTCGTAAAGTTCCTTACACCTTGCCTTTATTGCTTTATACCTTTCTCCTAATTTTTTTAATCTCTATACTTTCTGACTCTTTTTGCGAAATATTTTTCTTTTGCAAACTCGCTGTATGTTTACCATCCACAATTTCATACATAAAATAATAGAGTTCATTCCCTTCAGCACCAAATATAATAGCCTCGCCATTCATACATGTAAAACTGACCCCTGCAGGAGTTACGATTTGCTCCAGCATTTTGTTTTCTTAGTCAAATTATATGTCTTAAGATCAAGTACTGGAAGTTCTGTTATATCACGTTTTGTTTTTATTTATCGTTTGAGACAATTAATCCTGTGTCAATATTTCTATTTTATGGAATATTCGACACATTTCATTGAATTTTCCTGATTTTTCATTTACAATGTCCCTAATATCAATGATACAAGAGGCATTATGAAAAAAAATATTATATCCACAATTCTTATTACACTTTTCTTATCACTGACGTTCAATAGTTTCCCTTCTAGTGCTCAGGAGACCTCGAATATACAGCATGAAATTATTAAGTATGATCTTTCACAGGCAGATAAACAAACATTTACAATCATTTCTGATTCTGGTGAAATATCTTATGTCACGATAGAGCCCTTGGATTCTAATTTGCGTATTAATGATGGAACGTATAAGGTTACATATACTGTTCCAAACTCATGGGTTGCTTCTTTCCACGTAAAGATATCCAATTTTTACAACTCCTAATTCCGTATCCGTCGCGAGGTATATAACCGGTGCAATTTCACTTAAGGAATCATAGGAATTTCTTAATCTGCCACCAATGAAAATCACATCCGGCTCGCATGCCATCACTGCTTCCAAATCTGCCTCTTTAATGGTTCCTAAATTGGCAATATTTTCATTTGTCACATATTTCCTCGTTTCATATATAAAACCCCTCTTTCAATAAGTATTTCTCCAATTTCTTCCGAATACGGGACAGACGAACCGTTGCAGTGGTCTGCTTTATCGTACGGCAGGAAAAAGGAGCTCTTCTCACTTTCGTCATCTCCCATCCCTACATTCACGATTTCCACCATATACCGCCCTGCAATACGTGCCTGTATGCTCTGACTGCACTTGATCGCATTAATCTTATCAACAGGAATAGAATATGTAACCTTTTTCAGAATACCATAACTCAGCAAAACTTTATCACCCTGACGTTGGATTTCAAAATCCATGTATTTAATATATCCCTTCAGAACACTCCAGATAAGCCCGGCAATAAACCATACAGCAATCATCATGCTTAAGACCATACTCACAATATCTCCGGTCATGCCTTCAGCCAGCACCTCTCCAATGACGCCCACAATTCCTGCTATAACACCAATGAGAATGACAACGGATAAAATATTGGTCGAAAACAATCCATGCTGCAAAATCTCTTTCACACTTGCTGTGATCTTTGAATCCTGCATTACATAGAACTCTTTGCTCTCTCTTGATTTTTGCTGCATCTGTGATATCGGTTCCTGTACACCCTCAGACCCTGAATACCCGGTTTTCCCCTTCTCTGTCGTGGCACGCAGTTTTTCTACAATCATTGCCTGAAATGCCTTAGCCTCTTCCTTCTTTATGATAATCTTTACGTCCGTAGTATCTGCCGTAGAAAGACTATTGGTATCCAGCTTAACCTTGCAGGTTCCGATTGCCATTTCAAACAGATTCTGCTCCAGATTTACATTGGAAATATTTTTAATCCCAATCGCATTCTTCTTACGATTCAGTGTGTTACGTTCAATCACAATCGTATTATCCTGTACAGAAATATAGGTTTTCGACCACACAAATATCTGCCATAGAATTGCAATCAACACGAATACCGCAATTACGGCAAGTAAAATTCCTACCCCGGAGAGTATACTCTCACCGTTCTCTCCCATTTCATCCAGATCCCCAATAAAGCTCCCGATAAACACAAATACCAGAGTCCAGATCGCACGACCCGAATTTTCTAAAATAATCGAAATATGATTCCGAAACCTAATATTATTCTCCATCGTCTTCCCTCTGCTCTATCACAATCCGGTTAATCCGTTTCCCAAGTCCTTCAGCAATGCGCTCTGCTTTCTCCTCATCCAGAAAACGTATTGTAACATCGCCGCCTGCCGTCGTAACAACCACCTTTGCAACCTTGAATATCCTGTCAATCGGTCCCCGCAGTGTCTGCATCTTATGCAAACGTTCAATAGGAACGATATTACGTTCTACAAACAGATATCCTTCCCTAATATCGATATATTCATCATTAATACAATACCGGTAACGATGAAAACGAAAATAGGGCCTGATAATGGCATTAAGCAAAATCAAAGCCGCCAAAATGAAAGAAATAAACTTCCCAGTCTGAATATTCTCCGGAAGAATCCAGAGTATATTCACGGTTAAAATGATGGAAAGCCCAATTACACTTCCCAGGCCGGTTGCCACATACATGCAGCCCAAAGCTCTTTTTGATAGTTTTTCCACAGTGTTCCCTCCTCACAAATGTCATTTTCCACTTTAATCATACTATAACATTCTTTTTGTGAGTTTTTCAACAGATAACAAAGAGTTTGCCAGTAAAATTGCCTTGGCTCTGAATAGGTATAAAAAAAGAAGCCCATACAAGCTTCTAAAAAAATAAAGCGGGTGATGGGAATCGAACCCACGTATCTAGCTTGGAAGGCTAGTGTTCTACCATTGAACTACACCCGCATATCTCACTATTTAATTATCAGCTAAGTGCTTTTTAAAAGTATGCCCAGAGCCGGAATCGAACCAGCGACACGAGGATTTTCAGTCCTCTGCTCTACCGACTGAGCTATCTGGGCTTATACATCCTTTTAAGCTGTTCCTTAACACAAGTGATATGTTATCACAGGAAAAAGGAAAAGTCAACAACTTTTTAATTTTTTTTTGCAAACTTTCCCATTTTCCCTAAACGTTAATATACAGACTCCAAAGGGTTGTCACTTTCAAAGTCAAACACACACCTCTCATACGCATTAATTACATGTGTATCTTCATATTTGTCATATCGCTTATGCCTTCTCCCATAAGACATATGTACATGTCCATGGAGAAAAAACTTAGGCCGGTACTTATCCATAAGCTGATTAAACACCTCGAATCCCTGATGCGGAAGATCCTCCCCGTCATTCAGCTCATATGCCGGAGCATGCGCCACCAGTATGTCAAATCCTTTGTGTCGCAAAAGCTGCCACCAAAGCTTTCTAACCCTTTTTCGCATCTGGCGTTCTGTATACTGATGGGGCCCGCCCGTATAACACATGCTGCCGCCCAGGCCCAGAATACGTACTCCATTGTGTACATATATTTTATCTTCTATACAGGTACATCCATCTGGTGGTATCTGTTCGTATCTGTAATCATGATTTCCATGTACATAAAGTACCGGCGCCGAAGTAAATGTTGCCAGAAACGACAGATAATGTGGATGAAGGTCCCCACAGGAAATAATTAAATCGATTCCCTCTAATTTACTTTTATCGAAAAAATCCCATAAATATTTCGACTCCTCATCTGCAATTGCAAGTATTTTCATCTTTAGAATTCCCTCTCAATACCCTGCTGGGTAATTACCGGAATAGCTTCTTCCCGAAACTCTTCCATCTTCGGTATCACTCCTGTTACATTTTCTGCAAGCCAATCCATCGTAATAATTTCCTCCGGCGATAGACTGCGGTTTGCATCTTCCTGTACCACACCTTGCTGCGAATACAAAATCCCTGAAAACGGATTAAGTTCTCCACTTCGGATCGTATTTTTCAACAAGTCTACCAGACGGTTCGTTCCGATTGGCAGATGCTTTGAACATACTACATCTATGACATCTGCCGACATTCCCCACCAGTAATTAATTGCCTTCATTGTCTGTACATTATCATCATATTTCCAGGTTCCGTCCATAATTGTACGGATTAGTTTTTCGTAAAATTTTCCCCAATGCCACAGCGGCATAGCCAGACTCTGTGGTTCCTCACCTTCCATACGATACAGACCAAAGAAACGCGATGCATCTTCCGGAATCACCATATCCTTACCGGAAATCACAGTCGCTCCCGACTGACGTAGTTTTTCACGGTAGTCAGAATCCTTTAATGCAGACCATTCCAACTGCACTTTCGCTCTTGGATTAATCATTTTTGCACCTAATGCAAACGCATTAATGTTAGCAATCGTCCCAAAAATCGGATAATCTGCAACGTAACCAAGAAGATTGCTTTCTGATATAGCTCCTGCAATCGCTCCCATCAGAAATTTTGCCTCATACATACGTGCATAGTAATTTCTGATATATCTATGCGAAGTATTCAAAGAACAGTTTAGTATTCTGACATTTGGATATGCAATACCTGCCTTCACACTTTCCAGGATGAACGCGGGGGTCGTTGTAAAGATAATATTACACCCCATTGCAACTGCATCATCGAGAATAACCTTAACTGTGTCCTGTGTCACATTTTCATAATACGTTGTGCTGACTTCATCTGGGAATGTTTGCTCCAAATGCAGTCTTCCTAATTCATGTGCATAGGTCCATGCTGAAGATGCCGGTGTCTTTTCATAGATAAACGCAATCTTCTGTTTTGGTACACTTAACGGCAGAAGTCGGTTGAGCAGTGGTTTCTTCTCTGCATTTGGAGCCATTTTAAGTTCAATATCATCTTCCTTTTCTTGAAGCACAAATTCTTCCCAACTCTTAGCAATTAACTTCTTTAACTCACTGGCTGATTTCTGACAAATCTCTGTATAACCGTACAAAATAATAAATGCCAAAAAAGCATCCCCTGTAGTAATTGACATTTTTTTACCGCCTCTGGCTTCAAATTCAGTTGAAAACCTGTTAAATATGGAGCTGAACTCCAGACATTCGTCTTCCGTCCAGTGTTCTCCAGGCGCTTTATCAACCGCTTTTTGCAGTTTAGGAAATCTTCCTGTCTCAGAAAACCAGATATAATTAATGTGTGTTAATTCATAAAAATCCAGAAATTCAAAGTAAATCTTATTTTCTTTCTCTTCGGTACGCTGCGGAAGAATTCGGATTACATTACCCGGAACAGAAACTGCATCAAAATACTTCAAAACACTGACACGCTTATTACCTTCCGACACATAAAAACGATTCATATATTCGTAGGCCTTGATTGGCTCGCGAATCCCTTCATCCAGATGACTTTTACAGAGACTCGCCCACTTTTCAGCAAACTCCGTACCCTCTGCCAGAATAGGCATAAAATTAGCTGCAAAGGCATTGCTTCTTCCTTCCGTCTTTGTACCAACAATCTGCTTCATAGGAATCTGCACCATTCCAAGAGGAACTTCCGAATACTCACCCCGTGAAGGGAGAATCTCATCTAACACCTCCAAAGTGGCTCTTTGCCCCTTTGCCTGGCGCATCTGATATTCCTTCTTACCTGCTCTATAAGCTTTACCATAATCCTCTGATGCCATAACTGCCCTCCTTGCTTTTCACTGTAAAACAAAAAAGAGTAAAAACCTCGTTATCCAAAGCTTTTACTCCCATTCCTTTAATGCCGCAAACCGGAATCGAACCGGTACGGGAGTATAAGTCCCGCAGGATTTTAAGTCCTGTGCGTCTGCCAGTTCCGCCACTGCGGCATATGGATGGAGGTGGATTCGAACCACCGAAAGCGTTGCTAACAGATTTACAGTCTGCCCCCTTTGGCCACTCGGGAACCCATCCATGCGTCAGATCTCTTAACCTGACAATATATGTTTATATCATATATTATGTCAAAATGCAAGCACTTTTTTCAATCTCAGAATGATTGCTGAATGACTTTCCATAGATACCAAGGCCTCGCCATTCGTTACCGGATATGTTTTCTTCTCTGTTGTATATCCATTCTCATAAGTGTATAGCACGCTTTCCATTGTAGATTCCATAGGTACTTCTGCACGCCATACTGGCACATGTGCCTCTACACTCTCATTGTGGTTATTTACAACAATAATCATCTTTTCACTCTCCGTAAATCTGCCATATGCCAAAAGATATGGTTTTCCAAGCAGAATTTCCAGTGAACCATATCTCAATGCTTCGCTTTCTTTATGAATACGAATTGCATCTTTATGGAATGCAAGCAATTCCTGATTTTCATTACCCCAAGGATATGTACGACGGTTATCCGGATCTGTAAATCCGCATACACCGGCTTCATCGCCATAATAAACCGTAGGAGCACCTATCCACGTCATCTGCATAACAACAGCTTCTCTCATAATCGCTTCATTGATATACTGACTGGCCGCTGCATGACCGAGATGCGTCGCCCTTCCAACCATGTGGTTTGTTCTCGTAAGGAATCTGGAATGGTCGTGGTTTGACAATTCATTCATGGAAATAAACAGGGAAGGTGTCAGCAAGTTTATCATATGATGTTTCATAGTCTCAATAAAATGCTCCGCATTTCCACAAAGATCCATTCGTGATTCGTCGCTATGTTTTTCCATACCTGTCAAGAACCATGTGACCGGCTCCATGAACGCGTCATAGTTCATTACCGTATCCCACTCATTTCCCCGAAGCCATGAACTTGGGTCACCGTAGTGCTCAGCAAGGATAATTGCATTGGGATTGGCCGCTTTTACAACTCTTCTGAATTTTTTCCAGAAACTATGATTGTATTGACTGCTATGCCCAAGATCCGCTGCAACATCCAGCCTCCACCCATCTATATTATATGGTGGAGATACCCATTTTCTGGCAATCGATAAGATGTATGTTTCCAACTTCGCGCAATTCTCGTAATTCAGCTTCGGAAGGGTGTCATGTCCCCACCAACCGTCATAACTACCATTATAAGGCCATTTTTCCGGCTCATTCTGATAGAATTTAAAAAATGTATGATACGGACTGTCTTTTGATATATAAGCCCCCGGCTCGTAACCTTCTTGGCCTTCATAAATCTGCTCCCGGTCCATCCATTTATTAAAGGAACCACAGTGATTGAATACTCCATCCAAAATCACCTTCATACCACGCTTATGCATTTCCTCTACCAGCCGCACAAACAAACGGTTGCTCGCCTCCAGATTCTTCTTATTTGTCACACGAGCCCGATACTTTGTTGCATACCGGTTCTCTCTTTGACCTTCCCTCAGAACCTCTCCACCGTCTTCCACAATTACTCCGTAATGAGGATCAATATAATCATAGTCCTGAATATCATATTTATGGTTCGACGGAGAAACAAACAGCGGATTGAAATAAACGACTTCCACCCCGAGTTCTTCCAGATAATCAAGTTTATCCAATACTCCCTGCAGATCACCTCCATAGAATTCTCGCACTCCCATGAAATCAGGATATTTATTCCAGTCCGTCACACGCGTACACGGTTCTCCGATATAGATATACTCGCCGTCCTCCACGTCATTACTCTTATCTCCATTATAGAAGCGGTCTACAAAAATCTGATACATCACTGCGCCCTTCGCCCAGTCCGGGACCGAGAACCCAGGTACAATCATGAAATTGTATTCTTCTTTTTCTTTCTGCGACACACCACAACGATTGTAATAACACATTTCTTCCCGGTCATGGACTTCGAAGCAATACTTGAATGGCTCATCTGTCAGCATCCACTCTAATTCGTAATAATCAAACTCGCCTTCTGTATATGCCTTTCTCATAACAAATCCGCATGAATCTGTAATGACACGTACAAAATCCACATCATCCTTCGCAGTTCGGAAACGTAATCGTACTTTTTCATTCTCCTTTGGTTCTGCAGGAATTACATATCTTCCTGTACCATCACAAAATAATGCCTGTTTATTCATAAAATAAAGCTCCAAATTCTTCTCTTGTTATCTTTTCTTTTTCTAGTAATAATGCAGCACAAGCCTCCAAAATGTGATTATGCTCCTGAATGATTGTTTTTGCCTTCGTATAACATTCATCTATAATGCGTTTCACTTCTTTATCAATCTTGCCTGCCACTTCTTCTCCATATCCTCTCGAAGTGTGACCAAAATCTCTTCCTACAAACACTTCTTCACTGTCGTTATCGTAATTAATTAATCCCAGTTCCTCGGACATACCAAACTTGGTTACCATGGACTTTGCCAATGCTGTTGCCTGCTTAATATCCTGCGATGCACCGGTTGTAATATCATTAAATACCAGTTCCTCCGCAACACGTCCACCCAAAGCCACGGTAATCTCCTGAAGCATTCTGCCTCTTGTGTTAAACATCTCGTCTTTTTCCGGCAGCGGCATTGTATAGCCTGCCGCACCACTGCCCGTTGGAATAATTGATACGCTGTAGACAGGTCCCACATCAGGAAGCACATGGAATAAAATTGCATGCCCTGCCTCGTGGTATGCAGTAATCTTCTTCTCTTTTTCAGAGACAACTTTGCTCTTCTTCTCGGCTCCGATACCCACTTTTACAAACGAATGACGGATATCCTCCTGCCGAATATAGACACGGTCACTTTTGGCCGCTAAAATTGCCGCCTCATTAAGCAGATTTTCAAGGTCAGCTCCTGTAAATCCGGCTGTTGTCTGTGCAATCTGCGCCAAATCCACATCATCGCCAAGTGGTTTCCCTTTTGCATGGACTTCCAGAATTTCTTTTCTTCCCTGTACATCCGGTCTTCCGACTGTAACCTTACGGTCGAA
Source organism: uncultured Clostridia bacterium (assembly GCA_937896665.1). Taxonomy (GTDB): domain Bacteria; phylum Bacillota; class Clostridia; order Lachnospirales; family Lachnospiraceae; genus Faecalimonas. The sequence goes on from CALBNS010000089.1 coordinate 11,428, forward strand.
ACGTCCCGGTCTCAGAATTGCCGGGTCCAATATATCCACACGGTTTGTAGCTGCCATCACAATGATACCTTCATTCACACCAAAACCATCCATCTCAACAAGAAGCTGGTTCAATGTCTGCTCTCTTTCGTCGTGTCCGCCGCCCATTCCTGTTCCGCGTCGTCTTGCAACTGCATCGATCTCATCAATGAAAATAATGCATGGTGCGTTCTTCTTGGCATCTTCGAACAAATCTCTTACACGCGAAGCACCAACTCCGACAAACATTTCCACAAAATCAGACCCTGAAATTGTGAAAAACGGCACGCCTGCCTCACCAGCTACCGCTTTTGCCAGCAAAGTCTTTCCGGTTCCAGGAGGTCCTACCAAAAGAACACCTTTAGGAATTCTAGCCCCAACCTGAATATATTTCTTTGGATTTTTCAGGAAATCAACAATTTCTTCTAATTCTTCTTTTTCTTCGCGTAAGCCTGCCACTTGCGCAAATGTAATCTTCTTATCAGAAGGATGACTCATCTTGGCACGGTTTTTGCCAAAATTCATCGCTTTGGCATTGGCGCCTGCTCCCTGCCTGTTCATCATCATAAACAGAAACATCATTGCTCCTATAAGCAATAGTGTCGGTAATAAAGTGGTAAGCCATGAAGTCGCCGGCACTTCCATAACATTAATCTTAGTAATTCCTGCTTCCTTTAGAACATTCTGTATTTCATTTACATCTGATACATTCAGGTACTTGAGTTCCTTATCCTCACCCTTCAAGCGAATCTCTACTGTTCCTGTCGGTATCTCCCTATTCTGTTTAATTACCACAGATTCTATGTTTCCCTGCTCTACCGCCTGGTAAAACTGCTGATAGGTATACTCGCGCCCTTTGAGTCCCATCTGCGTCACAAACCAGTATATAAGCAAAGCAAGTGCAATAAATAACAGTGTCGACGCACTTCCTATTCCTTGATTTTTCTTTTTATTCAATTCTTTATACCCCTTCCTATTCTATACCTCAACAACACCGATGTATGGAAGATTTCTATATTTTTGTGCATAATCAAGACCGTATCCAACAACAAATTCGTCTGGAATCTCAAATCCCACATAATCTACATTCACTTCACACACACGTCTGTCCGGCTTATCCAACAATGTACAAAGCTTCATGCTATTTGGTCTTCTCTTTGCAAGAACTTCTAAAAGATAGGAAAGTGTTCTTCCGGAATCAATAATATCCTCTATAACCAATACATCCTTCCCCTCCAAAGTCTCATCCAGATCCTTTACAATCCTTACAACACCACTTGAAGCAGTCCCATCACCATAGCTACTGACACTCATAAAATCCATTGATACCGGCACGGAAATACGTTTTGCAAGTTCACACATAAAAAACACACTGCCTTTTAACACACAAATCAAATGAACCTGTTTTCCCGCATAATCCTCGCTAATCTTTTTTCCCAACTCTTCAATCCTTGCATCCACATCTGCTTCCGAAATTAATACACTAATTTTCTCGCTCATATTCTTCTCCTTCGTCTATACTTATTTCTAATATATGTTTTGTATTCTTACTGATTTGATAAGCACTGCTCATCCGATGCCCCAAAACCCACATCACATGACTTCCTTCTGCTACTAACAAAATCCCATCTCTCTCTTCTTGTGGAATCTTCTCATTCACAAAATAAGATTTTAATTTCTGGGTTCCGCCCGTCTGGTGAATTGTAATATAATCGCCAGGCCGCCTCGTCCGAAAACTTACCGTACGATTTATTATATCATAATCGAACCACTTCGTGTTATTTTTTTGTGGATACCACATATCATCTGCTGTTTTTTCAAACACCCTGCAACGTACGACTTTGTTTCCCCAGTAAAAGGCCTGCTCTTTGCCAATCTCAAATGATATAATCTGTTCATCTTTACCGCCCTGATTTAGATTTTCCTGATGAAAAATCACAAGTCCCTGATAGCTGCGTTTTGCAACAATACCATATGGCAGATTCACTTTTCTTCCAACCTGTTTTTCCATCAGTTCTTTCAATATTCTTAAATGTACGGACTCTAAATCTTTTTCTCTCCCCACAATATCAGTCAGCACTTTTTTCAGCACTAAATTTTGAATTGCATTCGGTATTTCCCTATATTCTTTCTCATCAATCACGTATTTTCTTTTATCTGAAATGACACATTTTTCATAGTAATACGCAGTCTGGCTCTGTACAAATTCCTGAATCTCCCGTAGTGACTGCATCGCCTTATCTACATGAGAGACAACACCTGCATTTACCTCATTTTTCAAATATGGAATGACATGATTCCGAATACGATTTCTCGTGTAATCATCTGTCTGGTTCGTCAAATCTATACAGTACGGTATCCTTTGTTCATCCAGATACTGCTCAATTTCTCTGCGTTCCACACAAAGAAGTGGTCGGATGATGTTCCCATTCACAGGTGCCATACCACCCAAGCCCTTTAATCCAGTTCCCCGCGCCAGATTCATAAGCATCGTCTCTACGTTGTCATTCTTATGGTGTGCCAAAGCAATTTTTGTCCCACCGTAAAGAGCAGCCGTCCTTTCAAATGCCTCTCTTCTAATGTCACGTCCGGCTTCCTCTGTAGATTGTTTCCTGTTTTTTGCAATTAATTCCACATTTTCCCTATAACATTCAAAGGGAATACAATATTTTTCACATAGTTGTCTCACATAGTTCTCGTCCGCATCAGCCGCTTTACCTCTAAGGCCGTGATTTACATGCACCACAACCATCTGAAACGGAATATCCTTCTGCATTTCCATAAGCACAAAAAGAAGGCATACGGAGTCTGCACCTCCCGATATGCCTGCGATTACTTTATCATTTTGTTCCAGCATCTTCCATTCCTGCATGTACCGCGCAATCTTTTTAAACATGTCCCAACATTTTCCTTTGTAAATTCAAATAGATTCTATATCATTTTTTCTTATTTTTCAAGACTCCATATTCCGGCAACCAGAACTGTCATATCATCCAGCGGAAGTTGTCCCGAATATTCCAATACCTGCTCCAATATATCATGTGCCATTTCTTTTGGATTTGTCACCTGCGTTTTGTCTATCATCACCTTCAATAAATTTTCCTGTTCGCCCACCGGGAGTGCATCCATCACACCATCTGTCACCATAACAACAATATCTCCTGCACGCAGTTTTTTCTTGATACGTTCTATTTCCAGCTGGGAAAGAACCCCTATCGGAAGATTTCCGGATCTCATACCCTCAATCTCTCCCCGACTTTTAATAAACGACATGGATGCACCGGCCTTTATCATCTCGCATTCCCCACTGTACAAGTCAAATATGCTCATATCAATCGTAGAAAAACGCACCTCCTCACGCCCCATGACCAACGCCGTATTCAGCATTTGTAACGCTGTTTCTATTGGGAATCCGGATTCCAACAGCTCTTCCAGGGTTTCTACAACCATGGTGCTCTCTTTCGATGCAGCCATGCCTGTCCCCATTCCGTCAGAAAGAATAACAGCCTGTTTCCCCCCTGGAAGTTCCAGCATAGAAAAGCTATCTCCCGATATTTTGTGACAATTTTTCCCTATTTTGGCAATTCCCTGAAGCGTATAGAATTTAGGACCTTGCATACATGTGATTGTACAATATTCCTCTCCCAGAACCGGTCTTTCGTCACGTTCCAGAATCATCTTCCTGTCTGTGCATTCAGATATTATTCTTGCAATTTCTTTCGTGGCGATGCACTGGCCTTTTGCCGTTTTTACAGTTAAATGAATTTCATATCGTCCCTCTTTCGTAACAAAAAATACGGAGTTGAGCATCTTAACGCCGTATTTTGCTAATTTCGTTCTTATCTTTCGTTCTAAATACTCGTCTTCGAAAATACTTGCATCCAGCTCACGTGCTGCATGTTGCAGCATTTGTGCAAACGAATCCATCTGAACAGCGCAACCTTGCCTGCTTTGCGCCATTTTACAATTCCACATCAAATTCCGTTTTGCTTCCCGATACATCTCCAAAGCCGCTCTCAGAAAACGGGGTGCCTGAACACACTTTTTCTCAAGGAGACGTTTTGTCTCAATGTTTAATTCGGCTCCATATTCTTCTGCCGTATAAAAAATCTCCTGCAGCATTTGATAAATGTACTGTCCGCCATCTGCCATACACCGCTCCCTCTGCGTACATTTCTTACATACCCGGCCGCTGATTTTTTCATATATTTTCTCCATCTCTTCTCTAGAAAATTGTTCGCCTTTATCATCTAAGTGCAAAAAAAATGTCATTAGCTTCTCTAATGATTTTACAAATTTATCAATCTGAATTACATATGGATTCAGCTCTAAGACATGTCCATTTTTTATATTGTCCATATACCCACCCTCTGTTCTACACATTTCCGAAAAAAAGCTTTAGGAAATGTATCATCTCCTAAAGCCATCTTATGTATCATATTCTATTGTATTCCAAAGACTACGGTTCTGCCTCAAATAAAATCTCATTAGGATTCACCAGTCTTAACTTCTCCTTCGCAACATCTTCGATATACTCATCTGTTCCGACATATTGTTTTAACTCTTCAATCTCTTCCTGTCGCTGTTCTTCTGCTGTAATCTGTGCTTTCAGTTTTTGTTCCTGACGCTTGTATTCATTATTCTTGGCCCGCAGCGATATACTTCCAACAAAAAGAAGTACCGCCAAAAGTACAACCACACTGGAAACTGCAATCATACTGGTCTTATGATATTTTACCTGCCGTTTGACACGTCTGTCGCGCTTCTTTTGTTTTATGCTCCCCATTATTAATTCACCCTTTGTTATAATTCATACTCAATCATATCTTACCTTGTTTTTTCCCATTTCGCAATAGCTTTTTTCGAAGATATTTCCTCATTTTTTCGGCGCCTTTAAATAAAAATAAAGTCCCAGTTCCTCCGAACACAACACCTAGCACAAAATACCATCGTATACTACCATTACTTGTTTTATAGATTTCCCAAAACAAATAAATTGCAATTCCGAGCCAGAAAAAAAAATCTTCTAATGATACAAAAAACAGATTATGTTTTATGATTCTGCGAAAAACCCGAATTGTACAATAAGTAAGCGCTACAATACTGCCCGCCAGAACTGATTGTAAGAAAATTGAAATTTCCGTTCCAATTCCAAGCATAGGCTACCTATTTAAACAGCTTCGACAAAAAATTTCCTGTCTGCTGCATCTTCGCCTGAACATCGGAATAGGCTACACTGTCGATATTTCCTGTCAAATCCACTTCTCCTTTTTCAAGACTCAGACGGTTCACATGCAAGTCGCTCCCTTTCACCATTAACATACCCTGTTCTGTCTCCAGTAAGATTTCATTCAAATCAAATGCCAGTACATCCAGCACCCCTGTAACCATACTTGTCTGTCTATTATTAATAACCAGTTTATGGGATTTACGCACTTGTTTTTCTTCCAAAAATTCACAACCTTTCTTCTCCTCTTTGCTATTATATGAAAGGTTGTTTTACTTTATGCTTGTTTATAAATATCGGAACAATTCTTTCGCCTCTTCTTTCTTCGTAGTATCCTGGATATCCATCACTTCTACTTTTACACATTTTGTACCAAACTGAATCTCAATGATATCCCCTACTTTTACCCTAACAGAAGCCTTGGCTGTCGTTCCATTCACAAGAACCCTTCCCGCATCACAGGCTTCATTTGCCACGGTTCTTCGTTTAATCAGACGTGACACTTTTAAAAATTTATCCAGTCTCATATCTTTCTTCCTCACATTTTATATTCTGCAATCTTCCTTATCCTCGCCCCTGCCCTCTATAAAAAAAGAATGTGCAATGCACATTCTTTTTTTACTATGCGTTAATAGCATCTTTTAAAGCTTTTCCAGCTTTGAATTTTGGAGATTTGCTTGCTGCGATAGTCATTGTCTCACCTGTACGAGGATTTCTTCCTTCTCTTGCCGCTCTTTCTCCTACTTCAAATGTACCAAAACCAACTAATTGAATCTTTTCACCTTTTCCAAGTTCTTCTGCTACTACTTCTGTGAAAGCTTTTAAAGCTTTTTCTGCATCTTTTTTCGATAATTCTGCTTTTTCAGCCATTGCTGCGATTAATTCGATTCTGTTCATCGATATTTTCCTCCTATAATTTGAACTATAGACCATTCTACAGCATCTTATCAATCATTGCAAGTACTTCTTTGCCTAACTCTGCCGATTTTGCCTCTGCATCCTCCAAAGAAGTTCCTTTTACACCATAGTAGAATTTAACTTTTGGCTCTGTTCCAGAAGGACGTACACACAACCATGCATCATCTGTCAGATCGTAATATAATACATTAGAGCTTGGAAGCCCTGTTGCTGTCACTTCACCTGTTGCTAAATCTTTAATTGTATCAGCCTTGTAGTCTCTTGCTTTTAATACTTTGTATCCTGCAATCTCTACCGGTGGTTCTTTACGCAGTGTTTCAAGGATTTCCTGAATCTTAGCAAGTCCTTCAATACCCTTCAATGTAATTGCTTTGATATCATCTTTGTAATATCCGTATTTTTCATACATATCAATCATTGCATCCCAGAGAGTCTTGCCCTGAGTCTTGTAGTAAGCTGCTGCTTCGCAAAGCGCCATTGTTGCTACAATCGCATCTTTATCTCTTGCATGTGTTCCAATTAAGCAACCATAGCTTTCTTCAAATCCAAACAGATATGTACCTACTCCGCTCTGTTCAAATCCAAGAATCTGCTGTCCGATAAATTTAAATCCGGTAAGCACTTCGATAAAACGAAGACCATAAGATTTTGCAATTGTTGACGCCATATTAGAAGTCACGATTGTGCTGACAACTGCACCGTCTTCTGGAAGACTTCCGTTTACTGCTTTTCTCTGGCTTAATTCATATTCTTCAAGGAGACATCCAGACATATTACCTGTCAGTACTTTATATTCTCCTGTCTTGCTATCTTTCACATATACTCCAAGACGGTCTGCATCCGGGTCCGTTGCAAGTACAAGATCTGCATCTACTTCTTTTGCAAGCTTCAGACCTAATTCAAATGCTTCTTCTGCTTCCGGATTCGGATATGAAACGGTTGGGAATTCACCGTCCGGTAACTCCTGTTCTTTTACTACGTAGACATTTTCAAATCCTAATTCTTTCAAGATACGTCTTGCAGGAATATTGCCTGTACCATGAAGAGGACTGTAAACTACCTTTAAGTCCTTACCAACTTCTTTGATAGAATCCCAATGGATTACCTGCTTCTTCAATTCTTCCATGTACGCATCATCGATGTCTGCACCGATTACAACATAAAGACCTGCTTCTTTTGCGGCATCTAATCCCATCGTCTTCACTGTATTGTAATCTGTCACTTTCTGTACTTCGTCCATGATTCCTTTATCATGCGGCGGTGTAATCTGCGCACCATCTTCCCAGTATACTTTGTATCCGTTGTATTCCGGCGGATTGTGACTAGCGGTAATGTTGATACCGGCAATACAGCCTAACTTTCTTACTGCAAAAGAAAGTTCCGGTGTCGGACGCAGAGAGTCAAATACATATGCTTTAATTCCATTTGCCGCAAGGCAAAGTGCTGCTTCATCTGCAAATTCTGGCGACATACGTCTTGAATCGTATGCTACTGCAACGCCTTTATCTGCTGCGCCTTTCTGTAAAATGTAATTTGCAAGTCCTTGTGTGGCTTTTCTTACTGTGTAAATATTGAGACGATTAGTTCCTGCACCGATAATTCCACGAAGTCCTGCTGTTCCGAATTCCAGCTCTTTGTAGAATCTTTCTTTAATCTCTTTCTCATCCTCCGCAATTGCACGTAGCTCTGCTTTTGTATCTTCGTCAAAATACGGATTATTGAGCCACTCCTGATATTGTTCTTGATAGCCCATGCTGTCGTACCTCCTACTCTATTTGTCCATTATTATACAACACTCTTTTACAAATGAAAAGAAAATATCGTATTTAAAAATTGTTTCTTTTCCTCTACCTGCGCAATCGAAGTATGCAATTTCTCTACAGTCTTTGTCGGTATCCACGCCTTACCGGAACGGTAATACGCATCAGCTGACTTCCAGAATTTCTCAGGATATATGATGCACACAGTCAGATACTTCATCTCGTTGTCTTCCAAAGGCCGGATACGGCTGTAAGCATTCAGCATTTTATCTCCAAGTACACTGCTCCATTTGTTTTTTTCCATAGTTTTTCGAAGGAAATAATATAAATCCGAAACCTGAACATCATTTCGGAAATGTTCAAAATTCGTCGTAGCAATTTCATCCGACATCATCAGAACATTGTGATAATTATAATCACCATGTGTAATCGTATGCTCGCTCCGGCTTCTTTCTAGAAGCACTTCATAATTCGATTTTTCAATCATGTCAGCGGCATATGCTGCCCAGTCATACATTTCTTCAAAATGCTTCAGATATGTGAGTTCAAATTCACCTTTTCCCACCTTCGCCCTGATAAACATCCTGACCTTTTTCAGTTCCCTGTTATGGCGCCGGTAAGTATCGCACAAATCCTCGCCTTCCGGTACTGTTTTCTCAGTGAGATTCCCCCACACTTGTTCTCCGCTCATCTTTGCATGAAGATGAGCTAAATTTTCCGTTGCAGCTATAATATCAGTTTCCTTTTTTACATCACATTCTTTTCCATCAAACCATCTTTTGAGGATATATTCTGTTCCATTCTCTGCTTCACTGACAAATTCACCCTCTCGGTTCTTGACAATCATATCCGTTTTACCATATCCCTGTTCCTGCAAATAAAGACTAAGCTGATATAACATCGGAATCCGTTTTTTGGAACTGCTAAACTCCTTCAACAGATAGAACCCTTGACTTGTTTCACATAAAATAGCACCCCTGACTTTGCGGGTGCTATTTATATCTATGTCGTACTGCTCTAACACATTTATTTCATTTTCTTTCATTGCTGCCCCCTACATTTCTGATTTGCATGTTCTTTTAAATGTATGAGCTGTTATATGAAAGTATGTGTGTTTTTACAAACTCTATCAGCACTAGATACTACAGTGTTTTACGCAGTTCCAATAATTTTTCTCTTGTATTATACTCCGGATGTTCAATCACAATTTCTAACAGTTTCCGGAGCGTATCTCCAAGCTCTTTTCCTGGTCTCATACCGTCGGCAATCAAGTCACTTCCGGTCACTGCAAGTTTCTTCAGTGACACACACTCATTCTTACTTAGAATCTCTTCATAGCATTTCTGAATGTCCTTAAGATTCTGTAATTTTTCTTCTCTCCGGTACATGCTCTGAGCCAACATATCTGCCCTTCGAACTTCCAGATAGTCTTCAAATAATTCCTCGCCAATCTTATTCATTGCACGCCTTACATTATAAGATTTTGCAGGCATTCGATAATCGTGATACTGAACTAATCTTACCACTCTATGAAGTGTATCATTATCAGACTTCAAGCGCCGTAAAATTACTTTTGTCATTTCTGCGCCCTTTACATCATGCATCTTAAAATGTGCGACCCCCTCGCAGTCCACAGTCTTCATTATCGGTTTTGCAATGTCATGAAACAGCATGGTAAGCCTTAAAACTTTATCTGCCCTTATCTGTTCAATGGCCTTCAGCGTATGCTCGCCCACGGAATACATATGATGGGGTGTCTCCTGCTCAGTCACCATCATTGCATCAAACTCCGGCAAAATCACTTTTGTAATTCCAAGCTCATATGCCGTTCTTAAAAGCCCTGGATTTGGAGAAACCAGCATTTTAACCAGTTCCACCTGAATACGCTCTGCGCTGATATTCTCTAAATTAGGGGCAAGTTCACGAATTCCCTGCCTTGTGTCTTCATCAATTTCAAACCCGAGCTGTGCTGCAAAACGCACTGCCCTTAAAATACGGAGCGCATCTTCGCCAAAACGTGCTCTCGCATTACCTACACAGCGAATGGTTTTCTTTTGCAAATCTTCCATTCCGCTAAATATGTCTACAAGACCTTCCTCGTCATTGTATGCCATTGCATTAATCGTAAAATCCCGTCTCAGCAAATCCTCCCGAAGACTCCGTGTAAACGTCACTTCTTTCGGGTGTCTGCTGTCCTCATACTTTCCATCAATGCGATAAGTTGTAACTTCAAATGCATCTTTATCCATTAACACTGTGATCGTGCCATGTTCAATCCCCGTGTCAAACGTCCTTGGAAATAATCGTTTTATCTCAAGTGGTGTCGCCGAGGTCGTGATATCCCAGTCATCCGGGATTCTTCCGAGAACGGAGTCACGTACACAACCGCCAACTGCATACGCCTCGTAGCCATGTGTTTTTAACAGACTGATAATCTTATTCACTTTTTCGGGCAGCCAAATCTTCAATTCAGGGACACCTCCCTTTCGATACTCTTCTAATTGATTGTTTTATTTCCGAATTTGGTGGTATTTCTAGTATGATTTACCCCAATAAGCCATGTGTTTAGCCGGTTTACCGCAGAAAATACATTTGTCTGAAATCATTTCTTCATCCTCGATCAAACAACGTGTTGCAGCTCCGCCTGTAACCGCTTTCACTTCGTCTTCACACGCCGGATCACCACACCAGCATGCTTTTACAAATCCACGGTTTGCATTGAATTTTTCTACCATCTCATCCATTGTTACAGCAGAATCAATGTGTGAATTCAGGAAGTCTTTTGCTCTGTCATACATATCCTTTTGCATAGCCTCTAAAATGTCGCGTAATTTTACTGCGATTTCATCTAATGAAACCACGATCTTTTCACGAGTATCTCTACGAACTACAACTACCTGATTATTTTCAATATCCTTTGGTCCAATTTCAATACGTGTTGGAATACCTACGATTTCCTGCTCAGAGAATTTCCATCCCGGGCTCTTATCTGATGCATCTATACTTACTCTGTATCCTGCTTTCTTCAACTCAGCCATTAATGCGTCAGCTCTGTCGAGCACGCCTTCCTTGTGCTGTGCGATTGGAATAATTCTACATTCTATCGGTGCAACGTGTGGTGGAAGTACAAGACCGTCATCATCACTGTGAACCATAATCAGACCACCGATACTTCTTGTAGACAATCCCCATGATGTCTCATATACACTGTGAAGCTCATTGTTCTTGTCTGCGTATTTGATATCAAATGCATCTGGGAAGGCATTTCCGAAGAAATGGCTTGTTGCTGACTGGAGTGCTTTTCCGTCATGCATCAATGCTTCTACGGTATAAGTATCCTGCGCACCGGCAAATTTTTCATGCTCTGCTTTTCTTCCTGATACAAATGGCATTGCTAGTGTTTCTCTATAAAAGTCTTCATATACATGGAACATCTGAATTGTACGTTCTTCTGCTTCTTCATATGTTGCATGGATTGTATGGCCTTCCTGCCATAAAAATTCTCTGGAACGAAGGAATGGTCTTGTTGTCTTTTCCCAGCGTAAAACAGAGCACCATTGATTCCATACTTTTGGAAGATCTCTGTATGATTGTACTGTTCTTGACCAGAGATCACAGAATAATGTCTCTGAAGTCGGGCGGATACACAGGCGTTCCTGAAGTTCTTCCTGCCCACCATGTGTTACCCATGCTACTTCCGGTGCGAATCCTTCAATATGATCTTTTTCTTTCTGCAATAAATTTTCAGGAACTAACATTGGCAGACAAACATTCTCTACGCCTGTTTCTTTAAAACGTCTATCAAGGTCCTTCTGAATCATTTCCCAGATTGCATATCCATTTGGAAGATAATTCATACACCCTTTCACACTAGAATAATCCATTAATTTTGCTTCACGTACAACATCTGTGTACCATTGTGCAAAATCTTCATCTCTTGATGTAATCGCTTTTACTAATTTCTTTTCTTTTGCCATCGTTTTGCTCTCCTATCTTAATTTTTTGTGTTTTTCCGGGACGAAAGTGCCTCGAAGGGACTGCTTCCCACAGAATACAAAAGAAAAGCCGAACCTTTCCATCCCCAAAAGGGACCGAAAAGCTCGGCGGTACCACCCTAATTAATCATAGAATTCTCTACAATTCTCTCCTTCACCATTAACGCTGATGGACGCTGTATTTTCACACAGAGACTCCAAGGCAGGTTCTATACATTCCTTGCAAGAATCTCGCACCAACGATTCTCTCTCTGCGGCATCTCCTGTATATACTAATCCTCTTCACAGTCGATTTTCTTTTATTATGTCAATTTTATGAGACTTTCCCCTCATTGTCAAGCCTAAAAAAACTGAAATCCCTTACCCTCAGGCTCGATTTCAAACTCCATCTTCTTTTTTGTCTTAGGGTGTACAAATTCCAGCCGATACGCACATAGTGCAATATCCCTTCTTCTATCCTGCACTGCAGCGGTATTATACTTCGCATCACCCCAAATCGAACACCCCATATGTGCCATCTGCACACGAATCTGGTGATGGCGGCCGGTACCAAGATCCACTCTCACAAGTGCAATGTCCTCTCCGGCATCCTGCCCTCTTTCTAGTACCTCATAAGACAAAACAGCTTTTTTTGCATCTTTTTCCTGTGGGCTGCATACGCGCGACGTATTTGTCCGTCCATCTTTTACAAGATAATCCTCTAACAGCCCTCTGTCTTTATCCGGCACACCCCAAAGCACCGCTTTGTAATATTTACCAAAGCCTTCTTCCTGCATTCCTTTACTTAATTCTTTTGCTGCAAATGGTGTCTTTGCAAACACTAGAAGCCCTTCCACCGGCTGGTCCAGACGGTGAATGACTGCAAGATATGGCTCCTTTTTTTCTTTTTGATTCATGTATAAATGATTTTTTAGCAAGCTTACCATGTCCTGCTCACCCAATTTTCTAGTCTGAGTCGCAATACCTGCCGGTTTGTAACATACAAGAATCTGATAATCTTCATATAATATTTTTAAGTTCACGTATTTTATTCTCCACGAATTGATCTATAGCTTTTCCCTAATGGTTTGTAGTTTTTGGGGAGTTTGGGCATAGGTGTAACTTTTCTGTACATGTGCTCAAAAACGGGACAGGCCATCTAGCCTGTCCCGACATAATTACATTTCTTCTACATCTTCATCCAAAGCTGTTTTATATTTTTCAAGAATCATTCTTTGGATTTTTTCTCTTGTGCCAGAGTTGATAGGATGTGCAATATCCCGATATTCACCATCTGCAGTTTTTTTGCTAGGCATAGCGATGAAAAGACCTTTTTCCCCTTCAATCACTTTTATATCATGTACTACAAATTCATCATCTATAGTAATTGAGACTACTGCTTTTAATTTTCCCTCTTTTTCAACTTTGCGCACACGCACATCTGTAATCTGCATATCTTATAGCCTCCTTTTCGTCACACCTTTTTCACAGTCTCTTAGAAACTACAGTGCATATCTCTCGTTTTTCTCTACGACTACTTTTACGCCGTCCTCACCAACGTAACGAGTATTAGCTCTGATAGTGTCTCGGCTTTCCACGATACAGTTTTCAATATATGTGTTATCTCCAAGATATACATCATTCAAAATGATAGAATTCTTAATCACACAATTATTACCCAAGAATACATTTTTAAAGAGTACTGAATTTTCTACTGTTCCGTTAATAATACATCCACTCGCAACCAGACTGTTCTTTACAGACGATCCCGGATTGTATTTTGCCGGAGGCAAATCACTTACCTTAGAGTAAATTTCCGGATAAGTCTTAAAGAAATGCTTTCTTACATCTGCCTTTAGGAAGTCCATATTTGTCTTGTAATATGCGTCAACAGTTGAAATATTGCTCCAGTATTGATTAATCTTGTAAGCATAAATCTTCTTAAGATTCTTATAACGGATCAAAATATCTGTTACAAAATCATATCTGTCATCTTCTGCACACTGTTCAATTAAGTCAATTAGAAGGCGTCTGCGTATTACATAAATACCGGTAGAAATTGTGTTAGATTTTGCAAGCATTGGTTTTTCTTCGAATTCCTGAATGCGCATATCGTCATCCATCTTCACTGTACCGAATCTTCTCGCATCTTCACCCTCTGTAAGGTCTTTACATACCACTGTAATATCTGCTTTCTTAGCAATGTGATATTCTAATACTTCATTATAGTCTAATTTATAAATTGCATCACCAGATGTAATTACTACATATGGTTCATGACATTTTTTCAAGAAATCCAGATTCTGGTAGATTGCATCTGCTGTTCCTCTATACCAATTGCCATTATCAGCTGTAATAGTAGGAGTAAATACAAACAAGCCACCTTGTTTTCTACCGAAATCCCACCATTTTGCAGAATTTAAATGTTCATTCAACGATCTTGAATTGTATTGTGTCAATACAGCTACTTTTTGAATATGTGAATTCGACATATTACTAAGTGCAAAATCGATTGCTCTATAACTTCCGGCAACCGGCATTGCTGCAGCTGCACGTTTTTTTGTCAACTCGCGCATTTTATTGCTGTTTCCACCTGCTAAAATAATACCTACTGCTTTCATGCCTATTCACCTGCCTTTATCAATGTTTCGCCGCTTTCAAGAACGCCGTCGACATAATCTTCTTTTACAGTTACGCCACTGATTGCTGTATTCTTTCCAATCTGTACATCAGATGGAATTACAGAATTCTCGCCAATTGTAACGAGTCCAAACGAATAAATGTGTGGTTTTTCTTTATTTGGCACATCACTTCCGATACCCAATGTAACATTATCGCCAATCTGAACATTCTCCGCAATAATAGACTTATCAATCACACAGTTTTCACCAATTACTGCATCCCGCATGATGATTGAGTCGCGTACTACAGAGCCTTTACCGATAATAACGCCCGCACCAATTACTGAATTATGTACTTCACCATATACTTCGCCACCATTACAGACGATACTCTTTTCGATTACAGAATCTTCTGAAACGTATTGTGGTGTAAGTGTTCCACTGTTTGTATAAATCTTCCAGAATTCTTCGTATAAGTTAAAGTCCGGAATAATATCGAGTAATTCCATGTTTGCTTCCCAGTATGATCCCAATGTTCCAACATCTTTCCAGTACCCATTGTATTCATAAGCGAAAAGTCGTTTGTGCTGTTCGTGGCAATATGGGATTACATGTTTACCAAAGTCGCAGTTTGGCTCATCTTTTTTCTTAAGAAGTGCATCTCTTAATACTGACCATGTAAAGATATAGATACCCATAGAAGCCAGATTACTTCTTGGATTGGCTGGTTTTTCCTCAAATTCTGTGATGCGGTTGTTTTCATCTGTAATTACAATACCAAAACGGCTTGCCTCTTCAATCGGTACAGGCATAGCCGCAATTGTTACATCAGCATCATTTTCTTTATGGAAATCCAGCATCACCTCATAATCCATCTTGTAAATATGGTCACCTGATAAAATGAGCACATATTCTGGATTATAGCTGTCAATATACTCTACATTCTGATAGATTGCATTGGCAGTTCCTGAATACCAGTCACTACTTGTACTCTTTTCATATGGAGACAATACACTAACTCCACCGAAATTGCGATCCAAATCCCAAGGCACACCAATTCCGATATGCGCATTCAAACGTAATGGTTGATACTGTGTTAACACACCAACTGTATCGATACCTGAATTGATACAGTTACTAAGTGGAAAATCAATAATTCTGTATTTTCCCCCGAATGCTACTGCTGGTTTCGCTACTTTGGCAGTTAATACACCAAGTCTGCTGCCTTGTCCACCGGCGAGAAGCATTGCTATCATTTCCTTCTTTTTCATGTCGTCACCCCTTCTAAATGATGTAATGTAAGTATTATAACACACTTTCTAAAATCCGTGAACATTTTTTACAAATATTCCTTAACTTCATTTCACTTTTTATATATTTTCCACAAAATAAAGGGCTTGGATTTTTTAGTATATATGTATATAATATACATTAGCCAGACTAAATTTATGACAAATTATTATAACTATTTAAATAGGAAGTGTATTTTATGTATAAAATTAATTTTAACAACCCTTGTCACGTACATTTCATCGGAATCGGTGGAATCAGCATGAGTGGATTGGCAGAAATTCTTTTAAAGGAACATTTTATCATCTCTGGTTCTGACAGTAAAAGTTCTGCACTTACAGAACATTTAACAAAAATGGGAGCTTCTATCTTTTTTCCTCAGAAAGCTTCCAACATCATAGACGGAATTGATGTTGTCGTATATACTGCAGCAATTCACGAAGATAACGAAGAATTTGCAGAGGCAAAACGTAAGAATTTGCCTATGATGTCACGCGCCGAATTATTGGGACAGCTTATGGCAAATTATAAGACCCCGATTGCAGTTTCCGGCACGCACGGAAAGACAACGACTACTTCTATGCTCGCACATATTTTGCTTGACGGAGAAAAAGACCCGACCATTTCTGTCGGAGGAATTTTAAAGGCTATTGATGGCAATATCCGTGTGGGGAATTCTGATATATTTGTCACAGAAGCATGTGAATATACGAACAGCTTCTTACATTTTCTCCCGAAGATCAGTGTCATCTTAAATGTCGAAGAAGACCATATGGATTTCTTCAAGGATATTCAGGATATCCGCAACTCTTTCCATAGATTTGCACAGCTTCTTCCAGAAGATGGTACATTAATCATTAATAAAAATATTGAAGAATTAGAGACTATTACAAATGGATTAAACTGCCGTGTTGTTACCTATTCAGAAACACAAGATGCCGACTATAGTGCATCTAATATTACTTTTGACGAACTTGGAAATGCTTCTTTTGATTTAATCAAACATGGAGTTTATATAGATCATATCACACTATGTGTTGCAGGAAAGCATAACGTTTCCAATGCGCTTTCCGCAATAGCAGTGGCAGAACTACTTGATATTCCTATAGAAACAATCAAAAAAGGAATTTTCACATTTACAGGTACAGACCGCCGTTTCCAATATAAGGGCGAAAGAAATGGAATTACTATTATTGATGACTATGCACATCACCCGACGGAAATTAAGGCAACACTTACCTCTGCCCAAAATTACCCACATAGGGATATCTGGTGCATTTTCCAGCCTCACACATATACACGAACAAAAGCATTTTTTGACGAATTTGCCGAGGCGCTTACACTGGCGGATCATGTGATTCTTGCAGATATTTATGCTGCCCGTGAGACAGACACACTTGGAATGACATCGGAGGCACTTGCAGAGAAAATCAAAGAATTAGGAACTGATGCTTACTACCTTCCTAGTTTTGAAGCAATTGAGAAATTTGTATTAGAAAAATGTATCCACAGTGATTTGTTGATAACTATGGGAGCAGGAGACGTTGTAAACATTGGAGAATCGCTTTTAAAATAAGAGTTTTCCACATTTTCCACAATTTTTTTATCCACAAAAAATTCAAGATATCCACGTAAAAATGCTTTTTCCTGCAAGGTTATAATGCTATAATACCGATACTAATGAGAGTATGAAACTTTAGATGAAGGCAGGTAAAGCTATGAGAACATTAACACTTCGTAATCGTTTTCAAGGCAATAGTACAATTGTTGAAAACGAGTTTATAGATATTTATATGGCAAAGGCAAATGGCGAATATGTAAAAGTATATCTTCTTTTACTGCGTCATTTGAATGCACATAATACTTCTTTGACAATTTCAAAATTAGCCGACTGCCTGGACTGTACAGAAAAAGATATTATGCGTGCCTTGAAGCACTGGTCAGAGGCCGGACTTCTTAAGATAGAATATGATGACACAGGCAATATCTGTGCTCTGTCTATCGGAAAGACTTCTGAGACGGCTTCCGTTTCTCAAGTTTCTCAAGAGCCTTCTTTAGTCCGAACAGACAGAACTATCGTTCAGGAGATATCTGCATCACAGCCGACAAAGGTTTCATCAGAGCCAAAACGTCACTCGCAGAGTGAACAGGAACAGCTTCGACAGCTTTATTTTGTTACAGAGCAATATCTGGGCAAGCCATTATCACATACAGACGTGCAGAAAATCAATTATTTCTTCGACAATCTGAAATTCTCTGTTGATTTAATTGAATATCTCATTGAATATTGTGTCGAGAATGGACACAAAAGTATGCATTACATAGAATCAGTTGCCCGGGCATGGGCTGACAAGAATATCACTACTGTGACCGAGGCGAAGACAGATTCCATGATTTACAATAAAACCTGTTTCACAATATTGAACACTTTCGGCATTAAAGGCAGAAGCCCTGCCGAAATAGAATTGAATTATATAAAAAAGTGGACTGAAGAATACGGATTTACTTTGGATATTATTGTAGAAGCATGCGACCGCACGATAGCCAATACACACCAGCCGGATTTTAAATATACTGATAAAATACTAAAAAACTGGCTAGCTAAGGATGTTCATAATTTATCGGACATCTCTCGTCTGGATCTGGCATATCAGAAGGACAAAGCAGCTAAGAAACAGACCACTCAGAGACCTCCTTCGGCCCCTGCCAACCGTTTTAACAATTTCACCAGCCGTTCTTATGATATCAGTTCATTAGAACAGCAGCTTTTACATACACAATAGCTAAAGGAGATTAAAAGTGGCTTTAAATAATTCACAATATGACGCGATAATTCGTATGTACGAACAAAAACAGCTTCATAATAGAAATATATTGGACAAACGCTATGAAACCGTGTATAATCAACTGCCGGAGATGAAAACAATCAATGAGTCTATTTCATTCTTAAGTGTTAGTCAGGCACGCAGGCTCTTAGAGGGAGACGAACATGCCCTGAAAACCTTAAAGGAGCAGATTCACGAATTATCCGAAAGGAAACACGCTTTACTAATCTCAGGAGGGTTTCCCGCTGATTATCTGGAACCGGTATATGAATGTAAAGACTGCAAAGATACCGGTTATATTGACGGCAAAAAGTGCCACTGTTTCCAGAGGGCGGTTATTGATTTACTTTATACACAGTCCAATTTGAAGAATATCCTGCAGGAAGAGAATTTCGATACATTTTCTCTAATGTATTATTCAGACAACCATATTGATCCAGCAACCGGACGTTCTTCCCTAAACAATATAAAGACTGCGTACCTTACAGCCTGCGAATTTGTAGATACTTTTACAGATGATTTCCGCAATTTATTTCTTTATGGCGATACCGGTGTTGGTAAGACCTTTCTTTCCAACTGTATTGCAAAAGAATTAATTGATAGAGCTTATTCCGTAATTTACCTTACCGCATTTGAGCTTTTCGACACCCTTGCCAAGAGTAAATTCGAAAAAGACGAGGCGGCCGAAAGTATGTGTGAACATATTTTTGACTGCGACCTGCTGATTATTGACGATTTAGGAACAGAGATGTCCAATACATTTACAGTTTCACATTTGTTTCTCTGCCTGAACGAACGATTACTTCGCAGGAAATCCACTATTATCTCTACAAATCTTTCTTTAGAAGCTCTTGCAGAGATTTATTCAGAGAGAATTTTTTCTCGAATTACAAGTAATTACACAATGCTAAAATTGACAGGCGATGATATTCGCATCAAGAAAAAACTAATGAACAGGGAGGGTAATTAATGTTACACCGTACAGAACGCATTTTAGAAAACATTCCAGTAGGACCACTTGGTTTTATTCCAATTGACGGATGCCAGGAGTTAGGCAAAAAGATAGACGACTATTTGGTAGCATGGCGCAAGGAAAATATTGAAAATCTTAAGGATGATGTTGTTTTTCAGGACTATGAGAAAGATACTTATATTGTAGATGCCAGAGTTCCACGTTTCGGTTCTGGAGAAGCAAAAGGTATTATTAATGAGTCTGTAAGAGGAAAAGACATTTACCTTATGGTAGATGTATGCAATTATAGTTTAACTTACTCGTTATCAGGCTATAAAAATCACATGTCACCAGATGATCATTATCAGAATTTAAAGAGAATTATCGCTTCCATCGGTGGAAAAGCCCGCAGAATTAATGTTATTATGCCTTTCTTATATGAAAGCAGACAGCATAAAAGAAGTTCTAGAGAATCTCTTGACTGTGCACTTGCGCTTCAGGAATTGGTTCGTATGGGCGTAGACAACATTATTACTTTTGATGCTCACGACCCACGTGTACAAAATGCAATTCCACTGAGTGGTTTTGAAACTGTACCTCCAACATACCAGTTTGTAAAGGGTCTTCTTTCTGCTGTTCCTGATCTGAAAATTGACAGCGAACATATGATGGCAATTAGCCCGGACGAAGGTGCAACAGGACGAGCTATTTATCTTGCAAATGTTCTTGGTCTTGATATGGGTATGTTCTATAAACGTCGCGATTATACAAAGATTGTTGACGGACGTAACCCTATTGTTGCTCATGAATTCTTAGGCTCTTCTGTAGAAGGAAAAGACGTAATCATCGTTGATGATATGATTTCTTCAGGAGATAGTATGCTTGATGTTGCAAGACAGTTAAAAGAAAGAAAAGCAAACCGCATTTTTGCCGCTTCTACTTTTGGCCTTTTCACAAACGGCCTTGAGAAATTTGATGAAGCTTACAGAGAGGGTATTCTTCACGGTGTTTTAACAACAAACTTAATTTACCAGACACCGGAATTATTAGAACGTCCATGGTATATCAATTGTGATTTAAGTAAATATATTGCGTTAATTATTGATACATTGAACCACGACGGTTCTATCAGCAGTATCTTAGATCCAAGTGACAGAATCCAGGAAGTAGTAAGAAGATACCGTAACGGTGAAAAGATTCAATAATGCTATTTAGGACATAAATAATCCTGCCGGGAATTCGGCAGGATTATTTTTTACTTACATACTACTTTTACAACAAAGTTCTTAATCTTTCATTTCTTTCTTATATACAAGCACTGCCTCCCGTCCCATCTCTTCATACCTTTGTTCCACCAGCTGTTTATCATATTTTACGATTTTGCCGCCTGCCAGTGGGTCCATTAGATAATAATACTCCTCATCATAGCCACATAAGACCATGCAGTGTTCCTGTGCGCGCCACGTATACTGGCTCCCGTCCTTGAGAAAATATTTCATACCTTCACGAGAAGGTCCCATCCCCATCGTTACCCACACAATTACCGGTACTTGATTTGATAAAAAGTTTTTTTCTAAATAATCGAGAGTCTTTCCAGTGACATTATGAATCTGCAAGTGTTTCATTCCGGCAAATTTTTGATGTTTCATATTTTCCAGCGCTTTTACAATCACTTCTGAAAAACATCCAAGACTGCTTTTTTCATATGGATTTCCTGCAAAAGACTCATGCGGGTTAGCACCATATACGATACCACTTTCTTTCCAAAATCTCTCACATGGCAAATACGTCTCAATAAATTCCCCCGGTGTAATTGCAATTCCAAAGTACTGAAGTACTGCAACTGTACTTACCGACTCGCATCCGGTTGGTATCCCTTCCTGCGACATACCTTTCACCGGAATAAAGACTCCTTCTTTCATCTTTCCTTCTGATTGTTCACTCTGATAATTACTCTTGCGGTTATTGTCTGGCTCAGCAATATTTTGCATCACACGATTCCCTCCCACCAAACAGAGTAAAATAGCAAATACAATAAATAAAACACGCAGATAAAATTTTATGATTCTTCTTCTTCTCTTTTTTACTATTCTATGCATAACAAAACCTCCCTGTAAGACCTGTCTTCATCTTACAGGGAGGTTGTATCTCACTTTTAACTAAGTTGTATCATTCTTGTATCTTTTGTTCAGATTCGTAAAAAACTCCCATTTTTTGTATATAATTGTCAGCCACATTCTGTAGAAAATCAAAAGAAGCATAGTCGTATACTCTTACAGAAAGCATCCAGTTACTTATCTCCAAAGTAGGTAAATATGCTTTTAAATCTTCCACATCAGAATTGAACTTGCTAATAATTTCAAATTGTACTTTCCGGTAACTATCTATTTCTTCTTCTATATCAACCTCCTCTGCTAAATTGCCATTGTACTCCAATGAAAAAATTCTATATTTTTCTGCATCAAATATAAAGGTAACGTTCTCATAATCTCGTGCCAAATGTAGTGTCCCTATCCTTCCTGAATAGATTTTATTATCAAATTCACGAAAAATCTGTACCTCCATGCCAAATGAACGTGTATTTTTATTTTCCTGCAAATCGAAAATTTTTTCCTTCCACGGAGAAATAATAAGTGTATCAACTACCTCCCGAAGTTTTTCGTTGATTTTCTGCATTTCTTCCTCCGTGTACAATTCAGAGTTTCTTGTAACTATCGTACTATTACCATCTTTTGCCGCAATTGCTTCCAGCATCTGTCTGTAACTCATGTTTTTTTCTGAAACAGCCACTTCGTATTTTCTACTTCCCATATTTTGTAACAACTTTTCATCTCTTTCTTTCCAGTACCAATCAAACAGTTTTAGAATTGTCAGAGTTCCTATAAAAAGAACAAATAAAATAATTCCTCTTTTTTTCCATCTTTCTTTACGCGTCATGGAGATTTCCCCCTTCCGTGCGAGTAATATACCGGGATGCAGGTTGCGAAATTGTAAATCTTACACTTGTTCCTTGTCCGACTTCACTAGTAATTTCAAGTATGCCACCGTGTAAATGTACAATCCTTTCACAAAGGGTAAGACCAAGGCCTGCACCCCCCTGGCGTCTTGCTCTTGATTTGTCCACCATATAAAATGGCTCTGCAATCTTATGCACTTCCTCGCTCGGCATTCCTCTTCCATGATCCAGCACCATAAACTGATATTCTTCACACAATTTCGTTCCCATCACTTCCACAGTCTGTCCGGGTTGCGAAGCTTTACAGGCATTGTCCACTAGATTCATCAGCACCGTTATCAAAAGTATCGGTTCTGCCAAAATCCGACTTTCTTCGAGATAAAGGATTACTTTCACATCATATTTTTCTTCCAGAAACTTTACTCGCTGTTTTAACTCTTTCGATAGCTGTAAAGTGTCTGAATCTTTTTTCTCTAACTCTGTTTTTTCCATGACTATCAACTGCAAAAGATTGAGCGCCAGATGCTCCAGACGTTTTCCTTCAGCATAAATAAATGAGCTATATTCTCTCCTCTTTTCCGGATGCAGATCATAAGTTCGCAACAAATCAGCATATCCAATTATCGATGTGAGCGGTGTTTTCAGTTCATGTGTGAAATTCCCCATGAATTCTTCTTTCCGTCTGCCTTCCTCCTTCAGCTTTCGGATATAATTTTCCGTCCTTTCGTTCATTAAATTCAGTGTTTCTCCAAGCTGTTTAACCTCAAAGGACTTCATCTTTACATATGAGGCATCTACCCTCACCGCATAATTGCCTTGTGTCACAACCCTTGCCATTTCTGTTACCTTTTCCAATGGTCCTGTAATATAACGTGAAAACAGATTTAAAATTACTGCCATAACTACCGATGAAAGAATTACTATCTTCTGGTACAACTCATAATTTGCAGCTTTCCGCTCTACAATTTCCGTAATATCCTGTTTATTAATAATATACTGTTCCTTATAACGGCTAGTCACTAATATTTTTCGTTTCCCCTGTTCTTCCACGACACCAGAGCGTGCCTCACCAGTTTCCAGACTGTTTTTCCACTTCCCAGAGAGTTTTTCCTGCCATTCCTCATGAAACCCTACAAATATACTCGTTTTTCCCCCTTCAGACATCTGCTGTATCAGACTTGTCAACGAATAATCTGCATAAGAATCCGGGAGATGCTCTATCATCATAATATAAGAATAGACAGTTTTATTATCTTTCAGAACACCTTCCATCGCCTGCTCCATTTCCCTCTCATACATAGAATTCACAAGTACAAATCCACCAAGTGCTGTAGTCAGAAACATAATACAATACGTCATAATAAAAATTTTCCACGAAATCTTCATAAAGTCACCTTACTTATCCACATGCTCTACAAATCTATACCCCACCTTAAAGACTGTCTGTATATGCTTCTCCAGACCTAATTTTTTGCGCAATCGCTGGATATGCAGATCCACCGTCCGTGTATCTTCTCCGAACGGATCATGCCAGATTCTTTCATAGACAATCTCCCGGTACAATGCTACATTCTTATTCCGAATCAAAAGCAGTAATAATTCAAACTCCTTGTATGTCAGCTCTACTAGTTTTCCTGACTTTATTACATTTCTTGATACCGTATCAATCACAAGGTCTAATACCCGAATGTTCTCCTGCCCTTTGTTGTATCGACGCAGCACCACTTCTACCCGTGCAAGCAATTCAGATATATCAAATGGTTTAATCATATAATCCTCTGCACCAAGTTTTAATCCTTTCACACGGTCTTTTACATCCGTCTTTGCAGTTAGAAAAATTACCGGTATCTGATACTGCCGTATATAATCCATTAGTTCAAACCCATCAATTTTCGGAAGCATAACATCAAGAATGACCAAATCATACACTTCGTTTTCAATCTCTGTTGCTGCACTCTCTCCGTCATACACGCACCTGCACTTATACCCTGCATTCTGCAAAGTCTCTCTAATTAAGTTTGCAATAGGAAACTCATCATCCACAATCAAAATGTTTATCATCACTTACTCACCCTTATTTATCATACATCTTAGTTGTATCATTTTTGTATCTAGACAAGTATCTTGAGCAGACTACTTTCTGTCATATAAAAGAGGTGCGATTCATAAACCGCACCCCTTCTTTCTTTAAATTCCAAGCCGCTTTAATATCTCGCCTTCCCGCTTCTGGCAGGTAAATATAAGTACCTGCTTTCTATTCTTAATCAACCACCTAAGTACATTGTTAAGCCTCTCATCATCATAATAGACAAATGTATCGTCACAGATTACCGGAAATTCTTCTTCGTGCAGTATCTCGCTTGCAGCCATGCGAAGCGAAAAATAAATCTGCTCTATTGTTCCACGGCTCACCTGTTCTATGGAAATCTTTCGTTCCCCTGTATAAAGGCTCATCTTCAATTTCTCATCGATACAAAGCATAGTATACTTTCCACCTGTAATCTCGCTAAGAATTGCAGATGCTCTTTTATTCAGATTTGTGCTGAAATCCTGCTGCACTTCCTTTGCAAGCTCTAAAAGGCGCTGTATGGCGAGCTCCAAGGCTGATTTTTTCTTATCCAACTTTTTATATTCGTCAACAAAACCTTCCATCTCCTCCAATTGCTCCTGCAGATTATCATACTCCACCTGCTTTTCCTTCAGCTCGTTTCGCAGATGTTCTGCCTTCCATATCATATTTGCTATAGTATGGTCTGTTTCCTGACCGCTTTGCCCTGCCATCTTAATCTTTCCATCTTTCAGGTGATTCCATATATAAATTCCTTCCGCAAGCGCAATTACAATCATTACGAGATAGTTCCATGGCTTTGCAAAGGCGAAGAACACAAGGAACAGTACAAAAAACATGAAAAACAGACCTGTAGGACAAAGGAACAAGCCCTTTTTCCTGCCATTTAGCAAATCCTCCTTGTCCTTTACGTCTTTCTCTTTCTCAAGGCTCATTTCCGCCTCTTGAAGTTCCTGTTCCAGCCTGTGAATATCACGCCAGACATAGGCTGCTTCCTGCTCCACATCATGGCGTTTCTCCTGAATTTCCTGTAAGTGCTTTCGCATGTCACGTTCCACATCACTTCTTTTTTGTTTCAAACTTCCTATTGCACCATCCAAATCCATTTCACTATGTCCGGTAGAATAATAATTGGTCGCATAATTCTGCAATTCTACTGCCAGACTTTGATTGGTCTCCGTTTTCATCTGACCGATAGCAACTGTGTTCTCATAATTAGTAGCCGTAAGTCCGCCAAGAATCATTTCCAGGTCTCCATGCTCCAAGGAAAAATCCTCACCGTCATCCTCACAAATCAATCTTGCGTTTTTGGAGTATTTATCAAAATTACGCTCCAAACAGAAATTCTTTCCACCACTCTCAAACCTCATTGTTCCAGAATAATAATTCGGATTCTTCCACGGCTCATAAATACTAAATGTATCATTTACCGACGCACGTCCCCTTCCACGTTCCAATCCAAATAGCATGCACTTAATAAACGTATGTGTCGTCGTTTTTCCAGACTCGTTCTGCCCATAGAAAAGGTTAATCCCATCTTTTAAAACGACTTTGTTATCTTGAAATTTACCAAAATTTCTTAAATGTAACTCCCTAATTTTCATTTTATCCCCTCTTAGTGCTCATCAATGCATGAACCCCTTCATACAAAGCCTGATATTCCATACTCCCTTCTTCACAGTCCCTAAAACTTTCGATGTATCTGCCCAGCAGATTGCCCTCATTCTGTTCCATAAGCCTGGCCATATGATATGACGGCTTTGTCTCATCAATGATTTCCAAAATATTGCCGTAGTTTCTTGCACCCTCTAACTCAAACTGAATATCTGCATCACAAAATCCCCTAAGAACAAACTTATATATATTTTCAATGCCTCTCTTCTGAATCTGCTCTCTAATTAGCTCTTTTACAGCCCCATTAGTCATTGTCTCGTCAATCGAGAGCACCAAATGCACATACTCCCGCTTGGCACTCGGCACAAATGTAGCTTTTATACCTTCCTCTGTGATTTCTCCCAATACATACCCATGAGGCCCGATATCATTCCGATCCGTAGGCTCCAGAACACCTGCATATACAATACGGTTCTCCTCCAGAACCTGTGGCTTATGAATATGTCCCAACGCAATATATTCATATCCCAGACCAGACAGCACTTCCTTTTTGATTGGGATATGTCTCTCATCCCCACCATGCGCCAATAGAATTTCGTGCTTCTGCCTACCCGGTGCTTTCGCCCGGTCATAAAGCGGTTCCATGATTTCTCTCTGATAATAACTGAAGCCATATACTGCAGTCTCTAACTTTGGAAATTCAATACATCCCATATGACCATTGAATAGTGGGTAGACATTCTCATTCCAGTGGAACGTCATATAGTAAGAGTCTGGCTTGATATAATCATGATTTCCCGCGATTAGCACCACTTTCGTCTTAGAAAGTCTGGAAAACAGATAATTAGCCTCTTTGAGTTCCCGCATGAGCGGCTGCCGGTGAAATAAATCTCCTGCAATCAAAAGTAGGTCAATCTCTTCCCATTCGCAGATATTTAACACCCTCTCCAAACCTTCCCATAACTCTTCTCCCCGTTTCTTATTTCCGATTTTTAGCCCCTCTGGTTCTGCCCCCAGATGAACGTCTCCTATATGTATGAATCTCATTTTGTATCCCCTTTTCTTTGTCCGGCAAATTTACAATGAAACGTGTCTCCTCTTCATCACTCTCTGCTCGGATACTCCCCTGATGTAGTTCCACAATCTGCTTCGCAATGGCAAGCCCAAGTCCCGCTCCTCCGGTCTCACTGTGCCTTGCTTCATCTAAACGATAGAACTTTTCAAATATTATATTCAACTTTTCTTTTGGTATATACCTTCCCTTGTTTGCAAACACAATCTCAATCCCGGAATCCGTTCTTTTTGCAGATATGTGGATTGTAGAACTCAGATCACAATACGCAATTGCATTTTTCAAAATATTATCAAATACCCTTGCCAGTTTGTCCGGATCAGCATTGATCATCAAATCATCTTCTGCATCAACCTCACAAATCAGTTTTTTCTGTTGTAGCACACCATACAGCTCATCTACCAGCTGCTCCAGCATCATCGTTAAGTTAAGTTCCATAAGCTCTAACTCAATGTTCTGCAGATTAAACTTCGTAATCTCAAAAAATTCATCAATCAGAGCCCCAAGACGGATTGATTTTTCCAATGCAATATGCGTGTAATGTTCACGTTCTTCGACCGGCATATCCGGGTGGCTATCAAGCATAGTAAGATATGCAACAACCGATGTAAGAGGTGTCTTCAAATCATGTGCAAGAAATACAACCAAGTCATTCTTTCTCTTTTCGGCCTCAGCCGCTTCTCGCCCCTGTCTCTTCAGGGTATACTTAATCTCACTCAACTTTGTCTCTATCGGCTTTAATTCTGTAATCATCTGAATCGACTCTTCTGAATCAGAGGTAATATTGTCAATTCCGTCTTCCACCTGCCACAAATATTTTACAAGTCTGGAAAGTGCCACATAAAAAAACAAGGAAAACAGACATAAAAAACCAATTAGTAGGAAAAAATCTTTATGATTTCCCAGAACCCGCCAATACCAGTGTCTTGCTGTTTCCTCCTGTACATGCAAAGATGTCATAAAACGCACCAGTTCATTAGAAGAATCCTCTAAAAAATATTCGGAAATTAACCCGCCTGCTAAAATTGTCAATGCCGTGACAAACACAGTCTGCAGTAAAATAGTCAGCTTTAATTTTCGATAATTATTCCTCAACTTTATAACCTACTCCCCAAACTGTCTTAATAAAATCTGAAGTTCCCGTCGGTTCACTCATCTTTTTACGTAAATGTCTGATATGAACCATCACTGTATTATTACTATTCTTATAATAATCCTCTTGCCACACTTCACGGAATAACTCTTCCGAACTGATTACCTGACCTCTCCTTTCACACAGTAACCACAAAATTTCAAACTCAATCGGTGTCAGTACCAGTTCCTTTTCATTATAGATACACTCATGTGAAATACGGTTCAAGACCAATCCCCCAAAATCAATAACATCGCCCTCAGACTTTGCCCCTTCATTATACTGCGTATAACGGCGAAGCTGCGCCTTCACCCTTGCAACTAGTTCCAATGGGTTAAACGGTTTTGGCATATAGTCATCCGCTCCGAGAGTCAAACCTGTAATCTTGTCCATGTCATCATTTTTTGCTGTCAGCATAATTACTGGGAACTTATATTTTTGCCTTATTCTTCGTAAAATCTCAAATCCATCAATATCCGGGAGCATTACATCCAGAATTGCCAGATCAATCTTCTTCGTTTCAATGCATCTAAGTGCATCCTCACCTGTATAAAACTTATGTACCTGATATTCGTCACTCTGTAAGTATAATGCAATAATATCTGCAATTTCTCTCTCATCATCCACTACTAAAATATTCATATTTTTCCTCTTCAATTTCATAATAAAAGGCATGGAAAACCAAAGTCTCCCACACCCATACTACCTCTTATAATTCGCAGTTATTCACAGTTCTTGGGAATGGCAGTACATCTCTGATGTTAGACATCCCGGTTAAATACATAACACAGCGTTCGAATCCAAGTCCGAAACCTGCATGTCTCGTAGAGCCGTATTTTCTCAAATCTAAATAGAACTGATAATCATCCGGGTTAAGCTCCATCTCATTCATACGCTTGAGTAACTTCTCATAATCATCCTCTCTCTGGCTTCCACCGATAATTTCACCAATTCCCGGAACAAGACAATCTACTGCTGCCACCGTCTTATTATCATCATTCATCTTCATATAGAACGCCTTAATATCTTTCGGATAGTTTGTAACAAATACAGGACGCTTGAATACGACTTCTGTCAAGTAGCGTTCATGCTCTGTCTGTAAATCACATCCCCATGACACTTTGTAATCAAAGTTATCATTGTTCTTCTCTAAGATTTCGATTGCCTCTGTGTAGGTCACGCGGGCAAAATCTGAATTTGCTACATTGTTCAGACGTTCCAATAATCCTTTGTCTACATATGAATTGAAGAAATTCATCTCCTCCGGCGCATTCTCTAACACATAATTAATGATATATTTCAACATAGATTCTGCAAGCATCATATCATCATCTAAGTCTGCAAATGCGATCTCCGGCTCAATCATCCAGAATTCTGCTGCATGTCGTGTAGTATTGGAATTCTCCGCACGGAATGTTGGTCCAAATGTGTAAATATTACGGAATGCCTGTGCATAAGTCTCACCATTCAACTGACCGCTTACTGTAAGGCTTGTCTCTTTGTTAAAGAAATCCTTAGAATAATCCACTGTGCCATCCTCATTCTTAGGAAGGTTATTCAAGTCCATAGTTGTAACCTTAAACATCTCGCCGGCACCTTCACAGTCACTTCCTGTAATGATTGGTGTGTGCACGTACACGAAGCCCCTCTCCTGAAAGAACTGATGGATTGCATATGCTGCTAGTGAACGGATACGAAATACAGCCTGGAATGTATTCGTTCTCGGACGTAAATGGGCAATTGTTCTCAAATATTCAAAGCTGTGTCGCTTCTTTTGAAGTGGATAATCAGGAGCAGAGGCCCCTTCTACTGTCACTTCTGTAGCCTGAATCTCAAATGGCTGTTTTGCCTGTGGTGTAGCAACCAATGTACCCTTTACAATAACTGCAGAACCAACGTTCAATTTAGAAATCTCTGTAAAATTTTCCATCGTGTCATGATAAACGACCTGCAGTGTCTCAAAAAATGTACCATCATTCACTACAATAAATCCAAATGTCTTCGAATCACGATTGCTTCGAACCCAGCCACCTACTGTCACTTCTTTATCAAAATATTGTTCTCGGTTCTTAAACAATTCTCTTACTGTTATTAATTCCATCACAAAAACTCCTTTATTTTATATTTAACTATCCGAGCCAGACAATTACTTTCATTATCTTTATAGTATACCCTATTTTCTTCCATACCGCAATTGTGAAATCGAAAAAAGGAGCTTTGCTCAAGAAATTTTCTGTAAGCAAAGCTCCCATAATTGTGATAGAGAAAGAACTATCTTCTTACTCTTTTCTTTTGAATAACTACTACTGCAGTTAATGCCACTACCATCAACATTACGAACAATGTAATTGGTGCTGCATCTCCAGTTGTTGGTGCATCAAGCGTCGGTTTATCTGCTGGTTTATCTGCTGGTTTATCCGCTGGTTTATCTGTTGGTTTATCTGTTGGTTTATCTGTTGGTTTATCTGTTGATTCACCTGGAACAACCGGTGCAGATTTTGTAGTAACTGTAACAGATGCCATCTCTGATTTATTGCCTGCCTCATCTACTGCCTGTACTTTAATTTCGTATTTTGTACCTGCTGCAAGATCTTTGATTCCAGTTTCTGTATCAGTTACTCTTCCAATTTCCATACCATTTACATAAATAATATATTCAGTTACCCCTACGTCATCTGTTGAAGCGTCCCAAGAAATCTTAAGTGTGTTTTCCTTGATATCAAATGCTTTCAAATTTGCAGGAACTGTTGGCGCTGTTACATCCACTGGCGGTTTCGGGGTTTCTTTCAATGAATCCATTGCGTTCTTCAATGTTTCTTTGGCTGTATCAATTTCAATTTGTGATGCGTTAGAATCATTCAAAATTCTATTTGCTGCTGTTAATGCATCTTCAAGGTCAGCCCATGTTTCCGCTGTATAAAGATTTTTATTTAGCATCAACGCTTCATTTACAAGTGCCTCCAATGCCTCATTGTTTCCAACCTCCGCTAGTGCAACTTTTGGAACTACAAAGTAGTCATCACCTGCTGTAACTGTAGTAGAAACAACTCTTTCATAACTACCAAATGTAACCTTTATCTGATATTCGCCTGCTGGAATATTTTTGAATTTGTAGTTACCTAAAGCATCTGTTGTCGTTGACTTGAATACTACTCCATTTTGGATCAATTCAACTTTTGCTCCTTCAACTACTGCGTTGGCTTTGTCCACTATACGTCCTGCAACATTCTGAATGTCACCTGTTGGCAAGTCGTAAGATGTAACTTCAACGTTATCTACATAGATTGTGTGTCCTGCTCTTGTATTAAGACCAAAGTACCCCGCATTTGTAGGCATACCATTCATTTTATTCTCAAGAACTAATTCGTCATTTACCCATAATCTAATTGTAGTATCTACTATTTCTGCCTTAAGATGCATTGTTTCGCCTGCTTCAAACGTAGGACCAGTGGACATACTAGACCAAGAATTCCCACTCTTTGTTCCCCAGTATTCCGTAAAATATTGAGAAGCGCTGTCACCAACACCTACATATACACGATTACTCATGTCTAATGCTCTGAACAAAATACCGATACGTGTTCCGCGTTTTTCAGATCTAATATCCATCTCTACAACACCGTTCTTGAACTGTGGTACATTTGTTTCGTATACATTTGCATGTCCGCCACCTGGGAAGATAATTTTTGTCTCACCATCAACTACACTAATTGTTGTACTAGATGTATTTCCTGCAAGATTATCCCATGTCTTTAAACCATCATCATAGTTGTTTGCATAGTCTGCTTCATCTCTTGTTAAAGGCGGAAGCATAATATTGACTACTGCTGTCTTTCCTTTTTCAACTACAACTTCTTTTTTGGCAGTATCATACCCATCCATAGATGCCTTTACTGTCTGTGTTTTGGTTACAACTTCATCAAACTTATAATAACCATTTGCATCTGTTGTCGTTGTCTGTCCGTCGACTGTGACTGTTACACCCTCTACAGGCTCACCTACTGCTGTGATTGTACCTTCGAGTTCTGTCAGCTCTGTAACCATTACAAAGTCTTGTGTTACCTCTAATTGTGCTTTAGAAACTGTAATTTCTTTTGTATTTGTTGCAAACACATTGCTGTCCGCTACTACATTCCAGGTTCCAAATAATACACCTGGAAGAACATAATTACCACTTGCATCTGTTACTGTTGAAACCGATTTTCCATTATCCAGATCAACAGAAATCTCAATATTAGCCAAAGCACTACCTGCTTCATCAACTGCCTTGCCCGATAATGTAACTGCAATTACATCTAAGTTTGCAACTGCCGTTCTCAAGTCAGTTTCAGCCTTATCTACAGTCATCTGATCTGTTTCAAAGTCATCTAATGCTGCATTTGCTGCTTTTAAAGCCTTTGCGAAATCTGCCCATGATTCTGCTGTGTAGTTTACTTCATATCTGTCACTGTTTGCATTTACGAGTTCTTCCAAATTAGATTTCTGTGCCTTTGATTTCTCTATTACAAGATTATCCAGTATAAAGTCTTTATATCCGCCAAAATCAGCTCCACTTCCACCAATACCCTGTGTATCTGCCGGAGTAGTCGTCGAGTAAATACCAATCCATGACTGATTTTCTTCCCCACCTGTTAATCTGAATTTGAATGTTTGTGGCTGTGCATTTTCTAAATCCGTTGCCTGCAATTCATATTGAGTAAAGTTTGAACCATTTGATTCTCCATTACCTACAATGAATGCATATGTATTTTTTGAACCCATTTCATAATCGAAACTAATGTTATATGTAACACCTGCTTCAAATCTAAAGTTCTGTGGAATCGTCTGATATACAATACGTCCCCTTCCTGAGAGACCATTTGTCTTAACAGACCAATTTCCTTCAAGAACGTCATCTAATTTCTTAATGCCATTATACCAGCCAGCTTGTGTATATTCGCCATGTCTTTCTGAAAGATGCGTTCTGTTGTCACTAACACCTTCTACATTACCAATAACAAATGGGAATAATCCCTGTGGTACTGCCTCAAATGTCTGAATCATTTTGTTTTCTGATACAAATGGGTTAAAGTTGCCGTCTGTTTCACTTTCACCAAACATATTGTTGGTGACTCTAACATCATCAAAGTATGTCTTCCCTGCACCTGCTTCACGTTTCAGTGTTAGTGTTACTGTCTTTCCTGCTTCTGGTGCTGTAAAGAATACATACATATTCTGGAAATAGCTTCCTGTACCGGCAATTGTTGCATTGTTTGTATTATGTGCATAAGACTGCAGATAATTCTTAGCAATTGATCTTTCTGTATAATTAGAAATCACATTTCCATCTACCGAAACTTCAATATATGCCTTTGCATCAGATCTATTATCCACACCTACATATGCTGCATAACCTTTTCCAGGTTCTAAATCTGTTAATACCTGAGTCAATGAAACTTCTTCTGTCTCACTTCCTACACTTAACATCATATTGTTTGCTGCACTCCATACAATCTCAGCACCATTACCCTGAATATTCCAATGTTCTAGAGTATTGCTATTAAATCCTGTATCTACAAGGTGCGCGCCTTTACTCCATGTTAAATCTGTCGCTTTGATGCCTTCACCTGCACCTGCTTTATGAAGAACATATGGAACAGATGCTTCTGCGTGAATTGTAATTTGATTTCCAGAAATAGTAGCAATATCATTACATAATACGTTACCTGTTTCTGTTAATTTATAAATATTGGCGTTTTGCCATTCTTCCGGAATTGTCCATGTAGATGTTCCGCCTGCCTGATTCCAATGATATAATTTCTCATCTTGAGAGTTCAATACGTTTCCATTTGCATCCCAGAACCAAGGAATCAAATATTTTTCTCCATCCATAATGACTCTGTCATTCAATTTCATTGTTCTTAATTGATATCCTGCGGCAGCACCGTCATTTGACTGTCTTTCTACAACAATCGTGTTCTCTTTTGCATCGTCCTGTAATGTAACCTTCATTTCAGGAGTCCAAGTTGCTCCATTAACCGTCGTAGGAACACCGTTTTCCCATTTCATTACTTTATAATGCTGTAAGAATTTTGTAGAAAGGTTATCATCAAACAAATTCTGGATATATCCAAGGTAGTCATTACGTCCCTGCCATCCTTCGAAGTCTTTCATGTCATATCCGCCAAGAAGTGGATTAACAGCTGCCCCGCCATATGTTGGATAATCACCAACCCATGAGTCTTTCTGATGGTTACGAATGAAACGTGCAATTGCACTGTTGATACCTTTTGAGTTAGCTCCACCATATGTTAAGTCTGCTGCCCAGTGTTGGAATGTAGAATCATACTCATTAGCATGTCCCCACTCACTACCAAGTCTCCATCCACATGTCTGTGTGATTTCTTTTGCTAACTGACGGCTTGCCCATGTTCCATTATCTCCTGACTGTCCGTTACCCCAAACATCAACATAGATAAAGTCAAGGTCATTGTCTTCTCCGCCTAATGCTTCCCAAAGATCTACGAAGCGTTGTTCACGTCCATTTCTAAGGTCATAGTCTGCATCAATATTAACACCTTGATCCAGCCAGTTCCATCCATATGAAAGGCTTCCATCCGCATTCTTTTTCAAACGGTCCTCTGTAAAATAAATAGATTCCGGATATGTCTCAGAAGCATTTACATGGATACCAAATGTTGCACCGATTTCTTTACCTTGCGCCAGAAGTTTCTTCATTTCTTCAACGCCACCGATACGTTTACCAACATCTGCGTAGTTTAGATGTCCTGAATCATGTCCTTCACTTCCGTATCCTTTCAACAAGATACTTTGTCCCAATCCATCAGTATTTAAATACACTTTCTGTGCATTGTCATATGTCATTAAAAATGGATTCTGTGCATGACTGTTAAAGTTCATTGCAATACGGATAGCAACACGATCCGGTACCAATTCAGCACCAACCGGATTATTCATAATTGTACGATATGCAATCGCACCATCCTGCCAATCAATAACACTATCCGCATTTTCATCGCCTGTGATAACAATCTTTGTTGAAGGCATTTCATAATCTTTGTTCTCAATTCTGTGTTTCGCACTCTTCTGGTATGTCCAGAATGTACTGCTTAATCCTGTTTCTTTAACACCATCAACTGTCTGTGTAACTGCTGTTACCCTCTGCCAGTCTGCTGTCACATTGTTTTCTGAGTTACTCCATAATCCGGCACTCAGTTCATCTGTTGAAACAAACGCATACATATATCCGCGTTTGCCTTCCGTTAACGAACTTACTGTGCTGTATGTGTCACCACTTTGAACAGTGTTTGTAGACATATTTGCCCCGGCAAATGTTGCACCCGATTGATTTGCCTTTATAGTAACAAGATTGTGATTTGGGATTTCAACTGTAAGGAAAGTTCCTTCTTCAGCTTCAATTTCAGTAATGTCAAAGCTTAATGTGTTAGCCTTAACTTCCATAACTGCAGTTACCACTGCTTCAATAGCTTGTTCATTAATTGTCATTATGTATTCGACTTTACTGTCTGATTTCTTACTATACTCTACAGTCGGTGTAACCAACTTATTGTTTACCTTCAACTGAGTTAATGCTTCTGTCTGTCCGTAGAATTTCTTACCATCATTTGCTCCGCCTTTCATTGTATAACCAATTACTTGTGGAAACGTATTAGAAATTGCAACTTCCATTACATCAGAAACAATTGTATCATCACCCTCAAATTCAATCGAAGAACCTTTTACTAACGTAATATCCGCTCCTGTAATATCATCTGTAGTTATAGTAATTTTCTTTGTACCTGCCTGATAACTGCTTTTTGTAGCAGAGACTGTGTACGCTCCAGCCACGACATTTTCAAATGTATATTCTCCCGCATCATTTGTTGTCGTAGTTGATGTATCAAGTGCTACTTCTGCATCTGCAATCGGATTGCCAGATTCATCCACAACTTTACCTGACACTGTAACTTTTGTAACTGTCACACCTGATTCATAAACTTCATTATTACTTGCTGTCTTCAGTGCCCAAGTATCATTACCATTTTCAACAATTACTTCTCCATCACCGTTTTTAATCACAACATCCTTGAAGTAAATGTCGGATATCTGCGCACTTCCTCCTGATGGGGTAAAAGAACCTATTCTAAATCCGATCTGTCCATTCTTGAGTCCATCGAAAGCATCCTGAGGTATGGTAAATGTAGCCTTTTTTCCACCTGCTGTAAATGTGTAGTTTACACCATCCCATTTAATACTAATTTCCATTTCCTCGCCTGCTGTTGGCGGAGTTGGAATACCAGAAATTGTAGGCCAACTATTGCCTGCCCCCTTGTACTCATAGAACCAACCAGTCTTATTATAGCCAACTGTCATGTAAGTATTATTGTCAGTAATATAAGGTCCTACATTAAATCTTGTGTTATCCTTTTCACTTTCCGGCTTTAGCACAAAGGATATTTCACCTGCTTCCATTCCCTGTGTACCCTCATTTGTATTCACAAGAATCGCTGCATTCGCACCATTATTGTTGGTTGCGCTACTTTTAAAATGACGCCATGTTTCCGTAACTGCTGCTTGAGTATTTAATGCCGGGAGAGCATTAATCACGATATTCAGTACCATAACAGTAACTAAAAGCGCACTTAAAAGCTTTTTGGTTATTTTTTTCATAACCCTACTCCTCCTTTTTATAATATATACATCCATATTTTATCATATTTACCATAATTTGTCTCGTTTTTTAAAATATTTTTATGCATTATTTTCCACTTTCAGTTCCAGTGCCTCTCGAATATCCATAACTTCTTTCCATGCACCTTTCACGCTGCCAAAACCGTATTTCGCGAACACAAATGGTATTCCGGCATATATCGTTGCCTCATAATCGCCAATGGTATCGCCCACATAAATCGCATTCTGAATATGATTACGCTCCATTACCAGCTTAATATTTTCTCCCTTGCTAAGTAAGGTATCGCCATAACACTCTGTGTCTGTCACATACTGTCCTAGTTCATTTTTTTCTAAAAATAATTCAATATAACCAGACTGACAATTACTTACCACAAATACCCGGCACTGTTCTGCCAGTTTCCTGAAAACCTCTGCAACGCCGGGATACAACATGTTTTTTTCTGCCTTCTCCAAAATCTCATGTTCATAGCGACAGCATAGTTTTAACAATTCTTCTTTCGTCTCTTCATCGGAATTCGGAAACAGATTATCCACTATAGTATTCATCGGTTTACCAAATTCCTGTTTCAGAATATCGCCTGTAACCGGCTTCATATTCTGAATGTTGAACTCCGCAGCAGCCCTATTCCAGGCTTCGGCAACCAGTTCTGTCGTATCCCACAATGTCCCATCTACATCAAAAATCACTGCCTCTATCTTCATCTCTATTTTGCACCCCAAAAATCCACTGGTTCATAATCCTGCAATTTCGCCAAGAATCCCCTTCGGCTCAGTTCCTCCTGTATTAAATCCAGTGTCTGTTCATCTTCCGCCGTAATCGTATGATAATGATAGCCGGAAGTCAGGTTTTTAAGCTGGGTAGATTTTCCCGTCGAAATATCTTCCATATATTTTTTCACGTCTCTACGTGACTTAATATACATATCAGCCTTAATCACGCCGTATACCTTGTGGAACACGAACACATCATCCACTTTCCCACCAAGGTCTACAAATAAATTCAATTCTTCTTCCACCTGTTCGTCTGTGTGAATCACCTTGAACACACGGCTGACTGCCTTAGGCTCATGGATGACATATCCACGATTTGTAGACATAACGTCAATCCCATTAGCACGAATCAGCGCCATATCCTGCACAATTACCTGTCTGCTAACATTCAATTGCCTTGCCAGTTCCGTTCCCGCCACCGGCTTATCGCTATTTTTTAATATCCTTAGAATCTGTTCTCTTCGTTCTTGTCCACCCATTGCCATTCTTATTTCAATACCTTTCTTAAATTACATGGAGATTTTTTAGTGAGATATCCATAATTGGTGCAGAGTGAGTTAGTGCACCACTTGATATATAGTCTACCCCGAGATCTGTCAGCCTTGCGATATTTTCTTTTGTCACATTGCCTGAAACCTCTACTTCTGCTCTGCCACCAATAAATTCTATGGCTTTCTTGAGCTGCTCATGGCTCATATTATCCAGCATGATAATATCAGCTCCTGCTTCTACTGCTTCTTTCACCATCTCAAATGTTTCTACTTCTATTTCAATCTTTCGTACGAACGGAGCATACTCTTTCGCCATTTCTACTGCTGCCTTTACACTTCCAGCTGCTCCAATATGATTATCCTTTAATAATACACCATCTGAAAGGTTGTATCTGTGATTGTTTCCGCCACCGGTACGGACAGAATATTTTTCAAAAATACGATTGTTTGGCGTCGTTTTTCTCGTATCCAGTAATTTAGTTTTGGTTCCCTCAAGAAGTATTGCAACAGAATGCGTATAAGTCGCAATTCCACTCATTCTCTGTAAATAGTTCAGGGCAGTTCTCTCCCCGCAAAGCAATACACGAATATCCCCGCGAAGTTTTCCCATCAATTGTCCTGCCTGTACAGTTTCCCCGTCTTCTACATAAAATTCTGCAGTTGTATTTTCATCTAACAGGGTAAAAACACGTTCAAACACCTGCAGTCCGCAGATAATCCCATCCTGCTTACAAATCAGATCCACTTCTCCCATCTGTGGTTTTTTCATCACACAGTTGGCAGAGACATCTTCACTGGTAATATCCTCCTTCAGAGCACTAAGAATTAATGGGTCTACATTTAATTTTAAAGTCACTTGATCGTACATGTCTATTCTCCTCTTTCACTTGCTTCTTGTATTTTCGCTTTTACTAATTGCATATTTTCCATATTTCGTGCCGTAATATCCTCATACTGCTTCATATCAACGCGCTGCAGTACTTGTCTGTCCCTCCTGACATTTTCCATGTTGGATGTCATGTCGTGCGCAGCACGTTTTGCAAACACCAGACTCTCCAACAGCGAATTGCTGGCAAGCCGGTTCTTTCCGTGTACTCCGTTGCAGGCAGTTTCTCCTATGGCGTACAACTGTTCCATAGATGTCTTGCTCTGATGATCCACCTTGATGCCGCCCATGAAATAATGCTGTGCAGGCACAACCGGTATACATTCTTTTGTTACATCATATCCCATTTCCGTGCAGTGTTCAACAATATTTGGGAAATGCTTTTTAAGTTCTGCTTCAGGAATGGTCCTTAAGTCTTCCCAGACAAACTCCGTCTGATCCTTCTCCATCTGTTTCCATATCTCTTTTGTCAACAAATCTCTCGGCAACAATTCATTTACAAATCGGTTTCCATTTTTATCACGAAGGACAGCCCCTTCTCCACGCACGGATTCTGAAATCAGAAAACTCCTTCCCTCATCCGAATATAACGTGGTCGGATGAATCTGCACATAATCAATGTCCTTTAATTCCACCTTATGCCGGATGGCGGCCGCCAGAGCATCCCCTGTCAAATGAGAATAATTGGTGGAATGCCGATATAATCCACCGATTCCCCCAGTCGCCAATACTGTAAAATCAGCCTCCACTACCTGCGTCTGTCCGTCATTTTCCTGAATCACGGCCCCATAACATCTATTGTCTTCCTCTACAAGATCAATCATTGTGGTATGCTCCAGCAAAGTGATATTAGACCTCTTTTTTGCCTCTTTAAGCAAAGTACTTGTAATCTCTTTGCCGGTAATGTCTTCATGATAAATAATTCTTTTTTCAGAATGGGCACCTTCTCTGGTAAAGGCAAGCCTCCCATCTGTGTCTCTCTGAAAATCTGCCCCCCAAGCCAGCAAATCTTCTACGACTCCTTTTGAAGAACGAATCATAATCTCAACTGAAGTCCTGTCATTTTCATAATGTCCTGCTTTGAGAGTGTCTTCAAAAAAACTTTCATAATCCTCTTCTCCCTTGAGCATACACATGCCTCCCTGTGCAAGAAAAGAGTCATTACTCTCGGCATCAGATTTTGTTATCACAAGAATCTCTTTTTCCTCCGGCAGGTTCAGCGCACAGTATAAACCCGCACAACCACTTCCAACTATTAATATATCTGTTTTCATCATCATTCCCATTCTTTCCTATTTCGCAAGCTCCAACATTTTTTCCAAAGGAGCTAATGCCTTCTCTCTCATTTCATCTGAAACAGTCATCCGGTTCGTCTCATGCTGTAGTACATCCAGCACCTTTTCCAGTGTAACTGCCTTCATATCGCTGCAAATCTGCTTATGAGATAATGTATAAAAGGTTTTATCTGGATTTCGTTTCTTTAATTCGTACAGAACACCAATCTCTGTTCCAATAAGGTATTCACGACCGTTGTCCTTCTCCACAAAGCTGATAATACCCGAAGTACTCCCTATGTAGTCTGCCTCATCCAGCAGCTCCTTCGTACACTCCGGATGAACTAAGAATTTTGCCTGTGGGTACTTTGCTTTTGCCTCTAGCACACTCTCCCTCGTCATCGCGGCATGGATCGGACAATAGCCTTCATTCAAAATAATGTTTTTTCCCGGCACCTGTTCTGCCACATATCTTCCCAGATTCCCATCCGGTATGAAAAAAATGTTTTGATTCGGGAGATTTTTTACAATTTTCACTGCATTTGCAGATGTAACACAAACATCCGAATATGTTTTAATCTCCGCAGTCGAATTGATATAACAAACCACGGCTAAATCCTCGTATTTTTCTCGCATCTCTTTCACTTTGTTCAGATTTACCATATGTGCCATCGCGCAATCTGCCTGCATATCGGGCATCAGTACTTTTTTCTCAGGATTTAAAATAACTGCACTCTCTCCCATAAAGGAAACTCCGCAGAATACAATGATATCTGCATCCGTTCCTTTTGCAGCCTTACTCAAGTAGTAAGAATCCCCAATATAGTCTGCAATTGCCTGCACTTCATCCGGTACATAATAATGAGCCAGAATCACTGCATTTTTTTCTTGTTTTATCTGTTTTATCTGTTCTTCAATAGACATCGTATCCTCCATTTTGCCTTTACAAATCTATTTTTACTCAACAGACCGTATTATAGCACTTAACTTTCCATATGACAAGACAGTTGTTGGATTTACTGTAAAGACATTAACCCGTTCACAGGTATATGGTTTCATATACTGACTAATAGTATATGGTTTCATATATTGACCAGTACTTGTAGAATATAATTAGATATGCTATATTGAAGACACAAAAGAACAATCGCCAAAGTGGTTTTTCTATGCACTAATGACTGAGCAAATAAATGAAGGTCAGTAATGCGATTATGAACATGCCAAATTGCATCATATCCTTGAAGTCAAAATGTTATTGTCCATTAGCACCACCTCCCATCTATGTAAAATGAGAGGTCTTCCACCCTGTACGATTGTTCTTGATGGAAGTCTATCATATCATATTCAAAGTTTCAATGGACTGCTGCATGGATGTTTACTTGACACAAACAAATTGTGGGTACGCCTTGCAATTTTCCCTCACCTATGTTATACTCCTAAGCGTTGTCAAGCCCCCAAAATAAG
This sequence comes from uncultured Clostridia bacterium, assembly GCA_937896665.1. Lineage (GTDB taxonomy): Bacteria > Bacillota > Clostridia > Lachnospirales > Lachnospiraceae > Faecalimonas. The sequence continues at coordinate 53,435 of CALBNS010000089.1, forward strand.
GTCTTATCGGGCTTTCCGCCGATTTCCGGCGTAAAATGAATCGTGTGTTCGAGACCTTCCACACGTAAAACAAAACTAAAGGAGATACAATATGAAAAACAAACACGTACTATTTATGACACAGGCTGCAATGATTGCAGCAATCTATGTGGTGCTGACCGTGATGTTTGCACCGTTTGGATTTGGAGAAATACAAGTCCGTCTTTCAGAAGCACTTACCATTCTGCCGATATTTACTCCGGCAGCAATTCCGGGATTATTCATCGGATGTTTCTTTGGAAATGTAATTGGAGGAGCCATCCTTCCGGACATTATCTTTGGCAGTCTTGCAACCTTGATTGGTGCCTGCGGTACTTATCTGTTACGCAAGAAAAATAAGTGTCTTGCGATATTGCCGCCGATTTGCTCTAACATGGTCATTGTACCACTTGTGCTGCGTTACGGTTATGGTGTACCGCTTCCATTGCCTTTCATGATGTTAACTGTAGGAATTGGCGAACTTCTTTCCTGTGGCGTGCTGGGAATAGTTTTATTCTCTGTAATGAAAAAACATGAATATCGTATTTTTAAAAATACAAATTAAAAGGACATCATGCGATGTCCTTTTAAAATTTCTATATTGTTTTTATATATCCAATATACACATTTCCACTTCCACCTGTCATCTCTTCCATTTTCTCAAATGTGCAGCTCTTAATACTTCCACTGACAGGGTCGGCGTATGTTACAGTCTGCGCATCATAGCCAATCAAGAGAACCCCACTTGAGCTGTCAGTTAATGCAATAACCGGTGCTCCTTTTCCAACAAGATGACACAATTCCTTGATGCTGCATCCTGTAAGATTAACACCTGTGAGTCCGGGATAATCATTGAGCAGCGCGATTACATTATTAATATCTGATGCTTCACTCAAATCCATGTCCTCTGCCCCTTCATAGTTTAGAATATGACGCAGACACGCCTGCAGCCCATTTTCCCCACTCTGCACAGTGAATCTTCCAATTTCAAAATTACGATACCACGCATGTTTATTGCCAGATTCCCATACAAGTACCTGTTCCCAGGAAGTTACCACTCCTTCCACTTCATCCGCTGCTCTGACTGCCTCGCCTGCACTATCGTATGCCCCAAGCATTTCGCCCATTCCATACACATAATATTGTTCTTTTATCTTCTCATTTTCAAATGCAAGCTCCATCGGCTTTGCTGCAAGTACCTGCTTCGGCCTCAGGACTTTTGGTTTCTTATCCTCAATTACACTTTCGTATTCCAGGCGGTACTGCGTCTCCTTCAGCTCTGTAATATAAGTCTGAAGAGAGATATTATTGTCTGATTTGTCAGCATGGTTCGTAATATAATCTTTCGCTGTTTCCCTATACGTCCCACCTGACTTTACAACACGATTCAGCGTAATCATATTATCATCTACAGAAATGTTTTTAACATACACTCCTTCCTCTTCATAGGTCTTCAACACGTTTCCATTAAAATCACAAATCAATAATTTGTACATTGGTTGAATTACATTTCCTGATGCTGTTTTTCCTGCATCTTCTTCTTTGGCAAGTCCGTACACCAAGTCATTTCCGATGAAACCTAGTGGTTGGATAGCCAGACCATCTTCTGCTTTCACAGTCTGCTCTTTTCCGGCTTTTAAATCCATTACAATAATTTCCTGACCATTTCGGTACGCGAGCAAATGACCATCTGCTGCAACAACGTACTGATTATCTGAGAGTTCCTCGACAAGCACTTCCTTTCTTGCTTCCTGCACATGGATTTTACAGAGATTTCCATCTAACAGCAAATATACTATGTCCTGCTCTTCATTATAATATGCCAGTTTCCCCAGCTCCTCTTCCACAATTTTAAAACACTTATTGCTTGGAATAAATACTTTTTCTTCTACTGTGTGATGCGATAGATTATAATAATAAATTGCAGCTCCAACTTCGCCTTCATGCATTCCTCGGTTCATGTAGCCATACACTCCAAACGTCATGTTGCCGTTACTATCCATAGAAAGGATATGTATCGCATGCTGATCATTGAGGTTACGCAAATCTTCTTTTCCAGAATCTTCAAAGCTGAAAACACACGCCAGGGTATCCTCTTTCTTGTCGTAACACCAAAGTTCTCTCTCCTTAACAAATGCAGCTATCGTTCCGTCATTATTAGTCATATACGGAATCCGTTCTGAAGCAACTCCCAGATTTACCCCTTTACCGGATAACACTTTCTTAGCCCCATCAAAAACCTGATCCATCGTTCTGTCATATCCTAACAGATAAATTTTATCATTCACATAGCGGACTCTGAAAAACTCTTTGACATTATATGTCTCTTCCTCATTATCATCCCCTTTGCAAGTTACCTGATATTTGAGTTGTATTGCTGTATATACCTCATTTGTCTCCTTGATACTCCAGCGTACTTTATTCTTCATCCGGGGATTTAAATCTCCCCACATCACATGCTTCAGATCCGAATGAATTGTGACATGTCCATAAGTTTTGTTATTACCCTCTTCATTCGATTCGATGAAGCTCTTTATCTCATTGGCATTTTCATTATTTATTACATTTGTGTGAAAATCTTTCACAAAATCCAGACACTCTTTTGTGTAATACTGCTCTGGTTTTTTTACTCTTGTATAATAGTGAATTGCATCTTCATTTTCCGTCTGAAGAGTAATCTTAAGAACAGCTTCTGTACCTGCAGTTAAAGTTTCACCCGTCTCTAACTTAAGTGTCTCGCCTATCTTTTTCTCTGTCTTTTCAAAGAGCTTCTCGGTATCATCTAAACTATATATCTCATATGTAAATGTTTTTATCTGTTGTTCATAGGATTGAATATTAACCTGAACACTTCCGTCTGAATCCAGCAAAGTTACCGCATCACGCACCATTGGAATATTCATCTCATTCTTATATCCCATCAATGTGTTAACCTCATACCCTTCCACATGAAAAGACATTGTCGGAAATGATGCCGCATCCATATCCACCGTCATATCATCAAAATTTTTGTTGGTTAAAAAACTAAATACTATGACCGCTATAATAAATACTGCCGTCAATACCCCCGCCTTAATTATGCCTTCCTTCATCTATTATTCTCCTCTTTCTTCCAATAATCTCCCCAAAGTCGGATTCACATGTAAAAACTCTTCACACATTTTTACCGCCTGTCGATTGCTCTTTTTCTTTCCTGTCTTTATCGCACGGATCAAAATATTTTTCGGCGTGTGCTCCATATCAATAAATTCCAAAATCTGAGCATCATATCCCTGCCCCTCGAGATACTCTGCTCGCAACGCATCTGTAATCAAAGCTGCCATTCTTTCCTTAATCAGACCATATTTCAAAATCGGATTCAGAACGTCACTCTGTATCTGTGCATTTAATTCATGCTGGCAGCATGGTACAGACAGAATCACTTTTGCATTCCAGCCAACTGCCTTTTCCAGTGCAAAATCTGTGGCCGTATCACAGGCATGAAGTGTGACCACCATATCTACCTCGTCTACACCTGTATAGTCTGCAATATTCCCCTCCAGAAATTTGAGCTTCTCATAACCATACTTTTCACTCAGCTCATTGCAATGTCTGATAACGTCGGTTTTCAAATCCAGACCGATAATTCGTACATCCAACTGTTTCAGCTCATGGAGATAATAGTATATTGCAAATGTCAGATAAGATTTTCCACATCCAAAATCCAGAATCGTTACTTCCCTGTCCTCGCTAAGTTGCGGCAGAATATCTTCCACAAACTCTAAAAAACGGTTAATCTGACGGAATTTATCGAATTTAGTTCGTACAATCTTACCTTCTGCCGTCATAACACCAAGATCCTGCAGAAACGGAACCGCTATCCCCTCCTGTAATATATATTTCTTACTCCGGTTATGGGACAAATCAACTTCCTTCACGCAACAATTCTGTCTCTTTTTCTGAACTGTCACCTTTCCTTTTTTACTTACCAGAACAGTGGCACGAAACTGCTTTGTCTCCAGCTGCATCTGCCCAAACTGTTCCATGTATTTCAATAATTTTTCCAGAGCTCGTGCCGCGTCACAATTCTCATGAAACACCTGGTTTTTGCGATATTCCTCGCATTGAAACAGCAGCTTATCTTTCTTTAACACCGGTCTTACTTTCACTTTCTTTGCACCGTCTTTGTCTCGTGGATTGCTTATAGTTGCTGCAATGAAATCTATATTCAAACTTTCTTCTAATATTTCATGTATCTTCTGCATTATCATACCTCTTTTGACATTTTCTGAACTTCATTGTAATGCCTATTACCTGCAAACGCAAGAGAAATAGATTACACAACACACATTCTGCGTACAAAAAAGAAGCCGCTGTACATCGGTGTGCAGTCACCGGACATACAACAGCTTCTTTTCAGTTATCTAAAGGAATGAGAGTAAAGTGTTACCCCTCGGAGCATCCCGAGGGGCTTTACTTTATGAGGGGGAGATAGTTGTGTGTTAATCAACTATCTGATACTAAGTATAAAAGAAAAATGTGTCTAAAGTATGATTAGATTCTAAAAAGAAACGAAAATTTATTAACTGTCTCTTAACTTATTCTTATCTCTCCTCAATATTTACATACTCTTTATACGGACATAATGGCATATATGCAGGACGAATAATCTTATCTACATTTTCAAGCTCTTCCAATCTGTGTGCGCTCCAGCCGACAATACGTGCTGCAGCAAAGATTGGCGTATAAAGCTCTTGTGGAAGCCCCAGCATCTGATATACCAGACCACTATAAAAGTCTACGTTTGCATTAACTCCTTTGTAAATCTTACGTTTCTCACCAATTACCTGTGGGGCGAGACGTTCTACTGACTCATACAATGCATATTCTTTTTCATAACCTTTTTCTTTTGCAAGCTGTTCCACAAAGCCCTTAAAGATATCTGCTCTTGGGTCAGAAACAGAATATACGGCATGCCCCATACCATAGATAAGACCTTTCCGGTCAAATACCTTCTTATCCAATACTGCTTCCAGGTATTCGCGAACTTCGTCTTCATCTTCCCAATTCTTAATAACCGCTTTCATGTCGTTGAACATCTGTGTTACCTTAATGTTTGCACCGCCATGTTTTGGGCCTTTCAATGAAGCCATCGCCGCTGCCATTGTGGAATAAGTATCCGTACCTGAAGATGTAACAACGTGAGTTGTAAAGGTCGAGTTATTACCACCGCCGTGATCCATGTGAAGCACTAATGCCATATCAAGAATCCTTGCCTCTAATGGCGAATACTGACGATCTTCACGAAGCATCATTAAAATATTCTCTGCCATTGATAACTCTTTCGATGGTGCATAAATAAATAAATCATCACCTCTGCGATAATGATACGCATGGTATCCGTATACCATCAGCATAGGGAACTGACTAATCAGATTCAAACATTGACGAAGTACATTCGGAATAGAGGTATCATCTGCCTTATCATCATAAGAATACAAATGTAGGATAGAACGTGACAAGCTATTCATCATATCTTTACTTGGTGCTTTCATAATGATGTCACGTACAAAAGTCGGAGGCAGTGTTCTTCTGTCTGCAAGCATCTTTGAAAACGCTGCAAGCTCTGTCTTAGTAGGCAGACTTCCAAATAATAACAGATATGTGGTTTCTTCAAATCCAAAATGATCTGCATCAAGGAAACCTTTTACCAAATCTTTTACATTATAACCTCTGTAGTAAAGATTTCCTTCGCAGGGTACCCTCACACCATCTACCATCTTAGAGGCACATACATCAGAAATATTGGTAAGACCTGCCAGAACGCCTTTTCCGTCCAGATCTCGAAGTCCTCTTTTCACCTCATATTTTTTATATAAGTCTTTATTAATTGCATTACACTCTTCTGTTAACTTTCCCAGATGCAAAATCTCAGATGTAATTTCAAACAAATCTACATTCGCTGTATTTTCCATAGTCGTTCTCCTTTCTGCTTAATATTAGACTTCATTATACTAAAATATGAAAGAAAAAACAATAAATAACATGTTAATTCTTTATGAACAACCAATTATATCCTACATCTTCTCATGAATAATATTACTTAAGTGAGCAAATTCTTCCAAAGTGAGCGCCTCGCCACGCACACTCGCTCCTTTGCCAAGCTGTTCAATGGCATCAGTAATCATTTCTTTAGATAAATGAATTTCCATAGAATTATTCAGCCCGTTCGCCAGTGTCTTTCTTCGCTGGTTAAACGAAGCCCTGATAATCTGAAACATCAGTTGTTCATTTTCCACTTGAACCGGAGGTTCTTTGTGACTTGTAAGACGGATAACGGCAGAACCCACTTTTGGTCTTGGCATAAAACAATTCGGCGGTACATTTGCCACGATATAGGCTCGCGCATAATACTGCACTGCCAAAGACAATGCACCGTAATCCTTACTTCCCGGACCTGTCTGCATACGGTCTGCAACCTCTTTCTGTACCATAACCGTAATGCTCTCTATCGGTACGTGACTCTCATAAAGTCCCATAATGATTGGAGTTGTAATATAATATGGCAGATTTGCCACCACTTTAATCGGTTTACCCCCGTTGTATTCTTCTGCGAGCTTTGCAATATCAACTTTTAAAACATCCTCGTTAATTACCGTCACATTGTCATATGCGCTCAGTGTATCTTCCAAAATCGGAATTAATGCCTTATCAATCTCAACTGCTACAACCTGCCTTGCGGCATACGCAAGATACTGTGTCATTGTACCGATTCCAGGCCCGATTTCCAACACAAAGTCGTCCTTCGTAATCTCTGCCGATGCAATAATCTTATCTAACACATGTGTATCAATCAAAAAATTCTGCCCGAATTTTTTTTGAAACGAAAATCCGTATTTCTGCAATACTTCGATTGTATTTTGAGGATTTCCTAACGTTGGTTTTGTCATATATCTATCTCCTTTTTAGCAAAAAAACGAGCCAGAAAATCTTACTGACTCGTAAACAGTTGCTCCCCGTTCTGCGCAGTCTGTGCAACAACCTCTTCATAAGTGATCCGCTTTATACGGGCAATCTCTTTTGCAATATATGGAATATATAGCGATGTGTTCCGTTTTCCCCGATACGGCACCGGTGCTAGATACGGACTGTCCGTTTCAAGTAGAAGCCATTCCAACGGGATTGTCTCCACAACTTCTTTTAACTTCTTACTATTTTTAAATGTCACCACACCGCCGATTCCTATATGAAATCCCATTTTCACATATTCTCTCGCAATCTCTTTGGAATACGAAAAACAATGAATAACACCACGAAGTCCTTTCGCATGCTCCTTCATCACTTCCAATGTATCGGCCGCTGCTTCCCGGCTGTGTATAATGACCGGCAAATCCAACTCCCTTGCAAGCTCCAGTTGACGGATAAACCATTTTTTCTGCACGTCATGTGCCTCGTTATCCCAATAATAATCCAGACCGATTTCGCCGACTGCCACAACTTTTTCTTTCTGACACTGCGCTTTTACATGGGCAAACGTCTCTTCATTTAATTCGCCCACCTCGTCTGGATGTACACCAACCGCCGCATACACAAACGGATACTGCCCAGCCAGTTCCACAACTTCCGTGCAGGATTTCAGAGTCGCACTTACATTTACAATCGTACCGACTCCGTTTTCCTGCATGGAACTCAAAAGTTCTGCTCTATCCTCATCAAACTGTTCTGCATCAAAATGCGCATGACTTTCAAAAATCATTGGTTTCATTTATAAAATCTCTTTTCTTAATTGTTCCGGTGTCTTATTGGACAACAATACTGGTGCAATATCAAATACCGATTTCGCGCCACAATCACCATTTGCAGAAAGTCTGTATGCAGCTCTTGCATAAGCCACAAGAACACTTGAAGTAAATTCCGGATTGGAATCCAATTTCAGTGAATATTCAATGACATGTTTGTTACCGTCTCTTCCTGTCTCGCCTGTGCGAATAACAAATCCACCGTGCGGCATCTTGCTGTGGTTTGCTTTTAACTCTTCTTCTGTAATGAATGTTACTGTTGTGTCATAATCAGCAAAATAGTTCGGCATTGTCTTAATTGCCTCTTCGATCGCCTGTAAATCTGCACCTTCCTCAGCAACTACATAACATTCTCTCAAGTGCTTCTGTCTTGTTGTGAGTTGTGGCTCGCTTCCGCTTCTAACTTCTTCCACTGCTGACTCAATCGGAACCGTATACTGGATTCCATTCTTCACGCCCGGCACACGGCGGATTGCATCAGAATGACCCTGGCTTACACCTTTGCCCCAGAATGTATAGGTGCTTCCCTGTACTAAAATTGACTCTGCATAAATTCTGTTCAATGAGAACATGCCCGGATCCCATCCAACTGAGATAATACCTACATTATTGCCTGCTTTTGCTGCAGCATCCATATTGGCAAAATACTCCGGAATCTTCGCATGAGTATCAAAACTGTCAATTGTATTAAAGTTCTTTACAAGCTCCGGTCCCATAACAGGCAAATCTGTAGCAGAACCACCACAGAGAAGCATGACATCAACCTCGCCTTTTAAAGAAAGTACATCATCTAAATGAACTTTCTTCACACCTTCTGTCAAAACATTCACAGAATCTGGATTACGACGAGTAACCACTGCCACTAATTCCATATCTTCATTTCTTTCAATTGCCAACTCTACACCACGGCCAATATTTCCATATCCAACAATACCTATTCTAATCATGTCTAGTCTATCCCCTTTCATTCTATCGCTTCGTCCATCTCACTCCGAATCTTCCACACAAATTAACAAATCTCTGCTCCTGCAGGCATGTCCTTTTCCGGTGTCATGAGTGCAAGGTTTCCTTCTGCATCTTCTGCACACAAAAGCATACCCTCTGATAATACACCTGCAAGTTTTGCAGGCTTTAAGTTCACAAGCACCATCACTTTTTTCCCCACCATTTCTTCCGGTGTATAATGTGCCTTGATACCTGATACGATCTGTTTTACCTGACTGCCGATTTTTACTTGTGAACAAAGTAATTTCTTTGATTTCTTTACTGCCTCGCAGGCAATAATCTCACCTACTTGGAACTGCATTTTTTCAAAATCCCCAAATGTAATTTCCTCTTTCGGCTCAATGTCAATCACATCTTCGTCTACTGCTTCTTCCACTACCGGTGGGTGAAGTTCTTCTACCTTTTTCAGTACTTCCTCCACGTCTAAACGTGCAAATAGAATCTCCGGTTTATCTGTCACATTTCCCCCATTTGTTTGTTTCAGAATTTTTTCTGCTGTTTCCGGCATAAATGAAGATAAAAGTCGTGCTCCTTTTTCAATGCTATCGATTAAGTTGTAAAGCACAGTTTCGAGTCTGTCTCTCTGAGCTTCATCTTTTGCAAGTGCCCAAGGCATTGTTTCATCAATGTACTTATTGCAGCGCTTGAACAAATTAAAGATTTCTGTAATTGCATCTGCCACACGAAGGTTTTCCATCTTCGCATCCACTGCTGCAGGTGTCCTGTCTACGACTGCTTTTAAATCGGTATCTACATCATCTGCAACACCTTTATCTGTTACACTGCCGCCAAAATATTTATTTGTCATGGAAATTGTTCTGTTTACTAAGTTTCCTAATGTATTTGCAAGATCCGAATTCATACGCTCAACCATCAGCTCCCATGTGATAACACCATCATTCTCAAATGGCATTTCATGAAGTACGAAATAACGAACTGCATCTACACCGAACATATCTACTAATTCATCTGCATAAAGCACATTTCCTTTTGATTTGCTCATCTTTCCGTCACCCTGCAATAACCAAGGATGTCCGAAAATCTGTTTTGGTAATGGCAAGTCTAATGCCATTAAGAAAATTGGCCAATAAATTGTATGGAAACGAATAATATCTTTTCCGATTAAATGCAAATCAGCCGGCCAGTCTTTCTTGAACTGCTCTGTGCTTTCGCCGTCACAGTCATAACCGATACCTGTAATATAGTTTGTAAGTGCATCAAGCCATACATAGACAACATGTTTCGGGTCAAAATCTACTGGGATTCCCCATTTAAATGAGGTTCTTGATACACAGAGATCCTGAAGTCCCGGTAACAGGAAGTTGTTCATCATCTCATTCTTACGTGAAACCGGTTGAATAAACTCCGGATGCGTATTAATATGCTCAATTAAGCGGTCTGCATACTTACTCATTTTGAAGAAATAGGCTTCTTCTTTTGCAGGCTGTACTTCGCGTCCGCAGTCCGGACATTTTCCATCTACTAATTGTGATTCTGTAAAGAAAGATTCACATGGTGTACAGTACATTCCTTCATAGTGACCTTTGTAAATGTCTCCCTGCTCGTATAATTTTTTGAAGATCTTCTGTACCTGTTTCTCATGATAATCATCTGTTGTACGAATAAATTTATCATAAGATGTATTCATCAAATCCGCAATTGCTTTTACTTCTCCGGCTACTTTGTCAACAAATTCCTTTGGTGTAACGCCTGCATCCTGCGCCTTTAACTCAATCTTCTGACCATGCTCGTCCGTTCCTGTCTGAAAAAATACATCATATCCCTGACTTCTTTTGTATCTCGCAATTGCATCTGCAAGAACAAACTCATATGTGTTCCCAATATGTGGTTTGCCTGATGTATAGGCAATCGCTGTCGTCATATAAAATTTCTTATTCTCCATGTCATTTTCTCCTTCTCAAAATAAAAAAGCCACATCTTCTTAATCACATAAGAAGACAGGACATTCCCGTGTCAGCACTTCTTTTCATCACTGCATTTGCCTTTTCATATATGGAAAAATCGTACCACAGGTTAAAGTTTGTGTCAAGAAAAAGGTTATCACACATCGTCTCTCTGCATAGAATAGACTAAAAAACATTTGGAGTATTTATGAAATCCAAAATCTTTTTTCATTCGAGGCATCTTTTGGTGCCACTGTTACTTCTTATTACGATCTTTATCACCGGCTGTAATGCCAAAACCACTGATTGCAAAGCCGATCAGGCATTCGAGAATTTTACGATGAATCTCTTTTGTCAGGAAGTATCTTCATCTACCATCGGTCTTCACTATACACTACAGAACCCGGAAAATTATGGTATCACGGATTGTTCAATTACATACGGCTTTGCCCAGACGGATAATACTGCATCTCTTGCTGCTGTAGAAAACTGCATTGCAGTTTTGAAATCCTTTCCTTACAAAAGGCTTTCCCCAAAAAACCAGCTTACCTATGATGTCCTGGCTTCCTATTTAAATACAGCTAAAAATGGTGCCGCCTACACGCTCTATGAAGAACCGTTAAGTCCAATTACAGGAGTTCATGCACAACTACCTGTATTACTCGCGGAATATCAGTTTCACACCAGTGAAGATGTGGAAACCTATCTCAAGCTATTAGAAACCACTCCGGATTACTTTAATTCCTTAATCGCCTATGAACAGGAAAAATTAAGAAACGGACTATTTATGGCAGATTCCACAGTAGATAATGTTCTGGAACAGTGTGAAGCTTTCCTCGACATGGGGAATAATAATTATCTATTTTCTACTTTTGAAGAACGCATTTCTGCTCTCCGTTCAATTTCCACAACGAAAAAAGAAGAGTGGTGTACACGCAATACTGAACTTGTAAATAATTTTGTTTACACTTCTTACAAAAATCTTAAAGATGCACTTACCTCTCTCAAGGGGAGTGGTCGCAACACACAGGGACTCTGCTATCTTCCAAAAGGCAGAGAATACTATTCCTATCTGGTTACCAGAGATACCGGCTCCTCCAGAAGTGTGGAAGACATGGAACTTCTCATTCAGTCTCAGATTGCCTCAGATTTCCTTTCCATACAAAAGATGTTTTCAGATTCCCCTGAAGCCAGCAAAGCTGCGGAAACTTCTTTTTCCATGTCACCTGAATCCATTATTGAAGAACTAGAGAAAAAAACCCGTTTGAATTTTCCACAGCCTGCCACTGTCAACACACAGATCAAATATATTCCTACAGCACTAGAACAATACTTAAGCCCCGCGTTTTACATGATTCCCGCCATTGATAACTCAAGTGAAAATGTGATTTACATCAAACAGGCTCATAACATGGAAAAGCTTCAGCTCTTTACAACACTGGCACATGAAGGATACCCCGGACACCTCTATCAAACTACCTATTATGCCAGCACCAATCCGGATCCGATACGCACCCTCTTAGACTTCGGCGGATATATCGAAGGCTGGGCCACTTACGCTGAAATGTGTTCTTACTCCTTAAGTCCATTAGAAAAGTCATACGCTGAACTCCTTCAAAAAAACAACTCCATTATTCTTGGTCTTTATGCTGCCTCCGATATCGGGATTCACTTCAACGGCTGGAGTGTGGATGATACTATTCAATTTTTTAATCACTACGGAATCGAGGACCGCGACACGATTAAAGAAATCTATGAACTGATTATTTCTGACCCTGCTAATTATTTAAAATACTATGTTGGGTATGTAGAATTTCTAGAATTAAAAAAAGAAGCCATAGAAAAGGAAGGAAAGAATTTCTCACAAAAAGAATTTCATAAAACCATACTAGAGATAGGACCAGCACCGTTTGACATACTTAGAAAATGGTACTTTAAATAATCTAGGGAGTGTCAAAAAACACTCCCCTTATATTACCCTACTTCATTTGTTCGAAGCCATATATTCGCCCCTTGAACTCCTACATCAAACCGGCAAGCCACACACTTGCTATGATTCCTGCAAATGTGGCAACTAGTGCACCTGCCAGTGTGTATCTAGTCTTGGTAACCTTTGCAGCCAGAAAATAAACACTCATTGTATAAAAAATCGTCTCCGTGCAACTCATCATAATTGAAGCTATGCGTCCAATCCGCGAATCTGTCCCGTATTCTTTGAATAAATCCAGAACAAGACCTGTGGCGGCCGAAGAAGAAAACATACGCACAACTGTAAGCGGTACAAGTTCCGACGGAAAACCTATGTAAGCTGTACCTTTGGCAATCATTTTCGTGATAAAATCAAAAAAACCGGATGCCCTAAGTATTCCTACTGCCACCATAAGTCCTACCAATGTCGGCATAATCTTTAGCACTGTGTGAAATCCATCTTTTGCTCCTTCGATAAATGTGTCGTAGACATCAATCTTCATTAAAATACCGTAAATCACAATTATAAAAATCATAGCAGGTACAATAAAATCCGTCAGATATAGTAACAATCGCACGCCATACACCTCATTTCATGTTGTTCTTCTTAGAACGATGATTGGCTATTACACAGAAAACAACACCTGCCAGTGTGCTGATTGTGGTTGCAACAATTGCAGGACCCACAACTGCTGTGGGATTGACACTTCCATACTGGCCCCGATAGGCAATCACATTCACAGGAATTAATTGCAGGGAAGAGATATTTATAATTAAAAATGTACACATTTCATTACTGGCTTCTTTCCTGTGATTATTCAGTTTGCCAAGCTCCTCCATTGCCTTTAAGCCTGCAGGAGTTGCGGCCCAGCCAAGCCCAAGAAAATTTGCAATCATATTTGTTGTAATATGCTCATTTGCCTTATGTCCTTTTGGAATATCAGGAAACAAAAAATGTACAAGCGGCTGAATTTTATCTGCTGCCGCCTTTACCATCCCTGCCTTTTCAGCTATTTTCATCAAACCTACCCAGAAGGACATAACTCCTATCATTGTAATACAAAGCGCTACCGCCTCTTTTGAAGAATCCAGTGCGGCATTGGTAATCTGTGGGAGACGTCCATTAAATGCACCAAAAATCATACCTACCACAATCATTCCCGCCCAAAGATAATTCAGCATAGTTTCTCCATGAAAAAAATGTCATCATAATATATGAAGCACAGATAGAAAATAGAAGTAGACTGCTTTCCTAGAAGAAAAAAAATCCTCCGGAGCTTATGCTCCGGAGGATAAATCTGTATGAACTGTTAGTCTCTTCTATCTAGCTCTTTTCTTTTTAGCAATAATTACTACACAGGCTGCTGCCATTAACATTACCCATGCCGTCATAGAAACCGCATCTCCTGTCTGCACTGAATCATCTGGTTTTTCTGAAGTACTTGGTTTTTCTGATGTACTTGGTTTTTCTGAAGTACTAGGTTTCTCTGAAGTGCTTGGTTTTTCTGATGTACCCGGTTTTTCTTGATCCTCAGGTTCTGTTACAGGTGCTTTTTCTAATTCTGCTGTTGCTTTTTCGATAGCCTGAATAGCTACCTTCACTTCCTCTTGAGTAGCATTTTCATTAGCTAACACTGCTTTTGCATTTGCTACTGCTACTTCATATGCAGCCCAACTTGCACCTGTATAATCAGCTTTATTATAGTATGCAAGACATTCATTGTAGTATTTTTCTAATGCTTCTTTATTTGCCTGTTCCGGTTCTGGTGTTTCTGGAAGTTTATCAATTGATTCTTTCTCTGTATGTCCACAAACTGTACATCCTCTTTCTTTCAAGCCTTCTTCTGTTGTAGTTGGCTCTTTTGTCACTCTCCAGTTACCATATGTATGTGCTTTCATAGAACCTTCGTCCGCGATAGTGTTAGTCTCGTCACATCTGTCACATTTCGCTGTCTTTGTTCCATCTGCCGTACATGTTGCATCATTGTTGCTTACATAAGTTTCAAAGTTATGTCCTAATTTAGAACCAACATCTTCTATAGTATCAGTTGCACCACATTTTTCACATGTTGCTGTCTTTGTTCCATCTGCCGTACATGTAGCATCGTCATTACTTACATAGTTGTTGAACTCGTGTGTACACTCCTCTTCCTGTACCTTTGTAAAACGTATTTCTGCGGCTGAAGCAAACTTTTTTGAAGATTGATCTGACATTGCTTCTATTACTTGAAGTTTCACGCGTTTTACATTAGTAGCATCAAATGATACTTTCTGCCATGATGAATCACTTAATAATGTGCCATCATCAACATGAAGTGTCCAGTTGTCTCCTGTTGCTTCTGTTGATACGTAAAGATTAAATTTTGTTACAACACCGTTAATGCCGTTAGATCTCTGCAAGAATCTCATACCATCGATTTCTGTTAATTCATTAAATGTAAAGATTAAATAATGATTATCTCTTGAAGATGTATTTGCAGAGTTGCTCCAGTCTGAATGCCAAATTGTGTTATTTCTTCCATCTAACACGTTAGATGCCACATCACCGTTTGATTGTGTTCCTGCAGTTACACTCATTGTTGCAGGATCTACGTCTTTACTTGCATCTGCTGCTGGGTTAGATGCTGTGTACTCTTCAAGAATCTTAGCCCCTAATACTTCCAAGTCTTGAGCAACTGGTTGTGTTGAGTATACTTTATTATCTCTTGCCCATTGCCATTCCCATTGGAACCAGTTGATACTTCTTTCGTATGTTTCACCATTTAATTCATTTGTTCTAGCTGTAATCCAGCGTTCCCATCTAGCTTTATATACATCGTTGATTAATCCTGACCATTGACGGTTTGAGTAATCTCTTAATCCACCGGTTTCCGCTTGGTTAAATGAACCCCATGTAGTTACAAGCGCTTTTGCGTTGAATTCATATAACTCTTTTGTAAAGTCATCGGCATTCCCACCTAATGCTTTTGCTTGTTCAACCCATCTTCCCAATAAGAAATATTCGCTTGTTCCTGTTACCTTTTCCATATCATCGATGATTGCAAGGAACTTATTCGCATAAGTTGTGAAAGCATTCACATCTTGTGCTTGATATGCCGTTGTCATCTTCTTCTGATATTCTTGTGCACTATTCGACAATACTTGTTGTAAGACATTTGCTACATCATACATGTAACCTTCACTATCTTTTAACTTGTCATAGTCCTCTAATAATAAAGCTGCTGCTTTTTCCAGCTCAACCTTATCATAGCTAATCACTGCATTGCCCCATGTAGAAGCCGCACCAATGCTAAGTGCTGGTCTGGCGTTTACTACTGATTCAGGAGCACCTTGCCCTAACATGTTCAATTCTGCTTTGTAAACAGTATCTTTTAAGATTGTCCAAGCTTCCTGTGCTGATTGACTTTCTGCTCCATATCTTCTTGTTGCATAATCATCCAGCCAAGTATCAAGATCAATTACCTGCATATTCTGTGATGCATCATCCTGCCAGATTGTTTCAAATAAGAAATCATATAATACAGGGTTATTTACACTCGCTTCAGGAGTAATACCGATACCTGCAATGTAATCACAGTTATTGAATGCAGTAGGAATATTATTTGCAAGATTATCTAAATGTCCATGCAAACCTAAACGTCCACCGAAGTTATTAAGCATACAAAATAACCAAGGTGTGCTATCAAATTCATCTTCATAACCATATGCCCAGTTTGAAGAATTCCCTTCATCATAGTGAGGATCTTTTTCTGCATATAAGTCAAGAACGATTGCGTGATCTGTTCCATTTTCCACACGATCTAAACCTCTTAATAAAGCAGATGATGGGTTTCCTTGCCATGATTGGATAATCCATACACAGTCTGGGTCTGCTTTTAACATCTCATTTATTACTTTTTCAGAAATATCTGATGCGTTCATACCGCCTGTATTTCCACCTTCATGGAATGGGTCAGTTGCATAATAGTGAGCTGAAGTTCCATATACTTCCTTTTGACATTCATAGAATAATGCTGCATATCTTTCAAATGATGCTGAGGTCGTTACCAACATATCCGGTCTTCTAAATGAACACCATGTGCCTTGTGTAATGATTTCTACATCTGGGTCATAATTCTTAATGTCTGTTGGCACCATACCACTGTAACCTTGTAATACTGGTTGCATACCAAGGTTGCGCATGATTTCATGATTCTTTCTTGCTAATTCTGTTCTTTCTTCAAACCATGAATCATGTACCGGTCCACCAAATCCTGAAAGGTTTGCCATGTATGCCCATGCATAGTAAGCAGGACCTGCGATAAAGTCTTTGATATCTTCGTGTGCGTATCCAAGTTCTCCAAGAAAACGTCTCCAAACTTCTTCTTGTGCTGTTGCATCAAGTACAACATTTACACCATTTAATGCTAACCAATCTAATTCATTGCGCCATTCTTGTTCACCCCAGAATGCCATGGAATAAGATAATGTACAGTAATTATAAGAATAACGTACTTCTGCTTTTGTTTCTTTAAATACAGGCGTTGCAACTTCTACGATTGTTGCTGGCATCTTTGTCTGATCTCCAACCTGTGAAATGTTGACATTACAGAAATATTTTAAATAATGGTTTAAACCTGTTGCAAGAGATACACCATCGTTACCTTTTACAAGAACTTTGCCGTCTTTCATAGAAAGTTCGAAGTAATCATATGTATGTCCCGTCTTTGGATTTTCAGCCAATTCAAATGTAAACCATGATTTGTATTCAGCACCTAAACGTCTTTCAACGATTCCATATACTTCATTGTAAGTATCTTGTGCTGTAACAGTTGTGTCAGCATATTCTGACCGTTCAAAATCAACAACATCGATTGCTGGTCTTTCTTGTAATGCTGTGCCACTTGGTGTACCAGTTGCACGTACTTCGTTAATTACAGCTGTTGAATTTGCTGAATTGTATTCTAAGTATACACGAATGTAACGAGCTTCCTTATCATTAGCATGGTAAACTTCACCATCTTCTAAGCTAGCGCCTTCCTTTGAAGTCTTTTCTGCTAACTTATCAAAGTCTCTTCCATCCATACTTGTGTAGATTGTGTACTGAGAGTATCCAGATTCTGGTGTATACACTTCTACTGTCTCCAAGTTATAGTTTGCTTCTAAGTCAATATCAACATATGCAGGATAATAGTCTCCTGTCCAAACAGAATTCTTGCTTCCGTCTGTGATATTCTTTGCATTATTCTTTCCAGAAGATGCATGTACAGGTTTTCCAAATGCAATACTTCCTTCATCGTTTACTTCTTGTTCACTACCATATAATTCAAATTCAGCAACAGCTGGCCAGCCATTGCCACTATTTGTCTTACACTCATGCATAACAATCTTCACTTCGTTAAACACTTTCTCATCAAAAGAATAAGTCTGCTCAAAATCTGCAGTTCTATTGGCTGTCGCTTCTGATACAATGGTTGTCCACTCTGTATCTGTCGTATTCTTTCCTAAGATACTATATTTGAATCTAAATCCAATGCTGTCAGTATCTCCTACATGTTCAAATGCGATACGAGCTGCATCCATCTTACGTCCATTTTCATAAGACAATAAAATATACTTTTCGCTATCTTGTGCTGCTCTATGATATTTGAATAATGTAGAATCGTTGCCATCCACTAAGTTTGCAGCAGGTCCACTTCCATCAATGATTCCATCTGTTGTGATTGTGGCCTGAGCTGCAATATTGTTATAGTTAGACAACTTCACATCCTGTGCCTCATATACTTCAATCTCACGAATTGCCGGCCAGAAAGTTCCACCTTCTGCTCCATCTGTCTTAGGATTTGATAATGTAACATAGATATCAGATGCAGCCATAGCAGGTGATAATTCAAAGACAACATCTGAACCCATTGCCTGATCCTGTTTTTCGCCAATCACGCTCAAATCACTTGTAATTCCGTTCTGTGCACGTTGGACCAATACATCAACAGTACGTCCGGTCACATCTCCCCCACCAAGCTTTACAACTACTTCGCTTACACTTGTACCCGTTTGTTCTAAGTCCAACTGAATTGTAACCGGCCATTCATGATTTGCCGGCCAGGCCCAATGCGTACTGTCATCGCCGTCATTTACATTTTTTTTAAGGCCACCCCAACGAGTGTCCTCTTTTTCTGCAATAACGGTGGCTTTTGGCGCAACATTCACCAATTCTTCTTTGGCTTCTACATGTTGTACATGCGAAATACTCGTCGCCACAACAACCAGCGAAAGCATTGCTGCCAATATTCGCTTTGCTCTTTTTTTCATATTTTTCCATTTCCTCCCTTTCATTACTCTCACCACTAGTTACGATTAGTACATATAGCAACATTATAACAATATTATCTACGTTCCGACAAGCTTTTAGTAATTATGAGACTTTATTCTACCTCAATTTCCTTTTCCTTCAGTCTTCGGCTTACAATTCCCTTTAATAAAGTATATACTACTGAAATAATCGGGATGAATATCAGCATTCCGACTACTCCCATCAGACTGCCGCCCACGCTGACTGCCACTAAAACCCAAATAGACGGAAGCCCCACAGAATTCCCAACTACATGTGGGTAAATGAGATTTCCTTCAATCTGTTGGAGTAGCAGGAAAATTCCCACAAACACAAGTGCCTTCATGGGATTTACCATAAAGATCAAAAGCACTCCCACCACACATCCGATAAATGCTCCAAACATCGGGATTAATGCAGTGAATGCAATTAAAACGCCAATTAAAAGCGCATATGGGAAATCTAACACACTTAATGTCACGAAAAACATTGTCCCAAGAATAACAGCTTCCACGCACTGTCCGGTAAGGAAGTTAGAAAATGTCTTGTAAGTTACAGAGCTAAGAGCGAGAAGAATTTCTGTCCAGTCTCTTGGAAGAAACGCATACATCAGTTTACGCACCTGCACATGCAGACGTTCTTTCTGCAGTAAAATATAACACGCAAAGACAAATGCAATAAAAAACGTCGTCATGCCACTCACAATGCTCTTCGCTGCCTCGTAAGTAGTGCCCAAAACACTGCCTGCACCTTTTTTTAAGAATTGAATACCATTTCCAAGAATCTCATCCCACTTAAATTCCAATCCAGAAATCCATTCCACCATTTCTGGATTATCCTCAAACATCTTCGTCCCCCACTCCTGCACTTTCGGAACAAAAATCTGTAAGTTTCTACCCAGATTTACAATCGTATTGGCGAGCTCCGGTATTACTACGAACATTACAAGCACAATCACCCCTATTACAAAAACCAATGTAAGCAAGAAACTTACCGGTCTTGCACATTTTTTTGCCCACTTCTGTTTCTGAATCTTCTCATTTCCAAACACCTTCTTCTCAATGAAATTCATAGGGACATTTAAAACAAATGCAATCGCACCTCCGACTGCAAATGGAAGTAGCACATTTCCAATAAATCGCAATACATCAAACACCATCTCATAGTTGAACAATGCCACTATAATTAATATGGTAAATAAAATAAGTCCCCTGATTTTTCTAATGTTTTCCTTGTTTAAATCCATCCTATCACCCTCTACGAATCCATTTTAACAATTGTATGACGAACATACTAAGAAATGCCAAGCCATATACCGTCATCAGCTGCTGTACACTTAGTATAACCACTTTGAAGATACTCTGCAAGAATGGAATTGTCATTACCCCCGTAATTAGTGTGAATCCTATTAAAAATGCTGCAACCAACACTTTATTATTCCACATTCTTCTGCTGAACAACACGGGTTCTGCACATTTACAGTTAAAGCCATGCAGAAGTCTTGCCATACACAACGTTCCAAATGCCATTGTGCTTGCAAGAACCGCATTTCCGTCACGATATCCTAAAAGGAAAGCAATCATTGTACATGTACTAATTACCAGACTTTCCGCTCCCACCCTTTTTAGGAATCCTTTTGTTAAGATGGATTCATTCATTGGACGTGGTTTTTCATCCAGGACATCTCTGCTATGTGGTTCTAATCCAAGCGCAATTGCCGGAAGACTATCTGTGAGAAGGTTAATAAATAACAAATGTACAGGTGCAAACGGCACTGGAAGACCTGCAAGGGAAGCAAACAGTACCGCCAGAATACCGCCAAAATTCCCTGATAGCAAAAACTGAATAGAACCTTTGATGTTGCGATATACATTCCTTCCATTTTCAACTGCTTTAACAATGGTTGCAAAGTTATCATCTGTCAATACCATAGAAGCAGCATCTTTTGCGACCTCACTTCCGGTAATTCCCATGGCAACACCAATATCCGCCTGCTTTAGTGCCGGAGCATCATTGACACCGTCACCTGTCATAGCTACGATATTGCCCTTGTTCTGCCATGCCCGTACAATACGTATTTTGTGTTCCGGCGTAACTCTAGCATATACTGAAATACCTTCCACGAACTCCACCAGCTCTTCGTCACTCATATCGTCAATTACTGAGCCTTCGCATGCCTCGGATTCATCTTTCAAAATGCCGATTCTCTTTGCAATGGCTGCTGCCGTTACTTTGTGGTCACCCGTAATCATAATCGTCTTAATTCCTGCACGGACACAGTCTTCCACTGCCTCCTGGGATTCTGTTTTCGGAGGATCCATCATAGCAATTAATCCGACAAAAATTAAATCCTTCTCATCTTCTGCCAAAAGCATCTGACGTTGGTTTATTGGTTTATATGCAAATGCGAGTACTCGAAGCCCATTCTTAGAAAACTTCTGGTTCTGCTGCTCAATTGCATTTTTATCTGCTTCTGTAATAGCTGCAATCTCTGCACCTTTTTTTATCTTCGTTACACGGTGTAAAAGCACATCTACCGCACCCTTTGTAATTATAATCGTTTCCTGATTCAAAGTATGCATCGTGGACATAAGCTTTCTGTCACTGTCAAATGGAACCTCGCTCAGTCTTGGAAATGTACTTCTTACCTCAATTGCCGGCTCTCCAAGTTGCGCTCCAAGATGAACCAATGCTGTTTCCGTAGGATCACCGATTTCCACACCGTCAACATAGGTCGCATCATTACAGAGAATACTGTAACGAAGCAGCTCTGCTTCCTCTTCCACATTTTTATTTATCGTTTCTGCAGAGATTTCCCTGTCATTTACATAAAATGCTTCTACTGTCATTTTGTTCTGTGTTAAGGTTCCTGTCTTATCCGAACAGATAACAGAAACACTTCCAAGTTCTTCTACCGCCTGCAGCTTTCTAATAATTGCATGCTCTTTTGCCATCTTCTGAGTACCAAAAGAAAGCACAATTGTCACTATGGAACTTAATGCCTCCGGAATTGCTGCAACTGCCAATGCTACTGCAAACAAGAAAGATTCGCCAATATCAACACCTTTTACAATATTTACACCAAAAAGCAGCATGCAAAATGCCAGAATTGTAATTGATAATTTCTTTCCAAATTCATCCAGATTTTTTTGGAGAGGAGTCTTCTTCTCTGATGTTGCCTTTAATAATGAAGCAATTTTCCCCACTTCAGTGTTCATGCCGATTGCCGTTACAAGAAAAGAACCCCTTCCGTACGTTACAAAACTTCTGGAAAATACCATATTGGTCCGATCTCCCAACGGCACTTCCTCATCTATCACCGCCTCTGTCTTTTCCACTGCGAGACTTTCTCCCGTTAACGCACTCTCATCAATCTTTAAACTGGCGTTTGTAAGAATGCGTCCGTCAGCAGGTACATAATCTCCCGCCTCCAAAAATACCTCATCACCAATTGTAACGTCCTTTGCTGGAACCGGTATGACTTTTCCATCACGCAATACCTTCGCCACCGGTGCTGACAGTTCTTTCAAACTGTTTAATGACTGCTCTGCCTTAACCGTCTGAACTGTGCCGAGAATCGCATTAATTGTAACAACAACCAAAATTACAATCGTACTTTCCATTTCACCGAGTATTCCCGATACTAATGCCGCTGCAATCAGAATAATCACAAGAAAATCTAGAAACTGCTCCAGAAAAATCTGCCAGACTTTCTTTTTTCTCCCTTCAACTAATTCGTTCTTTCCATACTTTTCCTGATTACTTCGCACTTGGGACTCAGTGAGGGCCCCTTCCTTACCGTTGACCTGCATTCGCAGTTCCTGTTTTGATAATTGATAAATCTGTTTCATCTTTTTCCCCTTTCTTTGTATGCAAAAAGAGACCTTTATTGCATACGAATTATGCAATAAAAGTCTCACCATTTCATTACGGTACGGATGGCTATCATCGTATTGACGACACCGCAAACGCTTCTATTGAATTTAAGCGTCAGTTACTCCCTTTTATCTTGTAATTTAATATATTCTGTTAGCTGGAATTTGTCAATATAGAATGTTAAAAGCAGGCTTTATATAAAGGAATATTTTGTTTTCACAGCGCTACAAATACTTTTTGTATTGAGAATATTTTTTGATTTGGGCATATGCGTAGAAAAAGTTACACCACTGCCCAAAAGTAACAGGAAAACAGCATTTGAAGCTTCAAAATCCACCCATTTGGGCATATACAAAAAATTGCCTGCTACGTGCCCACAATATAAGCCAAACAGTGGGCACTGCAACGTTTTTTCGCGCCTGATGCCCAAACCAGCTAAAATTCATTGTAAAAATGGTATTTTGTGACGAATTTTGGGCGTATTCATGAAAAACTTCTTGTCTATGCCCAATCTGAACAAACAACCCCTTTTATTCCCCTCAAAGACATAAAACCAAAGCTCCAAACTAAGCAACAACACCAAGTCACAAAAACTCCCGAAGCCTTCGCTCCGGGAGTCCATAAGTTCTCACTAGTTTGTAATTGTAAGTTCTGTTTCTTTGTCGAATACATGAATCTTTTGAGCATCAAGTGCAAATTTAACTGTATTGCCTGTTCTTGCTGTTGTCTTTGGATTAACTCTTGCTGTCATGCTTGTGCCTGCATAATCGAAGTATAAGTATACTTCAGCACCCAACATTTCATATACACGGATCGTTGCTTCAATAGTTGTATTAGGAGAAGCTGCAATAAATTCTGGTTCATCATGTACATCTTCAGGACGGATACCGAGTACAACTGTCTTTCCATCATATCCACCTTCAATAAGTTTTTTCGCTTTAGCTTCTGAAAGTTCGATTTCTGAAGGTCCTGCCTGAAGAACTACTTTATCGCCTTTTACTTTACATAATGCTTCAATAAAGTTCATCTGTGGTGAACCAATAAATCCTGCCACGAATAAGTTACATGGTGTATCGTATAATACTTGAGGTGTATCTACTTGCTGAACAACACCTGCGCTCATAACTACGATTCTTGTACCAAGTGTCATAGCTTCTGTCTGGTCATGAGTAACATAGATAATTGTTGTACCTAATCTCTGATGTAATTTAGAGATTTCAACACGCATCTGTCCTCTTAATTTTGCATCAAGGTTTGATAAAGGTTCGTCCATGAGGAATACCTTTGGATTACGAACAATAGCACGTCCCATAGCGACACGCTGTCTTTGTCCACCTGATAATGCTTTTGGTTTACGCTCTAATAAAGCTTCAAGATCAAGAATCTTTGCTGCTTCGCGAACCATTCTGTCAATTTCATCTTTTGGTACTTTTCTTAATTTCAAACCAAATGCCATGTTATCATATACTGTCATATGTGGATACAACGCATAGTTCTGGAATACCATCGCGATATCTCTGTCTTTTGGTTCAACATCATTTACTAATTTGTCACCAATCCATAACTCTCCTGATGAAATATCTTCCAATCCGGCAACCATACGAAGTGTCGTAGATTTACCACATCCTGATGGTCCTACGAAAATGATGAATTCTTTATCTTCAATCTCAAGATTGAAATCTTTTACAGCCTGATAGCCGTTAGGATATACCTTGTTAATGTGTTTCAATGATAAACTTGCCATAATTATCTCCTCCTAATTATTCGTTGTCATTTTACTCAAGTATACAGAAATTATCCAATTCGGTCTACACTCAAGTTGACCAATTTTATTAGGTTTTTCTGTACAAGTTGACGAAAGATATATTGGCGATGCTGACTCGAATTCCACGCCAAGACTTGCGAAGGAGTCTTGAATTTAGAACAAAATCATTTATTTCAACAGCTCCTGATAAACATCTCTCTTCCCAATGCCCCGGTCTTTCGCAACCAGTTTCATTGCTTCTTTCTTATCAACACCCTGATCCATATAATAATCCATATGTTCCCGAATGCTCATTTCTTCCCATTTTTTCACTGATTCCTGCAAAAGCTCTTCACGGTTTTTTCCTTCGATTACAAGCACACATTCGCCCTTTGGCGCATTCGCAGTGTAATAGGCATAAGCTTCCTCTATCGTAGTCACAAATGCTGTCTCATGCTTCTTGGTAAGCTCCCGGCAGACTGTGATTCTGCGATTTCCAAGTGTCTTGAGAAGCTCCTCCAGCGTACGCGCAAGCCGGTGCGGTGCTTCATACATAATAATCGTTCTCGTCTCATCTACAAGCTCTTTCAGAATCTGCTGCTTCTCTTTTTTGTCGGAAGGTAAAAATGCTTCAAATGCAAATCTCCTCGTAGAAAGTCCGGACATAGTCAATGCAGTAATACATGCTGCTGCCCCCGGAAGTGAAGTCACTTCAATTCCAGCTTCATAACACATCTTTACAAGTTCCTCACCCGGATCTGAAATACCCGGAGTACCAGCATCGGTAATGAGTGCAATGTTCATACCGCTCTGCAGTTTCTCGACTAGCTTTTTTCCCTTTTCTATTTTATTAAATTCATGGTAACTGGTCATCGGAGTCTTAATCTCAAAATGATTTAACAATTTGATACTGTTTCGTGTATCTTCTGCTGCAATCAAATCTACCTCACCCAAAGTGCGCACTACACGGTACGTCATATCCTCCAGATTTCCAATCGGTGTCGCACACAAATAAAGCTTCCCAGACATACTTTGTCTCCCTTTCTACTTCAACCCATACTCTTCAAGCAATTCATCAGTATATACACCCGGTGCCTTGTACACCACCAGAGGCGGCTCAACTGTCATTCTCGAATTACCGCCGCGGCTTCCTTCAATCAGCACCATATTGGGCTCTTTGTCTATGTATGGATGTACCATCCGCATACGTTTCGGCTCAATCCCTACCTGCACCATCTTAGTCATAATCTCAGCCAGACGAAATGGTCTGTGAACCATGTAAAATCTCCCGTGAAATTTCAGCATCTTTGCACTTTCACGTAAAATATCATCCAACGTACACAGCACCTCATGTCTTGCAATTGCCTTTGTATCTGACGGATTTGCAATTCCATGCTGTCCAATCATATACGGTGGATTCGTCGTTATGACGTCAAAAGAGACAGGCCCGAAGATTCCGGCTGCCTCTTTGATATCTCCTGTTACAATTTCTATCTTTTCTTCCAAATGATTATGCAGCACGCTTCTTCGTGCCATATCTGCACTCTCTTTTTGAATCTCCAGACCTACAAACCTTTCCCCTTCACTTTTAGCAGTCAAAAGAATTGGTATAATGCCTGTTCCGGTTCCCAAATCAAGTACGTTTTCATTCTTCTTAACCCTGACAAAATTCGCAAGTAGCACCGCATCCATTCCAAAACAAAACTTTCCCGGATGCTGGATAATCTCATATCCATTTATCTGCAAATCGTCCAGACGTTCTTCTGCTTTTAAATTAGTTGTCATCTAATTTTGATGCTCCCTCGTTCTTCTCCAATGCTGCCAATTGTTTCATCTCTTCTTTTGAAATCTTGACATCATTTCTCTTCTTTCGTGGCTTGAACTTCAGTTCACTTACTTTATACTCACGAATTTCCTTTTCATCATTATCAAGTGTTACTACTACTTTGACAATCTGGCGAAGCACTCCTACACTTTGTACCTCTCCTTTTAATCCGTCACTTGTCGTTACGATATCTCCAAGAGACGGAAGACGGCTGTTCAGATCCTCATATGTCTCTTCCTCATTGGTCAGACAGCACATCAGCCTTCCACATACCCCAGATATCTTCGTTGGATTCAGTGAAAGATTCTGCTCCTTTGCCATCTTGATAGACACCGGTGCAAATTCCGAAAGATAAGTGTGACAGCACAATGGACGTCCACAGATTCCAATGCCACCTCGAATCTTTGTCTCATCTCTCACACCAATCTGGCGAAGTTCAATTCTTGTACGAAAGACTGCTGCCAGGTCTTTTACCAGATCACGGAAATCAATTCTCCCATCTGCAGTAAAATAGAACAGCACCTTATTATTATCAAATGTATATTCGGCATTAATCAGCTTCATCTCCAGCCCATGCTTACGGATTTTCTCAAGGCAAATCTCAAATGCCTCTTTTTCTTTCTCATGATTCTTCTGTTCTATTCTTTTATCTTCTTCTGTGGCTATACGAATTACTGCTTTTAAAGGCTGTGTGATGGCTTCGTCTTCGACTTCCTTTGGTGCCGACACAACACTTCCAAACTCAATTCCCCGTGCAGTCTCTACAATTACCTTATCACCTTGTTTGATGTGCAGTTTTCCTGGCGAGAAAAAATAAATCTTTCCGGCCGGACGAAATCTTACCCCAATTACTCTTGTCATCTCTAGTTCTCCTTCATTGTAAGCAACAGTAATTCCATTACCAAATCAAAGTTTACATTTGCCTTGAGACGCATCTTCGCCTTCTCGATACTAGAAAGTATCGTCTCGATTCCCTCATAGGAACTCTTGGAGGCTTTCTCTTTGATATATTTGAACTGATCGCCAAATACGATGCCCCCGACGTCCTTTGTTGCCTTATAAAGCAAAATGTCTCTGTACCAGATTGTGATAATATCTAAATAATCCGTTACTTCTAGTTTATATTTGTTAATCTCTTTCAATGCACTCACAATTTCATGTATCTCCATCTCATCAATGTATTTTAATAACTGAATTGCCTCTTCCTTTATCTCATTAAAATGCTCTGAGGTCGCAAGCATAATCGCGCGCCCCATATTGCCCTGTGCAAATGCTGCACAGATATCCGCCTGATAATCCGGTATCTGCATCTGCTCCATCAGATATTTTTTAATCAATTTATCTTTGATGTTCCTAAGCTTTAACATAACACATCTAGAGCGTATCGTCGGGAGCAGACTTTCCGCATTCTCCGTGAGTAGGAAAATAATTGCATATGCAGGTGGTTCTTCGATTGTCTTCAAAAGTGCATTCTGTGCCTGCACCGTCAAAAGGTCAGCTTCCGGAATAATATAAATCTTATACGGGCTGCTGTACGGTTTAATCATAATATCTCCGTTCAGCTGTCCACGAATATCATCCACGCTGATAGACCCCGGCTTCTCATGCTTAATCGTTATAATATCCGGCTGGTTCCCATTCGTAGTCTGGCTGCACGAACGGCACTCTCCACAAGGTTCTGACTTCCCTGATTCACACTGTAATGTCATTGCAAATAATCTGGCCAGCATCCTCTTGCCAGAACCTCGCTCGCCATTCAAGATATATGCGTGTGAAACCTTATCCTGTTCTACCGCATTCTGTATATACTGAATAATATCCCTATGACCTACTACATCTTTAAATCCACTCATGTCATCACCTTCCAATCGCTTTTCCATGATTATATCATAAATTCAACTGAATACCTAGCACAATTTCATCAATACACTCTTCCATATTTTCATTCAGAAACCGGGTCTTAATGCCAGCTTTTTCGAGCTTTTCTTCTGAAAAATCTACTGCATCCGCGAGAAATCTACGGCAAAGTTCCTCATATTTCGGTACCTTCTGCTCCTGCTCTCGTCGAAGTGCCCTTTCAAGACGCAATCCATCCTCCACCTCAATATAAAACGGAACAATTTTCTCTTTTCCAAAATATTTTCTAAGTGCCACAAAAGACTCCAACGTACCTATGGTAATATAGCCTGCATCGCCGTCAAACTGACCGTCATCTACTGTGAAATATTTCCAGATTCCATGTACTGTGTGATATGACCTGAGTTCAATAATCTTTCCTGCCTGCTCAAATTCTTTCAGTTTCTCTTCGTCTACAAAATAATACTCTACACCATCAGTTTCGCCTTCCCGGATTGGTCGTGTCGTATATATCACAATCGTCTGTAATTCCGGAAGTCTTTCTTTCACTTTTTTGAAAATCGTATCCTTTCCGGATGCACTTTTTCCCATCAAATAAAATATCTTACTCATATTTTCTTCTCACTTTGATATATTCTTTCTTTTCAGGACCTTCTATGGAGAATCCCAAAGTCTCACGTACAGTCAGATATTTAATAACCTCTTCGCTAATACGCTCCCCTGGTACGATAATCGGAATTCCAGGTGGATACAGATAGGCATACTCCATTGCAATTTCTCCCCTGCTTTCTTCCAAAGGAATGAGTTCCCCCCCTTTTCCCGATATATCTGACAATACCTCGCTGCTTTTGCAGACAAACTCAGCGTGGGGCAGTTTTCCCGTTATGACTTCCTTATATTCATCCGATTTTCCCACAATTTTCTCTGTTGTGACAGCCAATTCTTTATCAATCTTCAAGCATGCATCTGCAAGCCTCTCAAGTCCCTGTTCACTATCGCCAATCGCCGTCATTGCCAGCACATAATCTCCTGCCGCCATTTCCATCTGCAAATGATACTCGTCTCGTAGTTTTTCTTTTAACTGTCTTCCATTCATATTTATGCCTTTTGTCGATATAATAATCTTGGATAAATCATAGTTTTCCATATAAACTACTTCTAGACACTGTAATTTTCCGAGTTTTCCACGAATTTTCTGTAAGTTATCCACATAATGTGAAAAAATATCTTCATTTTGCCGTTCCAATATTTCCATACACTCATCGATTCCTGCCATCAAGACATAGGATGGACTGCTTGACTGAAGCATACGCAAATACATACGCACCCGCTCACGATTAACCAGAGAACCATTCATATGCAACAATGCTGTCTGTGTCAAAGACGGCAGTGTCTTATGGACACTGTGAATCACAAGATCTGCGCCCTTCATATTAGCATTTTTCGGAAAATATGGATGAAACCCAAAATGTGCCCCATGCGCCTCATCTACAATCAACGGAATGCCGTATCGGTGTGCCATATCTGCAATTTGGTCCACATCAGATACAACACCGTCATATGTCGGGGATACGATTACAACAGCCTTAATTGTGTCATCACTCCCTAATATTCTTTCTATCTTCTGCGGACTTATTTCTCGATTTAATCCCGTCTTCTCATCATACTCGGGATAAATATAGACCGGCTGGATTTCCTGCAAAAATAAGGCATTGTAGACAGACTTGTGACAGTTTCTGGCAACCAGTACTTTATCACCCTTTGAGACCGTCCCAAGAATTGCACTTAAGATTCCAACCGTACTGCCATTCACCAGAAAATGTGTCTCATCCGCATGGTAAAGTCTCGCAGCCCGCCTCTCTGCATCCCTAATGATTCCCTCTGCGTGATGCAGATCATCAAAACCGTCTATCTCTGTAATGTCTATTTCATATGGCAAATCATTTTTTAAAATTGCCTTATTTCGCTTATGTCCGGGCATGTGAAAACCATAATAGTCGCTCTCGCTATATTCTTTTAAATGGTCATAAATTGTTTTCATACGAACTCCATATTTTCTATATCTAATACAAAAGACTGCGTAC
Source organism: uncultured Clostridia bacterium (assembly GCA_937896665.1). Taxonomy (GTDB): domain Bacteria; phylum Bacillota; class Clostridia; order Lachnospirales; family Lachnospiraceae; genus Faecalimonas. The sequence goes on from CALBNS010000089.1 coordinate 83,804, forward strand.
AGATATTTCTGAGACATCAAATCATCTGCACAACAGCCCTTATCTTACTCAAATTCTTTTTTTACACATTTTAATGCTTCATCAATCACATGATGCATATCAAAATACTTATACATGCCGAGCCTACCGCCAAAGATTACCTTCTCCTCCTGAGCTGCCAATGCCTGATACTTTGTATACAATTCATTATTCTTCTTATCATTCATCGGATAATATGGCTCATCGCCTTTCGACCATGCGGCCGGATACTCTCTCGTAATGACCGTCTTCGCCTGTGTTCCATACTCAAAATGCTTATGCTCGATAATTCTCGTATATGGCACCTCATACTCCGTATAGTTGACGACTGCATTACCCTGATAATTTTCCTCGTCAAGTACCTCGGTCTCAAACCGGAGACTTCTGTACTCCAAAGTACCATACCGGTAATCATAATATTGGTCAATCATTCCCGTAAATACAATCTTTTCTGCAAGATTTTCCAAAGCTTCTTTCTCATCAAAAAAATCTGTATTCAGACGGACCTCGATGCCCTCCAATAGCTTTTCAATAATCTGTGTGTAACCACCGATTGGAATTCCCTGATATGTATCGTTAAAATAATTGTTATCATACGTAAATCTCACAGGGAGTCTCTTAATAATAAAAGACGGGAGTTCTGTGCAAGGTCTTCCCCACTGTTTGCCGGTGTATCCCTTTACCAGTTTTTCATAAATGTCTTTTCCAACCATGGAAATTGCCTGTTCCTCCAGGTTCTCAGGTTCTGTAATTCCAGCTTTTTTTACCTGCTCGGCAATCTTTTCCTTCGCCTGTTTCGGTGTGATTACCCCCCATAGCCTGTTAAATGTATTCATATTAAATGGCATGTTATATAATTCATCCTTATAAACTGCCACCGGAGAATTGGTATAACGGTTGAATTCTGCAAACTGATTCACATATTTCCACACATCCTTATTTGATGTGTGGAAAATGTGTGCACCATATTTATGAACGTGGATTCCCTCCACTTCTTTTGTATAAATATTTCCTGCAATGTGATTTCTTTTATCAATCACCAGACACCGTTTGCCTCTCTTTTTTGCTTCATAGGCAAATACAGAACCAAACAACCCTGCCCCTACTATTAAATAGTCGTACTTCATTCTTTTCAACCAATTCTTATTTATCTTTGATTTCGCTGTGTAACTCTTGTAATGATTTCACTACCCCACAGCCTGGTTTCCTCATAGACTTCAGACCGCTTACTGTTGCTTTTGCCGCTGCAATCGTTGTCATATACGGAATTTTCTTCTTGATTGCACCTTTACGCAGGTAACTGTCATCCTGTTTTCCTGTCGCACCAAGTGGTGTATTGATAATTAAATCAATCTTACCATTTGTAATTAAGTCCATGATATTTGGTCTTCCGTCATCTAATTTGCAAATAAATTCTGCCGGAATTCCTGCTTCATTGAGTACTTTGCAAGTACTTCTTGTAGCAACAATCTTGAATCCAACTTCCACAAAGTCCCTTGCAACTTCAATTACTTCTTCTTTATCTTTATCATTTACCGTAATAAGTACAGTTCCTTCCATCGGAAGCTTTGTCTGTGTTGCTTCCTGCGCCTTAAAGAATGCTTCACCATAAAACTTCGATAATCCAAGTACTTCACCCGTAGAACGCATTTCAGGTCCCAAAATCGGGTCAACTTCCTGGAACATGTTGAATGGGAATACAGCTTCTTTTACACCATAGTATGGAATATCCTGTTCTTTTAATTCCGGTACAGGTGACTTTCTTCCTGTCAATTCTGCAGTCACGATATCAATTGCAAGCGGAACCATTCTGATGTTACATACTTTTGAAACCAACGGTACAGTTCTTGAAGCTCTTGGATTTGCCTCTAATACATAAACCTTTCCGTCTTCAATCGCATACTGCATGTTCATAAGACCTTTAACATGCATCTCTTCTGCAATCTTTCTTGTATATTCTTTAATTGTTTTCACATTCTCTTCTGAAATGTGTCTCGATGGAATGATACAAGCAGAGTCACCTGAGTGAACTCCGGCAAGCTCAATGTGCTCCATAACTGCTGGAACAAATGCATTTGTTCCATCACTGATTGCGTCCGCTTCACATTCTGTCGCATGTCCTAAGAAACGGTCGATCAGAATTGGACGATCCGGTGTCACACCTACAGCCGCATTCATATATCCAACCATGCTTTCTGCATCATAAACTACTTCCATACCACGTCCGCCAAGTACATACGAAGGACGTACCATAACCGGATAACCAATCTTCTCAGCAATTTCAAGTGCCTCTTCTACATTCACAGCCATTCCTGATTCCGGCATTGGAATCTCAAGTTTTTCCATCATTGCACGGAATAAATCTCTGTCTTCCGCAAGGTCAATTACAGAAGGTGCTGTTCCAAGAATCTTCACACCATTCTTCTCCAAATCTGCTGCAAGATTCAATGGTGTCTGACCGCCAAACTGAGCGATAACTCCAACCGGTTTTTCTTTATTATAAATACTAAGTACATCTTCCAGTGTCAATGGCTCAAAGTAAAGCTTATCTGATGTGTCATAGTCTGTCGAAACAGTCTCTGGATTACAGTTTACGATAATTGTCTCAAATCCCAGTTTCTTTAATGCAAGTGATGCATGTACGCAACAATAGTCAAACTCAATACCCTGTCCGATTCTGTTCGGGCCACCGCCAAGAATCATTACCTTTGGCTTATCCTCATTGATTGGATTCTTATCTTCTGCATTATATGTTGAATAATAGTAAGCGCTATCTTCTGTACCGCTTACGTGTACCGGTTCCCATGCCTCTTCCAAACCAAGAGAAATTCTCTTATTTCTAATATCTTCTTCTGGGATTTCTAAAATCTGACTCAAGTATTTATCAGCAAAACCATCTTTCTTTGCCGCAATCAATACATCATCTGCTGGCATCTGACCTTTTGACGCAAGAAGAGCTTCTTCCTCTTCCACTAATTCCTTCATCTGCTCAATGAACCAATGTTTCACTTTTGTCAGTGCATAGATTTCTTCTACTGTTACACCTTTGCGAAGTGCCTCATACATGATAAAGTGACGTTCACTAGAAGGTGTAATCAACATCTTAAGCAGTTGTTCTTTTGTCTTTGTGTCAAAATCTTTTGCATGACCAAGTCCGTAACGTCCTGTTTCAAGGCTTCGAATTGCTTTTTGGAAAGCTTCCTTATATGTTTTACCGATACTCATAACTTCACCAACGGCACGCATCTGAGTACCTAATTTATCCTCTACACCTTTGAATTTTTCAAACGCCCAGCGTGCAAACTTAATTACAACATAGTCTCCACCCGGAACATATTTGTCTAATGTTCCATATTTGCCACATGGAATATCTTTTAATGTCAATCCTGTTGCAAGCATCGCTGATACTAACGCAATCGGGAAACCGGTTGCCTTTGAAGCAAGTGCGGAAGAACGTGATGTTCTTGGGTTAATTTCAATGATAATATCTCTGTCTGTCTTTGGATCGTGTGCCCATTGTACATTACATCCACCAATTACTTGAACAGAATCTACAACTTTGTGTGACTTTTCTTGTAAACGCTTTTGCACTTCTTCTGAAATTGTAAGCATAGGTGCTGAACAGAAAGAATCCCCTGTATGAACCCCAAGTGGATCAATATTCTCAATAAAGCATACAGTAATCATGTTACCGTCTTTATCTCGTACAACTTCAAGCTCTAATTCTTCCCATCCTAAGATAGATTCTTCTACCAATACCTGACCTACAAGGCTGGCCTGAAGACCACGTGCACAAACTGTCTTCAATTCCTCTACATTATATACGAGCCCGCCGCCGGCACCACCCATTGTATAAGCAGGACGAAGTACAACCGGATAACCTAACTCATCAGCAATCGCAAGAGCTTCTTCTACTGAGTAGGCAACTTCACTTCTTGCCATGTCAATTCCAAGGCTGTCCATTGTCTTTTTGAACTCGATTCTGTCTTCTCCTCTTTCAATGGCATCTACTTGTACGCCAATAACTTCTACGCCATATTTTTCCAATACACCTGCCTTTGCTAATTCTGCACATAAATTAAGACCGGACTGTCCCCCTAGATTTGGAAGTAATGCATCTGGTCTTTCTTTATCAATAATCTGCTCAATACGCTCAAGATTAAGCGGTTCAATATAAGTAACGTCAGCTGTCTCAGGGTCCGTCATAATAGTAGCCGGATTTGAATTAACTAACACGATTTCATATCCTAATTTTTTCAACGCTTTACAAGCTTGTGTACCTGAGTAGTCAAATTCACAAGCTTGTCCAATGATAATAGGTCCTGAACCAATAATCAATACTTTATGAATATCTTTTCTCTGTGCCATATTCTATGTTCCTCCTATTGTTAATCTATATACATTCTCAAAATATTATATCTGAAATAAAATAATTTATCAACTCTTTTATGGATTTGGAATTTATTTTATAGCAAAACAATGCTATAATTCTTAAGAGAAGTATCACATTTTGGTCAGACCAAAAGAGCAGTTCTTGTATAAGAATCGAATTTCCTGAAAGGAGGCTGATATGATGCATCTTCCGGTGCAACCGAACCGTTGTTGGAAAGATACTGCAGATAAGCGGAGATATATGTAGAATGCGAAGTAACAGTATGGTCAGTAAGACCGCGGAGGGAGAACATCCCCCTGAAAGAAATTAAATATTTGTCCATAAGGAATCTCCTGTAAATGAAATAAGATTTATTTAGAGTGAAAACATTTCAAAAACAGGGGGTGGACGGATAAAATAATAAGATATGTAGTCGCCAGCGACTTCGTACAATGTTTTTAAATTACAATTAACAAACGGGAGGAAATATATGAAATACTTATCAGTATTAAGAAAAGCGATTGTGGCCGGACTTCTTATCGGAATCGGCTGTACCGTATATCTGAATATAGGTAATGCAATCGTAGGCGCTTTTTTATTTGGTCTTGGACTGTTTACTATTATTAATTTTGAATTGAATTTATTTACCGGAAAGATTGGATATTTATCAAAAGAGAACTGGCTTGACATTTTAATTACATTCATAGGAAATGCTCTCGGAATCAATGTCATGGCATTTTTGGTTAAACAGACACGTCTTGCTGAAAAAATTATTGAGAATACAACACCAATTGTTGAAACAAAATTGACTGACTCTTATCTAAGCTTATTTATACTTGCTATTTATTGTGGTATGTTAATGTTTACCGCAGTTGCAACTTTCAAAAAGCAACCGAATATTCTAGGCACAATTGCTGTGTTCCTATGTGTGGCAGTATTTATTCTCGCAGGATTTGAACACTGTATCGCCAACATGTATTACTTTGCAATGGTAAGCAATCCGGGAGAATATCTTGTCCCACTTCTTGTTATGGTTGCAGGAAATGCCGCTGGCGGTATTGGACTATATAAATTAACATCTGATACGAATAAATAAATTATTACAAAAATAAGAAGCGAGAATCTCCCGCTTCTTATTTTATATTTTATAAGATTTTATTTTACTCTTCTTTTTCTGATTACCAGGACAACTGCCGCCATAACAAACAACCATGCATATACTGCAACAGGTGCCATATCTGCAGTTGTTGGTGTTTTTTTATCATCTGGATTCGTACTCGGTTTGTCTGGATTCTCCGGCTTACCTGAATTTTCCGGCTTACCTGAATTTTCCGGTTTACCTGAATTTTCCGGTTTACCTGAATTTTCCGGCTTACCTGGATTTTCCGGCTTATCTGGATTTTCTGGTTCACCTGCAAGTGTCTTCAATGTTATTGCACTAGCCACTGATCTGTTACCTGCCTGGTCCACTGCATATACTGTAAATGTGTATGTTGTATCTTCTTCCAAACCGGCTACTGTAAATGATGTTTCACCTGCATCAAATGTTGCGATTACTTTGTCACCGCTCATCAATACATATTCTGCAATGTCATCTTCTGTTGGAGCTGGCCAACTGATTGTAGCACTTGTCTTAGTCACATTACTTGCTGTTACCACTGGTGCATTTGGTGCAACTTCATCTGTATAAATTTTTGTTCCAAGTAGTCTTACTTCTGCTGCAGAAACAAATCCACCAACTGATTCCACTGCAAGAAGTTTTATATATTTTGCTTCTACTACTGTATCAAACTCAACGGTCTTCACTGTTGAATCTTCTGCCCATGTACCTTCAGAAATCTTTGTCCATGTAGCATTATCGTCACTTACAAGGATTTCGTATTTTGTGATAATACCATTTTTAGCACCACTAGATGCACCTACACGTGGTGTGTAAACATAACCTGTTACTTCATATTGATTTTCAAGCTCAACTGTAAGGTATCTGTCTGCCGGAGTACATCCACTCCATGCTGTATGCCAAATAGTTCCAACATTGTCATCAAGTACATTCGATGCAGGCGCATTTTCATTCACCGTTTCTTCTGAACCTGCCGTTGCTGTCATGTCTTCTACTGGGATTACTGTTGACGCATTTCCCTCTTCTACAGCAATCGTATAAACAAGTGTTTCACCTTCATAAGAAATTTCAACAGTGTCATTAGCTTCCATTCTTACACCGCCGTTGAGAACATTTGCTCCACGTTTCATTTCTACTCTGATACCATCATCATATGCAAGGCTATCGCTTAATTTCTTAGCAGTTACTTTGTCAGTATCAAGAATTGTAATTCTCTTTGCTTCTTGATCTATTGCATATGTATCTGATAATAATATTAATACTACACTTCCTGAGTCATACGCACCGATATCCATGCTTCCTAAAACCTTATTTCCGTAGAAATCTTTTCCGCCATTGTTAGCAATGTATTTACCTGCATCAATTGCTGGTGAATCTGCTTGTAACTTAAACATATCAAATGAAGAAGCTCTGTCATGAATAATTGTTTCGCCTGTTAATGCTGACACCCCACTATAGGTTGTTGGAGCCGCTTCTGCCTCTACGAATAATGGATCCGCAACGATTGCATTTTGATCGCCCTCTGGTGTGTTTGCATAATTAAAATATAAGTTGTTATCATATACATATTTTGTCTTAGCAGCGTCTGATTTGTGCCAGTCTTCCGTCTTTGCTTCTGTACCTGCATAGTAGATAATGTTATTCTCTACTACCATTGGTCCACCTGTCATACCTGTACGTATAAAGTCCTGTCCTTCTGCAATATAGAATGTGTTGTTATAAATATGAGCATCTGGGTTTCCTGCATTGTTAATTGCACCTGCTTTTTCTTTATAACTGATGTTATAACGGAAAATATTATTTGCCGCCTGTCCAGCGCAGAACATTACACAACCGCCACCGTTGTTATGACTGTAATTATATTGGTATACTGTTCCGTCACCAGAATCGGCATCCCATGCCTGTCCGTCTTGGTTTGCATACATATCGTAGCATTCGTTATATTGGAAAATTGCATTTTTACATTTCCATGGCCAGATACCTGCTGCTACACGTCCAGAACCCGTCTGCGAATAGTCCACTGTATTAATCTGTTTTGCTGCACCAACTGACACATTGTATTCAATCATTGGACGGTCACAATACATGAGAGTAATTGCATCTCCACCAATTTCTTCTAAGTAGTTGTTGCGGATTACTACATTACCTGAACCATATGTTGCGATTGTTTCATCCTTGATTAATGTTGGATTGAATTGTGCATGGTATGCTGTGTAACCTACTGCAATTCCCCAACGATTTACGTCTTTTACGATACAATTTTGAATCAGTACATCATCATAGCGTGAGATTCCTGTTTCATGTTCATTGAGTGGTTTAAATACTGTGAAATAAATACCACCGTTGTTCATGTGCTTATCATATACATTACCAATTACATCATGAACATTTAGACCATCTAATATAATATGTTCGATTGTCCCTTTATTCTGAGCTACTGCTGCAACACCTGTACGGTTCATTACATCTAATGCGTTGTATCTCTGTTCAATTGTTGGTGCTTCATTGGTAATTTCAAGGTTCTTTACTTCAATGTATTCTACATCGTAGAGCAAAATGGAAGATGAAACATACCCTTGATATTTATGTGATAAACTATCCAATGTTGTACCATAATCCTGATACCAGATTCCTTGACCATTTGTATCAATACGAGGGTCATTCCCTTCGCCATAACGGTCAATAACAATAGGTGCTTCTTTCGAACCACTTCCTTTAATATGTAAATAACCATTTGTAAATACAGAACCAGCTTCTAATAGTACCTGATCCCCTGGTTGCAATACAATATCGTTGATCTTATCTAAGCTATAAAATGCTCTATTTTCAGAAAGACCATCATTATTGTCATTTCCATCAATCGTACTTACATAATATGTTGTACCTACCGTGTTCGCTTTTTCTTTGTCAGCTGCAAAAACAGTCTGACCACTGAGTAAACTAGTCATAAGTACGACAAATGAAAGTACACTTGCTAATAATTTTCTTTTCATACTTACCCCTCCTACTTCACTTCATATCCAACGCGAACTTCTACAGCAGATGCAAAAATTTTATTGCTTTCTGAAGAATAAGTTTTTGTTGCTACTAGTTTTACATATCTTGCATCTACACTATCAAAATACGCATATTTTGTGTTCATATCGTTTTCCCATGAACCAGATGTAACTTTTTCCCAGCTACTATTGTCTTTACTTACGTAAATTTCGTATTCTAAAATACGTCCATTTGGATTATTTCCACCTCTTGATATGTACTTGTACATAGAAACTGGTTTTACTTCTCCCATATCCACTGTAATCCAACAATTTTCTTGAGAAGTGCCTGACCATGATGTGTGCCACATCGTATTTGTATTATTATCTAAGGCAAGAGAGCCATTTCCTTGAGTTGGGCTATTTTTTTCGTAATCTCCTACAGTCGCAATCATACCTGTTGTTGCATATTCCGCATAACTAGGCACATTCTCTTCGGCGTCTGTTTCATGAATACCGATATCTGGAATTTTTCCAATTGCATTCCCAAAGAAATCATTTCCTTCTGTAACAAATACACCTGCATTAATAGCTGGTGAATTTTCTACTAATTTATACCCTTCAAATGCAGATACATCATTAACTACACCACTTGTTGTAGTTGGTGCTTTACCTGGATTTTGGAAGATTGTAGACGCATCTGTTACAACAACTGCCTTCTTATCTGATGTTGGTGTGCTATTATAACCAAAATACAAGTTGTTTGTGAATGCTTGGCTTGTATTATTTTCCCAAGTATCATTAGGATTCGCAGAACTTGCATTGTAGAAAATGTTATTCGCTAACCATGCAACTCCTCCACGTTTTCCAGCTGCTGTATGATGGATACGTGTGTCTCTATCACCATCTACATAGAATACGTTATTATAGAATTCCGCTCTTGGGTTTCCTTGCAATGTAATGAAACATTTCAAGTCATTTTGGCTAATATTATAACGAAATACACCATTATATGCTTCATTTAAACAAACGAGCATAGCACCACCACCATTGTTATGGCTGTAATTATATTGGTAAACAGTTCCATCTGACCAGTCAATGTCCCATGCCTGTCCATCTCCGTTACCTTCGCCAATTGTATCGAATGCTTCGTTTCTTTGGAATACTGCATCTTTACACTTCCATGGCCAGATTGCACAACAGAAATTCTGCCAATATGAATATTCTAACATATCCACACCTGCGCTATCAGACACGTTATTTTCCACTAATGGTCTGTCTGCATACATCACAACGATACCATCATTTCCTGAATTCTGTACGTAGTTGTTTCTAAATACCACATTACCATGACCATAGGTTCTCACAGTTTGATCAGAGATTTCAGAACCATTGAAGCGTGCATGATTATAAGTATATCCCAATACAATCCCTGCACGTGAAACATCCTTTACATAACAACCTTCGATAAGAATATCTTGGTATCTTGCAATACCTGTTTCTGATTCATTATCTGGTTGAAGAACATTCATCTGGATTCCACCATTATTCATGTGTTTATCCTGTATATTACCATCTACATCATGAATAAATAAATCTTTTAATGTGATTCCTTCCATTGTACCGCCATTCTTTGCGATACCGGATACACCTGTTCTATCCATACGTTGTGCAATCTTGTCACTAACTTCAAATAAATCAATATCTGTAGATTGGTTTGTGATTTCCAAATCACTTACTTCTACATGATCAACATCATAAAGAGAAATGGTTGAGGATACATATCCCTTCCCTCTATGACCTGCATTATCCAACGCAGCAACATAGTCTTGATACCAAATACCTTGGCCATCTCCATTGATAATTGGCTTCGCACCATTACCATAACTACTAATTTTGATTGGATTTTCTTTTGTCCCATGAACATCTTTTAAATGAATAAATCCATGGAATACGGAACCAGATTCTAATAAAATCTGATCACCTGGTTGCAGGGAACCCACTACATCCTGCAACTTGTCCAATGTTTGCCATGCTTTATCAGCACTCAAGCCATTGTTTTTGTTGTCACCATTCACACTACTTACATAGTATGTAGTTCCAGTACCTTTTGCTTCTACCGAACTCACCGGTAGAACCACCGCTGATGTGCATACCATACAAAGGGCACACAACATCGCTAATACTTTTCTTTTCATGTTTTTCCTCCTATCTCTTTATATTCTTTTTAGTAAATAAATATATGTCTTCCATGTTACCATCTAATTTCATACTTGATGCACGTTCCAGAATCAACTTGGAATAATTCGATTTCCTCAATTCAGTATTGATAAAATCTACTACATCTTCGATAGCCTTATAATCATGATCTACACGATTAGTACATTCTACTAAATAAAGTGTATTTCCTGATTCCTCTACCTGAGTTGATTCTCCTTTTTGAAGCTCCATCGCGTATTCCATTACATCCTCCATGGTTCTGACATATATTGAATACTCATCGGACAAAATTGTTACTTTTTCAAAATATTCCTTTAAAATATCATCTTCTAACGCTAATTCTTCCAATGAATGCTTAGAATCCATCTTCTTATATAACTGTGTCATTTGATCCTTCAGAATCTTACCTTCATCTTCTGTCTCATAATGCACTTTCAAATATGAAATACTTAAATCATCATATGCAACAAATAATACGTCCTTATTCTCTTCATAATATTCCCTGCGTTCTTCATCTGTAATTCTCATTCCCGGATTATTCAAATCATCGCAGTATGCTTTTTGAAATAAATCAAACTCATATTCTTTGTATGTATCTTCGTTAAATTCAGAGAGTCCGTATACAACCTGACCATTAGCGATACGATCTGCCCTTACTTGATTTTCGTTCTTCAAGCGTTTTAAAAATGCTTCATATCCAATATTTTCAACATACCCCATTTCTTGAGCATGTGAATAAACCGCATATTCATAAATTAGTTGTTCTAACGTTTCATCCGCTAGCTTTTTATATGGAAACTCGCCATTGATTTCTTTTTCCCAAAAATCTTTATCAACAGATACGCCTTCCTTTTCATAAAAATAGCGTGTTACATCATATATTTCTTGATTCATTGCAGAAATATACTCTTTTTCTGTTATTTGGTAATCATCTATCCTTAATGCCCAATTAGCTTTTACAAATAAACAAATACTTATGCCTATAAAAGCAAGCACAATTATTGCTCCCAGCGCGTAACCAATTGTCTTATTCTTCATTATAAATACCTCTTCTCCCTGTTGCATAAACTGTGCAGTTCCACCTTTTCTATTATAATATAAATCGTGCAATATTGCCATATAAAATATAAATAAAAACAATTAATATATAAAAATTAACAATAATTATAATTTAATGAATTAGGCTATTGTCACACAAAAAAAGGAACTTTGAAATTCAAAGTTCCTTTTAATTCATGAAGCATCGGGGATTCGAACCCCGGACAACTTGATTAAAAGTCAAGTGCTCTACCGACTGAGCTAATGCTCCACATTATCTAATTACTTGTCCTTCCTTACAAAAGGAATGCCCAGAGCCGGAATCGAACCAGCGACACGAGGATTTTCAGTCCTCTGCTCTACCGACTGAGCTATCTGGGCAGAAAAAATTGCGGGGGCAGGATTCGAACCTACGACCTTCGGGTTATGAGCCCGACGAGCTACCAGACTGCTCCACCCCGCGATACTATTTAATTAATTATATACATATTTATTTTAAATATGCAGTACTTCAAGAAAACATGTTGTTTTCTTGAAATAAATGGATGGAGGTGGATTCGAACCACCGAAAGCGTTGCTAACAGATTTACAGTCTGCCCCCTTTGGCCACTCGGGAACCCATCCAAGTTGTAACATCCTTCAACTAAACTCGGTAAATCTCGTTAAGAATCAAGATGTGTGTTCTCACTAAGTTCATACTTTGTATTCACTAAGTGTTCACAACAAGCCGATGATCGGACTCGAACCGATAACCTGCTGATTACAAATCAGCTGCTCTGCCAATTGAGCCACATCGGCACAAAACTTTTTCCTATTTCATAAATAGATGGGACCAACAGGGCTCGAACCTGTGACCCCCTGCTTGTAAGGCAGGTGCTCTCCCAGCTGAGCTATGATCCCACATTATAAATAGAAAACGACCCGGAAGGGACTCGAACCCTCGACCTCCGCCGTGACAGGGCGGCGCTCTAACCAACTGAGCCACCGGGCCAAATGTACCTTCAAAACCACATACAGCTTTCTGATAAGCTTTTATCTTTCCATCTTCTCTTGTTCCTATCACCTATTGGTTATGCCCTCGACCGATTAGTAACAGTCAGCTCCGTACATTACTGCACTTCCACCTCTGTCCTATCTACCTCGTCGTCTTCAAGGGGTCTTACTGCTTTCGCATGGGATATCTCATCTTGAGGGGGGCTTCACGCTTAGATGCCTTCAGCGTTTATCCCTTCCAGGCTTGGCTACTCTGCCATGCACTTGGTAATGCAACAGATACACCAGCGGCCCGTCCAACCCGGTCCTCTCGTACTAAGGTCAGCTCCTCTCAAATATCCTACGCCCACGCCGGATAGGGACCGAACTGTCTCACGACGTTCTGAACCCAGCTCGCGTACCGCTTT